>JAMPHH010000052.1 GCA_023663505.1 Muribaculum sp.
AGGGCACCGCCACCGTGACCATCAAGGGAATGGGCGACTACGGCGGCATGAAGACCGTCAAGTTCAAGATCGTGGCAAAGCCACTGGCTAACCTGATAAGGTTTTAGATTGGCGGAATTGTTTTTTTGCATTGATTTTTTTGAAATTAATTTTCGCAGAATTTATTGACATGAATGTTGATAAGTGCTAGGATATCTTGTAGAAAAGGTGTTACCGTAAAGCAACGGTTCGCCTCAGTTGATTAGGTATCAAAAAAGCAACCTAACTTTGGCTAGCGCGGTTGCTTTTTTGATGTTTATCATTTCTTCTGGTTTGCCGTATACTGATTATCGTGACGATGATGCTGACGACTGTCACTACAATACCGACAAGCTCCAAAATAATTTCTAACACCAATGGAACATACCTTTCGTTTTTATTTTCCATATGTAATCCCCTCCTTCGTGCATGGAAGTTCTCAAAATGTACTCATTTCGGCGAAAGGCGAACCGCTACCCGTTTGGTAACACCCAAGCATATTCTATCATAATGACACATTTTTGCAATATGTAACAACAAAATAATTTATATTTTATAAAATACATGAATCCATTCAGATAAAAAATTGAAAAACTGCGGATACCGAGGCGGGAGAGGACTGGGAGGGGATTTGCGGACGTTAGCGAAGGTTGGAGCGTTTTCTTATAGTGCGTTCAGAAAGCAGGGGGAAATGCGCACGGATGCGCATTTCAGGCTCTAGGTGCATGGATGCACCTTAGAGCCGACCCGTAAATTGCAATAACCCTCCCCGCACTATTAGAAAACCCCCAACCGCAGCCCGCCCGCAAATCCCCTCCCAGTCCTCTCCCGCCGCCCCATCGTATCCCATCATAACCCACCATAACCGCCCCTCCCCCACATTTGCGCATGTGAAGACTCAAACCGTTATTCCGACTCCGCCTGTTTTCCACAGAGGGGATTGACATGTTATTTCCTGAATGGTAGAATCAGATTTAATTGAATATCAAAGCGATAGGTGTCAGACCAAAGTATATTATTTTGCGTCCGGTGAAAAGGGAAACAGGTGTGAATCCTGTACGAACTCGTCACTGTAATTAGGGAGCGTAAGCCAATTACGTCACTGAGCAATCGGGAAGGCGGTTTATGCGATGAACTATGAGTCAGGAGACCTGCCTATCGCTGTACGGGAATAAAGCGATTCCCGCAGGCAATTCGCCAAGCCATAACAGATGACTGTGCGCGAATGCAGCGGGAGTGTTGATTCCAAGCCACGAGTAATTGGCTGTACAAGCAGACAGGGAGAGACATATACGTTTTTCCTTGTTAAATTGTGTGTCCATTTACAGGTGCGTATATGGATTTTTTTATGCACATGCCGACATGCCGATAGAAGCGGCGCATCGGCTGTTCGCGCGGCGGACTGGGAAGCTTCCCCGCTCGATTCCCTGAGATATTCACAATATACTCAAGGAGGACACAAAGGTGAAGAAAGCATTGACAACAACATTGATGGCGATTCTCTCATGCGCCGCACTGACGGCTTGCGGAAGTAAGCCTGTATCTGAGACAAATAATATGACAGGGGACTCCGTGGAGTCACAAAGCGCGGCTTCCAGTCAGGCGGCTGACACGCCCGCCGAGGCAACAGATGATCAGGCGGCGGCTGACAGAGTGGCGGCATTGATTGATGCGATTTATGTTCAACAGAGAACGGACGAGACGGACGCACAGTGCGCGGAGGCAAAGGCGGCGTGGGATTCGCTGACCGATGCGCAGAAGGAGCTTGTTGAGGGTGAGGAGGCTGACCCAGATTACTTTGGCAGAGACACAGGGGACGCTTCCTTGGACGATTCACGCAATCAAGATGCGATTGGCGAGAATGAGCTATTGGTAGTCAGCTTTGGCACGTCCTTTAATGACAGCCGCGCGACGGATATCAAGGGGATTGAGGACGCGCTTGCAGCCGCTTATCCTGATTGGGCAGTCAGGAGGGCTTTTACGGCACAGATTATCATTAACCATGTGCAGGCGAGAGACGGAGAATATATCGACAATATGCAACAGGCATTGGAGCGCGCGTCTGCAAACGAAGTCAAAAACCTTGTGATCCAACCGACGCATTTGATGCATGGCGCGGAGTATGACGAGCTGACGGAAGCGGTGGCGGAATATGAGGGAAAGTTTGAATCAATCAAAATAGCCGAGCCGTTGCTTGGAGAGGTGGGTTCTGATGCGACTGTAATCAATGCGGATAAGGAAGCGGTGGCGACAGCCGTTACACAGGAAGCAGTCAAGACAGCCGGATATGACAGCTTGGACGCGGCAAAGGAGGACAGCGTGGCATTTGTATTCTTGGGGCATGGCACCTCTCACGCGGCAAAGGTTTCCTATACACAGATGCAGTCACAAATGCAGGCTCTCGGTTATGATAATGTATTTATCGGAACGGTAGAGGGAGAGCCGGAGGAGACGGAGTGTGAGTCCGTGATAGAGGCGATTGCGGAAGCAGGCTACACCAAGGTGGTTCTCCGTCCGTTGATGGTGGTTGCAGGAGACCACGCAAACAATGATATGGCGGGTGAAGATGAGGATTCATGGCTCTCCATGTTTAACGCGTCAGGCAGATTCGAGAGCGTGGACACACAGATTGCCGGTCTTGGCAGAATCGCCGCCATTCAGGAGCTTTATGTAAAGCATACGGCAGATGTGCTAGGCGAGTAGGCGATATGACAGTGCAAGGATTTGTAAGCGCCAAAGTGAATTGAAATTCATTTCGTATGCATCGCCGTTACATTTCAGTTTCAAGAGATATAAAATATTGTGCCTGCGTCCCAAAGACCTGCAGGCTGAGAGAAAGGCATTACATTAAGATGACAGCAGATAAAAAAAGAATCAAACAAAATTTATCATGGGTATCGGTTTGGCTCTGTATGGTGTTCACCTGTCTCTGCCTGTCCGCATGTGGCGGGCAGGCGGACGCGCCCGCCGCATTGACGGAGGGGGAGTCCGCCGCACTGCAGGAGAATGCGCCCGCCGCAGCACCCGAGGACAAGTCCGCTGCATCGCAGCAAGCTGCGTCTGCCGCGTTGCCGGAAGATGGCGTTTACAGTGTGGATTTCAAGACGGACAGCAGTATGTTTCACGTCAGTGAGGCGTGTGACGGGAAGGGAACGCTGACGGTGAAGGACGGAGAGATGACGCTTCATATCTCGCTGGCGTCCAAGAATATTGTCAACCTGTATCTTGGACTGGCGGAGGACGCCAAGGCGGACGGGGCGGAGATTCTGATGCCGACGATAGATACCGTTACATACAGCGACGGAATGAGCGAGGAGGTACATGGCTTTGATGTGCCTGTTCCCGTGTTGGGCGAGGAATTTGACCTCGCGCTGTTGGGAACAAAGGGAAAGTGGTATGACCACAAGGTCAGCGTCTCAAACCCCGTGCCGACGACAGCCGATAAAGAGTCACGGTCTCAGGCAGACTCGGACACGAAGGCGCAAAATCAGACGACAGACGATACCAAATCGCAGGAGCAGACCACCAAGATACGTCCGTCAGGGCTTGCGGACGGGGCATATACAATTGAGGTGTCGCTTGAGGGCGGCAGCGGGAAAACGGGAATCACCTCACCCTCCGCTCTCACGGTAGAAAGCGGAATCGCTGTTGCCCGCATCGAGTGGGGCAGTCCCAACTATGATTATATGGTGGTGGACGGTGAGAGGTACGAGCCGATGAATACAGAGGGCAATTCTGTATTTGAAATACCGATAGAAGCCTTTGACGAGCCAATCACGGTGATTGCGGATACAATAGCGATGAGCAAGCCGCATGAGATCGAGTACACCCTGACCTTTGACGGGGAGACACTAAGCAGGGAATAGGGAAATGAGAATAAAAAAGAAAATTTTAACTTCTTTGTGTTTGGGCATGCTGCTCTTATTGCAGGTATCCTGCGGAAAGCCGCAGGACGCCGAAAGAACAAAGGAGATATATGATATCAGCGCGCGGCTTAGCTATATTTCCGACACGGAATTAGAGTATGCGGAGGGGTTTTCCATAACTAATTACGATTCAGGCTATGCGCTGATTACGATATCGGACGGGAGCCGCTTTCTTGTCATACCAAACGGTCAGGAGGTTCCTGTGGATTTGGCGGAGGATATCATTCCGCTAAAACAGCCGATTGACAACATTTATCTCGCGGCTACAGCGACAATGGATATGTTTATTGCGATCGGCGGTTTGGAGCAGATCGCGCTCTCGGGGACGAAGGAGGACGGGTGGTATCTGGAGGAAGCTCAAAGCGCGATGGCAAGCGGCGATATCGCATATGCAGGCAAATATAACGCCCCCGATTATGAGCTGATTTTGGATTCGGATTGTTCTTTGGCAATCGAATCGACGATGCTCCTGCATTGTCCTGAGGTAAAGGAGGAATTGGAGAGCTTGGGAATACCGGTTCTGATAGACCACTCCAGTTATGAGAGCCACCCGCTTGGCAGGACGGAGTGGATTAAGCTGTATGGCGTGCTTGCGGGGCGGGAGGAGGAAGCTGAGCGAGTCTTTGAGGAGCAAAGGGGGCGTTTAGAGTCGATATCGGACACTGAGGACAGTGGGAAAACGGTGGCTTTTTTCTACATTACCTCCAATGGCATGGTCAACGTGCGCAAGTCAGGCGATTATATCCCCAAAATGATAGAGCTGGCAGGCGGCAGCTATATCTTTTCCGATTTGGGTGATGACAAGGCGACGGCGTCCATGAATATGCAGATGGAGGAATTTTACGCCGCGGCAAAGGACGCCGATTACCTGATTTACAACAGTACCACACAGGGGGAGGTATTGACCAAGGAGACATTGTTGCAAAAGAGCCCGCTGTTTACGGATTTTAAGGCGTTTAACGAGGGAAATGTGTATTGTGTCGAGAGGGATTTTTATCAGGAATCGGTCAAGAACGGGAACTTTATCATGGATTTAAACAGAATGCTTCACTTGGAGGAATTGGGAGATGTCACCTTCTTCTATTTATCCAAAATCGAATAAGCGAAACGCGCCGCTCCTATTTGCGATACTTCTGGCGGCGGTGCTTGCCTTCTTTGTATTAAATCTCATGATTGGCAGTGTGGAGATACCCTTTCGTGAGACGCTCGTGTGCCTGCTCGGGAACAGCTTGAATCCGACCTTTTACAGCATCATATGGAAAATCCGTTTTCCGAGGGCGATAGCGGCGGTGCTGCTCGGCGGGGCATTGGCTTTATCGGGATATCTGCTTCAGACCTTTTTCCACAACCCGATTGCAGGTCCCTTTGTGTTGGGGATATCCTCGGGAGCAAAGCTGGTGGTGGCGTTGGCGATGGTTTTTTTCTTGGGGAGAGGACTTGAGATGGGGGCGTTCTCGCTTGTCGCGGCAGCCTTTATCGGGGCTATGCTTTCCATGGGCTTTGTGCTCCTGATTGCAAGGAAGCTGCGGCAGTCCGCCATGCTCATTGTCAGCGGGATCATGGTGGGCTATATCTGCTCGGCGGTCACGGACTTGGTGGTTACGTTTGCCGATGACTCTGACATTGTAAATCTCCACAATTGGTCCATGGGGAGCTTCTCGGGTATCTCATGGGCAGATGTGGGTGTCATGGCGATCGTTGTGCTCTTGACAGGCATGGTGGTCTTCGCACATTCCAAGCAGCTTGGGGCTTATCAGATGGGGGACGCTTACGCGGAGAATATGGGCTTGAATATTCGGAGATTTCGGGTGATGCTTGTGCTTCTCTCGGGTATCCTCTCCGCCTGCGTGACGGCGTTTGCGGGTCCGGTATCCTTTGTGGGAATCGCGGTTCCACAACTGGCAAAGAGACTTTTCCATACCTCGAAGCCGCTGCTCATGATTCCTGCATGCTTTTTGGGAGGGGCTTTCTGGTGTCTGCTGTGCGATTTGTTGGCGCGCACGGTATTTGCGCCGACAGAGCTCTCAATCAGTACGGTGACGGCTATATTTGGTGTTCCGGTTGTGATTTGGGTGTTGATTGACAAAAGAAAGGGGAATCCGGATTAATATGCAGGATTTTTTCTTTGAGGTAAAGGGACTGACCGTGGGCTATGACGGCGTTCCCCTGATCAGGGATATCACGTTGGGGATAAACAAGGGAGAGGTCCTCACGCTGATTGGCCCTAACGGGGCGGGGAAGTCCACGATTTTAAAGAGCATCATCGGACAGCTCTCGCTCCTTGCGGGGGTGGTTCTTTTGGACAATCACAGGCTTGATGAAATGTCGGAAAAGGAGCGGGCGAAAAGCGTTTCGATTGTGCTGACGGACAAAATCTCCACAGAGCTTCTGACGGTGCGGGAGGTTGTGGAGATGGGGAGATATCCGTACACGGGACGCTTGGGGATCCTGCATGAGAGGGATAAGGAGATTGTCGCGCGCGTAATGGAGCAGATTCATGTCGCCGATTTGGCGCAAAGGGATTTTATGCATTTAAGCGACGGTCAGAAGCAGCGTGTGATGCTTGCGAAGGCAATGGCGCAAGAGCCTGAGATTCTCGTGCTTGACGAGCCGATTTCCTATCTGGATATCGGGTATCAGACAGAGTTTTTGAAGCTTTTAAGAAAGATGTCGAGGGAGCAGGGGCTGACGGTCATCATGTCCCTTCATGAGCTCGACCATGCGGAGTGGGTCTCCGATAAGGTTATGTGCGTGAAGGAGGCGTGTATTGAACGCTTCGGGAGTCCTGATGAGATATTCACGAGCGGATATATCAGCGAGCTTTACGGAGTCGCGGCAAAAGATTTGGAACGCTTGGGACATTGGAGAAGAAAACGGGGGGATTAGAGGCGTATGTCGAAGGTACTCATGGTGCAGGGAACAATGTCGAATGTCGGGAAAAGTCTGCTATGCGCGGGGCTTTGCCGTATCTTTGCGCAGGACGGGCACTCGGTAGCTCCGTTTAAGTCGCAGAATATGGCGCTCAATTCGTTTATCACTAAGGACGGGCTTGAGATGGGGCGGGCGCAGGTGATGCAGGCGGAGGCGGCGGGGGTGCGCGCGGACGTCTGTATGAATCCAATCCTTTTAAAGCCGACCTCGGATATGGGTTCGCAGGTGATTGTCAACGGGGAAGTCATAGGGAATATGCAGGCAAAGGAATATTTTGCATACAAGAAAAGCCTGATCCCCGATATCGTGAAGGCTTTCAGGCGATTGGAGGAGACGGCGGATATTATCGTGATAGAGGGCGCGGGAAGCCCTGCGGAGATTAATCTCAAGCAGAATGATATTGTCAACATGGGCTTGGCACAGCTTGTTGGAAGCAATGTGCTTCTGGCGGGAGATATCGACAGGGGCGGAGTGTTTGCACAGCTCCTCGGGACGCTGATGCTTCTCGAGGACAGCGAGCGGGCTCTTGTGAAGGGCTTGATTATCAATAAGTTTCGCGGTGACAAGACCATTCTTGACTCGGGGATAGATATGCTTGAGAAGCGGGGCGGCGTCAGGGTCGCGGGGGTTGTTCCGTATATGCAGCTCTCCTTGGACGATGAGGACAGTCTGACGGAGCGGTTTGAGAGACGGGATAAGGGAAAGCTTGATTTGGTGGTGATTCGCTATCCCAGAATCTCTAATTTTACGGACTTTAATGTGTTTGAGCAGAGTTCGGAGGTAAGTGTCCGCTATGTGAGCAGGGCGTCCGAGCTTGGCAGTCCCGACATGATATTTTTGCCGGGCAGTAAAAATACGATCGAAGACCTTAAGTGGCTGCGTGACAACGGGTTGGAGGAGGCGGTGAAGGAACGGGCAAAGCTGAGTATTATCTTCGGAATTTGCGGCGGACTCCAGATGCTTGGGGAATCCATTGCCGACCCCGATGGAGTGGAGAGCGGGGAGACGATTCGCGGAATGGGACTGCTCCCGATTGAGTCGGTTTTACAGCGTGACAAGATACGCAGGCAAAGGACGGTGGAGCTGGACAATATACAGGGCGAGTTGAGCTGCCTGAATGGAATTGAAGCGGTGGGATATGAGATTCACATGGGTGTGACCAAGGGCTTGAAGCAGGCGGATAACGAGGCATGTGTTTTCTCGAATGGAAATGTCTACGGAAGCTATCTGCACGGCATTTTTGATGCGGAGGGAATCGCGCCGAAGCTTCTCTCCATGCTTGCGGGGAGGAAAGGGATTTCGGTGAGGGTGGACGATATGCGCGCGCTTGACTGCTTTAAGGAAACACAGTATGATAAGCTTGCGGAAGTCTTAAGGGAATATATGGATATGGAATTGATTTATGGCATGTTGAGAGAGAGCCAAGTGTGAGAAGAATATCTAGCCGCTCGCAGCAAGGGCTGCTTCGCGGAGAAATTCTAAGGTTCGCATGGCGAACCTTTTCTCACACTGAAGAACGCAAGGGCGGCGTTCTTCTCATTGATTGTTTGAGCCGCCGTAGGCGGCATGGAGAATTAGTATGACAAGGCAGGAATTAGATGATTTAGTGATTGGGAAGCCGTCTGCGGAAATATATCAAGGCATTCAGATGGAATGGGACAAAATAGCCAAGCCGCTTGGAGGAATGGGCGAGCTTGAGAGACTGACCGCGCGTATCGGTGCATGCTTGGGCGAGGTGCATTTCCAAATCGGGCGAAAAGCGGTGATTGTCATGTGTTCGGATAACGGTATTGTGGAGGAGAATATCAGCCAGTCCGGACAGAAGGTGACAAGGGCTGTCGCGAGGGCGATGGGACAGGGAAGGTCCTCCGTGGGAATTATGGCGTCGCACATCGGGGCTGACGTCATACCTGTGGACATCGGGATAGCGGGGGAGCAAGGGATTGACGGAGTGGTGGACAAAAGAGTGGCTTCGGGAACACACAATTTTCTGAAAGGTCCGGCGATGTCCGAGGCAGAGACGCTTGCCGCCATTCATGTAGGAATAGAGATGGCGGCTTATTGTAAGGCACAGGGATATAGGCTGCTCGCAACAGGGGAGATGGGGATTGGAAACACCACGACTTCCGGCGCGATGGCGGCGGCAATGACGGGGCTTTCGGCGGAAGCGGTCACGGGGCGCGGCGCGGGACTGGACGACGAGAGACTGATACATAAGAAGGCGGTCATCTCGGAAGCCTTGGAGCGATATCATTTGGAACAGGGGGAGACTCTGCGCATTTTACAGTCAGTCGGCGGCTTGGATATCGCGGGAATGACAGGCGTGTATATCGGGGCGGCGTTAAATCATCTTCCGGTTGTCATGGACGGAGTGATCAGCGCGGTGGCTGCGCTCGCGGCGGAGCGTCTAAAGAGCGGCGTAAAGGAATATATCATTCCGTCGCACATGAGCAGAGAGCCTGCAATGGAATATATGTTAAAGGAGCTTGGTCTCTCTCCAATCATAGATGCGTCAATGGCGTTGGGGGAGGGAACGGGCGCGGTCATGATGTTTGCGCTTCTGGATATGGCGATGGCGCTTTATCGGGGAGCGGCGGACTTTGCGCAAATGGGGATCGAAGCCTATCAAAGACATGGGGAAGCTTTGTGATGACACTGGTAATCGGCAAAAGCGGAAGCGGCAAATCAGAATATGCGGAGCAGCTCTTGCTTGAGATGGCGGAGCACAAGGAGCGGTATTATATTGCGACGATGCGCATTATGGATAAGGACGGCGAGGAGCGGGTAAGGAGGCACAGGCGGAAGCGGCAGGGGAAGGGCTTTATCACCATAGAGCAGCCCCGCGATGTCGGTCTGATAGCGGCAAGGCTGCCCGAGGATTCCGCCGTGCTGTTGGAGTGCATCACCAATCTGACGGCAAACGAGCTGTTTGATTCTAAGCAGTCTGCCCCCGATACGCTTGATGAGGGGATAGCGTCGGCACAGAGGGTAGTGGATAAGGTTTTGGGAGACGTCTCGCTTATGCAGGGGAAATTCAAGACGCTCGTGGTTGTGAGCGGAAGCTATTCTGATGCGGACGATGAATATGACGAGGAGACTAAGGCGTATATCCGTACATTATCGCTCATAAATGACGGTATTGTCAGATTGGCGGAGCGTGTGGTGGAGGTGACGGAGGGCGTCCCCGTGGTAGTGAGGGGGATAAGGGTGTGAAATGAGTGTTTTGAAATCGCTTTGCATTGCATTTGCAATGTATTCCAAAATCCCTGTGCCGCAGCTTGCGTGGAAGCAGGAGGATATGAAATATACGCTGTGCTTTTTCCCTTGGGTGGGAGCCGTGATTGGCGCGCTTGAGGTGGCATGGTATGAGCTGTGTGGACGCATCGGGCTCGGGCGAATGGCTTATGCTTTTGTCGGGGCAGCGATACCGATTATCGTCACGGGCGGATTCCATATAGACGGCTTTATGGATACGGCGGACGCGCGTTCATCTTATCAGGATAGGGATAAGAAGTTAGATATATTAAAGGATTCCCATATTGGAGCGTTTGCGGTAATCAGGCTGCTTTTGTATTATCTGCTTTATCTCGCGGCGCTTTCGGAGGTGAAGGGGATAGAGACGGCGATTGTTTTCGGGATCGGCTTTGTGCTTTCCAGAGGAATGAGCGGCGTGGCTGCCGTCACGATGCGCTCCGCCCGAAATGAGGGCTCTTTAAAGAAGGTATCAGGTGCGCAAGCCAAGAGAGTCGTGCTTGTCATGCTCATCTTGCAGATTGCGTTGGCGCTCTTGGCGATGCTTATGGTATCACCTTGGACAGGCTTACTTGTGGTAGTGGGAATGATTGGCTGTGCGCTCTATTATCGCCGTATGGCATATCGGGAATTTGGCGGGGTGACGGGTGATACGGCGGGGTATTTTTTGCAGCTTTGCGAGCTGGTGATCGTGATTGCGGCTGCGGCGGGAGGTCACATCATATGATGGTCATTTCTTTGATTCGCCATGGGGCGACACAGTCAAATTACGAACATAGGTATTTGGGGACTACCGACGAACCGCTCTCCGAGGAGGGAAGGGAGCGGCTTGCGATTCAAGCGCGGGCGGGCAGGTATGGCGAACCGAAGCTTGTGTTTACAAGTCCCATGATAAGGTGCAGGGAGAGTGCGGATATTTTGTTTCCAAGGATAGGACGGATTGTGATTCCCGAGTGGACGGAGATCGATTTCGGGGCGTTCGAGGGGAAAAATTATCAGGACTTAAAGGGTGATGCAGATTATCAGGCGTGGATAGACAGCGGCGGAAGCATGCCTTTTCCGAACGGGGAGAGCAGGGAAGGCTTTGTAGAGCGGGTGATGCGTGGGCTTGAGAGGGCGTTGTCCGCTTGGAGACTGCAAAAGGATAGCAGCGGGGGGATATACGTAGGGTCAGGACAGGCAGCGGCTGAGACATGGGAGTTGGAGGCTTGTGCGGGTAAGACGGCGGACATAGAGATTGCCGCGGTGGTTCACGGAGGGACGATCATGGCGCTGTGCAGCAGTCTTTGCGGCGGGGAATATTTTGACTATCAGGCAGAATGCGGGGAGGGATATCGTGTGGCGTTAGATTATGTCGGGAGAGAAATAAAGCTTCGGGAGTGTGAGAAGCTATGATACGGTATCATATGATAGCGTTTGCGGCGGGCTTTCTGTTAGATTTGCTGATAGGCGACCCGAGGGAGCTGCCGCACCCGGTTCGGGCAATCGGCTGGCTCGTCGGCAAATTGGAGAGGAAGCTGAATCACGGGGACAAGCGAGTGCAAAAGGGTTTGGCTTTGGTGCTTATCATGACGCTTTTAACGGTGCTTGTCTCCTCACTGATACTGACTGCGGCGTATCTTCTGCACCCCGTCTGCGGCGTGGTGGCGGAGAGTGTCATGACCTGTCAGGCGCTTGCCGTCAAAGCGTTAAAGGACGAGAGCATGAGGGTATATGAACGGCTGCAAAACGGGAGCATTGAGGAAGCCAGATATGCGGTGTCCATGATCGTTGGCAGGGACACGGAATGCTTAGACTCAAAAGGGATTATCAAGGCGGCGGTGGAAACGGTTGCGGAAAATACCTCGGACGGGGTGCTCGCACCGATGCTGTATCTCGCGGTCGGGGGTCCGGTTCTGGGATTCCTATATAAGGCGGTCAACACGATGGATTCCATGATAGGGTATAAGAATGAACGATATCTGTTGTTTGGCAGATCTGCGGCGAGACTGGACGATGCGGTTAATTTTCTTCCCGCGAGGCTGTGCGCGATGCTTATGCTCGTCGCCGCCTTCCTCGGGGGCGGCGCATATGACGCGGGGCGGGCGTATCGAATCTACCGGAGGGACAGGAGGAAGCATGCAAGTCCCAATTCAGCCCAGACGGAGGCGGTATGCGCGGGGGCGTTGGGTGTGCAGCTTGCAGGAGATGCAAGCTATTTTGGAAGGGTGGTTCCAAAGGAAACGATCGGGGACGCGGTTCGCGAGGTGGAGGCGGAGGATATTGTGCGGGCAAACAGACTGTTGTATATCACGGCGTTGCTTGGCGTCACAGGCTGTATTCTCGTGATGGGTGTGATTGCGCAAATGGCGGGATAGGGAGGAGCAAATGCACGGAGGAGATATATACAGGAATCGTGTGGAAATTGATTTTTCCGTAAGCGTCAATCCGCTTCCGATTCCTCAAGAGGTAAGGGCTGCACTGAGACTTGCAATAGAACACTGCGCGAGCTATCCGGATATCGCTCAGGAGAGGTTAAGGGGCGCGGTCGCCAAGGAGCTGCATGTAAACGAGGATTCTCTTTTGTTCGGCAATGGCGCATCGGAGCTTTTCCCTGCGGCTTTGCACGCGCTAAAGCCTGAGAGGGTATTGATTCCTGCGCCCGCATATTCGGGCTATGAGAGAGCTGCGAGGGCTGCAGGAGCGCAGATTCAATATTATGAGCTCTCAAAGGAGAATGACTTTCGGATTGGTGAGGACTTTTTGGAGGCGATTGACGAAGGGGTTGATTTGATCTTCCTGACAAACCCGAATAATCCGGTTGGCAATTGTATTGACGCGGGTCTGCTTGAGAGGATATTAGGGCGGTGCAGGGCAAAGGATATCAGCGTGGTTTTGGACGAGTGCTTTATAGAATTTACAGACCACGGGGAGGTGCGCTCTTATGCACGCAGACTCGGGGAATTTCCCAAGCTGCTGATCGTGCGGGCGTTTACCAAGTTTTTTGCCCTGCCGGGAGTGCGTCTGGGGTATCTGCTCACGGGAAATAAGGATTATCGGGAGAGGATCGCCCTGCAGCTTCCCGAGTGGAACGTGTCGATATTCGCGCAGGAGGGCGGCGTGGCGGCGGTAAGAGAGAGGGAATATTATAGCGGGACTGTTGCATTGATTCGGGCGGAGCGCGAATATCTCTCGCGGGAGCTTGGCGAAATGGGAATCCGCGTCTATCCGTCAGACGCCAATTTTATCATGCTTTACACGGAGGAGAGGATATGGGACAGACTATTGGAAAAGGGAATTATGATACGGGATTTAAGCGATTTTAGGGGACTTTCCACAGGGTATTATCGAATCGGGGTCAGGGAGCACGCCGATAACGAGAGACTGATAGCTGCGATGAGGGAGATCATGGCATAGAAGGAGCATGTTCATGTCGGGAAGCGGTCGAATGACCATCAGACATGACTGAATGTGAAGGGGGCGGACGATGGTGCAGATTGTCAGACCGGAGGATATCGAGAAACAGAGCTTTTGCATGATTGAGGAGGAATTACGGGAAAGGAATATCACACTGGCGAAGGAGAATGCGGACGTGATAAAAAGGGTGATTCACACAACCGCTGATTTTGATTACACGGAGACGATGGTGTTCTCAGAAGGGGCGGTGAAGACGGCGCGGGGGCTGATATGTCAGGGGGCTGATATCGTGACAGACACGCAGATGGCGCTTGCGGGAATCAACAAAAAGAGACTGGCGGCATTTGGCGGCGAGGCGCATTGCTATATGGCAGATGACAGGGTGGCGGAGGAGGCGGGCAGGAGAGCTGTCACGAGAGCGACGGTCAGCATGGAGTATGCGGCAAGAAGCTCCAAGCCGATTATTTTTGTGATCGGAAACGCGCCCACGGCTCTCATACGTCTGTATCAAATGATAGAGGAGAGGGCGTATGCGCCTGCGTTTATTATCGGGGTGCCTGTGGGCTTCGTCAATGTGGAGGCGGCAAAGGAGCTTATCTTACAGACGGACGTCCCGCATATCGTAAATAGGGGAAGAAAGGGCGGAAGCAACGTGGCGGCGGCAATCTGCAACGCGCTTCTGTATGGCTGCAGGGGTGAATAACAAAAGATATGGCTTTACCACAGGAAGCTGCGCGGCGGCAGCGGCAAAGGCGGCAGCGTATATGCTTCTGATCGGGAATAAAAAGGATAAGATTACGATTATCACGCCCAAGGGGATTCCTTTTCACGCGGAGCTTCTGGACATTCATATCGGAGAGCGCGAGACCTCATGCGCGGTGCGAAAGGACGGCGGAGACGACCCTGACGTGACAACGGGGGCTTTGGTGTATGCGAAGGTATCCGTAAAGGAGCTGTGGAAGGATAAGGCTCAGGGCTGCCAAATCGAGATTGACGGCAGAGAGGGGATCGGCAGGGTGACGAAGCCGGGGCTTGACCAGCCTGTGGGGAATGCGGCAATCAACCATGTGCCGAGGGAAATGATAGAAAAGGAGCTTAGAGAGGTCTGCGGACTGGCTGATTTTCATGGCGTGTTATCCGTGGAGCTGTCCATTCCCGGGGGAGAGGAGCTTGCAAAGAAAACCTTTAATCCCAGACTGGGGATTGAGGGAGGGCTGTCCGTGCTTGGCACGACAGGAATCGTGGAGCCTATGAGCGAGCAGGCGTTGTTGGACACGATCATGGTGGAGCTAAGGCAGCATCGGGCGATGGGGGAAGAAAGCATTGCGGTGTCGCCGGGAAATTACGGGCAGGAATATATGAAACGGACATACGGATTTGAGCTTGACCGAAGCATAAAGTGTGGCAATTATATCGGGGATACCATAGATATGGCTGTGGAATGCGGATTTCAGCAAATGCTTTTGACAGGACATATCGGAAAGCTTGTCAAATTATCAGGGGGCATCATGAATACCCATTCCAAGCTTGGGGACTGTCGAATGGAATTGATGGCGGCAGCAGCGCTTCGCGCGGGAGTGGAGGCGGGAGAGGCGCTCAAGATTTTAAGCTGCGTATCCACGGAGGAGGCACTGGCTGTATTAAAGCAGACAGAGGAGCTTCAGGCTGTTATGGGGGAGCTTATGGACAGGATACTTTTCTATCTGTCTATAAGGGCGGCGGGAAAGCTGCGGATAGAGTGTATGATGTACTCCAATGAATACGGAGGGCTTGCAGTGAGCGACGGAGCGGAGGAGCTGCTTAGACAAATCGCGTCGGGATAATCGTGATAGAATTGTTTTAGGGGTATTTGACTATACAGATAGGAGGCAGGGCGTATGATTCATTTTGTGGGAGCGGGCCCGGGGGCGCCCGACCTGATCACGGTACGGGGGCTGCGGCTGCTTGAGCAGGCAGACGTGGTAATTTATGCGGGTTCCTTGGTCAATCCCGAGCTGTTAAAATATACCAAGGCGGACTGTGAAATACATAATAGCGCGACCATGACCTTGGAGGAGGTTCTATTGGTCATGGAGAAGGCGGAGCAATCGGGAAAGACAACCATGCGGCTGCATACAGGAGAGCCCAGTATCTATGGGGCGATACGGGAGCAGATGGACGCGCTGCAACGCCGCGGAATACCCTTTGACAGTTGTCCGGGGGTGAGTGCCTGCTTTGGGGCTGCGGCGTCCTTAAACTTGGAATATACGCTTCCGGGCATCGCACAGTCATTGATCATCACGCGCATGGAGGGCAAAACAGAGGTGCCGCCCGCTGAAAGCATTGAGAGCCTTGCCGCTCATCAAACCTCCATGGCAATCTATCTCAGCGCGGGAATGCTTGAGGAGCTGTCAAGGCGGCTGATTGCAGGAGGATATGCCGAGAACACGCCCGCGGCAATCGTGTATAGGGCGACATGGGCGGACGAAAAAATATGTCTATGCACGCTTTCTGCGCTTGCGGAAACGGCAAAAAGGAATGATATTTCAAAGACGGCGGTGATCTTGGTTGGAGACGTGCTTTCTGTTCAGCAGTATCAGCGTTCCAAGCTTTATCACCCGAGCTTTGAGACAGAATACAGAAAAAAGAGGGAGTAGACAATGATAATTCGCATTATCTCCTTTACCGCGCAGGGCGGGAAAACGGCGGAGCAAATCCGCGAGAGCATGCCCGAGCATGAAACGCTGACAGTGCAAAGACCTGAGGAGGGCGTTGGCGAGTGGGTGAAGGAACAGCTTGAGCATCACCGCACGCTGATTTTTGTCGGGGCATGCGGTATCGCGGTTCGCCTCATAGCGCCGTATATCAGGGATAAGCTCTCCGACCCGCCCGTGCTTGTGGTGGACGAGCTGGCGCAGTTCGTGATTCCCATTCTGTCGGGGCATATGGGCGGGGCGAATGATCTGGCGATCGAGCTTGCAGGGCGACTGGGGGCGACTCCCGTGATTACCACGGCGACGGATTTACAGGGCTGCTTTGCGGTAGATTTATTCGCAAAGAAAAACGGACTTACGATTGTGAACAAGGAGGGAATCGCACAGGTCTCCTCAAAGAGCTTGCGGGGCGAGCAGATCACGGTTGCCGTGGCGGAGGGGATAGAGGTATCCTGTGCGCCGGAATGGATAGAGCTTGTGCCATATCCGCCAAAGGGCAGGGCAGATGTCCTTATCGCCCTTGACATACAGGAGAATCAAGAGAATGCGATTTTGTATTTGAAACCGAGGCGGCTCGTGTTGGGAATCGGCTGCCGCAAAGATAAGCCACTAGAGGAGCTGGAGGCTTTTATTGGGAGCAATCTGGCTAAGCTTGGGCTTGAATGGTCTGATGTGGCGGTGATAGCCTCTATTGACAGAAAAAGGGAGGAGGCGGGAATCGTGGAATTGGCGGAGCGGTATAGAATCCCTTTTGTGGTTTTCTCGGAGGAAGAGCTGCGCAGAGTGGAGGGGAGCTTCGCGCATTCGGAGTTTGTGGAGCAGACGGTAGGGGTGGACAATGTGTGCGAGCGGGCAGCCATGGCAGCCTGCGGTGGGGAGGGAAGATTGCTTCTCTCCAAGCAAAAGGAGAATGGAATGACGATGGCGATAGCGGAAAAGAAGGTGCGGCTTATATGGGAATGAATGTGATTTATATTGTCGGTATCGGTCCGGGAAGCATGGAAATGATGACAGGGCAGGCGATGCGCGTTTTGGAGGAAAGTGACGTTATCATAGGGTATTCGGTATATCTGGAGCTTTTGAGAGAGTGCTTTGGAGAAAGGGAGATGCTCTCAACACCTATGAGACAGGAGGTGGAGCGCTGCCGCATGGCATACGAGAAAGCCATGCAGGGGAGAAGGGTGGCTGTGGTGTGCAGCGGAGACGCGGGGATTTACGGGCTCGTATCGCTGATGTATGAGCTGTTGCCGGAATATCAGGGAGTCCGTTTGTCCGTGATTCCCGGGATTACGGCGGCAAGCAGCGGCGCAGCCTGTCTTGGCGCGCCGATAGGGAATGATTTCTGTGTGATCAGCTTAAGCGACCAGCTCACGCCGTGGGAGCAGATAGAAAAGCGTCTTCGCGCGGCTGTCAGCGCGGATTTTTGTATTGTACTGTATAATCCCGCGAGCAGGAAGCGGACGGAGCATCTGAAAAGGGCTTGCGATATTTTACTGGAAACGGCAGAGGGTGAAAGACCCTGCGGGTATGTGGAGAATATCGGCAGGAGCGGAACCGAGATCGTAGTCTGCCCGTTGAGGGAGCTGCGTGAGGCTCCCGTGAATATGTTTACCACTGTTTTTATCGGCAATTCACAGTCCGTTGTGATAGACGGCAGGTTGGTTACAAAAAGGGGATATCGCATATGAATGGACGGATATTGATATTTGCAGGCACAACAGAAGGACGGAGACTGGCGGAGCTGCTAGCGCGATCAGGGCTTCCCGCTTTGGTCTGCGTGGCGACGGAATATGGAAAAGAGGTGATGAAGCCGCTTTCGGGGGTGGAGCTTCGGCAGGGGAGAATGAACGCTGAGGAAATGCTTGCGCTGATGCAGTCGGAGAATTTTCCTGTGGTGGTGGACGCCACACACCCATTTGCGACAGAGGTGTCAGCAAATATCAGGGCTGCCGCGGGGGAGGCAGGGACGAAATATTTGCGCCTGCAGCGCGCCACCGATGCCCGCAGACAATCACGGGAGGGAACAGGGAATAAAACGTTAGGGGTGGAATATTTTGAAAGCAATGAAGCCTGCGCAGAAGCCCTTATGCGGACAGACGGAAATGTCCTGTTGACTGTCGGCTCCAAGGAACTGGCGGCTTATTGCTCATGTGAGGGTCTGAGGGAGCGGCTTATCGCACGCGTGCTTCCAAGCGGGGACAGCATAGCGGTGTGCAGGGAGCAGCGCCTGACGGGGAAGCAGATCATTGCGATGCAGGGACCCTTTTCCGAGGAGCTGAACCGCGCGTTGATTCGGGAGTACCATATTGCCTGTATGGTCACAAAGGAGAGCGGGACAACGGGAGGATTTGAGGAGAAGGCAGCGGCGGCGCGAAAGGAAGGCTGTTCTCTTTGGGTCATAGGGAATCCGGAAAAGGAGAAGGGGCTTTCCTTTCGGGAGGTGTGCGCAGAACTGGAGAAGATTACGGGGGTAAGGCTGAAGCCTTTGAGAGAGCTTGATATTTCACTTATCGGAATAGGCATGGGAGATATGGGAACGCTGACCGTCTCCGCAAGGGAGGAGATAAGCCGCGCGGAGTATTTATTTGGGGCGCAGAGGCTTCTTACATGTGTGGAGGACTGGGGGCTTGCGGGACGCGGACAAAGGGCATATCCCTATTATCTCGCGGGGGATATCCTTCCCGTGTTGGACGGGCTTTGCGATAATGCCGCTTCTGTGGACGATGCGGACAGGGACTTTTCAGTGGCAGTGCTCTTTTCAGGAGACAGCGGATTTTACAGCGGTGCGGAGAAAATGTATCAGGCGCTCACAAAATGGAAGGAGCGATTCGAGGGAGAGGTTCGGATTCAAATCTATCCGGGGATTTCCTCGGTGTCCTATCTGGCTTCCAAATGCGGTATGAGCTGGCAGGACGCAAGGATTATGAGCATACATGGCAGAGGGGATAGGGAGACTTGGGAAGCGGAGGTGCTTGCGGCGGTCCGCTATCACCAAAAGGTGTTTCTACTGGTGTCGGGTGTGGAAGATGTGTGCGCGGTAGGCAGGAGCTTGTCGGGCAAATCCATGGAAGGCTGCAGGATAGTCGTGGGATTTCAGTTATCCTATCCGGAGGAGCAGGTGACAGAGTGTACCCCGAGACAGTGTATGGAGCTTCAGGAGGACGGCTCTTATATACTTGCGATTGTGAATGAAGGGTGTGAAACCAGATTCCTCGCGCCAATGCGGTCAGACGGTGAATTTATCCGCAGGAAGGCGCCCATGACCAAGGCGGAGATACGCGCGCTTGTCATATGCAAGCTTAAGCTGACTGAGAAGGCGGTGGTATACGATATCGGCAGCGGAACGGGCTCCGTGGCGGTAGAGATTGCGGAGCGGTCGGAATTCATTCGTGTGTTCGCAGTGGAACAAAGGGCGGAGGACGCGAATTTGATACGGAGCAATCGACGATGCTTTGCACTTCCCAATATCACGGTGGTCTCGGGCAGGGCTCCCGAGGCACTAGAGGGGCTTCCTGCGCCCACGCATGTGTTTATCGGTGGGAGCGGCGGCAATATGGGCAAAATCATAGCCGAGCTGCGTCGGCGGAATGTGGGGATTCGGGTTGTCATAACGGCGGTAACGATGGAGACGGCTGCCGAGATACAGAAGCTTTTGCGGACTGTCGGAATAGAGAATGCGGAGACGATACAGGTTCAGGTCAGCAGAGCGGAGGAGGTCGGGGAATATCACCTTATGAGGGCGGAGAACCCCGTCATAATCTGCAGCTTTGATATGAGAGGGGATATTGATGGGGATATTGGTGAGGGACATTGATGAGGGTATTGATGCGGGATACTGATGCGGGATATTGGCGGGGTATTGAGAAGTGATGTTGAGGAGTGATATGAGGAGTGGGAAGATGGGAGATATAAAGCAGAGAGATATAAAACAGGGAGATGGAAGGCAGGGGGATATAAAACAGGGAGATGAAAGGCAGGCAGATATAAGGCAGGGAGATGGAAAGTTGGGAGATGGAAGGCAGAGAGATATAAAACAGGGAGATGAAAGGCAGGCAGATATAAAGCAGGGAGATGGAAAGTTGGGGAGACGCAGGTCGGGGATTATGATTGCCGCCGCGGGGAGCGGGAGCGGCAAGACAACCATTAGCTGTGCATTGCTCTCGGTGCTTAAGCAGAGAGGAATGGCAGTCGCGGCGTTCAAATGCGGTCCTGATTATATTGACCCGATGTTTCACCGCAGCGTCATTGGGATACCCTCCCATAATCTCGACGGATTCTTTGCGAATGAGGAGCTGATGCGACACATTTATCTGACGGGAGGGGCGGAGAATGAGGTCTGTGTGGTAGAGGGCGTTATGGGGCTTTTCGACGGACTTGGCGGCGTCAGGGAGGAGGGAAGCTCTTACAGGATTGCTTCCGCCTTAAGGCTTCCCGTGATTCTGGTGGTGGACGCCTATGGAATGGGGCGTTCCGTTTTACCGCTGATTGCGGGATTTTTACAATATGACAGGGAGAGGCTGATACGAGGGGTGATATTAAACCGTATCACGGAGTCCTTCTATCATGCGATTGCTCCTGTGATTGAGAAGGAGCTGGGGATTGAGGTGCTTGGCTTCCTGCCGCGCAATCAGGAGCTGGTGATAAACAGCAGACATTTGGGCTTGCAGCTTCCCGATGAGATTGAGGAGCTGCAAAAAAAGCTCGCGCGCGCATCGGAGCTGTTAAATGATACGGTGGATATTGATAAGCTTCTTGGGCTTGCGTGGGGGGCGGAAAGCGTGGGGGAGTACGAGAAGTGTGAGGATTATGCGGAGTTCGTGGAATATGGTAAAAACGGGGGCTTTGCGGAATATGGGAGAAATGGAAGCTTTGTGGAATGTGGGAAGCGCGGGGACTTTGCGAAGCAGGGTATGAGTGAAGATTTTGGACGAGACGGGGAATTTGAGCGTGTCAGGATAGGAATCGCCAGAGATGAAGCGTTTTGCTTTTATTATGAGGAAAATCTCAGGGTCTTGGAGCTGCTTGGAGCGGAGCTTGTACCTTTTTCGCCCCTGCATGACGCAAGGCTGCCGGAGGGCTTGAGGGGGCTGATATTGGGCGGCGGATATCCGGAGAATTATGCCAAGGAGCTTGAAGCAAATGAATCCATGAGGCTTTGTATCAGGCAGGCGATAGAAAGGGGAGTGCCGTCGCTTGCCGAGTGCGGAGGCTTTATGTATCTGCATAATACCCTGCGTGACGAGCATGGAAATGTGTATTCCATGTGCGGTGTGATTGACGGGGAATGCTTTTATACGGGGAAGCTGGTGCGGTTCGGGTATGTGGAGCTGACGGAAAAGGAGCCAAGCTTTATGGAGGCGGGAAGTACAATCAAGGGGCATGAGTTTCATTATTACGATAGCAGCAGTAATGGACGGGCTTGCGATGCGAGGAAGCCCGTGGGCGAGAGGGGGTGGGAGTGTATTCACAGTGGAAGGGAGCATTTTTGGGGATTTGCACATTTGTATTATCTGTCGAATGTTGGGTTTATTGCTCATTTTGTGGATTTGGCAAGGGGAATGGGTAGGAGGTATTATTATGTCCAGAATAGATAATGTGTTAAATATGCAGATAACAATTGCAAACTGTATGAAACAGGAATGGAATATTGATTTTAGTAAGGTCAGTGACATTTTAAACAAATATGATTTGCTTGCCTATATTGACGCCTGCTATGAGGAATATAATTCTATGGGAATAAAAGGAATTTTGCAGGACTTGAAGTCCTATATTGATGCGATAGAGGAGGCAGTCTGATATGAAGGATTTATTTTATGGAACGACTTATGATATCAGTGAATTTTTTGAAGAATTTATTGACAGGAATGTTGATAAGTGCTAGGATATCTTGTAGAAAAGGTGTTACCGTAAAGCAACGGTTCGCCTCAGTTGATTAGGTATCAAAAAAGCAACCTAACTTTGGCTAGCGCGGTTGCTTTTTTGATGTTTATCATTTCTTCTGGTTTGCCGTATACTGATTATCGTGACGATGATGCTGACGACTGTCACTACAATACCGACAAGCTCCAAAATAATTTCTAACACCAATGGAACATACCTTTCGTTTTTATTTTCCACATATGTTCTCCTCCTTCGGAACTTGGAAGCTCTCAAAATGTACTCATTTTGGCGAAAGGCGAACCGCTACCCGTTTGGTAACACCCAAGTATATCTTATCATGATGATACATTTTTGCAATATAAAACAGCAAAAAAATTTATATTTTATAAAATGTCCAAATACATTCAGATAAAGATCCAAATCCAAAACAGACACTTGACAATTTCCCATAAATTCACTACAATAGTTGTCAGTGAAAAAGCGATGATGGTGCAGAGTAGGATTTCATTTTCTGTCAGAGAGAGAGGGTCGTTGGCTGAAAGCCCTTTTCAGTTCAGATGAAATGTTGAATTTCCCACCGGAGCTGCCCGAGGGAACACTTGGACACAAATGCGATGGAACCGATAGCGAGAGCCGGAATAAAAAGGTGATGCCGGAGAAAGCATTTGTTCGTGTCAGTAGTTTGGGACGGTTCGCGCACGTTAAGCGTAAGAGGAGAGCCTGACTGCCATAAGACATGGAATGCAAAGTACGTGATAATCGAAGTTTCATGGGAACTGAGAACAATGTCCATGCTTACAGCGTCAGGAAAAAGGGTGGTACCGCGATTGACACGGATAACTTGAAAAGCGGGTTATTTGTTGTTTACGTCCCTTGCTGAGGATATCGGCAGGGGACTTTTTGTATGCGCACGCCGATGCAGCGGAAATATGCCGCTCAAGGCGGCGCATCGGCGGCGCGCGAGTAGGGAAAACCTCCCCAACTCGATTACACACGCCGAGGCAGTGCGCCAAGTCAACATTTTGTGAAAAAAAAGAAAACGCGCGTCAGCGCAGAAAGAGGAGTCAAATGAAAGCTAAGTTAGACCAAATCAGGGAACAAGCCCTGGCGCAGATTAGAAGCTGTGACACCACAGACAAGCTGAACGAGATCCGAGTGGGGATTCTGGGCAAGAAAGGAGAGCTTACCGGTGTCCTTAAGTCAATGAAGGACGTTGCGCCTGAGGACAGACCCAAGGTAGGACAGTGGGTGAATGACGCCCGTGCAGAGATTGAGAAGGTGCTTGAGGAGCATCGGGACAAATTAGAGCGGGCTCTGCGGGAGACCAAGATGAAGGCTGAGGTGATCGACGTGACCCTCCCTGCCAAGAAAGCGGAGATTGGGCACAGACACCCCAACACCATCGCCTTGGAGGAGGTGGAGCGCATCTTTATCGGCATGGGCTATGAGGTGGTGGAAGGCCCCGAGGTGGAGAGAGATTATTACAACTTTGAGGCGCTGAATATTCCTGCCGATCACCCCGCCAAGGACGAGCAGGACACCTTTTATATCAATGGGGACATTCTGCTTCGCACCCAGACATCAGGCGTACAGGTACACGAGATGGAGAAGGGGAGGCTTCCCATTCGCATGATCGCTCCCGGAAGGGTTTTTCGCGCGGACGAGGTGGATGCCACACACTCCCCTTCCTTTCATCAGATTGAGGGTCTGGTGATCGACAAAAATATCACGTTTGCGGACTTGAAGGGAACCTTGGCGGAGTTTGCCAAGGAGCTGTTCGGGGAGGGCACAAAGGTGAAGTTCCGCCCCCATCATTTTCCTTTCACGGAGCCCAGCGCCGAGATGGACGTGACATGCTTTAAATGCGGGGGGGAGGGCTGTCGCTTCTGTAAGGGCGAGGGTTGGATTGAGATTCTCGGCTGCGGCATGGTGCACCCTCATGTACTGGAGATGAGCAAGATCGATCCGGAGGAATATTCCGGTTTTGCCTTTGGCGTGGGCTTGGAGCGAATTGCCCTCTTAAAATACGAGATTGACGATATGAGACTTTTGTATGAGAATGATATCCGTTTCCTGAAGCAATTCTAGGGATGGGCAGTGAACCTTGTCTTGTTGATATCAGGATAAAGGTTGATTCCCGTGAGTAATGAGTCAAGTCAACGAAGTTGACTTTGTTAACGAAGTTGACTTTGTTAATATAGTTGATTCCCGCGAGCAATGAGCCAAGTGCCATGCTTGCATGAGCATTTGGCGAA
>JAMPHH010000053.1 GCA_023663505.1 Muribaculum sp.
GTGACCTCCACGATTTGATCGAATATATTCCGCCAAATAAGCAGTAAGCCCTCCAAAACGGCTTACTACGCCGCTTCGCTTTGCAGATTGATTTACCGAATATAATAAATCATATCCCTTTATAAAATTGTTCTAAAAAAAGTTAAAGTTTGCAGATAGCTGTCTACAACTGTCTACAAGTTTTTAGACACGCAAAAGAAGCGGAAACCCTGCTTTTTCAAGGTTTCCGCTTCTTTTAATCGAGCTGCTGACGGGAATCGGACCCGTGACCTCCACATTACCAATGTGACGCTCTACCGACTGAGCCACAGCAGCACTTTGGGACATCTTACGCAATCACCGTTGTTTATTATAGCAAGTCCATTTGGGGTTGTCAACTACTATTTTTTGCCTTTTCCGCCTAAAAAACACTGTAATTGGTGCTTCGCGCTTTTCCGTTTTGCTTTAACAAATTATTTTCTACCAGCCCTCTAATGATTCTGGAAGCGGTTGATGTACTCACTTGCAGCAATTCAATCACATCATTTCTTGTAATGACGCCATGGGATCTGGCATATTCCAATACCTTATCCTCGCTGCTCTCAATCGCCCCGGCTTTAGGTACAAGATTTTTGCCCGCTTCATATTGAGCATTGACATTAGGCAATGTGATTTTAAAGGCATTGGGGGCAGCTTCAATCGTCGGCTTTACTTCCATGCCCTCGTATGCCTTTATAATTTTGCTTATTCCGGTACCGTAAGCTTCAATCAAGCGCAGCCGATAAAATACATTCGCAAGCTCCTGATTCCTGCATACGGAGATCCCTACCATAATATCCTCCAGAGAGATGCCCGGCATCAATCCGCCAACGGATACAAATTCAATCCGGTCAGCATAAATACTGATAAGCGCACTTGCACTAAAAGAATAATCGCGATGAACCAACAGATTCATCAACGCCTCCCTGACAGCGATTTCCGGATAGTCCCTGACATCAGTCCTCAACAGTTTATTTATTGTTGCGCGAGTCTGATTGCGAAAATCAATAAAATCATACACTTCGTTCATCTGCTGCATCAGTGAACCGGTAAATTCCCGTCGATCCTTAAAGATTGTCTGGTCTGTCCCCTGAAAAACAGCAGCCTTGATCGTATGGATACATTGATCGGATAAAAGCAATCCTAAGTTACTGTAAATGTTATCCTGATCAATCAGCTTCAAAGTACGCATTTGCTGCGGGCCAAAGTCCACGTTCCGAAGCGCAAATTCCTTTTTTATGGCTTCAAACGTAAGCTCCTGATTTAAGCAGCGCATAGTCTCAAAACGGTCTCCATCCGTCTCCTTGATCATACGACGGATTGCCGTGTCAGTAGCGGGAACAGAAGAATGTCCCTGCCTGACATATACACCCTCCGGACGCAGCCCTTTCTTAGCAAGATAATAAGGACGGTTCGTTCCACGTTGAATATCCACGGCGAGGATTACCTTTCCATCCTCCTCGATCGTATCATAATGCAGAAACATCGTCATGTCCGGCTTAATTGCATCTCTTACCATATTGCTGACCTGCAAAGAAGCTTCATCTGGATTGCCAAGCCCGACTACCGTGCCGTCGTCACTAACCCCGATATACAGCTTGCCGCCGTCACAGTTCGCAAAAGCAATGATTTCTTTTTTTATATCATCTACGACTACTTTTTTTAATTCTACGGTTTCACTTTCCCGAAACACCATAGTGCCATCTCCCTTATTTTGACTCATCAGTCTTATTATAGCAAATCGGGTCAATCGCGTCAATATTTTTGACACGATTGACCCGATTATGACCCGATTCGACATAATATTATCATAGGAAAGCTGCTATCGCGGAAGCAGACTTTATTCGAGCTCCAGTGAATCAGATATATAATAAAGGTAATTATGTTCCTGACAATATCTGTCGATCATATCTATAAGCTCCGAATCAGTAGTATACTCAAGCAAATAGATATCGAGACCATAATCGTGGCATTCCTCAATATATTCCTTGAAATATTCTTCATCATCTTCGTCTGCCCTGCCAAATCCATTTTCATCAAAATAGATTTTGCTGAATACCGTTTCCTGATTTACGCCGGATATGACGCTTGGGGACTTACCTTTCTCATGAAGATACTCGGTCACATATCGGTCTCCGCCATTGACGATTATTTCTTTCCCCGTGTCAGACAGATTTTCCGTGATTGTATAAAGACCATCATAGATATTTTTCTCAGGATATTCATAATATACATCAAGATTGTCCACAAAGAACCCGTCCACACCCTTGGCGGCAAGGCATTCCGATAATTCACCCATAAATTCAATCCATGAAGGGTCGGACACGTCAATCCAGCGTTCGTCCTCCCAATTCTCATAAACGCCAATAGAAAGATATGAATAATCCTTATAATAATCCCTATACTCTTCAAGCGAGCCAACATTAAGATATGTATATACTGTTTTCCCTTTTTCGTGAAGAGATGAGATTTCTTCCTCCGTAAAATATTGGGCGTCGATAACAATGATATCATATGCGTCGGTACGGGAAATGTCTTCCGGATCCAATCCCAGAAAAACGCCGTAAGAGACGGTATCCTCGTTACGCTCCACAGTGTTTGGGGGTTCCGTATTCAGTTTTCCGCAGCCTGTGATAAAATTACAGCAAATCAACAGGAGGATAAGTAACAAATTGTATTGTGCTTTCATCACATTTACTCCAAGCATTTCCATAAACACTAGAAATTTATTGATTTTAGTAATTCTATTCTTTTACAAAACATATCATAAAACTGAGGTAATTCATTAAAATAAGATTTGTCTACTTCTTTAATTTGATTTAATCCAATTCTTTCAACAGACTTAATCGCAGCATCCTTTTGATTAACATGTTCCCCAAACATCGTCTGACAATTAGCTCCCTCTATATTATCATAAGAATTAAAAGCTTGATTAAAATCCATTAAATCATATAATCTTACCGGCTTATTATTGGAATTTTGAACTAACACCCCCCAGTTCCCCCAATGTCTGTCAGTATTTCCAATAAGATAATCTACAATATTCATCATATAATAATTATGTTTATCCAAAGAAAGAATATATTTTTTTGTATTTCTGCCATGATTTACAGCATATACCTCAAATGCCTCCATTGAAACAATTGAATACTCTTTTGATGTGATATTACTGCTAACACTGACTTTTTCTCCATCAAAATAATCTCTTTCATATAACACTTGTGAAACATCAAAACATCTGCATATCCGGCTTGCAAGCAGCTCTCTTTCAACTGCATTTGAATCGCCACCCTTTAATAGTCTAAAACCACCATTAACTCTCTGCCATGCTTTAGGAAAACACCCATTAGTTGACAAGTCTCTTGCAAGGTATTCGTTTTGTACTGTATACTGTTTTCCCTTTAATGCGATATCAATAAAAGTGTTATCAAGATGATTTTCATATAAATTGACATTGCTGAAAGAAATCTTTTCCTTTCTCAATTTTACCCAAAAAACATCTGTTAACGAAGCACATCTATATGATAATGCAATTCTAGCTCTTTCCCTATCTGTCACTGCCTGTAACATTCCTATACTGTTTAATATCTCTTTCGCATACTTTCTATCCAAAGTAAGAAGTCTTGTTGCACACCAATAATTGAAATTCGTAATATTATTGACTAACGTGTCAATATCTTCAGATTCTTCTAAATATAAATTATATGGCATAAATGACTTGTAATATATTTTACATTGTCCGGAATCATTAATTTTTGCAACCTTTCTATCCATATGCATTATTTCATACACGTTTTTCTCAGACATTTAACCACCTCCCAATTAAACCAGCCGGTCTCATTCATTACCTGCTTCAGCCGGGTTGTGATGAGCATCGATATGAACCGGATAAATATCCGTCCTTACATTGCCGCTGCGGAAGTGCCTCATTGTCGCAGTTGTATCCCCAGCGCACGAAATCAATAAATTCGCTGTAAGAAGAAACGGTATCCTCGTTACGCTCCATAGCATTTGGTTTTTCCGTATTCAGTTTTCCACAGCCTGTGATAAAATTACACCCAAATCAACAGGAGGATAAGTAACAAATTGTATTGTGCCTTCATTTTTTAAAATATTTTAGTTATATCTTGATATCGATTAACCACGCGATAAATCTCTTGTATAGTCTCCAAATATTGCTTTTAGTTCTTCCAGCGACAGCCAACCCTTTCCATCTTTAACAGCTTCCTCTGCCTCCTGCAATTTCTCCATTAATTTCTTTTCTGCTTTATCACGTTCATAATCTTCTATATCCATAACCACAAATCTTCCCCTGCCATTTTTTGTTAGAAATACCGGTTCTCCAACATGACAACTTTTCAAGACCTCATTATAATTTCTCAAATCCGATACTGGTAAAATATTTGGCATTGTAACCATCCTTTCAAAGCAAATTTTCGATTTATATTTATATTTACATTATATCCAAATATGCTGTAAAAATCAACGAAGAATTTTACAGCAAACGATATTCCAACGGGTTTCCATAGATATCCCGCTCGGGATCCCATTGCACCCGAATATCAGAATCATGTATTAATGCCTTCCATTCCTCATAGCTGCCATAAATTGCTTCCTGATACGTTGACATGACCGCATTTTTTACAAGATAATCAAAAGCCGCCCTTTTCATATCAATAGCTAACACACACTCCTGATTTTCCTTTGACGCCCAACCGCATCGATACATCATCCATAGAAAAGAAGGTTTTATCCATGTCATTCTGTCCCGTTTAAAATTATTTCCAAATGTACCCTTTGCAACTGCTTCGTTTGCAATAGCTTTATTATATGCCTGATATACCCTGATTTTATTATCCGTATATACTGCCCTTATTTCTTTATCCATGAGAGTCCTGCCCTTCTATGCTAATTTATAAACGCATCTCCTCTTTTAATTCATTTAAAAAGTAATCACATGCGTCCTTTTCATTATCAAATCTATGATAAGCATTCTGACCACCCCGTTCATCAATATAAAAACATTCCCAATAAGTATATACCTGCCTGAAAATATATTTGTCAGATCCTATACTACTGTTTATTGAATAATATCTACTTGGGATCTTTAACTCATCAAGCTTGAGCTTCAATTCTTCGCTATTCATTGCCGATTTCCTCCAACCTACTTTTATTTGATAAATATTCCTCAAGCCTTTCCCATATATGAACATCAAATACAGCTTCATTTAAATCATATATAGATTTCCGTTTCCATTCTCTTCCTCTCTGCTTCTCATAAATGTTTTTTCAACAACGGCTTAAGATAATTCTTTTTAAAGTTGCGAACGGAACAAAAGAACTCCTTCTCCGATTTGGAAAATGAATTGCTGTCCGCCTTTTCAGCAAGAAGCTCCATCGTACAAATCAAATCGGCAGCCTGAAAGAGTTTGTAATTTACAGGCTTTACCTTTCGGAACTCTACATGAGCGTAAAGTGTATTAAAAACAGATGTCAGTATTTTAGTAAGTTCAATCTGTCCATTGTCATAATAAATGATAATCCTGTTGAATTTCTCCCAAAAATCTTGATGTGACCTAAGTATCTCTGCAATCGACTTTGATATCCGTGCCGTCAATGCAATAACGTCCGGGCATTCATCTTTCCTAATTTTAGCACATACATAGTGAAAATCTAACTTTCTGGTAAAATTAAATAAGGCATTAAAAAGCCGTTTGCGGTCTTCCATAAGGTCATTGGAATAGACTGATTCTCGGCGAATCAACGGTCCCGTATGAATGGCGTGTTGTTTATATCCAAGATTTGATAAATGGCTCTCAAGATCATCAATATTTTTTGCTATATTGATATCCTGATTATGTAAAACCATTGCTACCAGATAAAACGGTGCATGGGAATCATATGGTCCGAAATCACCCGATTCATCAATAAAAACACTCAATATCTTTTCTGCCATAGATTCCGCTTACCTTTCCCAAATTTCAATAACAAAAATAGCGGGGAAATTCCCCGCCGTTCGGTGGACCAGGGTCTTCCGACCAGCCCAATCAGTGATACCACTGATTTATTTATATGTCAATTTTAACGAAAATATACTTTGCTGTCAATGCAGTTCAGAAAAAATTTAGATATTTTTCTACTTGCCAACCCCAGATTTCAGAGTTAAGATACGACACCACGGAAGGAGGGATTGCATGGCAAAGAAATCTGCACTGTGCCAACTCATGAAAGTCCGCATGAACGGCGTCATGAATGGCATCACGAACAGCGACGGGAATATCAGGAGATCATCCGGAAATCGGACGTGTATTCCGACAGGCTGGAGCAGATGGAATTATCAGAGGAAGTCCGACTGCTATTTGGCTTGAAAATAGCATCAATATTTAATAGTTATATTCTCATATACACTCATTTTAGGGGTTGTATGATTATTTTTCACCTCAACAACAAATATATGAGGTCTGTAATAATTATACCTTTTGTATTTATTATCCAAATCGTCTAACTGAGTCATTGATACCTGTTCTGCACCCGCAAAACATAGTACAATTTCTACAAACATATGCAACATTTCTTCATGACTCATTGCCCGCATATTGCCTTCATAGACAACATTATCATAGACATCGCTTGAAGTATATGTACCTTTTGAATCCTCATCAATGAACATTATTTCAATGTCATACGCAAAAATAGAAGTCTGATATCCAAAAAACATTATAGAGACATTTTCTTTCTCATCAAAGGCAATTGTCTCTACCCTTTCATTTGAAGTAATATGCACTTCTTCATCATTTGCTGATAAGCATTTAATCTTCATATTATGATTCTGAGATAATTTGTCAAGAAAATGTTCCTTTAATTCTTCATTGCTGAATTTCATACAATATTCATTATATTTTATATTCATCAAATATCGTTCCTTTCAGAACATTCCGTCCACCCTTTTATATTTATGGTGAAAGCTATTAAGAGCCATGCTCCAACATAAAATCCTTCATATGTTCAAAAATTTGCGTTATCCAATTTAGCTTATCCTCCGTGGTCAATTTCATCAAGGGAATTATATTTCCCGGGGTGTCCAAAAACACCAATTCCAACTCTCCCGATTTATCTATACGTCCTGCAAGTACGGAATGTGGCTGCAATACGGCGATGGTATACATTTCAAATCCACGATAGTTAAAATATATTCTGTCTTCTACTTCCATAAAACCAATTACTAATTTAGAAAGTATTCTCTCTATTGTATCTCCTGCTAACATTGTGCTTACACCATCTTTCACAAAGCATACTTCACACCATACTATTCTATCCTGAACCTCATATGTCAATTTTAGTGTCTTACCATCTGCCTCTAAATTTATTTCATTCATGGCGCTCCCCCCTATTGATTAATTTCCACTGCTTGGTGAATTATCAAGGCTTATAATCTTTTCTCCATATAATACTTCCATCATCCAGTGCAATTAATGATGGCTCATTCTCTATTGATATCTCAATCAATCCGCCTAAATGACACTCTTTAGCCTTTGAATTATTAAGAATATTTTCAACACTGAATGCACATGCATAAAACTCTTTGTACCCATCCTCATCTTCCTCTAACCCATTATTGGTCTCATAAATTGTATCAATTCTTCCCTCTAATACCAATTGACCATTATCCCATTCCACCCGCAAATATGTCCCATTGGGATATTTATTTATTGCTCTCACCACGTCGTCCATAACAGCATTACCTCCCATTCGGTCAAATAATAGGTTATTGATTAAAAATCATACAAGCTATATAGGGACAAACTATTGAGAACGATGCTCCAGCATATAATCGCTCATATGTTCAAAAATTTGAGTTATCCAATTTATCTTGTCCTCCATTGTCAACCTCATTAATGGAAACACATTTCCGTGTGTATCTATAAAAATCAATCTAACCCCTCCATGTTCTTCTATGTGTGCCGTAAGTCCTGAAAGCGGTCCCATTAACGTGGTGACTGTATACATCTCTAAACCAGATCGCGTATAAAAATTCCTGCCCTCTATCTCCCAAAATCCAATAATTAATTTGGAAAGGATTTTTTCTAATCGTTCTTCCGCCAATCGCATAATCTTTCCATCGTTTATATAATACACATTACACCACACTAGTCTATCTTGAAGCTCATAGACTAATCTCAATATTTTATTCTCTGCCTTTAAATCTATTGTAGCCATGGTGATAAAACCTCCAATACTGTTCATTACTTAGAATCAAATCCAAAAAATTCTTAAAATCCGCCTTCCACCCAATAGGTACATAATCTTCATAAGATGCCGGCTCGTAATACATCGAATATAATTCTTGCCTGAACCATTATAGCAGCCCAAACGTTTGGACAACAGCAGACCGTTCCAAAACAGAAATCACAGCCTCTTTTTACAGAAAAAGCAGTGAACCTTTTTGTAAACTCTGTTCACTGCTTTACTGCATCTGTTATCAAGCTGCCTTATACTGGCACGGACTTTCCCTTTTCAATGACAGCATTAATTTGTTCAGCGACCAAGCCCCTCATTGATGTCCGAATTTTCCGTGTCCACCGTCATCCTCCCTTTGTGTCGCTGGCAGCTTCAAAAAACCATTCCCAAAAGGTATATGATCTTAAAATCATTATAACCTGAATTTCCTGCCAAAGCAATCAGAATTTCTATATTGATTGACAGTTCCAACGATAAAAGACATATAATAATGAAGAATACAAAAAATATGTACTGTCAGCTACAAGTGGATCAGAAAATGTAAGAGGGAGATTTGACTGGTGGAGGAATAAGATAAAAACTGCGTAAGTATTGTAATGGCTCTGACACTGCTTCTTCCGAAATTGTGAAAAGAAGGCTTCAATATTTTAGAGATGAAATAAGAGAACTATATATTAAGGTTTAATATAATTTAGTAATCTTGCTGAATTTTAGTTTTAAAATTAGTCATTTTTTCTACTGTTCATTTTTCCTATATTGTGTATAATGTAAATAAGAAGTCAGTTTGATTTCTTAATATGCATTCTGTTCGGCATAGCTTATTATAAGCAGAAGACAGATAGATGGAAATACACTTTTCGATAGTGTTTTAAACAACGAATTGAGGGAATACGCCTGTTGTTCAGCGTTTCTAAGTAGACAACTAGAGGAAGCCGTGGAACCACGGCTTTCTTAATGCACAGGAGAAATAATGGTAGAAAACGGATTGTATGTGATTAAACAAGAGCTATTAGAAGTGATTAATAAACTGGGCGGTGATTGTGATATTGTAAACGGGAATAAAAGACCAGTATTCTGCTGTTTAAAAGATTCAAAGATTGAAGGATTATATTGGGCAATTCCAACAAGCGACTTATCTCATAGAAAAGACAAACAGAAACAATATTATCAAATTTGTCTATCATGTCCTGATAAAGACCTTAGGAGTTGCTACTACCATATCGCCAAAACGACTAAAGATGCATTATATAAAATCAGTTCATGCTATCCTATTACTGAAAAATATATTGACCATCCTTTTATATCTAATAATGTGCATGTTGTCATGAAAAGACAAGACGATATTAATGAAATTAGACGCAAATTCAAAAGGATTCTATCTATGGAATTTAGGAAACCAAATTACTTTCCACAGCACATTACTGACATAAGAAAATTTCTGATTGATGAACTTAATTCAGAAAATAGGCTGCCGGTGCAGACGAATAAAAAGCAAGAGAACTAATCTCCTACTCATAATTAACTCTTATTGGGGGACACTCAAATCCGAATGCCGTTTTATTAAAATAATGTTCTTCCTCTATCCAAGCTCCACGAATTATAGTTTGCGTCACTCGCTACCATACCCCCGTTATTTGTTACTTCCTTTGAACTATTTTTATATCTTGTTTGATAAAATTGGCATGTCTAAAGGAATCTTTATACGGATTTATATCCCCAAACTTTAAGGCACCTCTTTCCTGGTTAGCTTTATAACCCGCATCCCCATATACATTATGCACCAATATTTCCATCTCTGACACATAATACGTATGCCAGTCCTTCACCTCGGAGTTATAGACCGGTACGGATTCATCCAAGGATTCACGCTCTATGGAGGTGATCTCCTTCAGTTCACCCTACTAAAAACCTTCTTCCCTCTCACCATTTAATATTCGTTTTGCAATTACATTACCATCAAAATCTTTGCTAGCCCATGTTCAAATTTGCAAATAACACTCCGCCAGATTTGACAATTCCATATAAATCTGCTAAGATATATTTACATAAAGGTACTGCCGATAGACGGCTAGTCCAATTTTATTTTAGAAGCAAAAATAGCCGCTAAAGTTTGTCAGACTGTTGGGCGGCTATTTTTGTGTTTTATTGCTATCCTTGCTTCCTATCGCATATCCGAGTCCGAAGGCTGTCAGGCATAAGCTGATGACCGCTATCAGACCTTCCATTGTCAACATTGGCAAAGCCCTCCTTTCCCAGATTCCTGCAAGCAGGTTTCTATGTAATCGGAGGGTCACAGTCCCTCCGCAGAAGAACTAGCCGCCTACCGTTATGGCAGTACCCGTATAAATATTTTATCAAAAAATGTAGGACTCTACAAGAGCGATTCCGGCTTTGTTTATTTTTAAAAGTCGAAGCCCACAATTGTTTTATAAGCAAGAGCTAAGTTCAGCATTTTCTTTAATCTTATAAGGTTTTCATTTTTATTTTCATTAATTAATTGTGTTACAACCTCTAAAGCTATTGGAATTTTATCGAATTCTAACACTTCTTCGTATTCATCAATAATAATATCGCACTTATCGTTTATAATATCAAAAACGCCTGTTTCATGTAGCTTACTATATTGTTCTTCTGATAATATCATGTCTTCCATTTGTTCTTCTGTTTCAATTCCATAATCATAATCTTCCATCGCCTTTTTATCCTTGGGCACTCTAATATATTTTTCTCTTTCCATATAGTCCATTCTCCCATTATTTTACAATATCTTTTGACTCTCTCTATTTTATTTATTCAAGGACATACGGTGAAAATATCTGCTTGACATTAAATGTATCAATAATATAATAAACCATAGAACAGGTTATTAATTTCACAGTTTTATCCTTATCTTGGATTTGCAATTTGGCTAATTGCTGATGCCCCTCAAGGTATCAATATCTATTTTACAAGCTGCGCCGACTGTATAGGGAAATCTATCGGGAACAAATCTTCAGCATCCGCCCTTCAAATCCCGCAATATCCCCTCAATGATCATGGAGCGCAGCCCCCCCATCTCCATGCGGATAAAGTCCTCCGTCCCGATGCACATCATGTATGTCAGCACCTTACAGAAGACAGCATAGATCAGATAATTGACAGGAACGCTGCCGTCGATGTCGCCGCGCTCCACTCCTTGTCGGATCACCGCCCCGAACAGATACTCGGGAAATTCCCTGCTCACATTGGACTCTATCAGCTTCTCACGCACCAACTGGCTGAATCTGGAATTGTCCGTAGCACCGTGCACAAAACGCACAAAGCAATACTTTTTCTCACTGTCCTTGTCCAATTCATCAAACACATAATTGATCTGCTCCCGCAGATTGTCCAACGGAAGCAAGGCGGCGTTAATATGCTCTGCCAGTCCGTTCACATAGAATAAAAAAGCACACGCAATGATCTCCTCCTTGGAGTCAAAATATTCATATGCCGTACCCTTGCCGATTCCCGCCCGCTCCGTGATAGACAGGACGCGGATGTCATTCACATCCACGCCCTCCCCGATCAACTGCTTTACCGCGTCGTAAAGCAGCAGCACCTTAGGCGGAATCTCCGATACCGGCTCCATACCTGTTATCTTTCCCATATCACTTATCAATCCCCCGTCTGTACAGCCTTTTTGCCCCTGCGCTCATTCTTGGGCTTGTTCTTTTTATCCAAGATCAGATAGAAAGTAGGTATCAGTATCAGGGTCAGGATGGTTGACGCCACCAGACCGCCAATGATAACCAACGCCATACCCTGCATCATCACCGCGTTCGTACCGATACCGATACCCAGCGGCAGCATGGACAGAATCGTCGTCAGCGTGGTCATCAGAATCGGGCGCAGACGAATACATCCGGACTCGATCAACGCGTCCTCCAAAGACATCTCCTGCCGCAATTGGTTGGTTGAATCCACAAAAAGGATACCGTTATTTACCACGATTCCCATCAGCATCAGGAAGCCCATCAGCGAAACCATGCTCAAGGACTGCCCCGTCAGGAACAGAAGCAGGAATGATCCGATCAGCGCAAAAGGAATACAGGTCATCACCATGATAGAGAACCGCGGCGACTCAAACTGCATTGCCATCACGAGGAATACAAGGAACACTGCCGTCAGGATCGCCTGAAAGATCGCGTACAGCTCCTCATACATCATATCCGTCATCATACTGTTGGCGGGAGAGACGCCGTCAGGGAAGGTCAACTCGCTCACCAACGCGTTGATGGCGTCCTGCGCCTCGAAGGTCTTCTCGGAGTTCAGCGTCGCAGTGATACTGGCGTAATACTGTCCGTCCTGTCTGGAGATGCTATCCTGTCCCTCGGTATAGATCAGCTCCGCGATATCCCGCAGCGGGATCGACACGCCCATAGAGGTGGGCAGCATCAGATCCATAAGCTGATTCAGGTCGTCATATTGCCCCTCGGGATATTCAAGCCAGACCTCGTACTCCGAGCCCTCCTTGGTGATCGTCAGGGGCTTGACGCCGCTGAGCACATTGTTAAGCGTCATACCCACCGAGATGGGCGTCATGCCATACTGCATGGCTTTGAGCGGGTCAACATTCACCTTGACCAATGTCGAGGTGTTTGAGAGGGAATTGGTCACCTTGACCACGCCCTCGATCCCGCGCATCCTGTCAGACAACAGCCCCGCCCCTTCACGCAGCGCATCCATATCATTGCTCTGCAGATCGATCTCATAGCTTCCTGTGCTCATCATGGAGCTCATGCTGTTACCGCTTGCCGACACAGTCACATCCATATTCGTCATGGTGGAGGCAAGCTCGTTCCACTCGTCCACGACCTCCGCCGTGGTCATTTTCCTGTCCTTCTTCAACGTAGCCGTCACGGTCGCGCCGGTGGTGCTCACGGAGGCACTGTATGCGCTCACGTCGGGATGCTCAGACACGATCCGTTCCCATTCCCGCGCCGCCTTATCTCTTGTCTCCAGAGACGTCCCCGAACGGAAATTGATCGATACGGATGCTATACCCTCGTCCGCCGACGGCATCAGCTCCAGATTCAGCATCCCCGCGATGAGGAACGCCGCCACCAACAGCAGCACGGACACCGCCATCACCGTCTTTTTCCTGTATAGGAACTTAGGCATCTTGCGTCTGTACCAATCCGTAACCTTTTGTAAGATCCTGTCTATGGGAAGGTTATCCTTCGCCACGGGCTTAAATACACAGAAGAACAAGGGCACCAGCATCAATGCCGCGATCAGTGAAGCCAGCATCGCAATCACGATGGTCATGCCAAGCTGCGAGAAGATCTGCCCCGACAAGCCCTCCATCAACGCCAACGGCAGATACACCACGATCGTGGTGATGGTGGAAGCGACGATAGACGCCGTCACCTCCTTGGCTCCAAGAGCCACCGCCTCACGCACGGAGATTCCTCTCTCCTGATGTCTGAAACAGCTCTCAATCACCACGATGGAAGCATCTACCATCATACCGATGGCGATAACCAATGACCCCAAGGTAACGATATTCATGGAGAATCCCATCAAGCTCATTAATATCAAAGTAAACAGCAGGGATATTGGCATGGAGGAGCCAACGATCAGACTCGCCTTGAAATCCCCGAAGAATATAAACAACACCGCCATGGTCAACGCCACGCCAAGCAACAAAGTCTCAAACACCGCCATCAGGGAATCAATAATGGATTCACTGGCATCATAGGTGATCTGGAACTCCACCGCAGGAACCTGTTCCTGAATGCGCTCCAACGCCTTTCTCACGTCCTGACACACGTTCACCGTACCAAAGCTGCTCTTATTCTGGATACTGATGCTCAGGTTCTCCAGACCGTTGTAGCGGCTCAGGCTCTCCGCTTCCTTGGCGGACATCGTGACCGTCGCCACGTCCTGCAGGGTGATCACCTGCCCCGTTCCCGTCATCAGCGGAACCTCGCGGAGCTTTTGCACCGTATCGTATTCCATGGACGTGGTGATGCTGATATCCTGACTCCCGTGACTGACGCTGCCCGCGGGATAGGAGAAATCCACCGCGCCCAGAAATTGGGAAATAGAGCTCATGGTCAGTCCATACTGGTTCATCAGTGTGTCATTCAGCTCCACCTTGATATATTCCTCACTACCACCGTCTACAGAGACCTGCGCCACTCCGGAAAGGGATTCCAGCTCCGGAACCACGGACTCGTTGACCACCTTCAACAGATCCACGTCACCTGTCTCCGTGGCGGAGATCATCATACACGCCAGGCTGTTGACATTCATCTCGATGATTGTGGGGTCGCCCGCGTCCTCCGGCATGGAGAGCCGCGCGACCTCAAGCGCCGCCCGCAGGTCCGTGTGGCACTCGGCGATATCCACGCCATATTCATATGTAAATAGCACCATACCGTAATTCTCATAGGACATCGTCATGGTGGAATCCACACCGCTCAAGGAGGAACCGGCGTCCTCTATCACCGAGACCACCAACTCATCCACGCTCTGGGGATCCGCCCCCGGGTATGGCACCATAACAATCAGCATAGGCATCTCCATATCGGGAATCAATTGAAGCTTAAACCCGAAAATAGAAGAAATGCCAAATACAGCCAATGCCAAGATCACAAGCACACATGATACCGGTCTTTTCAATGCAAGCTTTGTCAGACTCATCTTGCGTCCACCTCCGCACCGTCTATCAATCTGGGAGACCAGCTTGTGATAATGATATCCTCCTCCGTGATACCGTCCACGATCTCGATCCTCTCATCGTCAAAAATCCCCGTCGTCACATAGGTCTTTACCGCATGCCCGTCCTTCACGGTATAGACATACGAGCCTGCATTCTCATAATACACCGCGTCATAGGGAATGATAATGGCATTGGCAGCCGTGTAGGTGTCACTGGTGATCTTCACGCTGACGCCGCTTGGAAGCTCGCTTCCGCTGGCATAAACCGCCGCCTTGATCTGGAACAATCCCGTCTGGGCATTGACTGCGTTGCCTACCTCCGTGATCACGCCGTCAAATTCCACGCCGCTTCGCTCCACCACGATCTTCATATCCTTGTGCAGGGTGTTCCTGACAGCCTCGCTCACCTGAAACGACACGCTCATGGTGTCCTCAGCCGCAATGATATAAGCGGGGGAGGACGCCGTCGCCATGCCGTTGACCTCCACATTCTTACTGATGACCTCACCTGAAATGGGGGTTGTCACCTGATAATACGAGAGCGCGAGCTCCGCGGATTCCACTCCCACCTTTGCAAGCTGCAGGGAGGTGTTAAGCTGCTCCTTGGTGTCCTCCAAGGCGGCTCCCTGTGTCAGCTCCTTGGTTGCCTCGAGAGTCTCCAAGGTGCGCTGCGCCGCCTCGTATTGAACCGTGATACTGTCAAACGCATCCTTTGCCTGATCTCTAAGACTCTTTAAACCTACTTTCTCCTCGGCAGGATTGCCATTTAACGTAAGCTTTAGCTGCTCACGCGTCGCCACACTTACAGGATCATCCATTCCTTTCAGCTTATTTATTTGCTTCTGAACCTTCTCCACCGCGTCATCAGCATCCTCATAAGCATCTTTTAATTTGAAATAATTAAGCTGTGCGTTTTGATAAGCCTGCAATGCACTGGCATAGTTGGACTCAAGCTGCAGATTCGTTGACTCCTGCTGCGTAGTCAACGCACTGTCCGCCTGCTGCTGCACGTTGGAATAAGACAACTGCGCCTGCTCGAGCTGCAGCCTCGCCCCGCTGTCGTCTATCTTAAACAGCACGTCTCCCGCCTTCACCTCGTCGCCCACCTCAAAAAAGGTCTCTGTCACAGTGCCCTGCGCCATGGGAATAATATAAACGGACTCCTCCGGGGAAACCATTCCTACGAATTGATTGCTCAATACCAAGGTATCCCTTCCCACCTGAGCCGTGTCAACCAAGATCGCCCCCTCGGTCTCCACGACCTCCGTGCTGCCGCATCCGGAGAGCAGAAGCCCCATGCAGAGTGCCGCGCTTATAAGGCATTTACCCTTGCCCACAAAATATCCGCCGTTTCTCATAACCTATACCTGTACCTTTCTGAACCGTTGTCCGACCAGTCGGTCGGAAATCACCTTGTTGATTATACGTCCGAGCCGACCCCAAAGTCAATAAAATTTATACATAAATTCTATTAAAAAAATATAAAGCATCAAAATGGGAAAAGCCGCAATAAAGCGGAGCGCCTTAATAATAAGACACTCCGCCATATATAACACTCGTTATTGTATCAAATATTCAATCTAATCCCCATTTCTGCGCTGCTTTTGCGCATAAGCAACTTTGTGTCAAGCAACGCGCAGACACAAATTGCCGGTTGAAAAATTTATTTTTCAACCTAATAACCATGCCTTTCCGCAATCTGCGAACTTTGGGCCGCAGGCACAAATTCGCGGTTGAAAAATTTATTTTTCAACCTAAAGCATCTTCCGGATCTTACTCTTAAGCCTTTGCAGGGCGTTGTCGGTCGCCTTTTCCTCGCGTCCGAGCACCTTGGCGATCTGCGTGTAGCTCATGCCCGTCAGATGCAGGTCCAACACCTGCTTCTCAAAGCTGCTGAGCTCCTGCTCGATCCTGCGCTCCAAATAATCCACCCGCTCCTTGTCCAGAAAGAGCTCCTCGGGTCCCCGCTCCTCCAAATCCGCGATAGCCTCGACCAATTCCCCTGTCTCTCCGTCCATATGCTCCCCCATATCCCCGTATAACGAGATATAGGTATTCAGCGGGATATGCTTTTTTCTGCGGGCTGCCTGCACCGCCGTATACATCTGGCGGCTGATGCACAGATCCGCAAAGGTAAAAAAGCTGGCGTCCCGCCCACTGTCATAATCGCGCACCGCCTTAAAAAGCCCCAGCATTCCCTCCTGAATCAGGTCCTCATTGTCCCCGCCCAAGATAAACATCGACTTTGCCTTGCTGCGCACCAGTGTTTTGTATTTTTCACAGATATAATCCATGATGGACGTCTCCCCGCCCCGCAGACGGTGTATCAGCTCCTCGTCCGTAGCCCGCTCATATGCGGAATCGTCTATCACCATATCGCTCCCTTTTCTCACTGCATTCTTTGCCGCACGATCTCATATGCCAACACCCCCGCCGCAACCGACGCGTTCAGGGAATCAATGTTCCCCCTCATGGGGATTGCTGCCGTCATGTCGCATTTTTCCTTCACCAGACGCCCTACACCCTCGCCCTCGCTGCCGATGACCAAGCCGATGGGTCCCTTTAAATCCAACTCATACATGGTCGTGCCGTCCATATCCGCGCAGACAAACCACAGCCCTTCCTTTTTCAGCTCCTCGATGGTCTTGGACAGATTCGTGACCTTTGCCACGGGAGTGTAGTTGAGTGCCCCCGCACTGGTGCGCGCTACCGTGGCGGTAAGCCCCACCGCGCGATTCTTGGGGATAATCACCCCATGCGCCCCCGCCAGATTAGCGGTTCGTATGATCGCCCCCAGATTGTGAGGGTCTTCGATATTATCCAGCATAAATAGAAAAGGAGCCTCCCCCTTATCCCTCGCCGCCTGCAAGAGCTCCTCCACCTCAACATACTCATAGGCAGCCGCGTAAGCAATCACGCCCTGATGCCTGCCCGTCTCCGAGATTTGGTCCAGACGCTCCTTGGTCACGAATTTTACCTGAGTGTCATGCTTCTTCGCCTCGCGCTTGATCGTCATGATCGGTCCGTCCTGACAGCCGTCCAACAAGAATAATTTGTCAATGGGCTTGCCCGATCTGTATGCCTCGATCACGGCATTCCTGCCCTCTATGGTAAACTCCTGATATCCCATTCTCCCACCATGCCTTTCCTCACTGACCTTCCTTACCTGTCAGCGGGTTTTCCTCACAGTCAACCTTTTCCTGCTGCAAGCCTGCTGTTGCCTTGCTGCCTTCCGTTGCTTCAAGGATTTTCCTCACAGTCAGTCTCTCCATACCACAAGCCTGCTGTTGTCCTGCTGCCTTCCGCTGCTTCAAGGTTTTTCCTCACAGTCAACCTTCTCCTGCAGCAAGCCTCCTCCCACAAGCTCCATACCTCGTTTGATCAGCGCAAGCATCCGCTCGTCCTGCCCCGTGAGATACAGATATCCCATCACCGCCTCGAATCCCGTCGCCTTGTGATATTCCGCCCGAGAAGCGTTTTTCGCCATGGTGTGCGGCTTGGCATTGCGCCCCCGCCTGAACACCTCCGCCTCCGTCTCCGTGAGCTCGTCCTTGAGCGCCGCGATCATCTGCGCCTGAATCCCTGCCTTCACATAGCCCGTGGTGATCCGATGCAGCTCGCCCGCGGGTCTGTTCGCCTGCCCCACCACGATCGTGCGGATCACCAGATCATATATCCCGTCCCCGATATAGGCGAGCGTCAGGGGCGAGTAAGTCCGTATATCCTGCTCCTGACAGTCAAAGGTCTCCCTGATCAAATTCAATATATCACTCATACTCTCACGATTTTAACTCCCTCTCTGGTATCCTTCAGAGCGATTCCCCGCGCAAGCAGCTCGTCGCGAATCGCGTCCGCCCTTGCGAAATCCTTGGCTTTCTTCGCTTCCTGTCTCTCCTGAATCAATCTCTCAAGCTCCTCGTCAAGAAGCTCCTCCTGCTTATCCACGATCAGACCGCAGATATCGGATAGCATCACGATTTTCTCCTTCAAGCCCTGCAGAAACGCCCTGCCGGAATCCTCCTTCGCATTGGTATTGGCGAATTTCACAAGCTCAAAGATCGCCGCGAGCGCGTCCGCTGTGTTAAAATCATCGTCCATCGCCTCGTCAAATTTGGCGACAAAGCCCTCCGCCTCCTGCAAAAGCGCCTTCTCCTCGTCGGACATTCCCTCGGTTCCCGCCTTCTCTGTCAGGAATTTCAGATTCTCCACACAGGTGACAATACGTTCGTAGCCGTTCTTGGCAGCTTCCATAAGCTCCGCGCTGAAATTCAGCGGACTTCTGTAATGCGCCGACAGCATAAAGAACCGCAGTATCTGCAGGTCATACTTTTCACTGATGTCCCGTACCGTAAAGAAATTCCCCAGAGACTTGGACATTTTCTTATTGTCTATATTCAAAAAGGCATTGTGCATCCAATATTTGGCAAAGGGCTTGCCGTTCGCCGCCTCGGACTGGGCGATCTCGTTCTCGTGATGGGGGAATACCAGATCCTCCCCGCCCGCGTGGATATCAATCTCATCGCCCAGATATTTCTTGCTCATGACAGAGCACTCGATATGCCAGCCGGGACGCCCGTCGCACCACGGGGACTCCCAATAAGGCTCTCCCTCCTTCTTGGGCTTCCAGAGCACGAAGTCGAGCGCGTCCTCCTTCTGCTCCTCCCCCGACACCAAGAGGGAGCGATTGCCGCCCCGCAGATCGTCCAGATTCTTGTGTGACAGCTTGCCATATTCCTTAAAGCTTCTCGTGCGGAAATACACCGTGCCGTCCGCGGCGGTGTAGGCATAGCCCTTGTCGAGCAGCGTCTGTATCATCTCAAGCATACCGCATATTTCCTCGGTGGCGAGAGGGTGCGTGGTCGCAGGCTTTACGTTCATTGCCGCCATGTCCTTCTTACACTCTGCGATATAACGCTCGGAGATCACGGAAGCCTCCACTCCCTCCTCGATCGCCTTCTTGATGATCTTGTCATCTACGTCCGTAAAATTCGAGACATAATTCACCTCAAGCCCCTTGTGCTCCATATAACGCCGCACCGTGTCAAACACGATCATGGGGCGGGCGTTGCCGATATGAATCAAATTATAAACCGTGGGACCACAGACATACATTTTCACCTTGCCCGGCTCCAAGGGCACGAACTCCTCCTTCCGTCTTGTCAAAGTGTTGTAAATTTTCATGCTCATACTCTTATCCTCCCCGATTCTCTCCTGCACACTTTCCTGTGTCATTCATCTGTCCTCTCCGACTCCCCGCTCTCAACGTCCCGCTGCAGCCTGCGAAGCTGTTCCTCAAGCTCCAACAGCCGATTCGTGAGCTCCGTGTTCGCCCTCTGCAGATCGACGATATCCTCCCGCACGGGGTCGGGCAGATCCGTCTGGTTCATGGATTCCTGCGGCAAAGCCATATTGTTGCGCCGCACCACCCGCCCGGGCACGCCCACCACGGTGGAATTCGGCGGCACCTCGCTCAAGACAACGCTGCCCGCGCCAATCTTGGAATTGTCCCCGATCGTAAAGGAGCCAAGCACCTTTGCCCCCGCGCTGATCATCACGTTGTTGCCCACGGTGGGGTGGCGCTTGCCATGCTCCTTGCCCGTACCGCCAAGAGTCACGCCCTGATATAACGTTACATTATCCCCGATCACGGTAGTCTCCCCGATGATAACGCCGTTTCCATGGTCGATAAAGAACCCCTTGCCAATCCTCGCGCCGGGGTGAATCTCTATCCCTGTCTTGCGCACCGCCCTCTGCGAGATATAGCGCGCCAGAAAATAATGCCCCCGCAGGTACAGCTTGTGCGCCAGACGATAATGGGTCATTACCTTGAAGCTGGGATACAGAAACACCTCCATGGTGGAATGAATCGCCGGATCCCGCTCCTTTATGATCTTGATCTCCTCGCGGATATTTTTGATAAATCCCATACCGACCTCTCAACAATCAAAAATAAGGCGAATTCACGCATTCACCCTGTTCTATCTAAGAATATGCAAAAAATGGGATTTTGTCAACTATATATTTGACAGATTCCACGGAAAACGCGTGACAGCCTTCCGTCTGCGATACCAGAGCCTGATAGACCGCACCGGTAAATCGCCTATGCCAGCTCTGATATAACCCTTTGAAGGTCTTCATCAATACAGATTGACCGCTCCTCTATCTCCTTCGGACAATACGCTTCCCCGTAATTGACACAGGCGTATACCGCCTTTTTGTTGTGTGCCGTCTTCTGCCAAAAGGGATATTTGATGATCGCAGGCGTATTCATTCCGACCCCTAATTCCAGATACAAAATATGCTGACTGCTATGACTTTCCACAAAATCATGATATTTGTCATTTGCCTGATACCAGCCCTCGTCCTGCACAAAGGTATCGTCACAGCGCAGGTTTACATTCATCGGCTCTCCGCATCGTAACGGTTATACCAGATATGTCTGCTCCACCATGCCCAATACTCCTCCATACTGCCAAAGGGATAAAAACCGCCCGAATACATATCCCTGATGCCGTATTTTGCAGCAAAATCGGAAAAATATCTTGTGAAACGCTCTCCCGAATAAGTCAGCCCCGCCGCAGTGGAAAGCCCTGTGCCCGCACCGACGAGAATTGCGTCCGCATCTGTCAATTCCTGCTTTAGACGCTCTATTTTATCCAAGTAATTTTTTGTAGATTTCGTAGTCTTCATTTTTAAATACATTGAACACGACCTCCATATCGCTGTTTGTCTTTTCCCGATATTCCATCACGGTCTGCACTGCGATCTCAGCGGCCTTTTCATTTGGAAAGCAAAAAACGCCTGTTGAAATACAGCAGAATGCGATGCTCCCGCAATGGTTCCTCTCGGCAAGCTCCATGCAGGAGCGATAGCACGAGGCAAGCTGCTCGCAATGTACGCGTGTCACCCCGTCCAAACCGAAGGCTGTTCGGTTTACAATCGGCCCGACCGTGTGCAGGACGTATTTGCACGGCAGATTATAAGCGGAGGTGATCTTTGCCTGTCCGGTAGGTTCTTCATGCCCCTGTTGTTCCATGAGCTTGGCGCATTCCTGTCTCAGCTGTACCCCCGCAAAGGTATGGATACAGTTATCGATACAGGTATGGTTCGGCTGATAACAGCCCGTCATGCCGGAATTGGCAGCGTTCACGATCGCATCTGTGGCAAGGCGTGTAATATCGCCCTGCCACAGATAAATCCCCTCTTGCATCGGCTGCAAATCCGTAATCCGAACAATTCCTTTCTCGGAAAGCTCCTCCTTCAGGTAATCGTCCTGAACCTTTAGAAACTCCTGTGAAGCTGCACGCGGCATACGCACATTCATCAAAGCCCGAAGGAGCCTTTTCTGCTCATCAGACGAAACGGGTATCTGCATCTTTTGAGCGGCTGCATGTTCATTCAAAGCATGTTCACGCATAAGCTCATTGATTAGAAAATGTCTTTTTTCACTTTGGTTCATGTCCTATCCCCCGAGCTTTATTGTAATATCATTTGTTACAACTAGAATATATCACTTCGTAGTTGTAATGTCAATAGTTACAACAAAAAGTTTTTTAAAAAATCTCATTGTTTGACATTCCAATTCATAGCTTTGCGCGAAAGGTCGGCGGGAGAGGACTGGGCGTCCGCATGATGCATATTTGTGAAGCTTGCAAATTATTTTACGGCTGAACTTTTATAAAAAATGAGACTGCCGCACTAAGTATTAAAGATACATAATATTGTATGAAATGCAACCGACTTCTGCAATATTCTGTATTTATAGTCCTTGGTGCGACAGCCTTATTTTGAATCATTCTTGTGTTTGAATCAGCTTTTTCGTGTCGGCGATCATATCTGCAATGGTGATTTTGGTCATTTCATTTTCCATTGTGTTCTGAATGCGCTGCAGCTTACTGTCCAATACTTGATGAATGTTGCCTCCGACAGGGCAGTTGGGGTTGGGATTTTCATGGAAATGAAACAGTTCCCCGCTTTCTACGCATTCCACGGCGTGATAGACGTCGCGAAAGGTGATCTTCTCCAAGGGCTTAGCGATCTTACAGCCGCCCGTTCCCCTTGCCACGGTTACCAGTCCCGCTGCCTTGAGCTGCTGTAATATCCGACGGATAACCACCGGATTGACATTCACGCTTCCGGCAATAAAGTCACTGGTCAGTT
>JAMPHH010000054.1 GCA_023663505.1 Muribaculum sp.
AAAGCTATGGAGACATGTGGACGACATTAAGCTTCATGTATGGGAGATGCGTCATTTCCCGCCTGAGATAAGGGAGCTTTTTACCAGCGACATGCGTATCGTGCTGGACTATCTGGCAGAGGGTGAGGGCTACCGCTCGGACAGACCCGTGGTGCATAAGGAAGCGTTGGTCAAGATGCTGCGAGTGCTTTCAGGAGACAACGACGTGACGGACACCGAGAAGATTTTACAAGAGATGGATATCAGAGAGGAGGACGAGATAACCATGTGTGAATTATTTGACCAGTATATCAGGAAAGGACACCAAGAGGGACGCCGTGAAGGACGTGAGGAAGGAATCCGGATTTTTATCCTAGACAATATAGAGGAGGGCAAGTCAGGGGAAACTATCGTGGAAAAGCTCTGCAGGAGATTCTCGTTAGATGCAGGTTCTGCCCAAACATACTACAATACATACAGTGCAAAAGCGTAAAAGGTTAAATAACGTGTGTCACGATTAGTCTAGGGAGCTTTTTACCAGTGACATGCGTATCGTGCTTGACTATCTGGCGGAGGGCGAAGGCTACCGCTCGGACAGACCCGTGGTGCATAAGGAAGCGTTGGTCAAGATGCTGCGAGTGCTTTCAGGAGACAACGACGTGACGGACACCGAGAAGATTTTACAAGAGATGGATATCAGAGAGGAGGACGAGATAAGCATGTGTGAATTATTTGACCAGTATATCAGGAAAGGACGTACAGAAGGTCTTGAGAAAGGACGCCAAGAGGGACGCCGTGAGGGTCGTGTAGAGGGAATTATGGCTCTTATTGGTCTGTGCAAGGACTTGAAGGTGAGCTTTGAGGAGACCGCTGAGCGGGTGCGGAACAGTTTTCATTTGGAGGATGCTGAGGTGCAGGAGAACATGCGCCTGTATTGGTAACATAAAAAGTGAGATGCTGCGTGTGTTTTCAGGGGACAACGACGTGACGGACACCGAGAAGATTTTACAAGAGATGGATATCAGAGAGGAGGACGAGATAAGCATGTGTGAATTATTTGACCAGTATATCAGGAAAGGACGTACAGAAGGTCTTGAGCAAGGCCGCCAAGAGGGTCGTCGTGAGGGGCGCGAGGAAGGAATCCGGATTTTTATACTAGACAATATGGAGGAAGGCAAGTCAAGTGAAATTATCGTGGAAAAACTCTGCAGGAGATTCTCGTTAGAGGCAGGTTCTGCCCAAGCATACTACAATACATATGGTGCAAGAGTGTAAAAGGTTAAAAATAACGCATGTTACGAATGGGCTAAGAAGCTGCTCTCTGGGGAGCGAGTACGGAATAGTTTTCAGTTGGAGGATGCTGAGGTACAGGATAACATGCGCCGGTATTGGTAGAGGATAGGGGCAACTAGATATGGGAGTCGTCAAGCATACGACGATATATAGTTGGTTAATATCTATCTTTAATTCAAATCCATCATATTTCTTCCTTAATATATGTGGAAGTATCTGGAAGGTCATTTCCATAAAATGTAATAAGACAAATTGTCAAGCAAAAAATCCATGTAAATGTTGACAAAAACAACCTAAAATTTTTAGTTAAATCAGAGAAAATTTATAGAAAGTGCATAAAAACCTTGTAAAAAACTTTTCAAAATACTAATATAAAAGTAACTAGGTAGAATGCAGTGACTGGCATCTTACAAAGTATAAGCAAAAAACAAAAAGAAAGGGAGGAAGAAAAAGGGAATGGGAACGGTACGGAAAATAGCTATGAAAAGGAGGAATGAAAAGAATGTTTGAGCAAAAACATGTAACAAGAAAGCTTAAACAGCGGTTAGGCAAAGCAATTTCCATTGTTTTGTCTGCCGCAATGCTTGTGACGGCGCTTCCGGCGGACATGCTGGGCGGTATCATAAGCGTGAAGGCTGACAGTGCTGCTACAAAAGTAGATATTTCTGATTTAGCAGATGCTGCAGGAACAATAGAAACAGAGCAACAACTGGGTTCTAGTATCTTTTATGTTATGGGTAATTCAAGCAAAAAATTGACTATTGAAGGCAATGAGCAAACCGTGGAGGGCATAACATATAAAAAACGGCTCAAGTTAGGTGGAGCAATTGGGATATCTAACAAAGCACCAAAGAGCGCTATCAAATTCCAAGCAGCAAGTGCGGGCACTTTGACAGTTGTTGTTGCGTCTGGTAGTAAGAATAGTGACCGCCCTATGTATTTGTGGGAAAGTACAGCAACAACTTTCACTGCCGATACTGCTGTAGGGGGTGCGAACAATACGTTTACACCAAAAACAGATACGGAAAAGACCTATACAGAAAAGCATACATTGCAGGTTCCGGAAACAGGCACATACCTGTTAGGTAGTCCAGTAAATGGTAATAATATTTATTATCTGTCTCTTGAGTACACAGATTCGGGTAGTGGCGACAAAGATGATGAATTAGAAGAATACACTGAAACATACAGTTTCACAGATGGGTCAATTGTTACGTCTGCTGATGATGGAAAAACTCCGAAAACATCCGCAGACGGCAGACTGACTATTGCCTCCGGCAGTCAGAGTACATTCAATCTAAATGGTCAACAGCATGGTGTCCAGATGGCTGATGGCGGTACTGTAACACTCAAAGTGTATAGCGGCGATACTACAATTATCTTGGGCGGCTGCCAATTTAGTAGTGGTACTGTGGCGTTAGGAGACGGTACCCCCGTGACTGTCAAAACTACAAAATGTACTAATGAGGATGGTACAGTTATCACGGATGAAAGCAACCAAATTAAGTTGGAATACACCAGCGAAGAAGAAGGAGAGGTTGTTCTTACTTTCGCTGACAAGGTTTACTGCCCTTTCATCATTGTATCAGGCAAGAGACCTAAACCCACAATAACAGATGTGGATGTTGATGTAACCGTCAGCACTAATGACTTACTGCCTACCGGCGCTACCATTACATTGGAAAAGAGTGGCGGCACAGCGGCAGACGCTGTAGATGTTACCACAGGCGGCAAGAAGAAATTGTCCGTAAAGGCTACTTATAGTGCTGTCATCAAAAAAGACAACGCTGTAGTGGAAGGACTGGCGGCAAAGCTGAACGATGCAGACAAAATTACAGTGACAGAAGATTTGACAGAGTTAGCAATTACCATAGTGACAACGGTTCTCAAAGTCACTCCCGCCATCACCGGGGATGATTTTGCTGAAGCCGGTTATAAACTGTATGCGACGGACGGCAAGAATGACCCGATAGAGTTGTCTAATGGTGTGGCAGTGACTCTCTCGAAGAATACAGAGTACACATTGGAAGTCAGAGAGGACAAAACTTCGGCAAAGTTGGATGACTGGCTTGTCTCAATCGACGATACCGATTCCAACAAGTTTAAGACCGGCTCTGACGAGTCACAAGCAATCAGTGTTGCAGTCAAGCATGTTACAGAGGTTAAGATAACCCCTGCCGTTACCGGGTTGGGGATGCTTGGCGACAATAAGCTTTATATGAAAGCGGGTGATTCCAAGGTTGCAGTTGTCTCTGGAGAGGCTATGACATTGCAGCCGAACACGGAATATACACTGGTGATCGAAACCGCAGCAGGTGCAGCAGTACAGGGGATTGAGGCTGCAATTGGTGGCAAGACAAGTTACAAGACAGCATATACGGATGCTAAGGTAGAAATTTCCGTATCTGTACCCGCAACCAAAACGACGAAATATGAGAAAGCTATATTTGCGAAGGACAAAGGTACTGGGATTGCAGAAGGACAAGTACTGCCCGGTACGAATATTTTGTATGCGGGTAAGACATCGGGCAGTGGTGTCAGCTATGACGATCAGCTGAGATTTCGTAGCACTTCTGTTTTGTGGCTTCCACTGCAGGATGACACCACTAGAATTACATATATCCACAAATCCAATTCGCTTAAAACGGATCGTCCGGTCTATATTGGCAGCGTGAATAGTGGATATTCATTAGTAATGCCAAGTGGCGAGTTGTCTATTACAATTGAAGATATTACAGATTTGATTGTTGAGGACAAGGATGGCAAAAAATATCTACCGATTATTTCTGGCGGTGATGTAAAGCTAGACGAGATTGGTTGGATAGAGTACAACCCCGTGAATACGGTTACCGTATCAGGTAAATTGACTGGCATGACCACCGCTGTTAAGAAGATCAGCTTTAAGGCTCTGGGTGATAATGACAAGCTTCCTCTTGTCACTGTAGATGTAAAAGCTGACGGAACTTATTCCGCGGCGTTGAGAAGGGTTGCCGGAGAGACCCGGTATGCGGCATCCATCGTTGCGGATGGTTTGAAGATTCAGGATGTTGATGATGCTGATAAGTTCACTTTGACCGGGAATGGCGCGACGGCTACACAGAACTTTACGTTGGTAGAGCTGCGCACGTCCAGTGTCTCCGGTAAGGTAACAGGCATTGACGAAAGTCTGATAAAGGATGAATTGGGAGTTGCGTTTATTCCCTCTAATGCTGCACTTTCCCCGATTCCTTTGGAATTAACACCTATCAAGGGCGGTTATTCCTATAAGGCAGTTGAATTGGAACAGGGCGCAACATATACCATAAGACTTACCGATGCAGACGATTATGAAGTGAAGACTGCTTTCACGGTTCCCGTGCAGGCAGAGACCACGTATGATATCGTTGCGACGGAGAAAACAAAGTATGAAGTAAAAGGTAAATTTGTGACTTCTGATAAAGGAGACGCCAAGGTTTCACAGATTACCTTTAAGAACATGGATACTCCTGCTTACAAGTATACTGTTGCAGTGACAGGGAACACCTATACGGCACAACTTCGCACTGGAGAATATGAGACTAGCGTGCGTTGTGAGGGCGGTTATACTGCCTATGACCATGTGAGCGTAAAGGATGCCTCTGTAGAGAACGATGTATATCTGCAGGGTAAAGTGGATACTTCCGCTGTGGCTTATAAGGAAAAGGTTACAGTCGGAGCTGGCGAAGGCAAAGATTTTGCCAAGATTGCCGATGCGGTGGCTTATATTTCCAGAATGACCAGAACAGAGAACCAGAGGGTTACGATTGTTCTGGATAAAGACGCAACCTACAGAGAGCAGCTGTTAATTGATACCCCTAATATTACGATTCAGGGTAACGGCTCTAAGATTACTTGGTACTATGGCGTAGGCTTCTCTTATTATAGTGCAAAGCTGTCTGCTGATGGTAAGAGCGCATACTATGATGAGGCATATGCGGTAGACAAGTATACTAAACAGTTAATCGGACAGAACCCCGGACACTGGGGTGCGACTGTCAACTTGCTTGCAGGCGCACGGGGCTTTATGGCAGAGGGTCTGACCTTTGAGAATTCTTTGAACTATTATGTGACGGATGAAGAACTCGCAGATGGTGCGGGTGCGAATGAATCTTCCGGTGTGACCGCTAGAGCAAAAGAAATTAACGTTTATAACAAGGCGGCAAAGGAAAGAGCCTGCGTGCTTTATATCCAAGCCGATGACACCGAGTATAAGAATTGTAACTTCCTCAGTGTACAGGATACCATTTATACTGGTGACGCAGAGGAGAATTCCTATTTTGTAGATTGTAAGATTGAAGGTAACACAGACTATATCTGTGGCGATGGCAACCCTGTATTTGATAAGTGTACATTGAGTATGTACTGCTATGATGATCAGGAAGCTAAAGGCTGCTATATTGTGGCTAATAAAGCAAAGGCTACACATGGATATCTCTTTAAAGACTGCAAGATAGTAACTGCAGACAGAGAGGGACATAAGGGCACTTCGGGAAACTATCTGGCAAGGGCGTGGGATGCAGGTACCTGTTACTTTATCAACACTGATGTTGAAAAAGCGGACATGATTATAGACGCAGGCTACGCAGACATGAATGCAAAGGCATCCGAGGCAACATACTACGAGTATGGCACCTACTATACAGATGCTTCCGGCAATAAGGTATTGCTTGATCTGAGCAAACGTGTAAAGACCAATGCAGGAAAGTGGACTGCAACCGGAAACATGACAGCGGAAGCAGTGGCTGCTTTGGATCCGAGTTCCTTCTTTGACGGATGGGTACCTTCCTATTATGAAGGCAAAATTACCATCAATGAATTGAAGCTTACGGTTCCCACTCCTGTTGCGGACAGAAGCGTCAACAAGGACGTAACCAGCTCTCTTGCAGCTGTTAAGGTCAAGAGTGTTGAGTGGTATGAAGGCGACGCTAAGGAAGCGTACACGGGAGAGACCTATAAGGAAACGACTGACTATACTGTTAAAGTTACCTTAGAGTTTGCCAAGGACAGAATCAGTATCGCCCCCGGTATGAAGGTGACGGTTCCCGGGACAGAGAAAGTAACGGCTACATGGGGCGAAGGGACAGGAACCATCAGCGCAACCTACACAACCGCAGTTGCAGGTTATTATGTAATTGACCTGAGCGAAGGTTTGAAGACAGGCGTTACTTATGATGGCGGACTTACTGTTCTGCAAGACATGCCCAGAAAAGATGGAAGTAAGGAAGTAGATGGCAAGAAATATGACGTTTGGATACAAGGCACTGATAATCCTTCTCCCAACAAGGGCGAGATACCCGCAACTGGTGCAGCTGTAAAACTTGTTGCTGAGAAAAAGGGTAAATTGAATGTTACCATGGCTGATACCGGCGGCAAGGCAGTGCATTTTGTTGATACGGTAGATGGCGAAGTAAAGGGTGATGCCCTGAATATTACAGCCAATATGGCTAAGACACATGTCCTGAATGTGGAGGCCGGACATACCTATTATCTCTACGGAGACGGGACTAAGATTGTTCTGTGTGGCAATATTATCGTGGACTACAGAGTAATCGTTCCAGATCCTTGGGAGAACATTGCAAATCCTGAGATCGTGAGTGCGAAAGTCTCCGCGACCGACCCCGGAACCATCGAGGTTGAGGCAAAGGGTCAGGTTGGCGGCAAGGGCGCTGACAGCATGAAGGTAGTAATGTTTAATAAGGAAGGTAATGAAGTAACTTCCAAGACTACGATAACAGAGTCAAATGATGCGCAGCTGCTTACATTCACTCCCTCTGCATCCGGAGAGTATACCTTTGTAGCTCATCTGGTACGCGCGGGTGAGGAGGATAAGTTAAGCGCAGCCTCTGAGGCAGTGAACTTTAAGCTCCCTCTGGCTAAGCCGACCATCAGCACTGTAACCAATATGGGTAAGGGCGAGGACGGCAAGGGTGCTCTTGCAATCGTATGGGATGCGGTGCCGGAGGCAGAAAACTACGAGGTTACAATAACCAAAGAAAAGACAGAGATGGCTAAGGGAACTGCCACAGCTGAGGAAACCACCATTACCTTGGGCGGTCTGGAGATAGGCGCTATGGTGACTGTTTCCGTTGTCGCAAAGCGCGGAGAGGATGTTTCCGAAGCATCCACCAAGGATAAGCTTATCACAGAGGTTGCCGAGAGACCTTGGGCGTTTACCGCTTATGGCTCCAGCATTAGCGTGAATACGGATAAGATTAATACAAGCGATAGCAAAAATGGATACGAGGAGTATGCCGACGGCAGCGTGAAGCTGTGGAGTACAGGAGGCGCAGGTAAGGTTGTGCCCGGTTCCACAGACGGTTTGGCGTTCTACTACACCCCGGTTGACCCTGAGACAGAGAACTTTATTCTGACCGCAGATGTGCATGTTGACAGTTGGAACCTGAGCAATGGTCAGGATGGTTTCGGTCTGATGGTTTCCGACGCTGTGGGCAAGTTGGGAAGCGGTACTGCTTTCTGGAACAACTCCTATCAGCTGTTTGCTACCAAGATCGAATACAAGTGGGATGCTGAGAATAACAAGGTTGTCAGCGGTGACGATGAGTCCTTCCTGAAGTATTCCATGAAATTAGGTCTTGGATGGATCTCCAAGGAAGGTACTACACAGACTGACGTGGCGAGAATTGCCACAAACGAGATATCTACACCTGTCAACTTTAAGACTGATTCCGGTACATTGGAGACCGCTGCCGCATTGCAGGGTCTGGCTTCCGGCACCTATAATATCGTCGGGAATTGTAAGGGTGGTCTGACGGATGACAAGGGCAATATTACGACTCCTTCCATTCAGGAGCTGACAGATTTCAAGCTTCAGATTGCAAGGAATGCGGACGGTTATGTTCTGGCTTATCTGGATAAGGACGGAAATGAGATTGCTCACCAGACCTTCTATGATGATGACAGAAATAAACTGACGCAGATTGACAAGAGAAATATTTATGTTGGTTTTGTTGCATCCAGAAACGCAACGATCACCGTGAAGAATATCAAGTTTGAGTCTATCGACCCTTCAACCCAGACACCCGTGGGCAGAGAGGAGACACTGGTAGATCCCAGCTATAGAATCTGGTCAGCGAAGACTTCAAACTCTAAGTATTATGAATTGATATTCAAGGGAAATGCTGATGGTAAGCTGAATATTGTCAATGAAACCACTGGTGAAGTGGTGGCTTCTGACGTGGATATCACAGCAAACAAGAAATATGTCGTTGGTACCAGTCTGGCAGTCGGCAAGAACGTGTTCAAGGCGTCCTTTGCGCCTGACACGGACTACAGACCCAGCCAGTACGAGAAGCTGAGCGATTATACTCCTCAGACATTGACACATGAAGTGACCTATCAGGCTTTTGAGAACGAGATTATCTATGTAGCTCCTTATGGTACAGACAGTGCGGCAGGCACCAAGGAGGATCCTGTGGATATCTATACCGCAGTGGCATATGCGTCCGCGGGACAGAAGATTTATCTGGCAGGTGGAAGATATAATCTCTCATTGGAAGTATTGATCGACAGAGGTCATGACGGAACAGAGAAGAAGCCCATCTACATGATGGCTGATCCCGAGGATACAAACAGACCTGTGCTAAACTTTAGACGCCAGATCAACAACACCTCTGCATTTACGATTGCAGGTGATTATTGGTATCTGAAGGGCTTTGACGTAACCAGATCTAAGGATGGACAAAAAGGTATCCAGTTATCCGGTGACTACAATGTATTGGAGGATATCAGAACTTACGAGAACGGTAATACGGGTATCCAGATCAGCCGTTACCAGAGTGATGGTCGAGAGGATTGGCCTGCTTACAACACGGTTCTCAACTGTACCTCGTATTTGAATGCAGATGCCGGATATGAAGATGCGGATGGATTTGCAGCGAAGCTGACCGTTGGCGACGGCAATAGGTTTGTAGGCTGTATTGCAGCATACAATGCAGATGATGGTTGGGATTTATTTGCGAAGGTTCAGACCGGAAGTATCGGTGTTGTAACGATTGAGAATTGTCTTTCCTTCAAGAACGGTTATGTGATCGTTGATGACGAGGAGAAGAGCGCAGGAAACGGTAATGGATTCAAGATGGGTGGCGACAGCATGAGCGGTTACCATGTACTCAAGAATTCCATGGCGTTCGGCAATAAGTCGAAGGGTATTGATTCTAACTCTTGTCCTGATATTCAGGTATATAACAGCACATCCTTTAACAATGAGGGTGCGAATGTGGCGTTCTACACCAACACGGCTGTAAATACCGATTATTATGCAGAAGGTATTCTCTCCATTAAGACCCTTACCGGGGAACCGGAGTCAGAGAATATCAAGCTGAAAGGCACGCAGAATCGTGCAAAGGTTTATGGAGCTTCCAATTACTACTTTGACGGAAGCGCGTCTGTGAACACTGAGAACCATGCGGCATCTGTTGACTGGTTTGTTTCCACCGATATGGCGAAAGCCATTGATGGCGGCATTACTAGAAATACAGACGGCAGCATCAATATGGGCGGATTCCTCGAGCTGAAAGAAACTGCTCCCGCAGGCACAGGCGCAAGACTGTCTCAGACATCTGCGGATGTGGTTTTGGAGAAGGCAGTCGAGCTGAATGTGTACGCAGGAAGCTATAGCAAGCTGAGCGAGGTGAAGCTCCCCGAGAGCGTTAAGGCCGCAGGCTATGACTGGAAATATCCTAATACGGAAGTTAGTGTATTTGCAGGAACAACCTCCGAGTTTGTGATTGCCGCTTCAGGTAAGGAAGACAAGGCAGCTATCGTGAACTTTATCGAAGTAACCGGCGTTGAGCTTGTACCTGACAAGGTAGGTCTTGTGGGCAGCGATGTGCTCAATATTCAGGCAAAACCCATCGTGGCGCCTGACGTGGCACTGGAGAACGTACAGGGTGACGCATCAATCACCTATGACATCAAGGAAGCTTCCAAGCTGAACCTGAGCATAGCGGCGGTTGAGGGTAAGGCGAATGAGAGAAATATTACCAGAGCGGCAGATTCCAAGGATGGTCTCGCAAAGATCACTGCAGTTGCGAACGTGACCATCGGCGGCAAGACCACTAAGAAACAGGCAACCTACAGCTTTACCACCAGAGCGGCAGCATTCCTGTTCAGCTATGATCCTCTGACGGGCGTGACAGTGAATGCGGATGGCAGCATCATTGCAAACAAAGGCGATGTTATCACATTCAACAACCTGAAAGTAACAGGTGTAGGGAGCAACGAAGAAGTAAAGATTTCCGTAAATGACGCAAAGGTTTTGAAGGTCAACGGAAGCGCCGTTACTGCAGTTGACGAAGGAACAGCAACCATCACTCTGACAGCGGCCGGAGACAAGACCGTTGTAGAGATGATTCCCGTGACCGTGCGCGGTGCGGATTATAAGGTCAACGTGACCACCATCACTGTGGATAAGGCAAAGAGAGTCGGCACACAGATTACAGCTCTTGCATGCTACGGTTCTAAGATGGATGCCGGAAGCATCAGCGTGAAGAAGGTGTTGAAGGGCAAGAATGAGGTTGCTTACTCACAATATTTCACGGTCACACATGCAGTTGGAAATATCTACACCATCGGCGTGACAGACGAAGGAGTAAACGGTCTGCCCAAGGGCACTTACAATGTGGTTCTGCAGGGCAAGAACGGCGAAGCAGCCACCGAGTTTGAAGCGCTCACGGTGAAGGTGATAGAGACCAAGCCGACAGTGTCTGTCAAGCAGACTAAGAAAGTGAATCTGTTCTACAAGGCCGGTACAGCTTCCAATAGTGGTACTTTGACTGCAACATCCAAGCAGGCAAGCGTGACCTTGAAACAGACAAACCTTCAGAATGCAGATTATCGTTTGGAGGCAAGCGGCTCAAAATACTCGCTTGTGTTGAAGCAGTCCGCTGCAGCAAGACCTAACGCCAAGATAACCGCTACGGTACACTTTAACGGTTACAAGGATGTTTATGATAAGGATATAACGATTTCCGCCAAGACAGAGAACAGGGCACCTAAGTTGAAGCTTGAAGTGGATAATAAGGTTCTCTATACCAAGATTGGGATCACAAGCACCGCGATCCGATTCTGGGATACGACTACGAAAACCTATGTATCGGGCGCAGATGTTCAGCTGACAAAGGGCGATGACAAATTCACGCTGAATGACCAGAACGGCACATATAAACTTGCGCTGAAGGGCACAAAGGGCGGAAGCGTTAAGCTCAGTGTGCAGGATCCTGATTGGAACAAGGCGATTGTTCTCAACCAGTCCATCTCCGTAAATGACAGAGATCCGAAGGCAACTGTTGCGGCTGTAAAGCTGAACACGGCTGAGGAGTATGTCGGCAAGGAGCAGGCAAGCGCGTTGATCACCGTGAAGAACGCTCTGGATTACGAGGTGAAGAACCTGACGCTTGCAGGCGTGAAGGAAAAGGATCGGAACATGGAGAAATACCTGAGCTACTCTGTTGATGTCAATGATGACGGACAGACATTCCTGTTGGTATCCGTAAAGCAGACCGCGGAGGATAAGCTGCCTGCGAATACAAAGGGAACTTATAACTTCAAAGCTACCTTTGATTTGAACGGATTAACCGGATTGACCGCCAATGTGAAAGTAAGCTTTATCAATGGCGCTACCATTACTACCTCACAGAAGGGAAGCATCGATCTGGTGAACAGAACAGGAAGCTCCGTGACTGTGAAGCCTGTATTGAAGAACCTGAACGGTAAAGTGGTAGGTATGGTTCTGGCGGATGACGCAAGCAATCAGTTCAATGTGGCTTGGGACAGCACAAACGGCGCAGCTGTAATAACAGCCAAAGAGTGGGTAGATTTAAAGAAGGGCGGCAAGTACAAAGTGACACCTGTATTCCAAGTGGAACTTAATGGAGGAATTGTAGAGATTCCCGTTGCCAAGATGCTCACGATTGTGCCGAAACAGTCCTCGGTCAAGACAACCAAGCTTGCAGTGCAGGAGTTGAGACTTTCTTCCTCCGGCATGGCGGCAATGACCACTTTGAAGGCAACTTCACCTGCAAAGGCAGAGATTTTGGATATGACCCAGATGAACAATACCGATAAGTTTGCGGTTAGTTATGACGCTCAGAGCGATACCGTTTCGGTTAAACTCTTGACTACCAGAGGTCTGAAGGCAAACACCACCTACAAGATCACGATGACCTTGGATGTGAAGGATTCCGGTGTGAATGTCAAGAAGCAGACGATTGTCGTACCTGTAAAGGTAGTGAAGTAATCGGTACATGGGTAATCACAAAGGGGTTATAGGATTGCCAAGAAGCAATATATATCAGGCATTATGAAAAGAAACAGGAGACCGGTCATTAGTTGACCGGTCTCCTGCTGTTATTATATAAGCTTTTAAATCATTATACCGCCGCCCTCGCTTACAGGATATTCGTCAGCTTCAAGGGCTTTGGCGTAATCTTGTAAGTCAATACCTTGGTGCCGCCATAGCCGTTGATACCGCGTATCGTTACCTTTGCAGTACCCTTGAAGATATTCTTGCTGTAGGTGTTCGGCACTACCTCGTAATCCTTTCCGTATACAAGGACTGTATTGTCCCTTGCGGTCACGCTGATAGGGAAGTTCTCCCCGGGGTACATTCTCGCAACGTCACTTAAGGTGATCGCCTCGCCTGTGTAAAGGATTGGTTTGCTTGCGTCAACAGTGACCCTCGCACTCTTGATATCCTTTACAGGATCGTAGATCAGGTAGCTTACCTTCTTTTCGCCCGTGTAGTTCCCGTTTGTCCCCGCCTTGATTACCACGTTGATTCTTGCACCAATCTCCGGCTGGTCTGTGTCAGCCACTGTCTGACCTGCCTTCTCGCCTTCCGCATACTGGTATTCAACAGTGTAATCCGTCCTCAGAGACATCTTCTTGTTGTTCAGATCTGTCACCACTACCTTGGATTTCCAACCGTTCCTCTTGGTGGATGCCGCCATGTCCTTAACGTCCACAGTGATCTCTTTCTTCACCCTGTTGACGGTCTTGACTGTGTCAAGCTTCTTGGGGTTGATGGTGATCCACTTATAAAGCCTACCCTTGAATCCGCCCTTGCCGGTAATGATGATGTGGGGCGTGCGCTGATCGTTCACCACGCCGATGCCGGCTGCGGTGTTGCGCTTGTATGCCACGGTGTAATCCGTTCCTTCCTTCAGGAAGACAGTCTTCTTGGAAGCGTCATCATAATACTTGACTGTCAGGTTTGACAGCTTGGCGTTTCCTTTCTCATAATCCGTTTCCAGACCCTCCACGATGATGTGCCCCTTGTCGCCTTCAGTTATGGTTGCATCATATTCCTGAGTAATATCTGCCGCAGTGATGCGGAAACTCTTGGATAGCTTGCCACTGTACATCCCCGTGCCAGTGAAGATGATCTGGGCACTGCCCGCCTTAGAGTTATTCTTGTAGGATACCGTGAAATCCGTTCCTGATGCAAGCGTGATCTCAGGTCTCTCCTCCCTTGTCGCAGGATCCGTGTTTGGTATGGTTACTGTCAGACCGCTGAGCGTGACTGCCCCGCCCGCATATACTACGGGACTTGTGGGAAGACCTGTCACGGTAGCTCTCCTGATGTCCGTTCCCTTGATGGTGAAGTTCACCTTCTTCTCGCCGGCATATTCACCCTTACCTCTCACGGTCACGGTTGCCTTGCCGGGCAGGATATTATTCTCGTATTCCAATTCAAATTCTGTTCCGTAAGTAAGCTCTTTCTGTCCTATCTTTACAGTGATGTTCCTCGCCTCATTGTCCTTGTCGGCAATAAACTGAACCTGTGCTCCTGTCGCCTGCATTGTCTTGCTCGCAAGCCTTACATTTGCCTTGCTGATCATATGGGCTGCATCCGTCACGACAACGGTCTCACAGATTATGCCTTCCATGTTGTTTATGCCCTCGATCTGCATCACGTATCTGCCTGCTTCCTTCACACCGCTCAGCTCTGTCGCCTTTGACCCGTTCGCGTTGTAATCCGCCTCGGCAAAGTAAGTCACCTTGTAATCCTTGTTCAAGGACAGCTTTTTCTTCTTCCAGAGCACCACCGGCTTGGGTTTCTGCTCCTTGTTAGACTTCTTGAGCGCAAGTACCTTGTTCTGTAGGGTCACGTCGGAGTCACCAAGGTTCTTCTTCACGATGTTGAAGGTCGTGGAGATGGTCTCCGTGTAATTTCCTTTGCCCTTGATGGTCACTGTCGCCGTGCCGACATTCTTGTTGTCCCTGTAGGTCACGGTGTAGTCATTCTTACCGAGGTAGGTCAGACCGTTGCTGATGGTCAGCGCGGGTTTAATCGCCTGCCCAGTGTAGGTCTGGTCATCGATCTCATCAACCACCATGCCCTTGGATACTGACTGAACCTTTTCGTCCGCGAGCTTATCCTCGGTCAAGTAGTCCGATTTGTTGCCGTTAGCATCAAGGTCTCTTGCCCCGATGCCAACTGCTGCCTTGTCAGTCAGTTTCAGGAAGTCCCCAAGGTCAATAGTACCGTCCGCATGTCTCCCAATAATCGTACCAAAAGCAGGTGATTCAAGACTTGCGAACCAATCTGCACTTACCTTCACTCCGGACTTGTTCATTGAAACATTCTTGGACTCGTCAGTCTCGTCAATGATCTCCCAGAAGAAATTCGTATCATTGTAAATCTTTGAGCTGTCCTGTGTCCCCTTGGGGTTTAACTGTTCCTTCTGCCCCAGATTTGTAGTACGGTAAGAAATCACGCCCTTTGCGGAGTAATCCGTGTCTGCCACGCCCGCATTGGTGTACATAGCCACATTGTAGCTCTCGTTGTTGAAGGAGATGCAATTCTCAACCTGAATATCAGGGCAGGAATTGGAATCAATACCCTTCGCCTTGTTGTCAAATGCCATGCTGTTGATCAAGGTGTGGTAACCCGTAATGCTGGAACCGCCCATCTTGAAGCCGTTTCCGTTACCTGCGTTGATCTTTTCGCCGTTTGCGCCGATCACGTAACCGTTACCGTAAGCAATGCAGTTCTTGATTGTTACCTTGCCGATAGGTCCGGTCTCAACCTTTGCAAACAGATCCCAACCATCGTCAGCGTTGTATGCCGCGATACAGCCGTCAAACACGTTGCCGGGGCCCACTGTCAGCTTCGCCGCGAATCCGTCCGCATCCTCGTAACCGGAGTCCGCATTGCAGTATGAAGTACAGTTCTTGACCAAGTTGTAGCTGGGCCAATCCGCCTGGGTCGTGTCAGACCCGGACAGGCGGCTGAGCTGGATGCCTGTGTTACCGTTTCCGTAGGTTCTCAGGGAGTCAAGCACATTATGGTTACCGCATACCTGGAGACCATCGGTTCCGTCACCGGAATTGGTCACGTCAAAGCCCTGGAGAATCCAGTAATCACCAGCGAGCTTCATACCGGTCTTGTAGGTCTTGCCAAAGTCGATCACAGGTCTTTCCTCTGCGGAAGGATCCGCCATCATCCTGATAGGGTTCTCAGCCGTTCCGCTGATGCCGCGGGAAATCGTCAGGCTGCTTGTCAGGTTGTAGGTACCACCGTCCAACAGAATTGTCTGACCTGCACTGATGTACCTGATAGCGGTAGCGATGTCTACAGGATCGTCAGCAGTTCCCTTGCCCTTTGAGGTGGCGTCAGGGGATACATAAATGTACTTGTTGCCAAAAGTCTCGTATGTGACGGTAAACGTCTCGCTTCTTACGTTGTAGTCCTTAAGGTACACGTTGGTGCCCTTGCCGCCGATCTCATAATCCTTGTCGGGCGTCATGGTCCATGTGTAGGTGTTCTTGCCCTTCTTCAGGGTCTCCGCAAAGTGCAGCTTGGTATTCTCGTTCTCAATGCGCACGTTATTGGCAACATAGGTACCGTCCGCGCGCCGGATAGTCACGTAACCGGGCACGTTGCTGTAGAACTGCATGTCATAATTCTTAGAGTTTGCATTGGATGCGCTCGCAATGCTGTAGGAGGGATCAACCAGTACCTTCACTCTCTCCTCGGCGGGAGCGTCTTTCCTCGCGTCAGTCACCGTCATCTCGATGTCGGTGAAGGTCGCAGTGGCGTTTCTGGATGCGAAGAATCCGACATAGACCGCCTCGGGATCCATCTGCATCAGTGTGCCGTTTTGTCCGGGAGCGTCATAGGTTCCCGTGTAATTGCCCTTCTCGTCAAAATATTTCTCATCATAGTAAATCTTGCTCTCAATCTCCTTGCCATTCTGATCCAAGTAGGTCAGCTTGTAACCGGTATTGTTCCTCTCGATAACGAGGTTGAAATCGGTATACAGGGTGTTCTGATCCGTGGAGTCAGGGTTGGTGCGGTTGCCTACGATGTTATAGGTGCCCGCCCCGAACTGGCTGCAGGAATACTCAAGCGTTGTGCTAGTCGATGTGAACTTCTCCGGGAGGTTCGGGCTAGTCCAGCCTGCAGGCACTCCCGTCCTTGCGAGCGTACCGACGCCTAGCTTCATGGAGGTACTGCCGATGTCCGTGTCGGTGGTCAACTCGCCTGCCTCTTTGTTCCAACGATACTCGATCTTGGTTACAGCCGCCATGTAGGAGTTGTTCCAGAACGGGTCAGTGGCGTCACCATTTGCCCCAACCCTGTCAGCCACCATGAGTCCGAAGCCGTCCTGACCGTTGGAGTAAGCCCACGCATCGACATGAACCTTCGCCTTAAGGACGAAGTTATCGTTGATGGGATCTACTTGGGTGTAGTAGAACGCAAGCCCGTCCGTGGATGCGGGTACAAGCTTACCTTTGCCTCCCTGACTCCATACCGTGACCTTGTTGTCGTTGGCGTTGCCCTCATAGCCGTTGGCAGGGGTCGTGGTGGAAACTATCTCTCCCTTCGCGTTTATAATATTGTAAGTTGCATTATTCAGGGTCGTGGATGCGCCGAAAGCTGCAAACGACCAAGTGGACTCGATCCTGTCTTTGATGATCACCCTTTCAAGGGAACCCTTCTCGGACTTATCCTCACTGCGGACAGCCTGCACATATACCGTGTAGGTCTTGCCTACTTCAAGGGGAAGCGTATATGCCCACTCGCTCCCGGGTCTCTCGTCCATCTCAGCGGTTACGGCAACCTGCTCGCTCTCAACCGCCCCAACCGCATCTTCCTTATAAGAAATCAGGTAGGATACCGCCTCAGGCACTGCGCCCCATCCGATTTGTACTTTGCCTGCGCCCTTGTTGGTGAAGTTTCTCACATTGGGTTTAACCAAAGGAAGGGTGAACGCTACTTCCGCGGACTTCGCGCTTACCTTGTCTTCTTCGCCTTCACGTGTCAAATGAGCCACAAAGGTGTAGGCACCAGACGAGGCAGGCTGGAAGTTAAATGTCTGCACGTCGTCACTCTCGTTTGTGGTGGTTCTGGAAGCCACTTCCTTGCCATCCTTGTCCAACATCACCACCGTCATGCTGTCAGCGCCGCTGCCTCCAACCTGACCCTTCGCCCCAACCTCTATAGTTGAGGGGTCAGTCTCGGAGACTTTCGCACTCACGATTGTAGGATTTTCAATGCTGTCCCATGGAGCCGCCACAATCACCCTGTAGTCTACGATGATGCTGCCACACAAAACAATCTTAGTTCCATCCCCATAGAGATAGTATGTATGACCTGCTTCTACTTCAAAAACATGCTCTTTACCGCCGCTGCCATCAACATTTAAGAGATCTTTCTTAACCTGTCCGTCTACAACATCGATAAAATGCAATTTTTTCCCGGACGCGTCAGCAAGGATTACTCTCAATTTCCCGTCCTTCTGGGCATCCAGCTTCAGGGCTGCCCCTTCTGTAGGGATAGCGCCTGCGTTGGGTTTAGGATTAGTAGTAGGCTGCTGTACCCATACAGCATAAGATTTCCCATCTACTGTTTTCGGGTCAGCCTTATCACCACTGCTGCCGCCTCTGGGCATATCTATGAGAACGCTGAGTCCGCCGTCGTATGTGACGCCTTTTTGCAAACCTTTGCTCAGGTCAATTACGTAGTAACCTGCCTGTGCGGTCTTATAGGTTGCAATAATTGTAGCGGTTTTGCCATCTTCGTTCTTCTCAATAGAAGCTGTAAGAGCGCCGGCAACAACTACCTTTACGTTTTCCGCAAAACCGTGTGTTTCGGGGATGCTGATCGCAACCTTTGCGGTGTATTCGGTTTGACCATTGTAGGCTTCTCCCGTATACGCCTCTGTGGAGGTACCTTCATACCATGCCACATTACCTGACACTGTCACGTTATCGGTAGCACAAGAAACTGTTCTGTCAACCGGCTTCTCCGCAACAGGGGCAGTAATTGCAAGCTCAATTTTGCTGATATTAACCGTACCGTCAAAGTACATGGGCTTCCAGCCATCGAAGAAGGCGGTCATATCCAAAGCGTCTGCCTCTGCTTTTGTCAGGATTTTACCTTTGTTCGCTTCGCGGGCACTTGTGTCTACCGCGGTTCCGTCAGGAGTATGAGTATTGTACTCATAGTACGTAGCATCTGCTACCTTGGCGTTCATGTCCTTATAACCAACAGGGTTGATCATTGCAGAGTCTGCTACTTCCGTATTAATAAAGTAGTCAGTGCCTGCACCCCATGCACGAACCAGCGTTATATTTGAAGTCGTCTTTGACCCTGTAGTTGTGGAACGCACAACCTTACAGTCATTAAAGAAATAACCATGTGTAGCTTGATCCTTGTTTGCTACTATAACACTATCAGTAGCATCCTGATTTGAGTAACAATACATACTCAATGTACACTTATCAAATACAGCATTACCGTCACCGGCAATATAATCCGTATTACCTTCAATCATACAATTTACAAAGTAGGAATTCTCCTCAGCATCACCAGTATAAAGAGTATCCTGCTCACTGAGGAACTTACAGTTCTCATAAGTGGTGTTGTCGGCCTGAATATAAAGTACACAGCCTCTCTCTTTTGCTGCTTTATTAAAGACATCAATGCCTTTTGCTCTGGCTGTTATAGTAGCCGCCGAATTAGCACCAGCTCCATCTGCAAGTTCTTCATCAGTTACATAATAGTTCAAAGAGTTCTCAAAAGTCAGACCCTCTGCTGTAAATCCGGTAGCGCCTGCTAACAGGTTTACCGTCGCGCCCCAATGTCCGGGGTTCTGACCGATTGCCTGTTTATAATATTTATCTACCGCATAAGCTTCGTCATAGTATGCGCTCTTGCCGTCAGCGGACAGCTTCGCACTGTAATAGGAAAAGTTTACTCCATAGTACCATGTGAGCTTGGCGTCATTACCCTTAATAGTAATATTGGGAGTATTAATCACTAACTGTTCCCTGTAGGTCGCGCCTGCATCCAAAACGATGGTAACTCTTTGGTCATCCGTTCTTGTCATTCTGGAGATATAAGCTACCGCATCGGCAATCTTGGTAAATTTTTGACCTTCGCCGACAGCAACCTCAGCTTCATATTCCACAGGGGAATTATCCACGGGTCCCTGCAGGTATACATCATTCGTAACCTTGGAATCCTTCACGCTTACATGGTCATAAGGCGTATATCCCTCCTTACATGTAACGCTGGTCTCATACTCGGCAGCGCGAAGATTTGCCGTGTAATTGGTTCCCGTTACATCAAAGGTATAGGTATACGCTGGAGTATCCATGTTGGTAAAGGTAATGGTCTTTACTTCCGCATCCTTTCCATCGGATGTCACAAAGCTTCCTTTTACCTCAAGCTTTGACTTTTCAGTAGCTTCGATGCTCGCTATATATGTTTCTGCATCAGGGATCGCAATCTCCCCCACTACCTCATAATCATCAGCATTTGTCAGCTTCACGCCATAGCGCTTGCTTCTTTCCAAAAGGACTTCCGCAAACGTATAGTCGCCATTCGCCGCTTTGGTTAAAGTAAGCTCAACCGGATCGAGTGCCTCATTCTCAGGAATCAGGCTAACACCCAATGTACCTTTGACTGCAGCTTCAGTATCCGGAATGCCGCTAATTGTGCCTGTCACCCTAGCAACGGGAGCGTCAGCCAGCTTGAGATTTACTTCTGCTGTCGCACCATTTCCGGTCAAAACGAACTTATCAGCATCATTTGTATCATCAATCTTATATCCGATTACAGCAATAGATGCCGCATACTTAGTCTCGCCCGCAACTCTTCTGAGTTCTGCGGAATATTTGCCTTCTGCATCTACTGTTCCGGTTATGATCTTTGCATCCGGATTATCCATATTTTTGAAACTGATGGATGTAATACCCTTTCCTGCAGCACCTTCAATGGTACCTGTTACCTGTACAGTGTTCACAGGATTGTATTCTACCCACGTAATACCATCTAGTTTTACGTCAGCATCAGAAAAAATAGGCAGATATTTCTGACCATCTTTTATCTTAATTAAATCAGTAATGTCATCAAGTGTAATTGATGAATCACCGCTTAACATCTGCACTTTATATTCACTGTCCGCAGAACCTATATGCACATATCGAGTTTGATTTGCATTGGACGTCTGAATATAAGTGATCCTTGTGGTATCATCCTGAATGGGAAGCCATAATTCATTACCCGCACGGAATCTAAGCTGATTATCATAAGTAACGCCACTAGCTTTATATGTATTATAGTAAATATTCGTGCCTGGTAATAATTGCCCCTCTGTCGCAGTTACATTTTCTCCATTAACTTTCGCAAATGTAGACTTCGGATAAGATGTTGTCTTGGTAGGCGGCACAGAAACAGAAATTGTTATTTCTGCAGCCGTAATACCTGGAGCATATACCTTCTTTGCTGCAACCGTAGCTTCAATATCTGTTACTGCTACACCAGCTCCCGTTTCTATTGTTAAGGTATACTCTTTTAAAGGTACCAATGTTAACTCCTGACCAGAAACCACTTCAAGTTTCTCCGTACCGGCAACCAAATAAAGCTTATTATCGCCAAGCATACCCTTGCCGGAGATAGTAGTGGTTATTTTAACTTCTGTAACATGCTCAACAGCAATACTAAGCGTTAAAGTCTCATCTGTTCCAGTGTTGAACTTGTTGCTGTCAGTCTCGTTAACTGTAACTACCCAATCCTTCTGCTCTACACCAGTAGCATTTTTAACCACCAGAGAATACTCTGTATTCTTAGGTAGTTTTACTGCAGTACCATCGTTCAGTTCAATTGTGTCTGAACCTTTAACAGCATAAAGCTTGTTTGTGCCCAGTTCTCCAGCAATAGTCGGAGTAACAGAAGTCACCGTTGTTGCCAGAGTGATGGTAATGGCGTCTGTCTCAGCAGTCACTTTGATTGTGTTATTACCACCAATCGTAGCCGCAACACCATCTTTCTCTTTACCTGTTGAATCTTGAAGCACTACTTTGTATGTAGCTTTGGTTATTAAGGTAACTTTGTCGTTGTCAGAAACTTCATGTATGTCCGTAGCATCAGCAACATTTACCAAAACCAGCTTGTCGCCACTTGCAAGAAGATTCAATGTGTCTGACACGGCAACAGTTACTTCTTTTGGCTCATCATCCTTATCGCCACTACCTGCATCAGTGTACTCTAGAGACAGATAGTAAAAAAACATACTGCCGCCATTATCAGCATATAAATGATATGTCCCTGCATCAGCAAGTTCGATATCTTCATACAAATGCTTTCCATTTGCATCCATTGTTTTTTTACACACATCACTTGTGCCATTATTCACAACTACATCTCTCGTATCATTGCTACTACCATTTTGCACAACCATTGTTAGTTTAGCTGCACCTGTAGTTGTAAATGTAATACCAGCACCTTTGCCTCTGGCATTAGTTTTTAGGGCATGTGTATAAGCAACCCCCCCTATGGTGTTAGATTTTGCTACAGTTTCCAAATTTGCAGCTCCACTGTCTGCCTTGAAAATAGTGCTACCAAAAGAAGCACCTTCGGTAAAGCTTCCTCTCGCTTTTACTCCCAAATCGCCAAAGTTTAACTCTAGCGATTCGTCAGCAACAGCCTTCACACTTATGATACCGCCCAGCATGTCCGCCGGAAGCGCTGTCACAAGCATTGCGACAGACAAAACAATGGAAAGTGCTTTGCCTAACCGCTGTTTAAGCTTTCTTGTTACATGTTTTTGCTCAAACATTCTTTTCATTCCTCCTTTTCATAGTTATTTTCCATGCCGTTCCCATTCCTTTTTTCTTCCTCCCTTTCTTTTTGTTTTTTGCTTATACTTTGTAAGATGCCAATCACTGCATTCTACCTAGTTACTTTCTATATTAGAATTTGACAATGCTGAATTTTAAGGGATTTTTTGCCAAAATGTAGGAATAGTGTAGGAGTGATACGGAGGTAAAGGGCAGAAAATGTGAAAAAATAACAGGTAGATTCTTATAGGCGGGGAATTTTTCTCGTTGGGAAAACCGCTTATTTTAGCGGTTTTTCATTCGGGAAGCGTGGCGGATAGTCAGAAAAGTGGTGTAGGAATAGGTGTGTAGGAATAATGTAGGAATAGTGTAGGAATGGGGTTTTTTGACGTTTTTAGGGTTGGGTAGATTTGACAAAAAATCTGAGGGAATGTTGTAGAATTTGCCGAATCGCAGAACAAAAATTACTCAGCGTGAAAATTATCCAAAAAATTTA
>JAMPHH010000055.1 GCA_023663505.1 Muribaculum sp.
TCAGCATGATACTGAGGCGGAATTCATCATCTTTTAAGTCAATGGCTATATCTCCTGAATATTTTCTTGCCACCATGCGGATATTGAACAGCCCGTAACCATGGGCTTGTCCATATCCATGACCTTCCGTTTTTTCTTTTGACGTGACAGGCAGACCTCGTTCCTCGTCCCATTGCAGGCTTCCGATAAAGCTGTTGCTTATCTCAATCATATAGGCATTATTCCTACGGTAAGAGAGGACGGATATATGTGGCTTTTCGCCCTTTTCCGTATTCTCCAATGCGTTCTGCAGGGCATTGTTCAGTATCACGCTGACATCAAACGCATTGATATTCGAAGCTGTGGGATAGTGAAACTCACATTGGAACGAAATATTCTTTTTCGCCGCTTCTGTTTTCCATTCCCTGAGTATGACATCTGTTATCGGATTCCCGCTTTTTATTTCACCTACCGTTTCAACAAGAGCCGCCTTCAAGTCCCTGACATAGCTCCTTGTCTCCTCTCTTTCATTTCCTGCATAAAGCCTTTCCAAGGTGAGGACATGGTTGGTCATATCATGCTTCATGCTTCGAATATCCTGATACAGATTTTCAACCTGTTCCATATGCCGCTTCAATTGATTGATCTGTGTGGAAAGCAGCTCATTTGCCAGCTTTTCCTCCTGCGCCGCTTTTAGATTCTGATAGAGCATGATCAAAATAACAACCACCATTACCGACACCACGCAATAAAACAGCAGCAGCATATCGTATACCTCCGACTGCTTCCCACTCTCCCATATATAAAAATTGCGGTAGTAGCGTATTATTTCATAACCCAACGCCCCTAAGAATGGCGGAATCGTCATCATAAGCAGCTCCCGCTTCGCCATCTGCTCATGCTTACACACATAGCTTCTTGTAATACAATGAATGGCAATCGCTGTAATACCATACACCATCGCCAGATAAAACAAGCAGACTCCGACATAGACCATAAGCTGCCTGAGCATCGAGGGATTGTTTTGATACCACAGGGTATGCTCTACCATGTAATACAGCTTGTCATATAGAATTTCTGCTATTGTGGCAGTAAACCAACGCAATGAGAAATAAGTGATTGCAAGAAAAGCCTTCTGAACATAATTCCTACGCTCCAATCCGCACATCACCAAAAACGCCGCAATGCTTCCAATCGCATACGACATAAACACATTTATATACAACGGCATGACATAAAGCAACAGCATTGTCAAAAAATAAACTCCTCCCGTTGCCCATGCCGTTTTGGAACTCCGTAAAAAGGGCTTAACAAACCTGAAAAGACAATATCCCACAATCAGAAGCTCGAGCACCGAAACTGTCTGGGTAAAGCTGCTCCAATCAGACAAATTGGTCATTTTATGTTCGCCCCTTCCTCTGGTTATATCTCAAATATTGTTTCACAAACTCCCCGTATTTTTGCTTCGCCATCAGCGCCTGTCCTTTTTTCAGATAAACTGCTGTCGCATCATATTTTCTGATAAACCCGAAGTTCACAAGGAACGACCTGTGGGTTCGGAAAAAATCCTCTCCCGCTTGTTTTTCAAGTTCCTTCATTTTCCCATAATATTCTATGTCGGAATCCATCGTGTGGATAATCACTTTTCGGTCAAATACCTCCGCATATACAATATCCTCTACATTGACACTGATATGCTCTCCTCCCGTGGTTATCAGGAGACTCGGGGGTTCTTTTCTTCTCCCTGCACCCTCTAACCCTTTTATTTCCTCATACTGCTTTACGGCGTTTTGCAGTACCTCGGCAAATTTTCCGTCATCAAAAGGCTTTACAAGATAATGGAACGCCCCTACATCGAACGCCTGAAACACATAATCGTCCAAAGCGGTCACAAATATAATGATTGGCTTTCCTGCGCATGAAGATTTTTGATTTTCATACCTCTTACGCAGTTCCTTTGCCGTTTCCATGCCATTCTTCCCCGACATCTGAATATCAAGCAGCAGGATATCATGTTCTCTGTCTGACAGGAGCAGCTCCTCCCCCGACCGATACAGTGACAGGTCTGCTTTCGGATAGAGCTCCCCTATCCTTTCCGCAAACATTTCCCTGATTTGTTGTTCATCGTCGCATACCGCTATCTGCATTTTACCCCTACGCATTCTTTAACACGCACTCCTATCGATATTTTCACATTTTGTTTCTTCTGTGTTTCCTATTGATTATATCGGAAGGATATTGATATTTTGATACTGGGAATGTTGTGGAAGGGATATTTTCTGCTGTGAATTGTCAAAAATAATTCTTATCATAAAATTTGTTTGTTGTATGTAATAGGCAAGCTTTATGACATCTGTATATCAAGAAAAGACTATCCGCTTGATTCCCTCGAGCAACGAGTCAAATCAACGCAGTTGACTTGGGGTCACCGGATAGCCTCTACAACTTCTTAATCGGGTGTCTTATCACAGTCTTTAATTTATCTGCGCTACACTTTCTCGGGTCGCTTAAATATATTTCGTGGTGCAATCTTGTGTCGGTGATATCAGGCTCGTACCCGTTTTCATGGGCGAATTTGTGCATTAAATCCACTGTTGCAGGCTCGTTATCATAGCTGCCTATATGCATACATTGAACACAAATCCCCTCATGACAGGTCAGATATTCAACCCTTGTAAAGTCCTGCTTTTTCTTCTTAGTGGCTTCCTCAATCGCCCAGTCAAAATCCTCCTTCGTCACAAAATCGGGCAATCTGATAAGCGATATAAAATGCATAGCGCTTTTATTATTGTAATCAATAGTACCCTCTACACCGTCTTGCCACCAAAATCCCTCCAGTGGCGGTACAACATATTCAAAAAAACCGTCTATTTTATGAGTCCCTTTATGGCTCATTTTGATTGTATATGCCACGCCGTATAATAAACCTATCGTATTTTGATAATCCCCGTTTTCCTCGTTGGGATTCCCAGTCCCCCTCACCGCAATATAATTCATCTGAGGCACTTCTACGATACTTGGTTGATTCTTAGGCATATAAAATTCTTTATACTCTTTCTTAAAATCAAAAGCCATGCTTATTTCTCCCATCTAAAATTATGTGCAGCTGCTTAGAGCCGAACAAACATACAATGTTTACGAGGTTGGTTCTGAATCGTTACAATTATGTTTTATATTATACAGGACTTATCTGCCTATTTCAAGACATGGAAAATCATTGGCAGTTTATGTTGGGTGGATTGGTTGGTTGAAGGGGCGGCGGGAGGGGACCGAGAGGAGTTTTGGCGGGCGGGCTGCGGTTGGGGGTTTTCTAATAGTGCGGGGAAGTGTGTCGCAATTTGCGGGTCGGCTCTAAGGTGCATCCATGCACCTAGAGCCTGAAATGCGCGTCCGTGCGCATTTCACCCTAGGTTTTGGACGCACTATAAGAAAACGCTCCAACCTTCGCCAACGTCCGCCAAAACTCCTCCCAGTCCCCGCCCGCCTTGGTATCCGCAGCCTTTCAATATTTTTATCTGAATGTATCCATGTGTTTTATATAGTGATGTTTTATATAGTGATGTTTTATAAAATGTGAATTTTTTTGCTGTTTTATATTGTAAAAATCAGTCATTATGATAGAATATGCTTGGGTGTTACCAAACGGGTAGCGGTTCGCCTTTCGCCGAAATGAGTACATTTTGAGAGCTTCCATGCACAAAGGAGGAGAACATATATGGAAAATAAAAACGAAAGGTATGTTCCATTGGTGTTAGAAATTATTTTGGAGCTTGTCGGTATTGTAGTGACAGTCGTCAGCATCATCGTCACGATAATCAGTATACGGCAAACCAGAAGAAATGATAAACATCAAAAAAGCAACCGCGCTAGCCAAAGTTAGGTTGCTTTTTTGATACCTAATCAACTGAGGCGAACCGTTGCTTTACGGTAACACCTTTTCTACAAGATATCCTAGCACTTATCAGCACTCCTGTCAATAAATTCTTCGAAAATTAATTTCAATATCGTATACAACCCGCACATACCCGCTTGTCGCCGATACCAAGGCGGGAGAGGACTGGGAGGGTTTTCGCGGGCTTCGGCGGAGGTTGGAGCGTTTTCTTATAGTGCGCTCAGACACTAGGGTGAAATGCGCATGGACGCGCATTTCAGGCTCTAGGTGCATGGAGGCACCTTAGAGCCGACCCGTAAATTGCAATCCCCTCCCCATCAATCAAACAATATCTCCTCCACCGTCACAAAGGTATACCCCTCCGCCTGCAGCTCATCAACCACCTTCAACGCCGCCGTCACGGAGGTCTCATAATAATCATGCATCAGGATAATGTCATTCTCCCCCGCCTTATTCATGATCTTCTCCGTGATAGACGAGACATTCCGCGAGCTCCAATCCAAAGGGTCCACCGTCCACAGCACCGGAAACATATTCAGCTCCTTCTCGAAGGATTTGTCCCAAGAGCCGTAGGGCGGGCGCACAAACTCCACCTCCTCCCCCGTGATCTCCTCCAACACCTCATTGGTGGCAATCAGCTCCTCCTTGAACCTCTCACGGTTGCTCTTGGTCAACTGCATATGGCTGTATGTGTGATTGCCGATCAGATGCCCCTCGGACTGCATACGCGCTATCACATCAGGGTGCAGCTTGGCATGTTCCCCCGTGACGAAGAAAGTGGCATGGACGCCCCGCTCCTTCAGCCCGTCCAGAAGCTGCTCCGTGTACTGAGGGTGGGGACCATCGTCAAAGGTCAGCGCGATCTTCTTCTCCTCCGCGACCCCTTCCGCCGTCTCCTGCACAGCCTTCATTATCACACTGTTTCCACGCGTCTCACGGGTGGACGCAGATAGCCTGTTTAATATCAACATAAAAAACAGCAATCCCAATGTAATATCAAAAATCAGGATAGCTGTTTTTGTCTTTTTCATAAACGCTTTGTCTCCATTATGCACTTTTCAACACAAGTATATGCCTCAATTTCCCCCGCTATGCCAAAGCCTGACTCCCGCAAGCTTCAAATACCTCCTTACCCACAGCGGAGCCGCCAGCTAAAACCATATAACTCCCGCAATATCAGATCTTAAATACTGAAATCTCGGATTTCAACTCGTTCATATTGTCCCCCAGAGCGTCCGCCGTGCGATTCAGATTCTCCACGTTGTTCAGCAGCTTATCCGCCACCTCGTTGACCGCCTCCGCGTTGTTTGCCGTCTCCTCGATGATATCCGTGATGCTCATCACCGCGTGCATGGTATCCGCTCGTTCCCTGTCGGCGCTGTCAATACCCGCAACGATCTCACCCAGACCGCTCACCAAGTCTCCCATGCGCTGCTGCATGGTACGGAACACCTTCACGACCTCCTCCACTGCCTCCGTCTGCAGGGCAACCATGGACCTCGCATTGTTGGCGCTCTCCACGCTGTTCATGGTCTGTGCGCTGATATGCTCCACATTGTTGCGGATCTCGCCTGCTGCCTTAGCCGAATCATCTGCCAGATGACGAATCTCCTCCGCCACCACCGCAAAGCCCCTTCCTGCCTCGCCCGCTCTTGCCGCCTCTATGGAAGCGTTCAGCGACAGGAGGTTAGTCTGCTCGGAGATATCGGTAATCGTTTCCACAAAGGTATTGATGATCTCGGATTCCTCCTTCAGGGACGCAATACTCTCGCCCACCTTGGCAGTGATCTCCGTGGTTTCCTGCGCCCTGTCGCCCAAGGTACGGATAATATCCATACCGTGATTGATCATTTCCTCCGTCTCGTTCACAAGCCGCTCCACGCTCTCGATGGTTCTCGCCACACCCTGTATCTCATTGGACAGCACCTCTGTCTTATCCACGCACTCCTGCGCATGGGTAGACTGTCTGACCATGCCCTCGTTAATATCCCGAATCGCATTGGTGATGTCCTTGGAATAATCGCTGATCACTCCCGACACCTGCTCCACCTCATGGGAGGATTCCTCAAGCTGCCCTGTAGCATTGCTCACCTTGTTGACAAGCTTCTTGGTATTCATGATCATGTTGGTTGCAGAGCTCGCCAGATCTTGGAATTCGTCCTTGCCCTGCGCCGTCACCTGCACGGTCAGGTCGCCCTTTGCCACCTCGCCGAATTTGTGGGAGATCCCATTCATATTCTTCTGAATACCCATCACGATAAAGATTCCCACAAGCAGCACGATCACGCCTGCAACAACCACCAGCATCACCGTAATCCCCTTGATGTCCTCCGCCTGTCCTGTCACCACGCTCTGAGGCACCAAGGCACATATGGTGATTCCCACGTCCTCGCTCCTGCTGTAGAGGAACAGACAGTCCTTCCCGTTGTACTTCACGTCCTTATATCCATAGGCTTCATCGCTGTCTGCGGGCATAAAATCCCTTCCGCAAAAGACCGGCTCGCCCTCCGCAATACTGCTCTCCTGCCCCTCCTCGATATTTTCAAAGACAATCTCTCTGCCGCCCTCCGTCACGAGACCCACGATACTGTTCTCGCTAAGCTGCAAGCCCTCGATAAACTCCCTGACCGAGCTCTGACTGACATCGATCACGACACAGCCCTTTTTATTTTGAAATAGCACCTGATAAGCGAGAATATAGTCCTCACCGCTCATCGTCAAATGGCTATCCAACAAGGTATGTCTGTCAATCCATTTCGCCAGCTTGCCGTCTTCATCTGCCATAGTCTCCATATAGTCCTCCAAAACGCCCTTCTCCTCGGACGCCTTGGTGGACATCATCGTGAGGTCAGATGTGGTCAAAATATGAATGTGGCTGATAAAGGGATTGGACACCTTGGCGGAGATCATGCTATTCTTCACATTGTCCATCACCGTCTTGCGCTCGCTCGCGTCGTTCTTGCTATATCCCGCACAATACGAGCTTAATCCGGAATCAAATAAATATTTCGTGCTCTCTGCCTCCACAAAGTCACAGCTCATTTCCATATACTCAATCGCCATATTGAGCGTCTGAATCGTGGAGCTGCGGAAGTTGTTCTCCATACCCTCCGCCGCCTTGTTATAGGCAGTCAGCCCTATCACGATCATGAAAAAGACTGGCACCAGAAAGCATATGGTGATCTTGTTGCGCAGCCCGAAAAGATGCTTCTTCACCTTCTGTTCTTCCCTTCCCTGTGTCGCCTTTGCCTGCCCTGTCTTCTCTGTCTTTCCCATATGATACCTCCATTTGCTCCGTGAACCTAATGTCCGCCACGCTTTATCCATACACTTCCATCTGCTGAAATATTTGTGACTGTCCAAAGCCAAACACGCAATGTTTACGAGACCGGAACGGTTCCTAAATAGTCACGAAAATTCAGAAATTCATATATTGAACATACATTTGCTCAAAATCAGGATACTCCGCCAGATTCAAAACCTCAACCTCTCCGACTCCCAAGCTCTCATATAAATCCTCGGGAAGTCTCCACCCATTCTCATAAGCCACGTCCACACCATAACCGCGCTCACATATGTCCTCGGAAGGTCTCCCACCATTCTCACAAGCCACGTCCGCACCGTAACCGCACTCACATATGTCCTTGGAAGATCTCCCACTATTCTCATAAGCCACGTCCGCACCGTAACCGCGCTCACATATATCTCCTGAAATCCTCCGTCCTTCTGCCGCCTCCCTCGCGAGAAGCTCCCTTCCAAGCCGCAGCGCCCCTGCGAGCGCTGTGTTCCCTCCCGCCAAGCTCTTTGCCTCAAGCTCACTTGGCAAAATTCCGACCGCCACAGCGTCCTTGGGTCTCAGATAATAGCCGAAGCCGCCTGCCAACACCACCCTGTCGATTGCCTGCCAATTCTCCCCTAAGCCATATTCCTTCATCAGGATACGAATGCCTGCTCCAATCGCGCCCTTTGCCAATTGGATTGCCCGGATAGCCGCCTGCGTCACCCGCACATCCCCGATCAAAATACCGTCCTCAAAATACTCATCTGCCAGAAGCCCCGTCTCGTCCATGACGCCCTCGCGCTTCAAGCTTGCCAATAAATGTATCATATCCGCGCCCCAGACGCCTCTGTTGACTCCGCCCTCAAACGCCGGACCCGCCGCCGTCGCGCAGGCAATCTTCCTGTCTCTGTTGCCGAGCGCCATCTCACCGTTGGTTCCAAGATCCACAAGCAGGGTCAGCTCCTGACGCTCCGTCATACCACACGCGTACATGCCCGCCGTGATATCTCCCCCCACAAAGGCAGAAATCGCAGGAAAGCTCACACAAGGCACATCTCCAATCACAGTCTCCACCGCCGCCAAGTGGCTCGCGTCAAAGGGCGCTCTCCCCAGCTCCGCGGGGTCATAGCCCATCAGCAGATAAATCATGGTGGTGTTGCCCGCAAGCACCATGCGCATTGCTTCATTCGGCTGTAAAAATGGGCGAAAGCATTTCGTCACCTTCTCAAGCTCCCCCAACACCTCGCGGCGCATGAACTCCGCCGTCCCTTGGTCTTCCGCCGCCTGTATGCGCGAGAGCACATCTGCTCCAAACCTCACCTGAGGATTTACCCCCGCGTAATCTGTCGCGACATTGCCCTTATCGTCATAAAGCTGTGCCGCGATAGTAGTGGTACCGATATCCACCGTCACCAGCCGCTCGCCATTAGGACTTGGAATCGGCTCGCTTGGCACCAAAACCCCTGAATCCGCCAGTCCGTTTGCCGTCACGACATGAAGCTTGTGTCGTTCCTCCGAGGGCTCTCCCCCGACCCGCATCGGCATTCCGTCAAACAATACACACCTGCCGCAGCCCGTACAAATCTGACATTTGGTTCCCCTAAAGCCCTGCCCCTTAAAATCTTGTTCATACAAAAGCAGTTCCCTCTCAAAAGTCATTTTGTGTCCCGTCCCTTAGGACATTCCTTTAAATATTGTTCAAACAAATTGGTTTCTCTCCGCGTCATAGTGATAGTCTATGGCAGCGAGTCTATCCGTGATATCCTTGGCGTCCGCGTCCAGATCCTCGCACAGCTCCTCCAAGCTTCCATAAAAATCCCGCAGCTTCAAATTCACAAAGCTGAGCAGCATCACCGAATCCTTAGGTATCATTCCATCTACGCTCCATTCCGTCGCGGCTGCCGTTTGCATTCCGCCAAGCCGTCACACAACATCATTTTTAAAATCCTTTACCTATCTATATTGTATATGATTTTGTACAAAAAAACCACCCCCCCAAGCCACAAAATTCTATAAAATTTATAAATTTTCTAAACTCACCCTGTATTATTCACCGAATGACTCGGTAGCTGCGTAAAGCCGCATAATTCCTTGACATTTTTATATGGCTGCTTTCATCTATCAAGTGATAGAAAAAGAGCCTCTATTATGGTATAGTGTAAGTGACCAAACAAACAACTTATACCAAGGAGAAGCTCTTATGAATAGTTTAAAAGATATCACTCTTGAAAGCAACCCCTATTTGAAATTAAATTTTGATGGAGGCAACCTGTCATCTGACGCGGGACTTCTTCTGATCAAGGAGTTTGCATCAAAAATCGGGCTTACCAAGCTTGTATATGATCAGTTTCAGACAAATGATACCGCATTGTACCGATATCATATCGATCCCGAAAATCTGCTTCAGATGATCTACCAGACCATTGCCGCATATTTTGAGGATGACTGTGCGGATGAACTCACCATCGATCCCGTTTTTACCGCCATCCTTGAAAAAGATGTACTGGCATCGCAGCCGACCATATCGCGGTTCTATAACCGCATGGATGATACGACCCTGCAGCAGTTTGAGCTGATCGGGGCAAAGATGAGGGATATCATCTGCCAGATCAAGCCTCCTGAGCATATGGTCTTCGACCTCGACTCCACGCTGCTTAACACATACGGGAACCAGGAAGGCGAATCCTTCAATTATCATTATCAGGCGCACGGCTACCATCCGCTGCTGTGCTTTGATGGCATTACCGGTGATCTGCTCAAGGCAGAACTCCGTGACGGAACCCATTATTGCAGCAAGGATGCAGATCAGTTCATGATCCCGCTCCTAAAAGAGTACCGGACAAAACATCCTTCTTTGCCGTTGTACCTCCGTGGAGACAGCGGCTTCGCCTCACCAGATCTCTACGAGGCATGTGAAGAGAATGATTGTAAATATGCGATCCGGCTCAAGATCAACAAAACCCTGATTGCACTTGCGGCGGATAAGGCTGAGGATCTTCAAAAAGCGGTAAGGACAAATATGGTCGATTATGCCGTAACCTATGGCGAGTTTGAATATCAGGCCGGTACGTGGCCGCATCCGAGGCGTGTTGTCTTTAAGATAGAAAAACCCGCCAACCAGATGACCTTTCTGTACACCTTCATAGTAACAACAATGGAATCTGAGGCGTATCAGGTAATCCGCTTCTACTGTGGCCGCGGCAAGATGGAAAACTTCATTAAAGAAGGCAAGGACGGCTTTGCTTTTTCAGCAGTAAGCAGCAAGTCAAAAGTTGTCAATGCAAACCGCCTCCAGCTGCATGTCCTTGCCTATAACCTGTTCAACTGGTTCAGGCGCATAGCATTGGCCGCAAACATGCGCAAGCTCAGAATTGATACGGTACGCTTAAAGCTGATCAAGATAGCCGCAAGGGTCGTTCGTTCCGCGAGATATATAACGTTCAAGCTGTGCAGCAGCTGTCCGTACAAAAAGGAATTCTACGAAACGCTGCAAAACATAAAACAGCTACAGCTTGAATGATATGATTTTCAATGTACATTGACAGTTTCACAAGATGTTTATACGTACCTAGGGTGAAGTCTGTCCTTTTTCGGAAATGTAAACATCGTTATAAGAGCGAAACTGTTCTAACAAACATCGTGGAGACAGATTTTTTATTTTTTCATGTCTCCATGAATAATTCAGGCTCACTATTAGAAAACACCCAACCGCAGCCAGTCCGCAAAACACTCCCAGTCATCTCCCGCCGCCCCTCCGCACTATGATATGAAGGCTAAACTGTTACCATTCGTGCTCATAAAAATGTTTGCACCGCCCCAAAAAATAATGTAAAATAAAATATATTTTGTAACTGCCCAGAACCGCGCAGCACTTACGGAAAAGGCTCTGAACAACTGCCATATTCCAACAAGAACGAGGATACTCCCATGCTGAAATATTTAAAAAAATACTGGCATTTCTGCCTGCTTGGACCGCTTTTTATGGTGGGCGAGATTGCAATGGATTTGATCCAGCCGGATATGATGGCCACCATTGTGGACGAGGGCGTGCTGAAGCAAAATCTGGACGTGGTGCTGCACATCGGTATCCGCATGATACTTTTGGTACTATTCGGAGGCTTTAGCGGCGTGCTGAGCGGCGTCTTCGCCAATCTTGCGTCCCAGCAGTTCGGAAACGATCTCCGCAAGGACTTATTTGCCAAGATCATGAATCTCTCCTTTGAGCAGACCGACCGCTTCTCCACAGGCTCTCTTGTGACCAGACTGGTCAATGACGTGACCCAGATACAGCAGATGGTCACCATGTCAATCCGCGGACTGGTGCGCAATTCCTTTATGTTTGCGGGCGGAATCCTCATGCTGTATCGCCAGTCCCCGAGATTCGCTTTTGTTGCGGTATGCGGCTTGCCCTTTATCCTGTTTTTTGTCGTGTTTTTCCTACAAAAAGCCTCTCCCCTGTTCCGCATCGTGCAGGAAAAGCTGGACGGCGTCAATAACTGTCTGCAGGAGACCACGGCGGGCGCGAGGGTGGTCAAGGCATATGTGCGGGAGGAACAGGAGCTTGAGCGCTTTGACACAGCCAACAACGCGCTCTGCAATATCAATTTAAGAGTCCAATCCCTGCTCGCCTTCATGACCCCCTGTATGAACATTATCCTAAACCTATGCATTGTGGCGATTCTCTATGTGGGCGGTTACACCATGCGCACCTCAGGCGGCATCAGCTCGGGACAGATCATGGCTGCCATCACCTATATGTCCATGATTCTGCACGGCGTCACCTTCATGGCAAACATCTTCCAGACCTTCACAAGGGCAAAGGCTTCCGCCGACCGTGTAAACGAGGTGTTAAATTGCGAGGACAGACTTCCTGACGGGCTTATCACGCCTCCTAAGCCAAATGGCGAGTTGGAATTTCGGAATGTGTCCTTCGCCTACCCCGGGCATTCCACGAACGTCTTGGAGAATATCTCACTTTCCATACATAAGGGAGAGACCCTTGGCATCATCGGTGCGACGGGGAGCGGCAAGTCCACTCTGGTAAACCTCATTCCCCGTTTCTACGACGTGACGGCGGGACAGGTTCTGGTAGACGGCGTGGACGTAAAGGATTATCCCGTGCAGGGACTTAGGGAGCGCATAGCGATCGTCATGCAGCGGGCGGAGCTCTACTCCCGACCCATCGAAGCCAATATCCGATGGGGCAGGGACGAAGCCACCCCTTGGGACATCAAGCGCGCCGCCGAGATTGCACAGGCGGACGATTTTATCTGCCACACCGCACAGGGCTACTACACCATGGTCACAGAGAGCGGGCATTCCCTCTCAGGCGGTCAGAAGCAGCGCATCTCCATCGCGCGCTCGATTCTGAAAAACGCGGAGATCCTAATATTTGACGACACCACCAACGCGTTAGATCTGCGGACGGAAAGCCACCTGTACCAAGCTCTCGAGAAGGAATGCCCTGCCACCACCAAGGTCATCATCGCACAGCGGATCGCGTCAATCAAAAACGCAGATCGCATCGCGGTACTCGACGGCGGACGGATTGTGGCATACGGCACACATGACGAACTGCTGCGGGAATCGTCAGTGTATCAAGATATTTACGCCTCACAGCTAAAGCAATAGATAATGTAAACTGCTCTGACATGGAGGATTAAATGAGATTAGACGAAACAAACCAAAACAATTCACAGGAAAAGCTCCCTTCGACCTCCCCTGACCGCCCTCTGCCCGAGGGCTTTGAAGCGCAGGGCGGCGAGGAATTCCAATTCCGCAGTCAGGAGTTCAAGCGCAATCCCCCGCCTATCAACTTCGGCGGCAGAAGACGCGTCTCCGATGGCATGGGACAGGTGGTGGAGAAACCCAAGGACGCCTCCCACACCCTGCTTCGCCTGACCAAGTATTTGGGCGCGGAAAGGGTACTTTTGCTCATATTGCTCGCCTCCGTGGTCATGGTGACACTGACGGCTCTCGCCGCCCCCGCGCTGCAGGGCAAAGGCATTGACCTGATTCTTGACAGACAATGGACGGGGCTTACCGCCGTGCTGCTCCAACTGCTTGTCGTGTACCTTGTCAGCACACTTTGCACCCTCTCCCAGACCTATGTGTCCGCACACCTAAGCCAACGCATCGTGCGCAGAATGCGCCACGATTTGTTCCGAAAGATAGATAACCTGTCCATTCCCTATCTGGACACTCACTCCAGCGGCGACATTATGAGCCGCATGACCAATGATGTGGAAAATATCTCTACCTCCATCTCGCAAAGTCTGGGCTCTCTCTTTGCAGGAATCCTGACCATCATCGGCACCGTGGCGCTCATGTTCCATTACTGTTGGCAGCTGACACTGATCACCATGGTGACGGTGGTGATCACCGTGCTCGTGACCAAGAAAATGTCCTCCCTCATGCGCAAGGTTTACCGCAAACGCTCCCAAGTGTTGGGACAGCTAAACGGACATTCCGAGGAAATGATCACGGGCTATAAGTCTATCGTGGCTTATAATAAGCAGGCTGACGTCATTGACGAGTTCAACAGAACCTCGGACGAGCTGACCAAGGTCAGTATCCGCGCGGAGATTCTGGGCGGCTCCATGGGACCCCTGATGAACTGCATCTCCAATATCGGCTTCGTGATCGTGTCTGCCTTCGGCGGGTATTTTGCCCTGAAGGGTCTGATCACCGTGGGGGTTATCTCCGCCTTCATCATTTATGCCAAGCAATTCTCCCGCCCCATCAATGAGATCGCTCAGCTCTATGGGAGCCTCCAAACCGCCGTGGCGGGGGCGGAGCGCATTTTCGAGCTGCTAGACCAGCCGGACGAGGACAATAGCGGCACCCTCGATATGGAGAACGCGAAGGGGGAGATCACCTTCCGCGACGTGAATTTCTCCTATCTTCCCGATACCCCCGTGCTTCAGGGCTTTCAGCTCACGGTGAAGCCGGGACAGAAGATCGCTCTGGTGGGAGCGACAGGCAGCGGCAAGACCACAGTGGTCAATCTGCTCATGAGATTTTATCCCGTGGACTCCGGTGAAATACTGATAGACGGGGTGAATATCCAAGACATCAAACGAGACGCCCTGCGCCGCAACACGGCAATCGTGCTGCAGGACACGGTGCTTTTTACGGACACGGTGGAAAATAATATCAAATACGCCAACCCCGACGCTTCGGAGGAAATGGTCACACATGCCGCCGAAATGAGCAATTCGCACCATTTTATCCGTCAGCTCCCTGACAAATATCAGACCATGCTGATTCAAGCGGGTGCACATCTATCCCAAGGACAGCGGCAGCTCCTCACCATCGCCCGGGCAGTGCTTGCAGACCCGAAGATATTGATCCTCGACGAAGCCACCTCCTCCGTGGACACACGCACGGAGAAAAGCATACAGGACGCCATGGTGAAGCTGATGGAAAACCGCACCAGTCTCATCATCGCACACAGACTCTCCACCGTTCAGGACGCGGACAAAATCGTGGTGATGGACAAGGGCAGGGTGGTTGAGACGGGAACCCACGAGGAGCTGTTGGCGCAACAAGGGTACTATTACGAGCTGTATATGACACAATTTGCGGGCGGGCAGACGTAAAAAGGGGCTGTTCTCTAATCCAACTCCGCCCTGCTGAACAAGTCTAAAATCAAATCCCTGTCCTCGCAGGCTTTCTTAAACTGAAGGATAAAATCTGCCAAAGCTTCCTTATCCTCCGCATAGGCACAGAACATGTCCGCTTCAGGGTCAAAGTCGATTTTATCCTGAATGTCCTGACACTTTTCGGTCAAAAACACCAGTGCCAGACTTCCCCAGTCATAGCCGTTTCCCTCAAAGCCCTCCTCTGCGCGAGTGTCAAAGACCTCCTGCAGATACTCGCCCACGCCTAGGCAAGCCGAAGCACTCCCCTCGTGCTCCACCCAATAAAACGGGGCAATTTCCTTTTCAAATGCTTCTGTGATTTCCATAGTCTTTTCTCCCTTCATAAAAGTGCTGCCATTTGTTTATACATGAAATTCGGTTCTCCCAACAAGAAAATGTCCTTTTGGGGCATTTCTCCCGAATCCAATGCATACATAAGGTTACTGATATGCAAATGATAGTACCATTCTCCGGTATCATAGTCTATCCTGCGCTCATTCCAGATTACCCGCCCGTACTGTCCCTGTCTTAAGGAAAAAGCTGTCTCGTTTAAAATATCATGACGATACAGTGCGGATTCCATATTGTGATAATCCTTGTTGTGTCCCCGTCTGATTGGTCGGTGGGAGCGATGCTCATCACAAAAAAACGTCACCTCATAGCTCTCTGAATCCGACTGGACGGATAAATTGGTCAGGTTTAAGTCCCGAACGGAGGTGTAGGCTTGAAAACGGTATGCTTCATTCATGCGCAGATTTTGGAACAGGAGTCCCTTTTGCCGAAAATATAAGCGATGAACCATCACATCTCCATGAAATGTATTCGGAAGCTTATCCATCGAATAAGCCTGAGGAAATTCCACACGCTTCTCGGCGCAGGCAGCGCCCCGTTCCTCCTTGCCCCAAGAAAGACAGATATCCTGAACTACAAGCAAATGATGCACCTCCCCTTGTTCCTGACATTTAATTCCTTAAGAATGGTCTTTTACATATTGCAAAAACTCCGGAGTTTTTGACCAGTATTTGACACCCCAATTCTCAAAGCTCCATTCGTCCATATATTCGTTGCATTCATAATCAATATAATAAACCTCTCCATTCTGTACCACAAAATTGGTCGGGAAATAGTCTATATTGGTATGAGCGGCATATAGCAGCCCACACATTCTGTATAACTGGTCAACATATGATGGTTCCATCTTGTCCTGCAATATCAACTCATAAATCGTATCGCCATCAATAAACTCTTTTAAAATACGTTCTTCCTTGATGTCAGCATCAATCATGGCGGGAATCTTTATTCCGATTTCCTTTAGCCGCTTATAATCATTTAATTCCGACTCGAGCTTATTTCCAAATTGATAATAATCGCAGGGTTCGTGGTGAATCTGTTTGAGAACGTATTTCTGAATCCCGTCGCTCGCCAAATAGGAATACCCCCCTTTTCCCTTTCCCAATAGCTTTAATATATCATATTCCTTCTCATTTACGACCATTTTCTCCATGATTGTCACCCCAAAATAGAGTTTTTCAGAATATCATTTGGTAATTCGTTTTGCGCCCAGATTATCCTTCACATATTTTACACCGAGCTGCAGCATTTCTTTTCCATAGCCTTTACCCCTTAATTCAGGATTGACTATCACAAATCCGAATCGAACCGTAGCGTCATCATCTTCTCTGGGATATCGAATGGTAAAATGACCGATTAAACCTGTTCAGCCTGCCCCCGCCATTTCCCTCCCTGTTGCCTCTACCTGCAGCTCACATCTGGGAGTGACGTAATAGCTGGCAATCCAGCTTACCTGCTCCTTTTCCCATAAGGATACATTCAAATAATAGTTATAGCCTTCTGTCAGAAATAATTGGAAGGTGTATATCTTCCCGTCAAATTCCTGATACCACCGCTGAATCAGCGTATCGTGTCGGTAGGGGCACTCCGGCTCCCAAGCTTCACGCAGCTCCCATGTGATATCCTCCAGACGGTACTCCTCCCTAATCAGATACAGGGTTGTAAAGTTACTGGGAAACCAATAATGCCTGTGCTCATACTCAAGCTGCCCGTCATTATCGTAATCCACCATGTACCAATCGCCTTGGTCAGAAAGCCGCTGAAGCTTTACCGCGTCCGTGACGAGCTCCTCGCACCCGATAAATACACTGATACCATCATTAATAGGAGAGGCAGCCATCAATTCCTTTTGAATACTTGAAACATAGTCGTCAATCTGTCCTTGAACCGAATTATCGCTCCGGTATCCGTTTGTCCAGAGATAATCCACGGGTGCAAGAGTTACCCACACTGCCCGCTCACTGATTCCCTCGGAGGTTAAAGGATAGAGAATAATGATGTCCCTGTATTTGGAATAGTAGTTATACGAGGTGTCTACCAGATAAAATCTGCCCTCATAGGGAACCACACGGGCGTTCATATCCAGTGTAGTCATAGAATTTACCTGTTCGGAACCATTTTCCGTAAGGCGGTAACAGCTCACATCTGCAATTCGCGCCGAGCCACCCATATCAGCATCTATCAGCAGGAATTGGGACTCCCCGATGCTGTATTGATAAATATGGCAAATATACTGTTCGGAATCCGTGGAACTAAACCAAGCTTCAAGCGCTTTCCCATGGTCTGTCAGCTCGAGGGGCGCCGCAAGCTCGTCAAAGGAAGACCAATCTCTGGTATAAAGAGCTTCCTTTGCCATTTGGATAAGCTGTGCAGGAACAAACTCCTGTGCGGACAAGCCTTCCTCAGACGATGTATTCGATGCATTTTCAGACAAAATGATGTCCTGCTCCACGGAGGACAGGATTCCTGCCTGCGCCTGCTTCCATAATTGCTCCGTCACCTCCTGTCTGTTCTCGGGAAAGGCTTGGGAAGGTTCCTGCGGCTTATAGCAGATGCTTTTTACATTGCTGTCCTCGTAATCCCAATAATCCACAATTTGAATATGACTCTGCGGCTTTATCCCATAAAGGGCAATCGGCTCAAGCGTGATCGGGGAAGTATCTCCCTGATAGAGAAACGCCTCCAACAAATACCGCATGGATTGCCCGTTGTAATACAAGGTAAAATACACCTGCTGCCCCTCCAGCTCAAAGAGCCATCGCTGTGTTTGAGTGGCATAATCCAAATGCGTCGGGGTCCAGACAGCATTTTCCAAGGCTTCCGTCAGCTTGTCAAGCTTCTCCTCAGACCACTTCTTTTCCAGACCGCTAAAGCTTCCGCTGTTTTGGTTTCGCAGCATCACATCGAGACCGATTTCCTGAATATACGCCTGTATTGCTGATTGAAGCGAAGAGTTCTCATCGTTTTCGCTTTCCTGTCCCGCAGCCCATAGCTTCTGAAGCCCGCAGTCTGTATTATTTTTGCGCAGGTACATGTTTTTCTGCTTAATCAGCCACGTAGACCCCCTGACATCTCCACTTAATTCCAAGAGTCCCAGTGCCTTGGTAGTCTGCCTCTTGTAGTCATCATAATTGCAGACCATATAGAAGCTTCCCTCATAGGAAAAAATAGCATATATTCTGTAATATCCCAAATAAGCACCGCCCGTCAATCCATAGGAGCCTGTGGCATTCTGTTCCAGAATCGCACAATAACTGCTAAGCGAGTATTCATATCGGGTGCGCTCTATCATGATGATCTCGTCCAGTCCGTCTTGGTCGATATCAAGCCGATAAAAATCATAAGAATCCGCTTTCCTCTGACCCGTCAGAAAATCATTGATTCTTTCATCTTGAATGAATAAGTCTTCACCCTCAAGGGGCTCATATATAAAATCCTCCCGCTTGATTCGCAGGGCGCTGTCGTCCAGTTCCATAAGCAGGATATCGGAGCTTCCCGCCGCCAGTGCCTCCTGTAACCTGCTTACAAGCTCAGGAGGGAAGCCTGCCGCTCTTTCATCTTGTGACAAATCAATCAGCTCCGCTTTGTTGTCCTCAAGGGCAAACTGCGCTACAAGAGTGTCCAGCTCTTTGGACAAGTCCCGCTCAGTCTCCGACTCGATTGCCTGCTCAATCCCCTGCCCCGTTTCCGTACTCGTAACAGAGGCATCACCCTCCACAGCCGCTGCACAGCCTGTCAATATGCCAATGAGCAGCAGGATTGCAGGAATATATTTTAATTTTTTGCACAAGGCTTTGGGATTCGTCATATCTTATTTTACCCTTCCCAGCATAAAGTCCACATCTTTTTGCGTCTGCTCCTGACTCCGCTAATATCACAGAACCATCAGCAATGTTCCTGCACCAATCAATATGCAGCCGACAAATGATTTGACGCTAAATTCCTCGTGCAGAAAGACAAATGCCAAAACCAATGTGATAACCACGCTTAGCTTGTCGATTGGCACAACCTTAGATGCATCTCCCATTTGCAGAGCCTTATAATAGCAAAGCCATGATGCACCCGTCGCAAGACCTGACAGGATCAGAAATAACCAGCTTTTATGGCTTATGTCAAAAATCCCCTTCTGCGTATGTGTAAGGAACACCATTCCCCACGCCATCACAACGACAACAACGGTTCTGATTGCCGTCGCGAGATTGGAATTCACGCCATCGATACCGATTTTGGCAAGTATCGAAGTAAGCGCCGCAAAAACAGCCGATAACAAGGCAAGTGCTATCCACATTTGGCATCACCTCCACTTCAAATTTCACTTTGTATCACAATAAAAGGGCGCTTATTGATAAACTTTTTGCACCCCTTTAATTTATTAAGCCATTCAATTCTTATTTTTAATAATATTCATTGCTTCATCTTCGGAGGGACTGTGAGTTTCAATAAATACTATAAATTCATTTATTTTATTTGCATCCCATCCTTCTTCAGTCAACTTGATAATAATATTGGTTGCCTCTTTTGCTGTCATATCTGCTACCATCCTTTCACCACCTTTTTATTAATAGTGTTTATTGCAACTATGATTATTATAGCGAATTACGCAGATGGTGTAAAGCCTTTATTCAATCCCCCGCAACAAATCACTGCATAATGAAAAAACATCATTTTGAAAAAAAGCATCATCAAGTTTGCAGTCGGCAATGGGGCGCCTATTACATTTTCCCATAAAATACACGAAGCACTTCCACCAGTCTTTCAGGTGCTTCCACATTAACCTCGTGCCCTGAACCACTGATGATTTGAAGCTCTGCGTCCCTCAATAGACCTGCCAGCTCCACAGATGCCTTTTTATTCGCAGAATCCCGCTCCCCACACACAATCAATGTAGGACAAGAGACTTTCTGTATAGAGCCGCTAAAATCCAATTCCATCATGGTCTTACAAAGCTCAATAAACTCCTTCTTTCCAAATCCCGTCTGATGAAACATAGATTTCGGCATACATTGAAAAAGTACATTCTGAAGCCTTAATAATCCTTTAGGCATTTTATATTGTGCGGCAATAAGCACCAAGGAGTTTACCTTTTCCGAATGCTCAATGGCATAATTTAAAGCCAACACACCGCCCAGAGACAAGCCACATAAATCTATCAGTCCATCAAATTTAGAACAAGCCTTTGTAAAGCCTTCGTAAAGATTTTTATAGGCTGCCCGTTCTCCTTGACATATCTCAGTCAAATTAGGGCACACACTGTACTTATCAAGGTCTAACTGAGCAATTAAATCGTCCCAACTGGCAGGAGTCTGACCTAAACCATGTATAAAAATGTGATGCATTCCTCCACTCCTACAAATCTTGAATTATCCAATATGCAATCAAATAATTTCATTTTTCCGGATTCTGGCAATTTTTGTGCCTCCGGTTTATCAAACCCTAAATATCATTCGCCTGCGCTATTCTTCCTCGTTAAGATAGTCATATAAAAACCTTCCGAAGGTATCCGCAATTTCCTCTCCGCAATACTCATCGTCCACTTCCAAAACAGGGCACTCACCATTTTTCATCTTGTCCGTATCCAGACAAATCAAGGTATCCTCCCAAAAGCCGATAATGACCAGATTGTGTGGAAGCCCCTCGCCGCGTTCCTGCCGCGTGACAATCACAACATCATCTTCCTCGTTATCGGTGATGCCAAAAATAATCTCCCCTCCGGCATCACCACCGCCAAAATCAGCTAAAAACGCCTTATAACTCTCAGGGAAAACGACGCCCAACGCTTTCATTGCGTCCTCTACCTCGTTCTCCGAAACACCACCGACAAATTCCGTGGCATCAATATCCATAAGCTTCTTTGCCTTTTTGTAATAATTCATAATGCACCCTCCAATTCATATAACTTTTTCCTACACAAATTGGCGAGAAAATGCGCCAATGCGCTGCACCATGCATTGTCTGTCCTTTTGAATACAAGACCGTAGAATAATGAGTTGATAAAAATAAACGCCAAATCATATAAAACGATCACCGCGCCTCCAAAATTAAAATGTCCCATCACAAACAGGGCTGACGTAATAAGCAACTTCGGCAGCTCGGATGCGTTTTTAAAAAGCTTGTTTTCGAGCCTAAATGCTCTATGTACTCCGGCAGACCGTTTTTACAAAATATTGCATATTTCTCCCAGCGAGGAAATACAATGATCCGCCCTTTCATTAACCGGCTTATGTACAAGAATTGTCGTCATGCCAGATTTTTTCCCGCCGACTATATCAGAGGAAACGCTATCGCCAACCATATAGTATCGATCAATATTCGGCAACGCTTTCTTGGCATAGTCAAATATTTCTTTGCGTGGTTTATCATAGCCAATCTGAGCAGAAATAACAAAGGCATCAAAATACTGCATTAACCCCAACTCTGATAGAACGTCGCATAAATCAGGATAATTATTCGACAAAAGAATATTTTGAAAACCCGCCTCTTTCGCCCATTTAAGAGTCGATATGGTGTCATCATACAGGTGATAATTCCCCCTGTCTTTTATAAAGGATCTTACCTTTTGGCTTGCCACTTTCGCCATATCCCCATCCAATCCAAGCGAAAGATAGATATTCTCAAAATACTTGTTCATATAATCCCACCAGAGTTCTCCCACAAGATCTGAATAATCATTCTCTGGCGTATGCCATGTAAATCCGATGGCAGTGTACGGTCTCACATCATCCAAAAGAATCGTTGTATCAGGAACCGTTTCTTTTATAGCTTTCCAGATAGAACCACTCCATAGACAATGGGAATGAACAAGTGTACCGTCAAAGTCCCAGCATATCGCTCTCATTCCTCAAACCTCCATATGTATTTCTAAAAACCTTCTAAAAATAGTTTCCGTACTCGTAACAGAGGCATCACCCTCCACAGCCACTGCACAGCCTGTCAATATGCCAATGAGCAGCAGGATTGCAGGAATATATTTTAA
>JAMPHH010000056.1 GCA_023663505.1 Muribaculum sp.
CGAGCTATACCGTCTGACGGTTTAAACCAGTGTATAATTGGGGTGGGATTTTAGGGTGGATTGAAAAATGGAAGTAAATTAGATGAAGAGATTTGGAATGAGTTTAACGAAAAATGGGACAAATTAGCTTATGAAAGCGAAATGATACTAAAGTTATTAAAACAAGGAAAAACTTTAGATGATACAATTAGTATATGTGGAACGGAAGTAGAACGAAATGTGAAAGTGCGAGTGAATCAAAGCTTTTTTCGATCCTCTGTTTTGGCGTCTTATGAAGGGAATTGTTGTATTACAGGATTGTCAACTAAAGAATTATTGATTGCAAGTCACATAAAACCATGGCATATATGTAGTGCTGATGAAAAGGTTAATCCACATAATGGATTATGTCTGAATGCACTTCATGATATGGCATTTGATAAAGGATTCCTTACAATAGGAACTGACTACAAAATTTATATATCAAAAGACATTAAGGATATTTTTCAAGGAGAAACAGTAAAAAGATATTTTGGATATTATGAAGGGAAGCCCATTGCTTTACCGGAGAAATTTGTTCCTGATAAATGCTTTTTAGAGTATCATAATGATATGGTTTTTGAAAACTGGAAAAGGAACCTGTAAAATGGTAGAAGATATTTTGGATAAAATTGTAAATTATTCTTGTTTGTCATGGACTATAAATCGGAAATCTGATAAAAATATTAGTGTAATAATACTTGAAGATACAACAGATATTTCCATGCAGATACAGGACACACATACAAATTATGTGAGAGATGTGGGATTTTCCATTAAATCAGAAGTAGGTAATGCCCCTACTTTGTTAAATGCGGGAAAAACAACCAATTTCATATATAAAATTGAGGGCATTACAAGTGAGCAGGCAGAGGAAATCAATAGCATTGATACCAGAAATAAAATTATTGATAGAATGGCTAAGATTAGAGAGTATGGCGGAAAAATAGAGTTTTGTGGAATGAGTCATGATGGGTTTAAGAGAAACCTTATTATGGTGGATAGCAGTATGCCAGGGATCATTGCAAATATGTTATTGTACTTTTACGATGAAGATATTAAGGATTGCAAAACATTAGTAAAACTGATTGGAGAGCGGGACCCGTTAGGTTATGGAGATGCCGCAATGTATGAATATAAATTTAAGAAGTTTTTATGTTCCTGTGCTTTGGGGATGAAGCCTGCAAAGGTTTGGGACGGATTGGACGAAGCGAATGGCGGGTATATCATTGTTAAGGCAGATGGAGAAATATTGGCTTACCATATTTACAATCGCAATTCCTTTGAGCAGTATTTGTTGGATAATACGATTTGTGAAAGAGCGTCTACTTCCAGACATGAATATATGAGTTTGTATGAAGAAGATGGGGAAATGTATTTGAAATTGAATTTGCAAGTGAGGTTTAAATAGTCATAGTATGGGTAACTTGATTATTGTCTTTTTGACCTGTCTCGATAAGAGATAATCTTGGTGGGTATGCAGTGACGATAACTATACCACATTTAGATAGTGATAAACGCTAAATTGTATAACCCAAAACCGGCAAATGTTTTCTTTAAGAGTGGTATGATAGAGGCACGGGGCAGAGGGTTTGACAAGATTAAGGAGGCATGTGCAAAGTATGACGGTCATCTGCCAGAATACAATATAAGTGCCTCCGGAATTATGGCGCTATGCAAGGCGTGTGATAAGTATATGGAATTACTGAATGGTAAATCACATCCTGTTCACGATGAACAAGATGATGAACAAGATATAATCATTCAAAAAGTTGCAATGTGTCACAACTTTTGCTGCACAACTTTTTGAAAAATGCTTTTAATTCAATATTGTACTTTCTTACAAACTTGTATATAATGGATAGACGAGGGCATAGGAATTCGTATCCGTCCGTATGACTATCATAATTAAGGGTACGGAACAGGGCTTTATATACAGAGGTACATAAGATGAAGCAGAGAGAACAGCAGACACAACTGCACTTTAGATTTGTGGAAAAAGGTTTCGTGTTAGATGAGCAGGAGGGAGAATATCCGAAGGATCTCCTTACATGGAAAGAGCAATTTGACTCCGACGGCTGGAGGGCTGTCTATACAATCGGGTTTGAGAAAAAGCCGGAGTGGCTGGACGCCGCCGGTTGTTTTTTATATCAGATAGCAAACGGTTTTCAGGAGCTTTTGGCACAGACTCCCGATTTGGAGGTGGCGCGGGAGAAGGTCGAGATTATCCCGGATGACAATATGTTGGAGCGGCTTTTGGATTCCGTGCCGTTTACATTGGGTTCGGAGCATGTGACTGAGGATTGGCTGAAGGCGGCGTTTGAGAGACTGCAATTGGTTTTTGCGGAAGACATTGTGGATTTTGACGGGACGGTTGCCCTTTATCTGGCGGATAAAAGTCAGCAGCTTCGCGTTCCGGAGAGGGTATTTTTTCATCTGGTGGAGAGTAAGGAGGAAAGATACCCCTTTGCGTTCCTCGCAACCTATGCCACAAAGGATGAAAATGACAAGGTACGTCATATGCCGCTGCAGTATGCGCTGACAGAGTATCAGTCGGAGAGGGACAAGCTGTTGGAGCTGTTGTCCTGCTTAAACCGGGCGTCCGAGATATCGCCGCTCATAGGAGAATTCGTGGAAAAGGGGGAACTGTTTCATCCGCTTCGCCTTACTTCTGAGGAGGCTTATCAAATATTGAAGGCTGTGCCACAGATAGAGGAGGCGGGAATTGTCTGCCGTATACCGAACTGGTGGAGAAAAAATGCATATGGAGTTTCATTGTCCGTGAATTTAGGGGAGAAGAAGCCTCCGATGCTGGGACTTGACACGATTTTGGGAATGGTGCCGCAGCTTGTGGTAGATGGTGTGCCTTTGACGCGCGGTGAAATTGAAGAGCTGCTTCGACGGACAGAGGGGCTTGCATTTTTAAAAGGGAAATGGGTTGAGGTAGATCATGACAAGCTGCAAAAGCTGTTAGCGGAGATGGAAAATTACAATGGCGAGTTGACTCTGCTGCAGGCTTTGCGCATGGGCTTGGAGGAACAGCCGAGAGGCAGCGCGGATGTCGGTATGGTGGTGACCAACGGGGCTTGGTTGTCCAAGCTGCTGCAGGATTTAAGAATGCCTCGGAGGATTCGTTCGGCGGTTGTTCCGAAGTCTTTCCGCGCGACTCTTCGCCCTTATCAGAAGGACGGGTTTACATGGCTTGATTATATGGACAAGCTGAATCTGGGCGCTTGTCTGGCGGATGATATGGGACTTGGCAAGACTGTTCAGGTGTTGGCTTTTTTGGAGAAGCTGCGCAAGGCGAAGAAGGAGGCGCGTATACTGTTGGTTGTTCCCGCGTCGCTGTTGGGAAACTGGCAGAGGGAGGCAGAAAAGTTTGCACCATTGATGCCGTATACGATTCTTCATGGGAGCAGTGCGAAGCTGTTGGGAAGTCGGATCAAGGAGGAGCAGAGCTTTCTGACTATCACGACCTATGGAATGGCGGCGCGGATTGAGGAGCTTGAGGGTATACAGTGGGACTGTCTGATTCTGGACGAGGCACAGGCAATCAAGAATCCGGTCGCCAAGCAGACTAAGCGGATTAAAGCCCTGAAAAGCAAGATGCGTATTGCCATGACGGGAACGCCGATAGAAAACGATTTGACCAATCTCTGGTCGTTGTTTGATTTCCTGAATAAAGGCTTGTTGGGAAGCTCGGCACAGTTTCATGAGTATTGCAAAGGGTTGGAGGAGCACCCTGAAGGGTATGCGAGATTAAAAGCCATGATTGCCCCGTTTATGCTGCGCCGCGTAAAAACGGATAAGGAGATTATTTCTGATCTGCCGGACAAGCTTGAGCAGGTGGATTATGTAGAGCTTTCAGGAAAACAAAAGGTGTTGTACCGCAAATATGTCACAGAGCTTGCTGCTAAGCTTGGGGAGACGAAAGGTATGCAGCGAAGGGGACTGGTGCTGGCGTCGCTTACCAAGCTAAAGCAGATTTGTAATCACCCGGATCAGTATCTTGGACAAACGGCATACGATTGTAAAGATAGTGGAAAATTTGAGATGCTTCGCGAGGTGTGCGAAACCATTTATGAGAAACGTGAGAGGGTGCTTGTATTCACCCAGTTTAAGGAGATCACATCGTATCTGGATGAATTTTTGGCAGGGATTTTCCGGTGTCGCGGCTATGTCCTTCATGGAGGAACCCGCGTCAGCAAGAGGAATGAAATTGTGGAAGCGTTTCAGGGTGAGAAATATGTTCCATACATCGTTTTGTCTGTAAAAGCAGGAGGAACAGGACTGAATCTGACGAATGCAAGTCACGTGATCCATTTTGACAGATGGTGGAATCCCGCGGTGGAGAATCAGGCGACTGACCGCGCTTACCGTATCGGACAGAAGAATAATGTCATGGTTCATAAGCTGGTATGCAAGGGAACGATTGAAGAAAAAATCGACGAGATGATTGAATCCAAAAAGGAGCTCGCTGAAAATGTGATTGGAAGCGGCGGAGAAAGCTGGATTACTGAGATGAGTAACGAGGAGCTGTTGTCCGTCTTGACGTTGGATTAGTAGGAGATGTTATGAGTAGAAATTATTGGAATACAGGCGAGGATTATAGTCAGCCGAACGCGGCGCAGCTGCAGCGGAACGCAAGGCAGACCTTATTGAAGGAAAAGTCAAAGGGAAAGAGCATGGAGCCGGTTCTGATTCAGGGCAGAAATATCGTGAAAAGCTGGTGGGGACAGGCGTGGTGCAATAATTTGGAGAAATATGCGGATTATGAGAGCCGTCTGGAGCGGGGCAAGCGTTATGTGCGTACCGGAGCGGTTGTTGATCTTAAGATTCAAAAGGCGAAGGTTCTTGCCCGGGTTCAGGGGAGGCGGAAGACACCCTATAAAGTGGAGGTACGAATCAGTCCGTTGTCGGAGGAGAGATGCCAGTATGTCATTGAACGATGCGGGCGTAAAATCGAGAATCTGGAGCGGTTGGTAAACGGTGATTTTCCGGAGGAGTTAAAGGAGTTGTTTCTGGGAGAACAGGGGCTTTTTCCCGAGCCGAAGGAAATAAGCTTTGACTGCAGTTGTCCGGATTGGGCGATTTTGTGCAAGCATGTTGCTGCCGTTTTATATGGAATAGGGGCAAGGTTTGATGAGAACCCGTTACTGTTTTTTGAACTCCGCGGACTTGATGTAGGACGTTTGGTTGATGTAACGTTGGCAAATCGTGTTGAAAGTATGCTTGCAAATGCAGATATGTCAAGTGAGCGTATTATTGCAGAGGATAACTGGAAGGAATTATTTGGTGTGCTTTAGGATATAACCTATAAATATGGAACAGAAAATTAATCCATAAAGGATCAGGTGGAAAAGGAATATGAAGTATGATTATTTAATAGTGGGTGCGGGTTTATTCGGTTCCGTGTTTGCCCATGAAATGAAGAAGGCGGGGAAGCGGTGTCTCTGCATTGACAAGCGTGCAAATATCGGCGGCAATATCTATACGAGCGAGCAGAACGGCATACAGGTGCATAAGTATGGAGCTCATATTTTTCATACCTCCAATAAGGAGGTTTGGGAGTATGTCAATCAGTTTGCCGAGTTTAACAATTATATTAATTCGCCCATCGCGGTGTATCGGGACGAGACCTATAATATGCCTTTTAATATGAATACATTCAGTCGGATGTGGAATATACGGACGCCGGAGGAGGCTCGGGAGATCATTGAGAGACAGCGGGCGGAGTGTCAGGTGGAGGAGCCGCGGAATCTGGAGGAGCAGGCGTTGAAGCTGGTGGGGCGTGACGTGTATGAGAAGCTGGTGAAGGGCTATACGGAGAAGCAGTGGGGCAGAGACTGTAAGGAGCTTCCGGCGTTTATAATCAAGCGTCTTCCGGTAAGGTTTACTTATGACAATAATTATTTCACGGATCGTTATCAGGGGATTCCCGTAGGGGGGTATACCGCGATGGTGGAGAAGCTTTTGGAGGGAACTCCGGTAAAGCTGGGGATTTCTTATGAGGAGTTTGTGAGGAAGACGGGCGCTAAGGTGCCGGGGCGCGGCGCGATGAATTGTTCCGGCGAGCTGGAGAGCACGGACAGGGCGGATTCTTTTGAGAAGGTGCTTTACACGGGAATGATTGATGATTATTTCCATTATGAGCTGGGAGCGTTGGAATGGCGTTCTCTGCGCTTCGAGGAGGAGACGTTGTCTGACTGTGATAATTATCAGGGGAATGCGGTGGTGAATTACACGGAGCGGGAGGTGCCGTACACGCGGATTATTGAGCATAAGCATTTTGAATTTGGCACTGGTAAGGGCACTGTGATCACGAGGGAGTATCCGGCGGATTGGAAGCAGGGGGACGAGCCTTATTATCCGATTAATGACGAGAGGAATAATCGGTTGTTGGCGGAGTATCAGGAATTGGCGGCGAAGGAGCGGGGGGTTCTTTTCGGTGGCAGGTTGGGGCAATATAGGTATTATGATATGGATAAGGTGATTGAGGCGGCGCTTTCTATGGTGAGGAGTGAGTTGTAGAGGTTGGTATTGTGTATTGGTTTAGATGTATGGCACTCGCGAAGGGCTTGAATGGTGTTGGCGTGGTGTGTGTTTGATAAATGCCAACACGAATCGCAACTTTCTGTATAAATGTTGCGTTTCGTGTTGGCATTCTTGAGGAAAAGCAAGTATGAGACGAACTGCATGTTCAACAATAGCTGTTAAACATCATGCCGCTGTATGCGCTGGAATTATAGGGGCTCACAAAATTGCGCTGCCCGGGTCTCTTGTATGCCACCATGGTTTTTTCCACATAGTCCATGGGGTTTAAGGAAACCTGACTGCTCTTGCGCAGCAGTGAGTTGGAGAAGTCCTTCAGGTATGAGAAGGTCTCCGGAATATCCTCCGACTGCATTGCGGTCTGTGTGATCAGGTTCTTGTCAAACTCAAGTGTACCGTCCTCCGCCAGATTGACGCCCATGGATTCCATGGGGTTGCGGTACAGGGCAGCGATTCCTTTCATCTCCTTCACCAAGGTGCTGCTCTTGGATTGGGACTCGAGATAGGAGGAGGCTGCCTTCATAAATTCATTGTAGCCGCAGATCAGGTGGGTGACATTGTCGGTCAGGGAGTCGATATCCGCCTTCAGACCGATCTGAACGCTTTCCCCGTCACTGCTGACGCCGTTTAACTGCACCTCAAAAGCCTTGCCTACCGTGAATCGGTTGGAGGCAGCGGTACGGGCGTCCCCATTGATGGTAAAATGCGCATTGGCGGCTTCTCTCGTGGTATAATCCAAGCCAAAGTAATCGACAACGCCGCTTGTCTTGCTGGTGTGATTATCAGAGACCTTGAATATTTGTGATTTACCGTTGGGAAGACCTGTGCTTTCTGAGGTCATCCGCAGAGATGTCTTGCCCTCTGAATCAATCAGGTCGGCCTTTATGCCAATGTTCGCATTGTTGATCAGGCGCACCAGCCTTGACTGCACCTCTTTGTTGGTATCGTCCTCGCTCACGGTGAACTGGAACTCGTAGTTCATGTCATTGATGCCCACGTCAAAGGAATAGGTGTCGGGAGGAAGTTCAAATTCCTTATCCTCCATAAACAGCCCCATATTCTCCTGACGGGAAGCCAGAGACTGTACCTCGATATCGAACTCCACCGTGGTGTTGCCGGGATCGTCGTGTCCGACGTAGGTAACTGTGGCAACATCCTCATTGGAGGAATACGCGCTTTTCTTATCCCACAGACCGTCTGATGACGTGCCGCCAAGCTGTGCGATGGTATTGTGAAGCTCGCGGGCATTTTCCTTAATATTCACCGCATAGTTCTGAGTAGCCTTGCTGGTGACGGGAAGATACCAAGGGGCATCCTTATTCATTTTGACAATGGAATTGTACAAACCGCGCAGCTCGGACTTCTTGTGAGTGTCGTAGCGTGTCATGCGCTTAGGTGTGTAAGTGGTCAGATAATTGTTGTAGACGGCATTTAGAGCGAAACTCATAGCCACGCCTCCTTTCTTCCTTGAATTAGCGTGTTTTATCTGTCGGGGTAAAGCGTTTGTGAAAATCCGTTTTCTGAAACTACCCCACTTTTATCGTTGTATAGCCCTAGTTTACCACATGTTATAGGAAGAAACAAGGATTTTTTTAAAAATTTATATGAAAAACCTGCAAAAATAGTTGACGAGGCATTTCTCATGTGGTATAGTATTCAGGCGAGATAAGATTTAGGTCTTTTTTTTATGCTTAAAAAACATGGAGGTAGACAAATGCGTACAAAGATTACATTGGCGTGTACTGAGTGCAAGCAGCGCAACTACAATACAACCAAGGATAAGAAAACCCATCCCGACAGAATGGAGACCAAGAAATATTGTAGATTCTGCAGGACACATACGTTACACAAGGAGACGAAGTAATGACTCCTCGGAGACCAAGTAACGGCTCCTCGGAGACAAAGTAACGGCTCCTCGGAGACAAAGTAACGGCTCCTCAGAGACAAAGTAAACTAAGAAAACAGTGGAGGCTGAAAATGGGAGATTCCGCAGAAAAGCAGGCAGGACCCGGGTTTTTTCAGGGGGTAAAGTCTGAATTCAAGAAAATTATATGGCCTGACAGACAGTCAACCTTAAAGCAATCTGTGGCAGTGGTTGTGATTTCACTTATCATGGGGATTTTGATCGCAATACTGGATTCCGTGTTCCGGTATGGCGTGAATTTCCTGACATCTTTATAGGAGCGAGGGTGAGTCTATGGCAGAGGCAATGTGGTATGTAGTTCATACCTATTCCGGATACGAAAATAAGGTCAAGGCCAATATTGAGAAGACCATTGAGAACAACCCTCATCTTGCGGAGCAGATTCTGGAGGTCAGAGTGCCCATGCAGGATGTAGTGGAGATAAAGAACGGCGCCAAGAGAACCGTTCCCAAGAAGATGTTCCCCGGATATGTTCTTCTGAATATGGAGATGAATGACGATACTTGGTATGTTGTGCGCAACACCCGCGGCGTCACGGGGTTTGTGGGGCCGGGAAGCAAGCCGGTTCCCTTGACGGAGGCGGAGATGAAGCCTCTGGGCATTAAGACGGATAATGTCACGATTGATTTTGTGGAGGGAGACAGCATTGCGGTGGTTGCCGGCGTCTGGAAGGACACGGTCGGCGTGGTTCAGAAGCTGGACTTTGGCAAGCAGACCGCGACCATCAATGTAGAGCTGTTCGGACGAGAGACTCCCGTGGAGATCAGCTTCGCGGAGGTGCGCAAGCTTTGACTAACATAAGGGCAGTTCGCAAAGCGTACTGACCGTTGTTTGGTATTTCCCGATTGACGGGTCAGAGCCCGATGATTGGTAAATATATTGTAACAAGAGGAATGTGTTTGGCAAGATAATTTGCAGACATTCCGCGTGGGAGCGGGAAGCGATTCCTGCGCCAAACTACCACATTATAGGAGGTGCCACAATGGCAAAGAAAGTAGAAGGATATATTAAGTTACAGATTCCTGCCGGCAAAGCAACACCGGCTCCCCCTGTTGGTCCTGCATTGGGTCAGCATGGTGTGAACATTGTTGAATTTACGAAGCAGTTCAACGCAAAGACAGCGGACAAGGGTGACGTGATCATTCCTGTTGTCATCACTGTATATGCAGACAGAAGCTTTAGTTTCGTTACTAAGACTCCCCCTGCGGCAGTATTGTTGAAGAAGGCCTGCAACATCAAGTCCGGTTCAGGTGTTCCCAACAAGACCAAGGTTGCTACCATTTCCAAGGCGAAGGTTCAGGAGATTGCCGAGATGAAGATGCCGGATTTGAACGCGGCAAGCCTTGAGGCTGCCATGAGCATGATCGCCGGAACAGCGCGAAGCATGGGTATTGTTGTAGAGGACTAATGTTGCATAAAAATTGGGAGGCAATTCTTTTGGGAAAAATCTCAAAGCTTGCCGTCGGAACCTGGGAGGTAAAGTAAATGAAACATGGTAAGAAATATAATGAGGCTGCAAAGCTTGTAGACCGCGCGACTCTGTATGAGCCCGAGGAGGCTATTGCACTGGTAAAGAAAACGGCAACCGCTAAGTTTGACGAGACGATTGAGGTACACATCAGAACAGGCTGTGACGGACGTCATGCCGAGCAGCAGATCCGTGGCGCGGTTGTGCTGCCCAACGGAACAGGTAAGACTGTCAGGGTTTTGGTTTTTGCAAAGGGCGATAAGCTGAGCGAGGCTGAGGCTGCGGGCGCTGATTATGTGGGCGGCGAGGAGCTGATCCCCAAGATTCAGAATGACGGATGGCTTGATTTTGACGTGGTGGTAGCTACCCCTGATATGATGGGCGTGGTTGGTCGTCTGGGTAAGGTTTTGGGACCTAAGGGTCTGATGCCCAACCCCAAGGCAGGCACCGTGACCATGGATGTGACCAAGGCAGTGGCTGATATCAAAGCCGGTAAGATCGAGTACAGACTGGACAAGACAAATATTGTTCATGTACCCGTCGGCAAGGCTTCCTTCACCGAGGAGGCTTTGAAGGAGAATTTTAACGCATTGATGGATGCTATCGTCAAGGCAAGACCCAGCGCACTTAAGGGTCAGTATCTGAGAAGCATCACCCTGACCAGCACCATGGGTCCCGGCGTGAAGGTCAGCGTGGCGAAGTTCTAAGTAAGCTTGACAAATCAAACATCTTGACAGATGTTGTATAACATGTTATTCTTAACACTGTTCCAAGCTTCACATTTGTGGAGATCGGAATATATGCCGAAGACAGCAGGTCCCAAAGCCTTGCGGGTAAAACGGTCATAACAGGTATGTTTTGGCGGTTTGATGCAGGGAAACGGGGTAAGCGTAGGACGCCTGCCGAGGAAAGAGTTGATTGCAAAGCAAACTGCGTCTTCCTGTCTTGGGAGGGCGCTTTTCCTTTAACATAAGGATGTTTGGCGGAGCCTGACATCCGTTGTTTTCGGCCTTGAACGCAAGTTCAGAAAATCTAAAAGGAGGTAAAAAGATGGCAAAGGTTGAATTAAAGCAGCCTATCGTAGAAGAGATTTCTGCTAAGATCAAGGATGCCCAGTCAGTAGTTTTGGTTGATTACCGCGGACTGACTGTTGAGCAGGATACACAGCTTCGAAAGAATCTGCGTGAGGCGGGAGTTGTCTACAAGGTGTATAAGAACACTTACATGACCCGTGCTTTTCAGGGAACTGATTTTGAAGCCTTGGCTCCTTATCTGGAAGGTCCCAGTGCAGTGGCTATCTCCACTGAGGATGCAACGGCTCCTGCAAGAGTGCTTTCCGAGTTTGCTAAGACAGCGGATAAGCTCGAGATCAAGGGTGGAGTAGTGGAAGGCACCGTTTACGATGCAAAGGGAATGGCTAGGATCGCAAGCATCCCTTCCAGAGAGGTGCTGATTTCCAAGCTGCTTGGCAGCTTGCAGAGCCCGATCACCAATTTTGCACGCGTGATGAATCAGTTGGCGGAGAAAGGCGGCGCATCCGCATGTGCTGCACCCGCTGCAGAAGCTCCCGCCGAGGAAGCGCCTGCGACAGAGGCTCCCGCTGAGGAAGCACCCGTTGCAGAGGCACCTGCTGAGGAGACACCCGCAGCAGAGACCACCGCTGAGTAATAGACGGTGGACGCATGTTGCCTGAGTCGGGTGACATGCGCCAAGTAATCAGAAAATGTTAATGAACAGAAAATTTTGAAAATGGAGGAAAAAGAAATGGCTAAATTAACGGCACAGGAATTGATTGACGCTATCAAAGAGCTGTCAGTATTAGAGTTGAATGATCTGGTAAAGGCTTGCGAGGAGGAGTTTGGTGTATCCGCAGCAGCAGGCGTTGTGGTTCAGGCGGCAGGCGCGGCAGATGGCGGTGCGGCAGACGAGAAGACCGAGTTTGATGTAGAGCTGACCGATGTTGGCGCTGAGAAGGTTAAGGTTATCAAGGTTGTTCGTGAGATTACCGGTCTTGGCCTGAAGGAGGCTAAGGACGCTGTTGAGGGCGCTCCCAAGGTTATCAAGGAGGGCGCTTCCAAGGAAGAGGCTGAGGAGATCAAGAAGAAGCTTGAGGAAGTTGGCGCTAAGGCTACCCTTAAGTAAGGCGGTCTTCAAGACGGCACAAGATAACAGAGATAAGATATTAGAGCGGCTCCCGCATATTGGCGGGGGCTGCTTTGACATTTATAATTTATAACGTAAAAGCTTTCTTTGGAAAAATTTTGAAAATTCATAAAATATTTCTTGACCCTTTTTCCAATTTGTGCTAGTATGGATAGTGCACTATTGTGTAAAGTGCGCTTATTTTGCGTATATGTAAATCAAGAAAAACGGGGTGAAATGTCAATGGAAAAGAACAGAATACGTCCCATGGCCGGCAGTAAGGTTATGCGTATGAGTTACTCGAGACAGAAAGAGGTTCTGGAGATGCCCAATCTGATTGAGGTTCAGAAGGACTCATATCAGTGGTTTTTGGATGAAGGCTTAAAGGAAGTCTTCGACGATATCTCCCCAATTGCTGATTACAGCGGTTCCTTGAGTCTTGAGTTTGTGGACTTTGAGTTGTGCAGGGATGATGTGAAGTATTCTATTGAGGAGTGTAAGGAGAGAGATGCCACTTATGCGGCTCCCTTGAAGGTAAAGGTGCGTCTTTACAATAAGGAGAAGGAGGAGATCAGCGAGCATGAGATTTTCATGGGCGACCTTCCGCTGATGACGGAGACGGGAACCTTCGTGATCAATGGCGCGGAGCGTGTCATTGTAAGCCAGTTGGTGCGTTCTCCCGGAATTTATTATGGCATAGGGCATGATAAGATTGGTAAGAGACTGTTCTCCTGTACGGTGATTCCCAACCGTGGCGCATGGTTGGAGTATGAGACGGATTCCAATGACGTTTTCTATGTGCGTGTGGATAGAACCCGCAAGGTGCCTATCACTGTGCTGATTCGCGCATTGGGCATCGGCACCAACGACGAGATTCGCGAGGTGTTTGGCGACGAGCCCAAGATTGAAGCAAGCTTTGGCAAGGACACTGCTGAGAATTATCAGGAGGGTTTGCTTGAGCTGTACAAGAAGATACGCCCCGGTGAGCCTTTGAGTGTTGAGAGTGCGGAAAGCCTGATCAACGCTATGTTTTTTGACCCCAGAAGATATGATTTGGCCAAGGTTGGCAGATATAAATTCAATAAGAAGCTGGCGTTTCGGAATAGAATCCGGCATCAGATCTTAGCGGCTGACGTGATCGACCCCTCTACGGGCGAGGTGTTGGCAAGCGCGGGAGACAAAGTGACGGTCGAGCTTGCGGACGCCATGCAGGATGCCGCTGTGCCCTTTGTATATATTCAGACGGAGGAGAAGAATGTCAAGATTCTCTCCAATATGATGGTGGATATCACTAATTTCATCGATTGCAATCCCAGAGATTTCGGTATCCGCGAGCGCGTTTATTATCCTGTTTTGGCGCAGATTTTGGAGGAGTTCTCCGACGACCCCGAGAAGCTGGGCGAGGCGATCAAGAAGAATGTACATGAGCTGGTGCCTAAGCATATCACCAAGGAAGATATCATTGCCTCCATCAATTATAATATGCATTTGGAGTATGGTCTGGGCAATGATGACGATATTGACCATCTGGGCAACAGACGTATCCGTGCGGTGGGTGAGCTTTTGCAGAATCAGTACCGCATCGGTCTGTCCAGAATGGAGCGTGTGGTTCGCGAGCGCATGACCACGCATGACGCGGAGGATATCTCACCCCAAAGCCTGATCAATATTAAGCCTGTCACGGCGGCGGTGAAGGAATTCTTTGGCTCCTCCCAGTTGTCACAGTTTATGGATCAGAACAATCCGTTGGGTGAGCTTACCCATAAGAGACGTCTGTCCGCGTTGGGACCCGGAGGTCTGTCCAGAGACCGTGCCGGATTCGAGGTGCGTGACGTGCATTATTCCCATTATGGAAGAATGTGTCCTATCGAGACGCCTGAAGGTCCTAACATTGGTTTGATCAATTCCCTTGCAAGCTATGCAAGGATTAACGAATATGGATTTGTGGAGGCTCCTTATCGCAAGATTGACAAGTCCGATACCGCCAATCCCCGTGTCACGGAGGAGGTGGTATATATGACCGCTGACGAGGAGGATAACTTCCACGTGGCTCAGGCGAATGAGGCGTTGGACGAGAACGGGCATTTTGTCCGCAACATGGTGTCCGGACGTTACCGCGAGGAGACACAGGCTTATCCGAAGGCTATGTTTGACTATATGGATGTGTCGCCTAAGATGGTGTTCTCCGTGGCTACCGCATTGATTCCTTTCTTGGAGAATGATGACGCGAACCGCGCGCTGATGGGTTCTAACATGCAGCGTCAGGCAGTGCCGCTTTTGACCACGGAGGCTCCCGTGGTGGGTACCGGTATGGAGGTTAAGACTGCCGTGGACTCCGGCGTCTGCGTGGTGGCTAAGAAGGCGGGGACGGTTACTTATGTGTCCTCCGGTATAATACGCATCACCTATGATGACGGTGAGAAGGCGGAGTTCCGTTTGACGAAATTCTCCCGTTCTAACCAGTCAAACTGCTACAATCAGAAGCCCATCGTATTTAAGGGCGACCATGTGGCGGAGGGGCAGGTGATTGCAGATGGACCCTCTACCTCCATGGGTGAGTTGGCATTGGGTAAGAACCCGTTGATCGGCTTCATGACATGGGAGGGATATAACTACGAGGACGCCGTGCTTTTGAGTGAGAGATTGGTGCAGGGAGATGTGTATACCTCCGTGCATATTGAGGAATACGAGGCGGAGGCCCGCGATACCAAGCTGGGACCCGAGGAGATCACGCGCGATGTGCCCGGCGTGGGTGATGACGCCTTGAAGGATTTAGATGACAGAGGTATTATCCGTATCGGGGCGGAGGTTCGCGCCGGAGATATTCTGGTGGGCAAGGTGACTCCCAAGGGAGAGACCGAGCTGACTGCCGAGGAGAGACTGCTTCGCGCTATTTTTGGCGAGAAAGCGAGAGAGGTGCGTGACACCTCCTTGAAGGTTCCTCACGGGGAATATGGAATTGTCGTGGATGCCAAGGTATTTACAAGGGAGAATAGTGATGAATTGTCTCCGGGGGTAAATCAAGCAGTTCGTATTTATATTGCACAGAAAAGAAAGATTTCCGTGGGCGACAAGATGGCAGGCCGTCACGGTAACAAGGGTGTGGTTTCGCGTGTGCTCCCCGTGGAGGATATGCCTTATCTGCCCAACGGACGCCCTCTTGATATCGTGCTGAATCCTCTGGGTGTGCCTTCCCGTATGAACATTGGACAGGTATTGGAGATTCATTTGTCCTTGGCGGCCAAGGCTTTGGGCTTCAATGTGGCTACCCCCGTGTTCGACGGCGCAAATGAGCATGACATCATGGATACGTTGGATTTGGCGAATGATTTTGTAAACCTTCCCTTTGACGAGGCAGAGGCAAAGGAGTGGAAGGAGGAGGGGACTACCCTCACCGCGGACGGCAAGGAGTGGAACGGGGAGACCTTTGAGAGCAAGCATAAGGAGGAGCTGCTTCCCGAGGTATTGCAGTATCTCTCCGAGAATAGAGAGCACAGAGGGGTTTGGAAGGGAGTTCCCATCTCCCGCGACGGTAAGGTGCGTCTGCGTGACGGCAGAACCGGAGAATATTTTGACGGTCCAGTTACCATTGGTCATATGCATTACTTGAAGCTGCACCATCTGGTAGATGACAAGATTCACGCGCGTTCCACCGGACCGTACTCGTTGGTGACGCAGCAGCCCTTGGGCGGTAAGGCGCAGTTCGGCGGACAGCGTTTCGGTGAGATGGAGGTTTGGGCTCTGGAAGCATATGGAGCCTCCTACACCTTGCAGGAGATTTTGACCGTGAAGTCCGATGACGTGGTAGGGCGTGTAAAGACCTATGAGGCGATCATCAAGGGTGACAATATCCCTGAGCCCGGAATCCCCGAGTCCTTTAAGGTGCTGCTTAAGGAACTGCAGGCATTGGGTTTGGACGTGCGCGTCCTGCGTGAGGATCAGACCGAGGTTGAGATCATGGAGACCATTGATTATGGTGATACGGATTACCGTTATGAGATGGAGGGTGATCGCAAGTATGATGACTATGACAACAATTCCTTGGGCGAGTCGGGTTATCAGATGCAGGAATTCGATTCGGAGAGCGGCGAATTGGTAAGCTCTGAGGACGAGGCTGACTTTGCAGAAGATGATTATTTAGAAGATGACTTTGACGGCGACGATGAATTGTAAAATAGAAAGGGAGTGCCAACATGCCAGAAACAAGAACGGAAAATTACCAGCCCATGACATTTGATGCAATCGAGATCGGATTAGCGTCACCCGATAAGATTCGCGAGTGGTCCCATGGCGAGGTGTTGAAGCCTGAGACGATCAATTACAGAACCTTGAAGCCTGAGAGAGATGGCTTGTTCTGTGAGAAGATTTTTGGTCCCAGCAAGGATTGGGAATGTCATTGCGGTAAGTATAAGAAAATCAGATATAAGGGCGTGGTCTGTGACCGATGCGGTGTGGAAGTGACCAAGGCCAGCGTCCGCAGGGAGCGCATGGGACATATCGAGCTTGCGGCTCCGGTGTCTCATATCTGGTATTTTAAGGGAATCCCCAGCCGTATGGGACTGATTCTGGATCTGTCGCCCAGAGTGCTGGAGAAGGTGTTGTATTTTGCGTCCTATATCGTGTTGGATGCGGGAGAGTCCAATCTGGAATATAAACAGGTGCTCTCCGAGAAGGAATATCAGGACGCCAGAGAGACGTGGGGCAATAAGTTCCGCGTTGGAATGGGAGCGGAGGCAATCAAGGAATTGCTGCAGGCAGTTGACTTGGAAGCCGAGGCGGTAGAGCTCAAGACAGGGCTTAAGGAATCGTCCGGTCAGAAACGCGCCCGTATCATCAAGAGACTTGAGGTGGTGGAGGCATTCCGCGGTTCAGGGAATCTTCCCGAGTGGATGATCATGGACGTGGTGCCTGTGATCCCGCCTGATCTGCGTCCCATGGTTCAGTTGGACGGCGGACGTTTTGCCACCTCAGATCTGAACGATCTGTATAGAAGAATCATCAACAGAAACAATCGTTTGAAGAGATTGTTGGAGCTGGGCGCGCCTGATATCATCGTGCGCAATGAGAAGCGTATGCTGCAGGAGGCTGTTGACGCGCTGATCGACAATGGCAGGCGCGGACGTCCTGTTACCGGACCCGGCAACAGAGCGCTCAAATCCCTGTCCGATATGTTGAAGGGTAAATCCGGACGTTTCCGTCAGAATCTGTTGGGTAAACGTGTGGACTACTCGGGACGTTCCGTTATCGTGGTTGGACCGGAGCTTAAGATCTATCAGTGCGGTCTGCCCAAGGAGATGGCGATTGAGCTGTTTAAGCCTTTTGTGATGAAGGAATTGGTTGCAAAGGGAATCAGCCAGAATATAAAGAATGCCAAGAAGCTGGTGGAGAGATTGGATACCAGTGTATGGGACGTGCTGGAGGAGGTCATCAAGGAACACCCCGTGATGCTAAACCGCGCTCCGACACTGCACAGACTTGGTATTCAGGCGTTTGAGCCCATCTTGGTAGAGGGTAAGGCGATCAAGCTGCACCCTTTGGTTTGTACTGCGTTTAACGCGGACTTTGACGGAGACCAGATGGCGGTGCATCTTCCCCTGTCCGTTGAGGCTCAGGCAGAGTGTAGATTCCTGCTGCTCTCCCCCAACAATCTGTTGAAGCCCTCCGACGGAGGTCCCGTGGCGGTTCCTTCTCAGGATATGGTGCTGGGTATCTATTATCTGACGCAGGAGAGAGAGGGTGCGAAGGGCGAAGGAAAGTTCTTTAAGAGCGTAAACGAGGCAATTTTGGCATATGAGAATCAGGTGATCACGCTGCATTCCAAGATCATTGTGCGCGTGACCAAGACAGATGCCGAGGGGAATGTGATCTCCGGCAATGTGGAGTCTACCTTGGGAAGATTTCTTTTCAATGAGATTCTGCCGCAGGATTTGGGCTTTGTAGAGAGGAACACTCCGGAGGATCTGTTGAAGCTGGAGGTTGACTTCCATGTAGGCAAGAAGGGGCTCAAGCAGATTCTTGAGAAGGTTATCAACACCCATGGCGCGTCCAGAACCGCAGAGGTGTTGGATGATGTGAAGACGATCGGCTATAAATATTCCACAAGGGCTGCCATGACGGTATCTATTTCCGATATGACAGTGCCCGCCAAGAAGCCCGAGATGTTGGCGGCAGCCCAGGCGACGGTTGACAAGATCTCCGCGAATTTCCGACGCGGTCTAATCACCGAGGAGGAGAGATACCGCGCGGTGGTGGAGACTTGGAACGAGACGGATAAGGAACTGACAGAGGTATTGTTGGCAGGATTGGATAAATATAATAATATCTTCATGATGGCGGACTCCGGAGCCCGTGGCTCCAACCAGCAGATCAAGCAGCTTGCGGGTATGCGCGGATTGATGGCTGATACAATGGGAAGAACCATTGAGCTGCCGATCAAATCTAACTTCCGTGAGGGCTTGGACGTGTTGGAGTATTTCATGTCAGCTCATGGTGCGCGTAAAGGTTTGTCCGATACCGCGCTTCGTACTGCCGACTCCGGTTATCTGACCCGTCGAATGGTTGACGTGTCTCAGGAGCTTTCGATTCGTGAGGTCGATTGCAGCGGGGGCAGAGATGATATCCCCGGCATGGTCGTGAAGGCGTTCATGGACGGCAAGGAGACCATCGAGGGATTGAAGGATCGTATCACTGGGCGTTACACTTGTGAGGATATCAAGGACAATCAGGGTAATATTATTGTAAAGAGAAACCATATGATCACGCCCAGCCGCGCGGCAAAGATACTGACTGTGGGCGTGGACGAGGCAGGGGAGCCCATCAAGGAAGTGAAAATTCGTACTATATTGACCTGTCGTTCCCATGTGGGTATCTGTGCGAAATGTTATGGCGCGAATATGGCTACAGGCGAGGCTGTGCAAGTGGGTGAGGCCGTGGGTATTATTGCGGCTCAGTCCATCGGTGAGCCCGGTACTCAGCTTACTATGAGAACCTTCCATGCCGGCGGTGTGGCAGGTGATGATATCACACAGGGTCTTCCCCGTGTGGAGGAGCTTTTCGAGGCTCGTAAGCCCAAGGGACTTGCGATCATCGCGGAGTTCGGCGGCAAGGCTGAGATCAAGGATACCAAGAAAAAGCGCGAGGTGGTCATCACCAACGATGAGACAGGCGAGTCCAAGGCATATTTGATTCCTTATGGCTCCCGTATCAAGATTGTGGACGGACAGGAGCTGGAGGCCGGCGACGAGTTGACAGAGGGCTCCGTGAATCCTCATGATCTGTTGAAGATCAAGGGAATCCGTGCGGTACAGGACTACATGCTCCGAGAGGTGCAGCGTGTGTACCGTCTGCAGGGTGTGGATATATCCGACAAGCATATCGAGGTCTTGGTTCGCCAGATGCTGAAGAAGGTTCGTATTGAGAATAACGGTGACACGGATTTCCTGCCCGGCACATTGGTGGACGTGTTGGATTATGAGGAAATGAATGAGAGATTGATTGCCGAGGGCAAGGAACCCGCCGAGGGTAAGAGAATCATTCTCGGTATTACCAAGGCTGCCCTTGCAACCGATTCCTTCCTGTCCGCAGCGTCCTTCCAAGAGACCACCAAGGTATTGACCGAGGCGGCTATCAAGGGTAAGATAGATAATCTGATCGGTTTGAAGGAGAACGTTATCATCGGTAAGCTGATCCCTGTGGGAACAGGTATGAAGCGGTATCGCAACACCAAGCTGAGCACGGATAATCTCTTGGCGATTGATTATGGCGAGGAAGCCGTAGATGAGGACGTGGAGATCAGCTTCGACGAGGGACTGGACGAGGACGTGCAGGCGCCTGAGATGGAGGAGCTTGTGACCGTTGACAGTAACGAATAAATAATGGGGAGCGGAAATGAAGGTTTTAGTGACAGGGGTCAAGGGACAGCTTGGTTTTGACGTGGTAAACGAGCTCAAGGCAAGAGGACACGAGGCGATCGGCGTGGATATTCAGGAGATGGATATCACAGATGCAGTCAGTGTGGATAAGGTGATCAAAGCGGCTACGCCGGACGCCGTGATTCATTGCGCGGCGTACACGGCGGTTGATGCCGCGGAGGACAATGAGGAGCTGTGCCGCAGGGTGAATGCGGAGGGCACGCAGAATATCGCGAATGTCTGCAAGGACTTGGATATCAAGATGATCTATATCAGCACGGACTATGTGTTTGGAGGACAGGGGGAGCGCCCGTGGGAACCTGATGACGAGCGGAACCCTCAGAGCGTGTATGGTCAGACCAAATACGAGGGCGAGCTGGCGGTTCAGAACACCTTGGAAAAGTATTTTATCGTGCGTATCGCATGGGTGTTTGGAATCAACGGCAAGAACTTTGTCAAGACTATGCTGAAGCTGGCAGAGACCCACGATACGCTCACGGTTGTGAATGACCAGTTTGGCTCACCCACCTATACCTTTGATCTGGCAAAGCTTCTGGTGGATATGGTGGAGACAGAAAAGTACGGCGTCTACCACGCTACCAACGAGGGAATCTGCTCATGGTATGAGTTCGCCTGCGCTATTTTCGAGAAGGCGGGGCTTGGAGACAAGATGACAATAAAGCCCGTGACCACGGCGGAGTATGGCGCCAAGGCGGTGCGTCCCTTCAACAGCCGTATGAGCAAGGAGAAGCTTACAGAGAATGGATTCAACAAGCTTCCCGCATGGCAGGACGCTTTGGAGAGATATCTAGAGGCTTTGGGCGGATAGCTTTAAAATGTAAAAAAATATATTGACAACACGCTTGCGAACAAGTATACTATTTTAGTGTGCCCGTAAAGGTGCACTATGCCCGCAGGCGTGTTGTTTTTGTCTGTATGCATAATTTACCAATAATAATTTATAATAAGAAAGAGGTGAGACAGAATGCCAACATTTAACCAGTTAGTAAGAAAGGGACGTCAGACATCTGTTAAGAAGTCTACCGCACCTGCGCTGCAGAAGGGTTACAATTCCTTGCACAAGAAAGCGACAGACGTATCCGCTCCTCAGAAGCGCGGCGTATGTACCGCTGTGAAGACTGCAACCCCTAAGAAGCCTAACTCCGCACTGAGAAAGATCGCCAGAGTACGTCTTTCCAACGGTATCGAGGTAACCAGCTATATCCCCGGTGAAGGTCATAACCTTCAGGAGCATAGCGTGGTACTGATCCGCGGCGGCAGAGTAAAGGATCTTCCCGGTACCAGATATCATATCATTCGCGGTACCTTGGATACGGCGGGTGTGGCGAACAGAAAGCAGGCTCGTTCCAAGTACGGCGCCAAGAGACCAAAAGATGCTAAAAAATAAGGTCTCGCCGTATGGTAAGCTGACGCTTGACGTCGGCTTTGTACTACACTAAAACGGAACTAAGATAAGTGTTGGAATTCTGTACCAAAGGTTTATCTACAATAAACTTTATCAGATATACAGCGCGAACACTTGGGGAAACACATGTGAGTACCGATGATTTATTGTATAGCATAAGAGCGACCTGTGAAGCAAGACGCTCGTTGTTTAATAAGGAGGGAAGAACCGTGCCACGTAAAGGACATATTCAAAAAAGAGATGTAT
>JAMPHH010000057.1 GCA_023663505.1 Muribaculum sp.
TGGCTAAAATATCCAAACGGATATTACGACCACCCACTACTGGATTTTGGAACTCCCGCTGCCCCACCACCCTTATTTACACTTATATTATATCCTCTAACCTTAAGTCATACAATACCTTTCACCGACTCGGCATTTCATCAAAATCGTCCTCCACTAAAAATCATATCCCATTTCGTCTTTATTCCCGTCAAAAGCTCCCGCATCCGCCAGACGCCCACCGCCGCCAAAGGAATCATATACACCACATACGGCAGCACATACCGGCTCATGGCCTCCCAGACAATGCTGAACAGGAATCCGCCGATCACGGCGATCAACAGAATGCGATCCTCCAAGAAACGCTCCCGCTTCCTATGAACCAAAGCTGACGCCACATAAAACGCCGTCATAAAATAGAGCAGGAATTGATAGCGGTTCATGTAATCTTTGACTGAATCCTCTCCCTCATAATAGATCCAGCGCACGATATTCGGAAGTTCCTCCACTTCACAGTCAAATCTTCGTGTCTCAAACAAACTGTGATAAGCGGGAGAATTCCACTGGGAAAGGATTTTTCGCAGAAAAAAATCTATACCATACGCCTTGTCCTCCCAAAATTCCCGCAGCCGCGCCTTTACGTCCGCCCTGTTATCAAGCGCTGTCCACTCCGTATCATAATTGTGTTCCAGCAATTCATTGTAGTTGCTCTCGTCATACCAGCCCGGTCCTCTTGAACCGTCCTTCAATCCCATCAGCACATAGGAGATGTACGGAATCCCATCAAGCACCTCCCGTCCGGATATCTTCTCATAATAAATGCGAATACAGCCGTCCACAGCAAAAACCGACACAAATATCACAATCAGCCAGACCACCGCCTGTGGCTTCGCCTCGCGCAAAGCATAGACAATCAGTACGATACCTGCTGCCACAAGCACAATCAAAGAATTCATGCGCATGACACAAGCAGCCACCGCCGCAAGCGTCCCGCAAAATATGCTCGCTTTTCCTCCGCCTTTGCAATAACTAACAACCTGCCACATCAGTACCATAGTAAAAGTAATAGACGTAATTTCCCCATACACATAGGGTATATATATAAACAGAGGCATACAGCCCAAAAATATCAAAATATAATAAAAGCAGGCCTCCCGTTTGTGACAAATCAGCCACAACAGCTTGTATCCGCTATAAAACAAAAGCGGCATACACAGGGCATTCATATACTGGAACGCCTGATAATTGTCCGTTCCAAACAAACGAAATAAAATTTGAATCACCAAAAGCAGACTGTACTGGTGTGGATTGTAGGACATATACCCCGGCGGCGTCATGGTACTGTATCGCCCCTCCATAATCAGCCCTGCCACATAGCACAAAGCCCTCCCGTCCGCCCCCGGTCTTACATGACACAGCGCAACCCAACCAATACTGACAGCAGCGACCAAAATCGCAGCCGCAATGACCACTATGCGCATCTTCTCCGGCGCAAGCCACCCTTTTGCCGCCGCCCGAACGCCAAGTCTGTAAATCAGAAACAGAACCGCCACAAATATCATAAATATCAACAGATTCCCGAGGACGCTGTCCACTACGGTCACGGGAATCTCCGAATTCGGTTTCAGATCTTCCGTGTATCGTATGCTGTAATAAGTAAGCCCCCCCCAAGACAAGCATACAGAACAGCAAAAGCGCCGTGTCCGCCGCCCGTTCCAGAAACGCTCCGACCTTTTTTATCCTTGCTATCATTTAATGCGTCCCCCTCAGCACTTCCTTCGCCTTCTCCAACTGATTATCATAGCGATCCTCGGTGCCGTAATAGGTCTCTGCGTCAAACACGCACTCCACGTCAGGCTCAATCCCCGTGCCGTGGATATTGCGCCCGTTAGGGGTAAAATAGCTGCTGATGGTAAGCTTGACGGCAGAACCGTCCTCCAAGGAGATAATCTGCTGCACGATTCCCTTGCCGAAGGTTGTAGTACCCACTAAGGTGCCCAGCCCATAATCCTGTATGGCTCCGGAGAGGATCTCCGACGCACTGGCGGAATTGCCGTTGATCAGCACCACCAAGGGCACCTTAAGCTCTCGGCTTCCGTCACAGCGATACTCCGAACGCTCCCCGTTCTTATCCTCCGTATACACGATCAGGCCTTCCGGAAGAAGCATTCTCGCGATATCCACCACCGCGCTCAAAGACCCCCCCGGATTGCCCCGCAGATCAAGAATCAGCCCCTTCATATTAGAGCCCTTTGCCATAGCCAACGCATCTGCGAATTGATCCACCGTCACATCGTCAAACTCCGTGATCTCAATGTAAGCAAGCTCCTCGTCAAGCATCTCAAAATTAACCGTGGGGCTCTCCACCTTCCTTCTGGGAACAGAGATCTCCAGATAATCCGACTCCCCGCTGCGCACGATGGTCAATTTCACCGTCGTGCCCGCAGGCCCCTTGATCAACGCCACTGCCTCCGTCAGGCTCATTCCATACATGGACTGATCATTCACCCTGTAAATCAAATCGTCCGGACGCAGATCCGCCTCCTCCGCGGGAGTCCCCGCTATGATGCCGCTGATCTTTGGAAGGGCGGTCACACTGTCCAATCCCACATAGGCGCCGATTCCGTAATAAATCCCTTCTGTCTGATCCATAAGAGCCGTGAGCTCCTCCGCCGTGTAATACTCGGAATAGGGGTCATTCAACGCCGCGAGCATACCGCGATAGATCCCTTCCTCAAGCTCCCCGTCCGTCATTTCCGCCAGATAAAACCTATTATGAATCAACTGTTCCAGACTCTCAATCTTGCCCAGCACCTGATCATTCAACAACGTGTCATCAGACAGGCGCACATTTTGCTTGAAAATAACACTGACAATGATCAGTGATACCAGAAGTCCGATTACAAGACCGAGGACAAAGAGTCCCCAGCTCTTTTTACTATTCTCATTCTCCATAATCTTCAATCCCTTTTTGCTTAATTATTTTGATATATAATCCCAAGGCGATACATAAGAGCCATTCTTTCGCACGCTAAAATGTAAATGATTGCCCGTGGAGCGTCCCGTGCTTCCCACCGCCGCGATCGTCTCCCCCCGCACTACGATATCACCCTTCTCCACATAGAGCGCCGAGGCGTGCATGTATATGGTATACAATTCGTCACCATGGTTGATCATCACATAATTCCCCATGGTCGCACTGTAAGTAGCCGCCACCACCTTGCCGTCATAGGCGGCATAGATCGCCGTGCCCTTGGGAGAGGCAAAGTCCACACCGTTATGGAATTGCTCCACCCCGAGCGTGGGGTGCATACGCATTCCGTATTCATCGGAGACTCTGGTGTAAGAGGCGAGCGGGAATTTGAACGCGCCGCCGTCATAGGTGATCACCTCGCCATTCTGGGCGAGGATCTGGCGCTTCTCCTCAGCGATCGCCTCCTCCAAGGCGGCGATCTCCGCGTCCTGATCGCGGATCATCTGCTCATACTCTGCGATCGCCTGCTCCTTATTGTTGATATCGGTCTCATAATCCGTGATATCCTGATTCTTCTGCTCGATCAGAGCCTCCAGATTCGCCTGCTCCAGCTCCACATTTTCCTTGGTCTGATCCAGTATCTCCTTTTCCAACTCCAACTGCTCCTTACAAAGCTCCACCAAATGGCGGTTTGTCTTGTAGGTCTCATACATCTGCCTGTCATACTCGGCAATCTTCTCAATGGAATCCGCGCGGTTGAGGAATCCGCCAATATCCTCGGACGACAGGAATATCTCCAAAATCTGCATACTGTTCTGCTCATACATCATTCGAAGCCGCTTGACCATCGCCTGCTTTTGCGATTCCTCCGTGTCCATGGCTTCGTCCAGTTCCTCCTGCGTCTCCTCAAGCTCTGACTGCTTTATGGCGATCTGCTGTTTCAGATTCGAGATATTCTGCTCGATCTGTGCAAGCTCGCTGTCTAGCTGCGCCACATACACCTTCAGATTGGACTTCTGTGTCTCCAGCTCCTTCTTCAGCTTCTGCAGATTTGTCAAATCCCCTTTCAGGCTCTCCTTCTCCTTTTCCATCTTGTCGATCTCTTTTTCCTTTGCCTTGATGCTGTCCGAGGTAAGCGCCTGCACAGAAATATGCCCCGCATTGCCAAGCAGCGCCGCGACCATGATTATCGAAATAAGATATCTGACCCTAACAGAAAATTTCAATGCCTCTACCTCTCAATATATGAAACAGAATCCCCTTGCAACACATAAACCGTCCTTTGCTACACCTTCAAATGCTTTCTCACGGTAGTGATACTTCCCATGAAGCCAATCCCCACTCCGACAATAAGTGACACAGGCGTCAGTACGTTGAATATCTCCTCCGCCGACAGGAAATGCAGGAATTGGCTCAGCACCTCGAACCTCTCCACCACATAATTCAAGGCATAATTATATACACTGTAAATCACTCCCAAGGGAATCGCCGCACCGATCAAACCAATGATCATACCCTCCAACACAAAGGGCGCTCTCACGAAGAAATCCGTAGCGCCGATATATTTCATGATACCGATCTCCTCCTTGCGAACCGAGATTCCCACCGCCACGGTGTTGCTGATCAGGAAAATACTCACCGCCAGCAGCACGATAATGATGCCCACTGACACATACGCGATCAAGAGATTCACGCCGCTCAGGGTGTTGGCAGTCAGCGAGGAATAATTGACCTTGCGCACCTCGGGGATAGACTCCAACCAGCTAACCAACGCGCTCTGCATCGACACGTCGCTCAAATACACCTGATAGCTGTCCCAGCCCTCCATTGGATTCTCCGTATACCCGTCCTGATAATTCTCGCCAAAATAAGCTTTTCCGAAGGATGCCCATGCCTCGTCATCAGAGACAAATACCACATTTGAAACCTCCACACGGGCGGCGATCTGCTGACCGATCTCCTCTATGCGTTCGGGAGTGGGCAGCTCCTCAGGAAGATGTGTTCTCTTACATTCGTCCGGAATCTCTCCCTCATAGTGAAAAAAAACCGAGACAGACACCCCTTCCTCCGCCGTCCTCACGATATGCTGAAAATTCATCACAATGGCATAAAACAAGCCAAACAGGAAAAGGCACGCGGAGATCGTTGCGATAGACGCCAGTGAAAAAAGCTTGTTGCGGAAAATATTGGCAAAGCCCTGTCTGATCGTATAGAACAATGTACTAATCTTCATCTATGTATCCGCCCTCCTCCTCGTCACTGACGATCACGCCCTTCTTCAGCGTGATCACGCGCTTGCGCATGGCATTCACAATCTCACTGTTGTGAGTCACCACCAAAACAGTCGTTCCGGACTCGTTGATCTCCTCCAAAAGCTTCATGATCTCCCAAGAATTATTGGGATCGAGATTACCCGTAGGCTCGTCCGCCAACAGAATAGAGGGTTTGTTCACCAAGGCCCTTGCCAGCGCAACGCGCTGCTGTTCGCCGCCCGAGAGCTGACGGGGCTTGGATTTATATTTGCCCGCCAATCCCACCGTCGCGAGGATCGTAGGCACATTCCTTCGGATCTCATTCACGGGCGTCTCCACAATCCTCTGGGCGAAGGCTACATTCTCATAGACATTCCGATCCTTCAAGAGTCTGAAATCCTGAAACACCACGCCCAAATTACGGCGAAACTGCGGAATCTTTCTGTGGGAAAGCTTTCCCAGATCATGACCCATAACATAAACACTGCCGCTGGAAGCCGTAAGCTCCCGCAGCAGAAGTTTTATCATAGTCGATTTACCCGAACCGCTGTCTCCCACAATAAAGACAAATTCACCGGGCTTGATGCTCAGACTCACATTGTTTAAAGCCGCGGCTCCGACAGAGTAGCTCTTACTCACGTTATCCAGACAGATAATGCCATTTTTCTCTATAAATTCCTCTCTCTTTTGCCGCAGCAGCTCCTTTTTTGTCATTCGTCTCCTCCAAATTGTCGTTATTCATCCTTATGGCATGTCCTTAATATGCCACAGTTCAGCCCTCCGCCAAGCTGCGACCTTAGTATTCAAACGTCTCCATATATTTCATATACTTCACCACCATCAAGGCAATTTTAAAGGTGATGGCGTCCTCAAACACACGCAGGTCAAGCCCCGTGCTCTTTTGCAGCTTGTCCAGACGATACACCAAGGTATTGCGGTGAATGAACAGCTGCCTTGAGGTCTCGGATACATTCAGGCTGTTTTCAAAAAATTTGTGAATGGTAGCCAAGGTCTCCTCGTCAAACTCGTCGGGACTCTTGCCTCCGAAGATCTCTCTGATGAACATTTTGCACAGTGGAATCGGAAGCTGGTAGATCAGACGCCCGATTCCCAGCTCACTGTATGCGATCAAGTCCCTATCGTCAAAAAAGATCTTGCCCACGTCCAGAGCCATCTTCGCCTCCTTATAGGAACGGCTGACCTCCTTGATCTCGCGAACCACCGTCCCGTAGGAAATGCGCACACCCTGAACCCCCTCCTTTTGGAGATATGTGATCAGGCTGCGGGCGGACTTCTCAATCTCCTTGACCGTCTCCGCCTCGGGAAGCTCCTTTACTATAATAACATCTTTCTCATCAACTGCGGTGATGAAATCTTTTCCATGATTGCCAAGGAATCCCCTCGACAGCTCCAGCACATTGCTGTCCTTCCCCGCCGCGTTCTCCACGATAAGCACTACCCTGAGCACGTCCGTCTGAATGTGCAGCTTCTTGGATCTGCTGTAAATATCCACCAGAAGCAGATTATCCAACAAAAGATTCTTAAAGAAATTGTCCTTGTCAAAACGCTCCTTATACGCCACCAAGAGATTTTGAATCTGAAAAGCAACCATCTTGCCGATCATGTATACGTCCTCGCCGACGCCCCCCGCCACGAGAATGTACTCAAGCTGCTGTTCGTCAAAAATCTTGAAATACTGATACCCCTGGATCTCCTGAGAATCCGCCGGCGACGCGGCAAACTCCACAGCCGCGCCCGAACAGTTCCCCATATCCATCGTAGACGCAATCTCCTTGCCATCTGTGTCCATGACACAGAGCTCCACACGGGAAATCCCCTTTAACCCGTCAATCGTATTTTGCAAAATCTGATTTGAAATCATATACCCGCTCCTTTACGTAAGGAAACGCTGATGAAAGCGTGTCCTTAGAAATACCCCCTAAATGTTATATCAAAACATACCTAACACAAATGTACAAAAAAAATGTCAAAAAAGCAATAGTTTTTCGGAGAATTTTCACAAAAAAATAAAAAAAGGGCTTTTAGAAGCATATGACACTTCTCAAATCCCTCTTTTTATTCCTGCGAGCAATGATCCAAGTCAACTGCAAATTGACCTTGTGCCAATTCCTGCACGGACAATTGTCTCGCGCAGGCAGTATGTACCCGCCCTCGACGCAAGGCTAGACTCTCATATCAAAGTTCGCCCCGACAGCAGGATTCACACTCCGCTCCATGGCAGCCGCATCGATCATCTCCACAAGCCCCTGTCCCAGAGCCTCGTTGGTATCCATAGCCTTATCCAATACAGCTATGCTTACTTGGTTTTGAACCTTGCCTGCCGACATTGCCATTGACACTCCTGCAATATCCATACGACACCTCCCTCTGACTAATCCGCTTCCCTGCATAGGTCATTAGTCCTGCTTTTATTATAGCACAGCCCGCCGCAAATTCAAGCAAATCTTTCGCAACCGTCACAGCTTAAAATGCTGCAAAAATCCCGCTCACACGCGCCGAATGACACCGTTCTTGATCTCGATCTCGCGATTCTTCAAGAGGTGTCCGACTGCCCGCTTAAATTCATTTTTGCTCATATTCGTCTCGCGCCTGATGACCTCGGGGTCAGCCTTCTCCGTGAAGGGCAGCACTCCGTCATAGCTGTCCAAGAGCTTCCGCAATACCTCGCCGTCCTTCTCGATCTGGAGATACGCCTTCTCACGAATGCTCAGGGTGAGCCTGCCATCCTCCATGACCTGAGCCACGCGAGCCTCTATATCCTCGCCGACCGTCACGCTGCCATACAATTCCTTCTTGGGGATCAGCGCGGAATAAATATTGTCCACCGCCACAAACGCTCCAAAATTATTGCTGATCTCATAGACCCTGCCCCGCACGCGGTCGTCCCTTTGGTAAGGGCTGTCCGAGCGCAGATTCTCATACACATTCATCGTGGCGCAAAGCCTGTCGCTCTTGTCGATATAGAGCGACACCAACACCCTGTCCCCCTCCCTCACGCGACGCTTCTGCTGCTTGTAGGGCAGAAACAGATCCTTCTCCAACCCCCAGTCCAGAAAGGCGCCTATCTTGCCCACCTGTACCACGGAAAGCTCCGCAACCTGTCCCATCATAAGCTTTGGCGTGTTGGTGGTGGCGATCATTCTGTCATTGGAGTCGCGATAGACAAATACCTCCACGGTATCCCCCACCCTGCTGCCCTCGGGCACCTGCTTTAAAGGCAGGAGAACACGCTCCTCCTGATGCTGTTGGGAGCATGCGAGATATACGCCGAACTCCACGGATTTTACAATGCTCAATTCCTGCTTTTCACCTAATTTTATCATAGAAATACCCTTCTCCATAACGCAAATGCCATATCGCTGAACGTTTATTGTCTTATCATGCCTAGGTAAACTCCACGACTGCATAGGGCTTGCCTGACGCGTCATTCAGCGCAGCGACCAAACGCCCCTCCTCCTGCACCACATGAGGATAAAACACATCGTTTAACAATGCCTGCTTCTTATACTCCGCCCGCATCTGACGAATCGTGAAGTCCGCAGGCAGGAATTCCATGGCGATATCCACATACTGCCCGTTGTTCACATGATTGTTGGTATCCAGATGATACTTCTTCACTGTGATCGGCTCCTCATCGCTGCCGCCCTCGGGAATAGTAATCTTGCGGGGCGCATAATCCATATCCAGACGCGGGAAAATCTCATACCGCTCCAGCATCTCCTCCGGCGGAGCGGTCGGCTTCTGCTTATCGGTGTCCAACAATACCCAATACGAGTTCGCCTTGGCAAGATAATCCCCCGCCTCCGACATCATCACAAAATTACGAGAGCCCATAAAGCTCTTGAACTCGTAAGGCGCCGTGCCTGTTTTCACCCGCTCGCACTGCCTCGGATAACGCTCCACCACGATCTGCCAATAGCACAACACCCACATCATATGCCGCTCTGCCAGATAATCCAACCCCAGACCCAAATCCTCGGAATGAAATGTGGAGCAGTCCTGAAAATAGTTCAAAAGTGACGCAAGTGTCAGCTCTCCTTTATTGTCCGTCTCACTGTAACGTATTCTTCCATCAAAAAAGTACATAATCAACCATGCCCTTCCACACTTCCACACATGCCGCCAACGGCGGCACAAACAATCGATGAGAAGAACGCTGCCCTTGCTGCAAGCGGCTAGAAATTCTTCTCACACTTTACATTATAAGCTGTAAAACAATCAATATCAGCCAGACAATACAGAATGTCAGCATACCCGGGTTCAATATCAACACCGAAAAGCCCTTTCCCTTGGGAATCTGAACCGTTCCCGGCTCCACCTTAAAACGCTTGAAGAACACGATAAAGAGAATGACGCCGATAACGACCAAGACAAACAGGCAGAGCGCATACAGACCAAAAAGCGCCCACGCGCCTATATTCTCCATGAATAATCCCATCATGGCATCAGTGTCATTCGGGTCCATGGCAAGCAATTTATCATAGTCCAACATTTTCAAAAGCAGCCCCGCCACAGTACTCCCCATAAAATTAATGATCGCATGCATACCGATTGTAATCTTGAGGTTGCCGGTCTTGATGTAAATAAACGCAAAGAACGCACCAAGTCCCACCGCGTATGCGAACTGGTTCAGATTGCCGTGGAACAGCCCAAACATCAACCCCGACGTCACGATAGCGATTCCCTGACCGTACTTGACAGTTCTGTCCACGATCACCTTGCGGAATACATACTCCTCCACAATGGGAGCCACCACCACCATCAACACAAAATTCACCAGCATACTGTTGCTTGTGATATAAGAGACCAGATTGTTGTCCACCTGACTGCCCTTGACCATGCCAATCGCCGTCGTGACGATCGTGCCTAGGATATTGCTGATATACATCAGGGAATAGCACATGATCAATGCCACTATAAACTGCCACCACTTCATTTTGTGACGCTCGATGGTCTGCGTCTCCATTCCCTGAGCCAGCAGCACGATCAACGGCATTCCGCAGCCATATGTCACCAGACTGGACAAAATCAGACTGATACTCATATTACTCGCCCACTCCGGCTTGTAAACACCCACGAAATACCCCACGACGATCTGCACTACATACACCGTTGCAGTTCCCGCGATATAACACCAACCCAAGCGGGAGAATACTTTCTTTGTTTGCGCTAATTCTTCCATAAACGATAACTCCTTTGTCTGTTGACTTCATACAAGTAACAGTTCATCCCACGCCATTCACAAAGCCGCGTCTTACAGTTGATAGATGAACTGTTACTACTTTATCAAATCATGCGCGAAAATACAATATCAATTCCCTAAAAACCCAAATCATCATTCACCAGAATCACATGAATCCTGTCTTTATGTCTGGAGAATCTCGTGATCAAGAACTGACAGCAGATCGTATCCGGAGATTTACAGTTAAAGCAGGCTCCCGTCTTCGCGCATGGCGTGCTCAGCCCAAACCGTTGGGCGTTCATCGTCGCCGCCTCGTTTCTCGCGCGCTTCATGGCGCCGTCCACATCGTCCGCCACCTTGTTCATTCCAACGATCAACACCAGCTTCCCGGGACCGTAGGCATAGGCGGACACACGGTTGGAGTTGCCGTCAATATTGACCAACACCCCGTCATTGGTAATCCCGTTGACGCTGCCCAGATATACATCACAGTCATAGGCAAAAAGCGCCGCCGCTTTCTGATCTGCAGCCACAGAGCGGTCACAATAATCATAATTGCCGCTTCGTATCGCGTCCCTTAGACCGATTTCCTCAATTGACATAGACCCGCCATGCGTCACCCTGCTGCCCTCGGGAATCAATGACAGCGCAAGCTTTAACGCCTCCTCCTTAGAAGGCGCATAATAGCCGGACATATTGCGGGATTCCAGACCCTTGATCACGGTAGCCGCAAGCAGCTCATTCCTCTTGTAACGATTCTCGTTCATATTCGTATCCTCCTGTACTTTTATTATAAAACCAAACTATACTGAAGCAGGCTAAACAGTGCGAACGCCGCCACAAATTTACATTTATTTTAACACGCTTTAACGCTTCCTGTCCAATTGTATTCTTGACATTCGGCTTGATTTGAACTAAATTATATTTATTTGCAGCTTGTATATTTTGAAAGAAAAAAATATCGAAATTATAAACGTAAAATAGCGGCGCTATTTGGCTGCCGAAAGGAGAGACAAGCCATGGCAAACACCAACGAAGAATTATTTGAGAGAACCCCCATACCACAGGCGGTCACTAAGATGATGGTGCCCGTGATCCTCGGCTCGCTTGTCATGGTAATATATAACCTTGCCGACACATTCTTTGTCGGTATGCTGAACGACGAGATACAAAGCGCCGCGGTGTCCCTTGCCGCGCCCGCAATGCTTGCCTTCAACGCAGTCAATAACCTGTTTGGAACAGGCACCTCCAGTATGATGAGCAGGGCGCTCGGCACCAAGGATTTCAAGGCTGTGCGGGAAAGCGCTTCCTTTGGCTTCTACGGAAGCATATTTTTCAGTCTGCTGCTCTCCATCGGCTGCTTTCTATTCTTGGAGCCGCTCATGATATTGCTTGGCGCACAGCCCGCAACCATGCAGGCAACCCGCGAATACATGATGTGGGCGGTGGTGTTGGGAGCCGTTCCCTCTATCCTAAACTCCGTGCTGGGTTACATCGTCAGGGCGGAGGGAGCCGCGCTGCAGGGCACACTGGGCGCGATGAGCGGGTGCGTCCTCAACATTATCCTTGACCCCTTCTTCATCATGCCGTGGGGACTCGGAATGGGCTCCGCGGGCGCGGGCTGCGCGACCTTTATCTCCAACTGCGTGGCGTGCGGATATTTCTTTGTATATTTGATCGTGAATCGCAGTAAAACTAATATTCGTCTCCACCCAAAGCATTTTAAATTGAGCAAAAAAATCATGTTGGGAATCTGCGGCGTCGGAATCCCCGCATCAATTCAAAATCTGTTGAATGTCACGGGAATGACGGTCATGAATAATTTTGTCAAATCTTACGGCGCCGCCGCGGTCGCTGCGGTGGGTATCGCACAGAAGATTTATATGGTTCCGATGCAGATCGCCTTGGGCGGCACACAGGGAATTATGCCGTTGGTCAGCTATTCCTACTCCGCGCGCAAAAGCGACCGCTTCAAGGACTGTATCCTGTTCGTCGCCAAAATCATGGTTCCCGCGATCGCTCTCGTCGCCCTGCTGGGCTGGGTATTCGCCCATCCCCTGATACAGCTCTTTATCGACAACGCAGAGGTGGTTGCCTACGGCGTTTTGTTCCTGCGGGGCTTCGCCGCGGGACTGCCCTTTATGCTGCTTGATTTTCTGGCGGTGGGCGTGTTCCAAAGCGTGGGAATGGGCGGCAAATCCCTAGTCTTTGCACTGCTCCGCAAGATCGTGCTGGAGATTCCGGCGATCGTCATCTTAAATATGCTGTTCCATGAATCGGGGATTACCTATGCGGGCTGTGTCGCGGAGATGGTCTTGGCGGTTGTAGGGGTGATAATATTGAGGAAGATCATTGTCGATATGGGGAGACAGACTGCTGCCTTGGAGGATATTCATGAGCTTTGAATTGCGCGAGAAAGCACCATGGCGTGGAAGCACATGGCGCAGCATTTGGCTGTGTTTATGGGGTATGAGTTCACCTTATGCCATTCTCCATCTTCCATAAAACTCAGAATCAAAGAATTCTTTCAAAAGCTCTCCCAATCTTCTATTGCGATTTATCCAAGTGCATCGAACACTATTCTTTGAAAAATTTTTTCTTCCCATATTATCTCTTATTCCATCTATTCTATCTTTTTAGTCTGGGAACTGAACAAGTCCGAAACGGCTTTTACAATAATCCTGCCTATATCCTTAGAATCTCCACTATTTGCCGCTTTCTCAATAACCTCTTGGATCTTCGTAATAAAGGACTCCGCAAATTTCGACTCCAGCATACGCTTAACCCAGTCAACGTCCTCTATGCTTTTTTCTCCAAGATAGACTTTTTCAAACGCATATATTGAACCTTCCCCAATTGCAGCAACAATACTTCCGGCAATTATTGCATTCAATAAAGATGTAGCTATGTTAATTCCGGGTATTGCTTTTAATGCGCTGATGACCGTCTTAGCCACTCCACTAACGGTTCCCACCTCAACTATAGAATTGATGAACGTATTGGATTTTTCATCTTTATGAATCCCATACACACGAGCAATGGCATTGATTTCTCCAATTTCAAGGGGTGTCAAAATCGCCGCATCTGCAAATGGTACCGGTACTGCTCCTGTAACGACCGCCGCAACAGTCGCTGCCGTCACTGTCCCATGTGCTAAAGCCCTTTTTCTACTCAACACATAGTTTGATATGTCTTGTGCTCCGGCTCGAATTCCCTCCGGCATTAGTTCGTTTGTAGCACGAATCAGCTCATCAATTCCCTCTGATGGTGCAAATGCAGACTCATTCAGCACAAAAGTAGCCGCAACCACGGGAATGATTTTTTTCAAGTTTTTAGAATGCTTACTCTTTGCAAAGGCATTGCTCACCATTTCTTTATTAGGTTCTCTGTCAGGTACAGAATAAGATTTCGTGATGACTGCTATAATGGGAACAGATTCCCACATGGCAGTTGCTTTTGACAGATTTTCAATTGTTTTATGAAACAGTCTTGCAGAAGTACCATCTACACAGAACCAAATAATATTAATCTGTTTTTCCTTACCACTCTCTTTCACACTTTCTTTCGACCACTTTTTCACAAGATTAATTGCTTTTTTTGCCCGAAAAAAAGAGGGTTCGAATCCAACCGTATCAATAAGCTGAAAAGGAACACCCTCATTCCCATAAATTTCCAAATGGTTCGTCGTCCCCATAGAACCTCCCCATTTTGCCATGGTCTTCTCTTCCCCAAGTACCGCATTAATCAAAGTTGACTTTCCCACTCCCGAATTACCAATTACCAGTACATTCCCTTTTTCCATGAATCATTTTCTCCTTGTGTGAATATTGCTCAGCTTAAAAGAAGCTGTCGTCATAAAAAACATATGTTTCTGTTATGATCTCTTAATCAAATCCTAATTCTGATAAGACACTTTTTATAACATTTATTAACTGTTATATCTTATCTTCAAAAAGTCCGCAAACCCTTGAAAATACTAAATTTATAACAAGCGAGTTTGCCCTTAGACTTTCCCTTGTGTTATATCCTTTTCCCAATCCAATCTTTGATTGGATTTTGTTACTGAACGCTCATAAGGGCAAAAACAAGGGAAAGAAAAACCTGTAACAAAGTATAACACAAAATAAATCAGGCGAAAAGAACTGATTGAAATGCTTTCTTAATTTCTCCGAAAATGTGATTAGAAAAGAAAGGACAGATAAGAAATGAGATTTATATATGCAGAATACAATAGCCCTTTGACAATAAAATCTGCCCTATGATTCTATTGTATGTACAACAGCGTTGATGTACCCACTTTTGACGGATATATCCTGCGGATTGACTGTAATGTGACAGAAGATGGATTGAGGACTACTCCCTGCTCTCAATGTGCTTTAGATGCGCTGGCAATAGACGAGCCACTTGATATATGCAATCCATCGGATTCCCGATGGATTTGATTAGTGCTTGATGGGAATTTGCAGATGTGGGTGGATGCGGAGGACAGCCTCAAACTGTGGTAATTTTAATTCCCCCGAATTCGGGGGAATTAATTTTCCTCATCATATGGCAAAATCAGCCAATCCCCTGTTTCAGTCACACGATAAAACCTGTTGCTGTCAGTGTCTAACTTAATAACCGGAATAGCACCGCTATCCAATACTGTTCCATCGATATAATAATGACTTTCTCCATCATAATAGATATCATGGAAATTTGGATCTCCTGAAATCACGCCTGTGCCTATGTGTCCGGCAACAATATTCATATAAAATTTTCCTGTTTGAGCAGGATATTTTTCTGTGAAAGTATAATCATCCGTTCCCCATTCCCATAAATCATCGGTTTCTTCATCAACTCCTGCATGAACAAATATGGTATTTCCTTCCACATAATATCTCCGAAGATTCTGCATCCATAAAATGTACCTATCATCGCTGTCATCATTGTCAACACCTGAACCGAAAAAACGGTCTTCCCCAATAGGCCATCTCCCATCAATTGCCATATCCTCATGATTGCCAGCAAGAACAATTATTTTATCAGAACCATATTTGCGTTCCAACTCTATAATTCTATCCAGCACACCATAGTTATCTTGACCTCCATGTATGTAGTCCCCACAAAGAACAAGTTTATTATCTCCTGATAAATCAACAAGGTTCAATGCCTCATCAAATGCTTGCAGACATCCATGAATATCACTCATTGCATATACAGAACTCATTTTATCCCCTCCATGTACAATCAGAACAATCTAAGCTACGCCAAAACCAATGGGTTTCTTTTTATGAGGTTTCTTTGCATCCGGCTCTGGTATATCTCTCTCCTCAATAGTCGTAATAAGCTTTGTTGTAAGTTTTGATTCGTCTAGCTGTGTCACTCGTTCAGCCAGATTCATTTCTGCCTCTTCTAACATTTTTCGCACAAAACGTCCGTTTCCAAAATCTTTATCACCTCTTGCGCTTTCATAAATATTTTTCAGCTTTTCCATAGCGGCATCCATAATCATCATCCGTTTTTTTGCAAGCATTAGCCTCGTGATGTCACAAAGTTCATCTGTAGAATAGTCTTCAAATTCCACATGGAACGCAATTCTCGATGCCATGCCCGGATTTCTGTCAAGAAATTGCTTCATTTGAGCCGGATAACCCGCAAAAATGACAATCACATCATCCTTATGGTTTTCCATCTCCTGAACAATGGTATTGATTGCCTCGTCTCCAAAGCCATTTTCATAGCTGTCACAAAGGGAATAGGCTTCATCAATAAACAGAACGCCTCCCTGCGCCTCCTTAAATTTTTTCTTCACAAGCGGTGCCGTAGCTCCTACATGGTCACCGACCAGATCCGCTCTCCCTGCTTCTACAAAATTTCCTGATGGCAGAATTTTTTCATCCTTCATGATTTTGGCAAACAATCTTGCAACGGTTGTCTTTGCCGTTCCCGGGTTTCCGGTAAATACCATATGTAAAGAAAGGTTCCCTTTGCGAATACCCTTGTCCATATAGATCTTCTTCAGTTTAAAGCCGGCAATTGCCTTATTGATAACTGTTTTCACAGAAGAAAGACCTATCATTTCATCAAGATCCTTTCGGGCAACGCCTATTTCTCTATCCTTTTTAAGGCCTTCCTCCAACACGCGGATATCATCCTTTGTAATTAAAAAGAGCTCGTTTTTTCGTATATTCTCTGCATTTTCTCTTACTGCAAGCAGCCTTACAGATTGATTTTGTACAGCGTGTTCTATCAAATTGCGCGCATATCTGCCATTGCCGAAGTTATCCATAAATCGTACCTTTTCAAATATATTGCGGGCTTCCCTTATCGCATCTTCCGTAACAGCAAAACCACGGTCTTTTACCGTCATATTAAATATATCGGTTAATTCGTCCACATTGTAATCGGGGAAATCAATCCAATAGGGTATTCTGCTTTTTAATCCCTCATTGATATCCATAAATGCCCGCATTCTTTCATTATATCCTGCCAGAATAACGATGACATCATCCCTCCTGTTTTCCATTTCCTGAATAAGTACCGTAACAGCAGTATCGCTTTTTAAGGAATACGCTTCATCAATAAATAGTACACCACCTTTCGCCGCCATAAAAGCTTCTCTTATTTCTATGGTGCAGCCTAAACCATCAAGATCCATTCCGCCACGTTCCACGAATGCGCCGCTCTTTAGAATTCCTTTTTCCTTTGCGATTCCTGCGAAGAGTTTTGCAACGGTAGTCTTGGCGGTTCCCGGATTACCTCCAAATATCATGTGCATAGTTTCTGACTCGTAAGCTTTGCCTTGGCGTTTTTTTCTCTCTTTTTCCACAATATCTGCTGCAATGATATGATCTATCTGTTCTTTGACGCTTGTAAGTCCAATCATCTTATTCAATTTATCATAGGAAGAATCAGTATTTTCGTCTCTGTCTAGCAAAAAAGTATCCGGTAAGCTGTAATCGTAAGCATTCAGTATATTCCTATTAAGACACCATGGTTCAAATTGCTCAAATGCCTCCAGTACATCTGTTTGAGTAAACTCATTTCTGGGAAACAGTTTCATAAACTCATTTGCCTGTCCCGCATATTTAGCATACTCTGAGGCTTTTATCAGTTCTTTCATGTAACATAATGCCGCTTTTCTGTCACCTTTACCTTCTTTAAGCGCAATCAATATTATTTGTTTCTGAATTAAAGATAAAAATCGGTAAGCAAATCCCGGCTTATCTATATTGTATGTAAATACAAAAAGACAATCATTCCTATATTTTTTTACGAATTTTGCAATATATTTACAAGTCATTCCATAATCCACCGGTTCATAACCAAATTTCTCTGATAAATCAATAACGATTACACCCCCATAATTGTTTTCTATGAACTCTTCAAGGTAGTTGTTTACCTTATACAGATCAGGTTCTATTTCACTGATAATCTCAATACGTCTGCCGCTTAAACGGTTTGCTTCTGCCAGTCTTTGGGTTAGCATTTCTGTCATATCACTTGCTGCGTCCACACTCCTGCTTGAAAGGATGTAATGAACCATGTTTCCCTTGAAATCCGACACATTTTTATGAGATTCTATATTGATAAGTTCATCTAACATGCTCTTATCATACATCGGATTTACTTTTCTGCTTTTTTGTGAAATAATCTTTTCTTTCAAATCATAATGAAAGTAAAGTCGTTCATTTTTATTATAATCACAAATCCGTACATTTGCCGCTTCTACCATTCTCATATAATTGCAAAAAAATTCTCTTCTTTTAGCTTCAAGCAAGTAGTCATAAAACTGATACATTGTAACTTCACTAGGTTCAGCTTTCACTTTTTTTATACCGAATATATCATTCAGCATTTCAAGAATATAATCATAAGCATCACGAAATAACCCCTTCTTCTCGTCATAAGAAAATGCAGCCAATATAACATTTTCTTCTTCCCTATAAGCAAAAAAGCAGATACCGTTTTTTAGGTGCTTGTACATATAATTGTTCATTGCTGCAACAGGGCTTTGATAATCATATTCTCTAAGCCTAATTTTAGAATTTTTCTCAATTTTTTCAGCACTGGTATTCAGTGCAAATCCAAAATATCTCATGATTTTATCCTCCGTTACTAAACCTTACCAGAGATTATATTTCTGATTATCGACATAACCATTTTCCCGCAATTCTTTCAGATAACTTATAGCTGTATCTGCTTTCCAAGCATTCCCTACCAGCATCATAAGCGGAATGTGTAAATCTTTAAAATGGACAAGGGGAATGTCGAACAACAATCCGGCAACTTCCTCCTCGCATTTTTCAATCATTTCTGCTGATAATACTATTTCATATGCAAAATCCATATCCTCATTACACCAGAATCTGCCGCCAGAATGTAACTCTATATTTGCTTCGTTAGCAAATGAGATAAAATCCATTCTTGTTTTCGGTGTAATCAGTACAGGGTGGGGAAACCACACCGTTCTGACAAAATTGCTCTCTATACTGATTGAGCACTGTATTTCCAGAGTTGGAACAAGTGGATGTTACAACCATTCAAATAAATGATATTCTTCTTGAAAAATTGATATTATAGAACCAATATGATCCCGTTTTTCTTTTTTTAGAGAGAACTCTGCGGCTTTTCTCTCTACGATTCGCTGTAATATAATGTTAATACCTTCATCCATAACGAAATCCTCCTGAATCGCAAATTCCCTTTTGGCAACCTGCAAATTTTAGCAAAATGTCAAATATAGTTCCTTGTATATGTGTATTAAAAATGTTGCAAGTATCGAACACTCCGTAGCAAAACTACAGAGTGTTCGACTTTTTCTTAAGCCACATCCTCAATCGTTAACTTTCGTTCCTTCAAAATTTCTATGTAATTATGTAATAGCCGTTCCACGTTGATTTCTGTTGGCGCATGCCTCCAAACAGCCCCTGTTCCTGCCAAATCTTTTAGATTATTCTTTTCTAAGCTTCCATTAAAGAGCATCTCCAAGTGTTCGCGCCTCAGCCATGTATGCAAAGCCTGTAAGAACAGGGGAGAATCTGTATTCATTAGGTCATAGAGGAAGTGTGGTATGTAGTCCCAGTAAGGGCTGCAACCACGCCTGCTGTTCCAAGACCTGTACGGCAGAATCATTACATTACAGCGTTGCTGTCCAAGTTTGAATAATTCAGTTAACAGTATTGTGAGCCCCGTTGGCGGCAAAAAGACATCGATATTTTCAATAAGTGCATTAAGAAAATCAGGGCAATCCTTCAAGCCTAACCCTTTCGGCCTGAGCGTTTCGGCCTCGAAGTCTTTCCAGTTATCCCAAAGCTCGCAACTGTAATAATTCAGCGTATAACGTAAAGGAAGCCATAAACTAAAAATCGTGTCTGCAAAAAGGTTGCCATCAGTTAAAATGCAGTCTAAATCATGCTCCATACGATAGATATCACCTGTTCCAGTATAATCTCTCCAATACCTTATTTTCTGCAATATGGGCATATACATATCCTTTACTTCACTTTTATTATGCGTTCTTGCCGTGTGATTGTCTGTTACAATATGTTCCATTTCTAAAGTTTTCATCATTAGCCCTCCTACTGATTTAATGTTTTCTCTGCAAAAATTTAGCTTCGTGTTCTTGCAATGTGATTGTCTCTTACATTGCTAAAACTCTTCTTCTCTCTAGTATCTCATTGCTTCATACTCAATCATATTATTTCCTCCTCTCTCATCTATATGATGCATACAATTTGCTTCTAAAAGAAAAGGCAACTTAGTTGCCAAATCTATATGCTACACACAGTTATATCACAATAAAATCCGCTTGTCAATAACTATGTGCCCCACATAGTTATTTTTTTACCACATACTGATTTTGCATTCTTTTCTGATTGCCAATAATTATTTCTTTCTTATCTAAGACCTCAATGCCTGAATCAACTGTGGTCACATATGTATAAAAGTTCCTCCCCAAAACACCAGCCACACCATTTTGAATTTTTGACCAATCATCTCCATACAACTCATATAACGTAAATGGCAATCCCTCGGGCCACTGTGTTTTTGCCAAATTAATTGCGTAATCCACAGTAAAAATATTCTTTTTGGATGCTTTTAATTTAAGTTGCTTTTTTATATATGCCGTTTTATCTAATCCCGCTTTTCTTGCTTTTTCTTCTAGTTCCGCATTTTCTTCTGCTGAAAGCAATAACTTGAAATACATTATCTCACCTCTTTCTGTATGGTCTATATAGATTATAAGCATTTCTATTTCTCCTGTCAATCTTTTTTATAAAAGGGTGCCTCGTAACTGTCAGTCCTAATGAGCAGACCATTCGCCCAAAGTGGTGTCCATCCCATCTACCCGCATATCTCCGAAAGCAGAGCATCCTTCCAGATCTCGAGGCAACATTTGAATAAACTTTTCCGCCACAAAAGACTAAAAGTTGTTTTTTCTGGTATTATAAATAATATTGATAGACTGCTTTACCTGCCTATATTCTGTATAGGCAAATGCGGTATACTATCTTCATAATCGTACTTACTATATATGAATGTAGTTTCATTTTTATGAGGGGCGATCACCTCATCCCTCGGTTCTTGCTTGAATTCGACCTTTGTTGCTGATAATTTACTGTTCTCTTTGGCGAATTCTTCAAGCGTTCGTGTATGCTTTCCTTATACTGCTTGTGCCTGTCCGTCCCATAGAGTTTTTCCCAATCAGCCGCCTGTTCCTGATAAGCAGCATAGGCACTATGGGATTGGTTGTAAATTTTGTAAAATTCCTGCACATTCTGATAATCGTATCTCTTGGCTATGCCGGACAATCCGATTTTTAAGATGTCAATCTCCTCATTCTTGCGGTCAATCCTGCTTTGCAGTTCGCCTTTCTTGGTAAATCTTGCAAGCCCTTTCAGATCGTCACGCTCAAGTTCCCAAATATTTCGTTCTTTTTCCGCCTCAAAGATGATCTCTTTCTGCCGCTTCAGTTCCTTATAAATCTTGAACAGTTTCGGATAGGCGGCTGCCTCGGCTGACATGATGGGTTTTGGCGGTATCTTAGGCTTGCTTGGCGTTTCTTTTTCCGCTGGTTTTGGATCAGGCTCTTGTTTTGGTGTCTGCGGCGGTATCTGTTCCGTGTCAAAAAGTTTTGCGGACAGTTCCCTTGCCTTTTGCAGCACCTTTGAAATCAGCATTGCCAGCACCGCAACAGCACTCATAAGGATAGTCCCTAACCGTTCCGGCTGG
>JAMPHH010000058.1 GCA_023663505.1 Muribaculum sp.
TGACCAATAATTGGGTCTGCAGTTATGCTAAATATCAACGGTACAGTACACTAGATTCTTAAGTAAAATTTTTTGAAACTTCAGAGAACGGAGCTAAAATATTTTATTTTCAAACAAAGTTCTTGTTTAAATATAGCACTTTTTCATTCAGATCCATCCGATTTAATCTGCTAGAATAGACAAATCGAATGAATTTGTCTACAAGAATATTTGTTAAAATTAATGTTTGTGGGAATGAATTGCAGGAAATATGACAAAATCCCCAAAATTCATACAAAAAATGCATAAAATCATGCAAAATGTTAAATATAAAGTTAATAAATATTTTTATAACAAACAATTCGACAAAATTTTGCAATACAAACTGCAAAATAATGTTAAACATGTAAAATGTCACTACAATTTGCAGGAATACGTGCAAAAAAGAAGAAATAATAATATAATGGGAATGGATACAGAAAAAGCAGAAAGAAGCAGAAAGAAGTAGGGTGAAACAGAAAGAAGCAAGGTGAAACAGAAAGGAAGTCATGTCATGATCACAAAGGAAATGACCCAAATCGGCGAGGAAGCATACAGGGCTGCAAAGGAGATTTTAGAGGAGGCTCATTTGGAACAGGGAGATCTGTTCGTGGTGGGCTGCTCAACAAGTGAGGTAGGCGGCGCAGGTATCGGCACATTCTCCAGTCCCGAGGTTGCCGAGGTGGTGTTTGGCGGGATTTATCAGGCGACGCAGGAGGCGGGAGTCTATCTGGCGGCACAGTGCTGTGAGCACCTGAACAGAGCCCTGATCATAGAAAAAGAAGCCGCAAAGCAATACGGCTTGGATACAGTGAATGTGGTTCCCCAGCCCAAGGCGGGGGGCTCCTTTGCCACTGCAGCCTACAAAGCGTTTGAGCACCCCGCGGCGGTGGAGCATGTCAAAGCACATGCGGGTATGGATATCGGGGATACGCTGATTGGTATGCATTTGAGAGATGTGGCAGTGCCCGTGCGCATACGCACGCACCAGATCGGGGACGCCCATGTGGTGTGTGCCCGCACCCGCGCTAAGTTTATCGGTGGTGAGAGAGCCGTGTATGATGACAGCATTATTTAGCTGCCGCTTCCTCAATCAATTTCATAATCTTGGGGATAGAGTCCATTTGACCGCTCTGACTCATGGCGTCAGTGTAGCTGCGCCTGTTGGAAAACAGCTCAAGCACCTTATCCACCAACAGATTGGTGGTCAGGTCGTCCTCGTTGATCACGATGGAGAAGCCCTGTGACTCAAAGGACGCAGCGTTTAGGAGCTGGTCTCCCCGACTGCTCGCGGTGGGAAGGGGAATGAGGATATTGGGCTTTTTTAATGCCAGAAGCTCACAGATGGCATTGGCTCCCGCCCGTGAGATAACGATATCTGACATGGCGAACAAATCCTTCAATTCCGTTTTGATGTATTCAAACTGCTTATAGCCGGGAGTGCTCAAATACAGGTTGTCGATCTTGCCTTTCCCGCACAGATGCACCACCTGAAAATCCTCCAAAAGCTTGGGAAGCGCTTCTCTGACCGCCTTGTTGACACTGGTGGCGCCTTGGCTTCCGCCGATCACCATGATGACGGGTTTGTTGGCGGTAAAGCCGCACATATCCAATCCGGCAACCTTATTGCCCTGCGTCAGCTCGCTCCTAATCGGTGAGCCGGTGAGAACGGCTTTACCCTCCGGCATATTGTTCATTGTCTCGGGAAAGTTACAGCATATTTTGTCGGCAACGGGGATACAGAGCTTATTGGCAAGCCCGGGCGTCATATCGGATTCATGAATGATGCAGGGGATATGGAGAGATGCCGCCGCCCGCACCACGGGCACACTGACAAAGCCCCCCTTGGAAAATACCACGTCAGGCTGCAAAGCCTTCAAATGCTTTCTTGCTTCACCAAAGCCCTTGATGACGCGAAATGGGTCAGTGAGATTCTTGATATCCAGATAGCGGCGGAATTTGCCTGTGGAAATGCCTGTGTAGGGAATATCAAAATCGGCGATCAGCCTTTTCTCTATTCCGTCATAGGAACCCATATAGAACACTTCATAGCCCGCCGCCTTAAGGGAGGGGAGCAGGGCTATATTGGGAGTTACATGACCCGCGGTACCGCCGCCAGTCAACACGATTTTCTTCATAGTCATACCTTCCTGTTCCACATCTAAATTTCCATGTATATATGTCTCACAGTCACATACCTTGCGGCATTCGCCAAACCAATTTCATTGGTAATCCAATCTCGTTGGATTTATGCTCATGCAAGCACTGACACAAAGCCAACTTCGTCAATAAAGTCAACTTCGTTGACTTGGCGCATTGCTTGCGGGAATCAATAAAAGCCGTATGTCGGAGTTCTCATAAATAACATATGTTACAGCATGCTTTCCAGTGCTTGTGCAAGCTGGTCGGGGCAGGAGGTGCTTTTCATGCCGCAGCGAATCCCCTTTAGACGGTTGATGGCGTCCTCGGGCGTCATGCCCTTGACCAGAGCCGCAATGCCCTGCAGATTGCCGTTACAGCCGTTGGTGAATTTCACCGACTCAATCACTCCGTCCGCAAGCTCTATGTCGATTGCGGTGGAACAGGTTCCTTTTGTCTGATATCTCATAGTATCCTCCGAAATATATAGTGTGTACCAACAATTAAAAGATATTATAGCAGATTTGGATTTAATATGCAATTGTAACGAGATATTGGGTTGGCTGGCTATTGCCTTTTCTCTAATGCAGCTTTAATTGCATATCCTACTTCAAATGCCAGATTTACCGGAACTGCATTTCCAATCATTTTATATGCTGTATCCGCATCATCATAAATGAACTGGAAGTCATCTGGAAATCCCTGAACTCTTGCGACCTCGCGAATGGTCATTCGCCTGTACAAATCTTCTTTGCCCTCAACGAATCGGCAATCGTTCTTATCAACCTTAATCATCTTTGGAGCTTGAGGGTGAAGCTGGCATTGTCTTCCGGACGCCTGAACCGTATAGCCTTGCTCGTCCCACGATTTTACCCTGTTACGGCTCATGAAAATAGTGGAATAGGTTCCGGTGAAATATTCATTATTATTAACAGCTTTTGGATTATGCTTATTCTTTGGCGCTGCAGGAACTGCAGAAAACTGCAGATCCCAAATGATATCTCTCAATGTGATCTTTTTATCATCGTCCTTGGTTGATCCCTTAGGAAATTCAAACTTGATACCGAGATCTTTTCTAAAGCCGATGTAAAAAACTCTTTTTCTTTCTTGTGCAACACCATAATCCTTGGCATTCACCATTGTTAAAGATACATCATATCCCGCTCCGTCAAAAAGTTTAAGGATATTTTGAACTGCTTCAGAATGTCTGTTTGCAAGCATTCCACTCACGTTTTCGGCTAAGAAAAACTTTGGCTGAAAGTCCTTTAAGATTCTGATATAGTCAAAGAAAAGTTTACCTCTTTCATCGTCAATTCCACGAAGCGCACCGGCCTCGGACCATGACTGACACGGCGGTCCGCCTATTATCCCGTCTACGGATCCATCAAGAAACTCTGCAATGTCCTCTTTGTTTACCTGACGTACATCTCCTTCAATTAGATGTGTTTTAGGGTGGTTTGCTTTAAAGGTTGACCAAATCGTTTTGTCATACTCATTAGCCACAGGAATTTCAAAACCGGCTCTCTCAAAACCAAGATCCAGTCCTCCGCAGCCCGAAAACAAGCTGATTACCTTCATTTCATTGCACCTCTTTCTTTAATCTTTGTAAACATTTCTCATGTCTGAATTGTCGTCATCAATATCATCTGTTGTATGTATTGATAATTCCCTCATGCATGCCAATAAACGCTCCGCCATTTCTGTACCGTTCATTTCAAGCGGTTGGTCAAAAATAAGATCGTAAGTCAGCTTTCCATTCCTGACTTTCCAATCAACCTGAACAGATAAGGGACGGTTTCCATCATACTTTTGCTCATACGTCCTATAATTCAAGGCTTTACACGCAAAATAAATATTTGGATACGCCAGTATATATTCTTTTATAGGCACCATTTTTTCTATGATTTCCTGAGCGGAACTTACCCTGTCTGTCATAAGTATATAGTCAGCAACTCCGGAATCAGGAATTATTCTTCCATTTACGATTGCGTTTCTTTTATCCAAAGATAGATTCGTTCCGGCATAAACATCATAAACCTGTTGTGGAGATAAATCCATACGCCCCGAAAGATCTCCTCCCGGCTTATTAAGAAGTTCAAATTTCCAGCCAAGTGTTATTGCACCTTTTTCTGTTCTTCCTAACGCATCTTTATATACAAGCATACGTTCCATAAACCTATTAGATATTGCAGATGTTGATTCGAAGATGATTCTTCTCCACTCCGCTCCGAATAGCTGCTCTGCCCTCTGGCTATTGGTTTTATTCTCCAGAAAATCTGCATTTTCTTTTTTATAAGAAATCTTCACCTCTTGCTCTTGATGTTCATTGGATAGGCGAACATAAATATCCGTCTTTGGTTCTCCATATGAACAAGTAGGCTTATCAGCTTCTTCAACAATATATTTATTGCCCTTGTAATAGAGCTCAATACCTTTCTTAAAATAACTGAGTATTCTGCGCTCCGCTGCACCAAAATCAGGCATGCCAACACCTCCTCTTTTTCGTATGACTCATTTTCGATTACATATACTTTTAATATATATTTTATTATCTGCTGGCAGTCAATGCAACAAAAAAGTATCGAAATTACCACTTGTCAACGAACATCAGAAACAAAAACGCTTGGCACACCCCTGTCCGACAGCTCCCTTTTCTGAGCTTCCGACAATGGTATCTGATACGACTTATTTCCTATTATATATTTCCCTTCATCAATTTCCGCATATAGATTCCCGATAAACTCCAACCAGTTGTCTGCATAGTATTCAGGCTCGACAACATTAAAAAAGTCATACCCGCCCGCATCATAAAATACTTTTAATGCATCAGCCAGTTCACTGTCATCACCCAGAATATACTCATTCGGAATGACGAATCCCGCCTTGTCCCATTCATTAAATTTACAGTGCTTTTCCCCGTTCACATTGACCTCCATTCCAATTCTGCCGACGGAGCGGAATACTGTTCCCGAATATGTTGATAAGCTTCCTCCGAGATGTCCTCATATATTCGATCGTGTGTCTCCTTGTCCCAAACGAATTTGCAATACCCGACCACCTTGTCTATCTCGCTGCCGTAATTCTCGTCATATACGCTGTCTACCTTGCATTCGAGTCCCACTGCCAATTCCAATGCATCTGTCTCCTGTTGAAACTGATAATAATAGATTGGCTCTGCAGCCGTATGTCCGTGTATTTCCACGATTCCGTCCTCATGAATCGTCGTCACATACCAAGGTGTGCTTTCCATATCCATTCTTACACCGTCTTTTGGGCTGTAATAATATATGCAATATGGATAAGCCTCCTCCCCATTATAGTATCCCATGATAAGCTCGGGGAACCCGTCCCCCGTCAGGTCATACAGGCTGTAACCGACCTTGTCTCGTTCCAATACGCCAATCTCGACATATACATAATCAAAGCCCTGCTCCGCAACCACGCGCTCCATAATTTCCTGATGATTAATATAAACGTCCCTTGGGATAATGCGTTCATATTCCTGCTGCACGACAAAATATTGCTCCAAAACCGGCAAAAGCTCCTTCGGTACATCAGGATACCGCTCCGAAAGGGGAATGTCAACAGAATTGCTCCCGTTGCTTGCTTCAGAGTTCTCCTGTGGAAGAATCGCATAAAAGGTTTCCATTGTGTACTCCCGATTGCTCATATCCACACAAATCCATGCCACGCGGTCGTCAGACACCAGATAATAATTCGTCAAATAACATTCATAAATGTCGGCAACCTCCCAAATCCTTGTGTCATTCCGTAGACGGTCACACAGTATCGCACACAGCGTGGTATGGGTTGATGTCAGGAAAGCCTCGGCAAAGGGATTGTAGAGCTTTTCTTCCATCATATCAGCGTCCTTTGCGGAATATTCCGGCGAATAGCTATGCCATTCCGCTTGTGAAAAGTAATGTACATTGCTATCCGGTGTAGTCGTCCGATCCCCGTCCTCGCATATTGCATATAAAATGAGATAGCGGTCTTTACTCGGACAGATCAGGCAGCCAATCTGCACCTCGCTCACCTCCTGCAGAAGCTGCACATGATAATAGTCCCCTCCGATAAGAGTGATTCGCTCGATGGTCCAGTTCTCCGACAGCAGATTTTGATGAACCTGTTGTTCATAGCTATATAGCATATCGAACAAGCTATATTTTATCCAATTATGAACAAACTGGTTACTGCTTTGGATAAAGTCATGTGAGAACGGAAAATTATCAGGCTCCTCATATTTATCCCATGCAGAGCTGTGCTGGAATTCCGATACTTCATTTCGGATATCACGCAATCGCGGAGCGGCGGTTTGTGAATCGACAGTCTCTGTCTGTTGTTCTGAAAGCTCTGTCTCCTCATCTTCTGCATAAAAGGATTCCGAGGCACTCTCCGTTTCCTCGGGTACACTGACAGGCGCCACAGGCACCTGACTGTCAGCCGTCGGAATATCCCGCCCGCATCCGGCAAGGATACAGCTGCAAAGCAAGCATTCAATTAAGATCACACTAATTGTTTTTTTCATAAATCAATATCCTCATCATAGTCCTCCGAAAGCGGCAGGGAGAAGATAAACTCGCTTCCCACGCCCTCCGTGCTGATCACATTGATATTCTCGTTGTGAGCGTTAATGATCTCCTTCACGATGGACAGACCAAGCCCCGTGCCCTTCTTGTCCTTGCCCCGGGAGAGGTCTGACTTGTAGAATCTGTCCCAGATCAGCTTTAAATCATCTTTGGGAATGCCGATGCCCGTGTCCTTTATGGAGACAAACAGTTTGCTGTTTTTCTCATAGGTCTCTATTTTGATGACGGAATCATGGTGGCTGAATTTGATGGCGTTGTCCGTCAGGTTGTATAGCACCTGTTGGATTTTATCCATATCCGCATTGACAAACATCTCGTCTCCCGTGAGAACCACTTCGATGGCGAGCGTTTTCTCGCGGCAGATTCCCTCGAAGGCAGCCGCTGTGCGGCGAATGATCTGATTGATGTCAAAATCCGATCTGTCCAGAAGAATCCCCTTGGTGTTGAGGTTATTTAGCACCAAAAGACTGTTGGTAAGCTTGGTCAGGCGGTCGGTCTCGTTCAGCACAATGTTCAGATATTTCTCATGCAGCTCCGCCGGAATCGTGCCGTCCAGCATGGCCTCCAGATAGCCGTGAATGGAGGTCAGCGGAGAGCGGAAGTCATGGGAGACATTGGCGACAAACTTCTTCTGGTCGTCCTCGGAGCGGGCAATCTCGCTTGACATATAGTTCAGGCAGGCTGCCAGATAGCCGATCTCGTCCTCGCTGTCCACCTGAAATTCATAGTGCATGTTGCCTGAGGCATACTGCTCCGTGGCATGGGTAATCTTTCGCAGGGGCATGTAAACCATCTCCGTGAAAAAGATCAATATGATGCCTGACAGAAGGAACAGGATAACCATTGTGATATAGGATATATTCAAGAGATTGTTGCAGGACGCGTCAATGGCTGTCATATCACAAATGATCACCACATATCCCTTCACCTTATAGTCGGAGGTGATGGGGGCGAACACGCTGAGCACGTCGTACTCAAAATTGTCAAAGAAATGATCCACCGTGTAGTAGGAGCCTCTTGTGACCGTGGGGTCAAAGTTCTCAATCATCACCACATCTTCGACATTGATGGGAGTCTCCGTGTCGAGCACCAGTCGTCCGGAGGGGTTGATAATACAGATGCCGCTGTCCAGATAGACTGCCAATGCGTCCAGCTGTGCCTTAACCTCCTCCAAACTGTTCTCACTGGTATAGAGACCGCTTGCATAGCTCTGGGCGATCAGCATAGCCTCCGAGTAGAGGTTCTCCGCCTTCTCCCGCACCAACTGCTCCTTGGTCATACTGGGTACAAAAGTGGTCACGATGATAAAGCCAAACATAAAAAAAATAAAATATGCAAGTACGAATTTGAGATACAGGGTTTTCTTCATAATCAATTCCTAACTTCAAATTTGTAGCCAATGCCCCAGATGGTCGAAATCTTCCAGTTGGCATGATCCTTGATCTTCTCTCTCAGACGCTTGATATGGACGTCCACGGTGCGGGTGTCGCCGATATATTCATAGCCCCATATCTGGTCTAAGAGCTGTTCTCTGGTGAATACGTGATTAGGGGACGCCGCCAGAAAATACAAAAGCTCTAATTCCTTGGGAGGCATATCCACCGTCTCCCCCATATACATCACGGAGTAGTTGGTGAGGTTGATGGAGAGATCCTGATAGTTGACACATTTGTCATTTTGGCTCTCCGTCACGGCGGCAGCAGGTTTATAACGGCGCAGCACCGCCTTGACGCGCGCCACAAGCTCCTTGGAGTCAAAGGGCTTTTCAATATAATCGTCCGCACCCAGCTCCAACCCCAATACCTTGTCAAACACCTCGCCCTTGGCGGAGAGCATAATGATGGGCACGGTGTATTTAGTGCGTATCTCCCTGCATACCTGATAACCGTCAATGCCCGGGAGCATCAGATCCAACAGAATGAGATTGGGAGTGAAGTCCTCATAGGCGGGAAGCACGGACTCCCCGTCATTGACAATCTTGGTTTCGTAGCATTCCTTGGTCAGATAGAGGGATATCAGCTCTGCGATGTTGTTGTCATCATCTACAATGAGAATTTTCTGTTTGTTTGCCATTAGTATTCCTTTCTGCAAAATCGCTTTATTTAAAGGTTACGATTGTCACGCCGGCGTCGCCCTCGCCGTACTCTCCAAGACGATATTCCTTTACATATCTCAATTTCTTCAGGTGATTGTGAACGGCTTGTCTGAGAGCTCCCGTTCCCTTTCCGTGGACGACCCGCACACTGGGCAGATGTGCCAGATATGCGTCGTCCAGATATTTATCAAGCTCCGCCAGAGCCTCGTCCACGGTGCGCCCTAAGAGGTTGATCTCCGTGGAGACAGACAGGGATTTGGACATTTTCATGCCGGAGGAGGCGTTACGCTTGCCGCTGTATCCCGGAGCGGTAATGCTCTCCTCCTGCAAAACGGCAATGTCGCTTATATTGGTCTGTGTGCGCATGATACCGCATTGGACGAACAGATTGCCCTTCGCGTCAGGCAGGGAGCTGACCGTGCCCTTTAGTCCCATGGAAATGATTCTCACGCTGTCGCCCTTTTTGAGCTTTTTCGGGTCAAGGGCTTTGGCGGCGTTTTTCTGCCCTTTTTCCTTGGGGCTTTGCAGGCTGAGGTGTTCGTTCTTCTCGTTGATCTTGTCGCGTACCTGCTGCCTTTTGCGCTCCAACTCCTTCATGTCCGCGCCAGAGGAAGCAGCCTTGTTGAAGTCGCGGATAGTCTCGTCCGCAACCTCCTTTGCCTCCTGCAGGATCTCCCTTGCCCGCTCGTTGGCTTCCCTTAAAATGCGATCCTTTGCCTGATCGAGCTTTTCATTTTTTTGGCGAAGCTGTTCCTCCAAGGTGCGGATACGTTCCTTGTATTCCGTGATCTCCCTGCGCTCGTTCTCAATCGTGACACGGCTCTGCTCCAAATCAGCGATCACATCTTCAAAGCTTTCGTCCTCCTTGCCGATCTGTTCCCTTGCGGCATTGATGATCTCGTCGGGAAGCCCCAGCTTAGAGGAGATGGCAAAGGCATTGCTCTTGCCGGGGATACCGATCAGCAGGCGGTAGGTGGGACGCAGGGTCTCCACGCTGAATTCACAGCAGGCATTCTCCACAAAATCCGTGGAGAGCGCATAGATTTTCAACTCACTGTAATGAGTGGTCGCCATAGTGCGGATACCTCTGTCATGAAGGTGATTTAAAATAGCGATGGCAAGCGCGGCGCCCTCGGTGGGATCCGTGCCCGCTCCAAGCTCGTCAAAAAGACATAGGGAACGCTCGTCCGCATGCTTTAAAATATGCACGATACTGGTCATATGTGAGGAAAATGTGGACAAGCTCTGCTCGATGCTCTGCTCATCTCCAATATCCGCGTAAACCTCCGTGAACACCGACAGCTCCGACCTGTCCATCGCAGGAATATGAAGCCCTGCCTGTCCCATCAGCACAAAGAGTCCCACGGTTTTCAGGGAGACTGTCTTGCCGCCCGTGTTGGGACCCGTGACGATCAGCAGGTCAAAATCCCTGCCCAGATGGATATCCGTGGGTACAACCTTTTTCTTGTCCAAAAGGGGGTGACGTCCCTTGCGAATATTGATGTAACGCTTTCTGTTAAATAGAGGCTCCGTGGCATTTTGCTCCATGGCAAGCTTTCCCTTTGCAAAAATAAAATCTAACAGCGTCATCATTTTCTGATTGGCGGCAAGCTCCTCCGTGTGTTCCCCCGCCTGTGCGCTGAGGTCAGCGAGAATCGATTCGATCTCCGCCTGCTCCTGCAGGTCGAGCTCCTTTAACTGATTGTTCAGATTTACCACGGCAGCAGGCTCGATGAAAAATGTGGAGCCTGTGGAGGATTGATCATGAACCATGCCGTTTACCTGTCCCTTGTATTCCGCCTTGACAGGAATGCAGTAACGGTTGTCCCGCATGGTGATCACTGCGTCCTGAAGATAGGTGCGATAGGAACCGTTCAGCATTGAGGTCAGCTGGGAATGAATCTTCTCATTGGTGGAAAGCTTACTTCTGCGGATACTTTTCAGCTTTGGGCTGGCGTCGTCCGCAATCTCCTCCTCGGAGAGAATACAGCGGTTGATCTCATTGGCAAGGGCGGTTAAAGGGGTCAGCTGTTCAAAGTAAGCGTCCAGACTATCCTGCGGAGCGTCCTCCCGCTCCCTCCGCCCATAGGTTTTAATGCGGCTCACATTGTCAAGCAATGCGGCGATTTTTAAGAGCTCCGTGATGGATAGGCTGCTCCCGATCTCAAGGGATTTGATGGAGAAGCCCAAATCCCTGTTGCTGCCAAAGGAGGTGCTGCCCCGTTGAAAAAGCCGTGCCAACGCGTCCTTCGTCTCCCGTTGGTTTTGGCGGATCTCCTCCAAATTAGTGGAGGGCACAAGCTCACTGCACAGCCTCTTGGCAGGCTCGGAGTCCGCTTTCTCCACAAGCATCTGTATGATTTTGTCATATTCTAAGGTTTTTAAAACTTTCTGATTCATACTTATACCCCCGCATATCGCAGGCTTATGCCTGCAATACAACAGTCTTATAGACTGCACCAATAAATAGTTTGAAAATGTATTTTCAAACTTGTTATCTCTCGACTACTGCAATTGATGAGTCAAGTCAACGAAGTTGACTTTGTTAACGAAGTTGACTTTGTTAACGAAGTTGATGTTGACTCAATAGCGCAGGTTCACAAAGTTATTGTTATACTCATGAATATATTCGTAATAGCTTTCTGTATCCTGACTTATTTTAAAGCTGCTTGTCACCCAACCCGCATTGGAAAGGTGCAGGAAAGCGACAAGCGCCAGAAGCACAAATACAGACAGATAAACTCTTTTTTCCTTCCAATTCTGTATCAATATCCGATACCCCATGAAGGAATAGGGAATCAGGAATAGCAGATACGGGGCGACATACCTTGCCTTCGCTTCCCAAAACATCCAGAACGCAAAAGCCCCCATGAATAAAAGTCCCCAAAGAAGCTGCTTATAATCCGCGGCCTGCTCATGTAAAAAATACATTAAGATTCCAAAAAGCAGGACAGACTGTGCAATGTCAAGATACCATATCGCCAAAATATTGATCTTGCCGCCATCGTTGATGGTGGATTTGACAAAGCTGCTCAGCTCCTTTGCCGTGTTGCGGAAGTTCTGCACATGGAAGCATTCCATAGTGGGGTTATTCCACTCTGACGCCAGTTTTTTATTGTAGAATTCCCATGCATAATCGGGATGCTCTACAAAGTAACTCAAGGACTCCCTTAACGCGGCTTTGGACTCGGCGGCGGTTTTGTCCGTGTCATAGTTATTGCGCTCGAAAACCTCCGCATTATAATTATTGTACCATCCGGGCGCTTTATCGCTCTCTTGCGCACCCATGGCAAGATGCGCCCATTTGCTGTTGCCGGTGGGCATGTCCAATCCCGAGAGCTGACTGAGGATCACGTCGGGCAATCGGATTCCCGCCAAAACGATTAGCAAAAATACCGCCAGACCAAGCAAGCCGCGGAGTAGCTTTGCCTTCTCCCTGCTTGACAGCAGCTTCATAGTTAGCAAAACCAATATTCCCACGAACAGAATCGCACAATTTTGCTTAAAACAAATGGCAAGAAACAGGCAAATTCCGGAATATATGAGATTGCGGAGCCTGTCATAATTTACATATTTGACGGCATGAAAAATGGCAAGCGCGCCCCAGCCGTAGCCAATCAAATCCCCGTACATACACATGGTAAGGAACGCATAAGGGACATAGAGGATCAGCATGATCCCCTGCAGGTTTACCAGAGCTTTATCCGCAAACATCATCCTCAAGGTGGCGTAGAGACTCAGGATCGTGATGATATAAAATACAATGCAGAGCATCGGAAAAAGGTAAAAGCTCTGACCGACGGAGAAGAATCTGAGTATTCCGGCAATCAGCAGGACCGTGCCGCTTTGAAAGGGCCACATATAGCAATAGCCGCCGGGCTCCCACTGTGAAAAGTTGCCCTCAAGCAGCTCCAAGGCGCAACGGTACATCCATTCCGCGTCACCATAGTACCAAAATACTGTCTGCGTCACCCACCAGATCAAAAAGCAAAACACAAGGAATGTCAAGGCGCCGAATAAGATATGTCCATATTGGGCAAGCAGGCTCCATATGCGCTCTTTTAGCAGGATCAAGGCAAATAATGCAAAAAGAAGAATCCCGATCATCTGCACAAGGGCATTGTTGCTTACAAAAAAAGTTTTCTCCTCTACCCTCTGTATATTACATAGTGTAAACAGACCCTGTAAAAAGAGATACCCTGTCAATATAACGCAAAAGAACCTGATGAATTTATTATATATTTTCTCCGCCATTTCGGTTCCCTCGCATGAAAGTGTCCGTCCTCCATGTAGTATACCATATTTTTAGAATCTGGAAAAGGGTGGAATACTACTCTTTTTGTAATTCGACATGGTATTTGGAGGTGTAATATGGTACAATATACCATATTCATGGCAGGAAACGGCCGAATGTGTGGGTGTGTCGGAAATAGATGGGTGGAGTGATGATGAAGCGAGTATTTTATGGTGTTTTCTCCATAGGTTTGACTGCCATATTGATCACCGTGATCTTGAAGCCGCAAAATAACCTGATTCCCGCAAGGATGTTTATATATATGTTGGTCTGGGTTTTGATTCTGTGTGGTATCCGTTGGGGGATTGGGAGGGTGGAAAGCTTTCTTAGGAGCAGGCATGTCGATTTGGGGAGGTTTTCCCGCAGGGCTTTGCTCCTATATGTGGTCTTGTATGGCATTTTGCTATATGTGGTGAGTCTGATCCTTCGCAGCTATCCCGTCACGGATTACGGAAGTGTCTATGAGACGGCGTATCAGCTGGCGGTGGGAGAGACTGTGGAGGATTGGCAGTATTTTGGCATGTGGACCAACAATCTGGGTCCCCTGACCATATTGACATTTTGCATGAAATTAGGGATTTTCTTAGGATTTTCTGACCCGTATTATCTTGTGTTGGCGATGAATGTGTTGCAAGTGACCTTGGTATTGGTATGTATTTTTTATCTTATGGGCAAGCTTGGGTCAGGGGGAGCGGCAGCACAATGGTTTGCCGTGGCGGTCTATTCGCTATGGACACCCATATGGGCATGTACCAACGCGTTTTATTCCGATCAGTTAAGCTTTGGCGGGAGCATCATGGCGATCACTTTGCTGATCTATGGCTGCGGCGTCCAAGGCTTTAGAAGGTGGGGCGCCATCATGGGAGCGGGACTGATCTGGGGCGTCAGCATCGCGGCGAAGGCAACCTCTGCAATTGCTTTGGTGGCACTGATCTTTACCCTGATTATGGTGAGGGCTGCGAGAATATGGAAGGAGCTTCTGACGTTCGGCGTGGTGATGGTGTTGACCGTGGGCTCTCTGTCAGCCGTCTCTGATTCCTATCCTTCCAAGGCGGAGGAGTATCGGCTGAAATTCCCGACGGAATATTGGATTGCCTTGGGACTGATGGGTGATGGCACCTACGGGGCAAATCTGGATTTTATTGAGGAATGTTATCTCAGTCCGAATGCGGATAGTAGGAGAGAGCTCTGCATTCAGAAGATTAGGGAGCATTGGGGGAATCTGTTTCAGGGGGAGCATTTGGCGGATAAGGCGTCTGTCAACTTTGGGGACGGCAGCATCAGCCCTACCTCGCATATATATCCCTATCGGGAAAGCCTGTTATGGCATTGGGTCTATTGGGACGGGGATTATTTTTGGAAATACGCATGTCTTTCTACCGGATTTTTCTATGCAGTGCTACTATTGATGCTTGTGGGGGCTGCGATGCGGGCCCTTGGGTATGGGAATTCTCCGAAAGTCGAGACTGCGGGAAAAAGGGCTTGCGCTGCAAACGATATAAACAATGGTTCATTAGCCGCTTATGATGACCGTGGCATGAGGGCAAATTTGACGTTCATGATCTATCTCACCGTGTTTGGCGCGTTTTTGTTTCTCATGCTGTGGGAGGCTCAGAATAAACAGCTTTATAACCAAATTCCATGGATAACATTGGCTGCGGTCTGCGGATTGGAAAGTGTGGGGGAATGTGTTACAATAGGTCTGTATTCAAGGCAGGAAAAGGCAGGAATGCCGCCCGCACCATGATGGGTTAGAATCATGGATTATGGCGGTATCAAGAGGGAGGTTCGCGCATGTCGGACAAGGATCAGCAGCAATTGAATAATTTAAACAGCCAAAATGAATTTATGATAGAGAAGATCAAGGAGCGTCCAATCAACAAGAGAAAGCTGATTCGGCGTACTCTGATAACGGCGTCCATGGCGGTGGTTTTTGGTCTGATCGCCTGCGTGACCTTTCTGGTTCTGGAGCCGGTTCTCAGCAATTGGCTCTACCCCGAGGAGGAGCCTGCTCCTGTTTTTTTCCCAGAGGATCAGCAGGAAATGACGCCGGAGGAAATGCTGTCGGAGAACCAGACCTCGGAGAATGACCAAGAGACGGGGGGCGATGAGGTCTCCTTGGAGCAGGAACAGATTCAGGAGATCTTGTCGAAGGTGGTTCTGGACAAAGACAGCTACAGGCAGATATACAGCGCGCTGTCCGCCTATGTGACAGAGCTGAATCATTATATGGTGACCGTGACGGGGGTGAGCTCCAACATTGACTGGTTCAACAATGTGGAGGAGAGCAGAAACCAATCCTCGGGAGTGATCATTGCCGATAACGGCAAGGAGCTGTTGGTGCTGGCGGATTATACGCCGTTGCGCAAGGCGGAGAGCCTGACCCTGACCTTTTCCTATCTGAGCGCGTCCGCAAGCGACAATTCGGCATATCATGTGCCGGCGAAATTAAAAAGTCAGGACACAGCCACGAATCTGGCTGTATTGTCTGTGGATTTGGAGGATGTCCCCACAGAGGTGAGGGAGGGCGGACTGCAGATCGCGACCTTGGGCTCCTCCGCGGGAAGGCATATCATAGGCACTCCCGTGGTCGCACTGGGAAGCCCCATAGGAAGCAGCGGCTCCGTGGGCCATGGAATGATCACCGCCACCGTTGACCAAAGCAATCAGGCGGATACGAATTATAAGCTGTTACAGACGGATATTTACGGAAGCCAGAATGCGGGGGGCGTGATTTTTAACATGCAGGGACAGGTAATCGGTGTGATCACGAACCAGAAGCCCGGGACGGACATGAAGAACATGCTGACGGCATACGGTATTTCCGAGCTGAAAAAAAGTATTGAAAAGATGTCCAACGGTGAGGAGATCGCCTATTTGGGCATCAGCGGCATTGACGTGACGGCGGAGGCGAATGAGGAGTTAGGCGTGCCTTATGGAGCCTTTGTGCGCGAGGCGAAAATGAATTCACCCTCCATGCAGGCGGGGATTCAGCAGGGAGACGTGATCACGGAATTTGACGCCCGGGCTATCCACAGCTATAATGATTATATCTCCGCGTTGATGCAGGCTGAGGTTGGCAGTACGGTAAAGCTGAAGGTGATGCGGGCGGCTCAGGGGGCGTATCGTGAGATGGAGATCTCCGTCACCTTGGACAAGCGGTAGCCGTTTAGGGCTGACATAGTAAATACTGCGTGTATGCTCCGACATAAAGTCAATTGAATTGACCGGACTCATTGCCTGTGGGGATAAATCGGATCAAACGTAGCAGATATAAAAAGAAAAAGCAGCAGGGAGGTAATGTATTCATATGAGATACATCAAAGAAATGAAGGACGGCGACACGATTTCGGGTATTTATCTGTGCCGTCACAGACAGGCGGCTGTCACCAGAAACGGCAAGGGCTATGAAAATGTGATATTACAGGATAAGACAGGCAGCATTGACGCCAAGGTCTGGGAGCCCAACAGTCAAGGAATCGAGGAGTATAATGTCCTTGATTACATAGATATCTGCGGCGACGTGTCCAGTTATCAGGGGGCGCTCCAGATCAGCATCAAACGTATCCGCGTCTGTCAGGAGGGGGATTATGACCCGGCGGATTACCTGCCTGTGAGCTCCAAGGATATTGATGCCATGTATCAGGAGCTTGTGGGATTGATTAACAGTATTCGGACGGATTGTTATCATGAGCTGTTGGAGAGCTTGTTTGTGAAGGATACCGATTTTGTAAAGGCATTTTGTAATTCCTCCGCCGCCAAGACCGTACATCATGGGTTTATCGGCGGATTATTAGAGCACACACTGAGCGTGACCAAGCTGTGTGATTACTATTGCGGCGCATATCCCATATTGAACAGGGATTTGCTTCTGACCGCGGCGATCTGTCACGATATCGGCAAGACCAAGGAGATTGCGTCTTTTCCTGCAAATGACTACACTGATGACGGGCAGCTTTTGGGTCATATCGTTATGGGCTCCCAAATGGTGGCGGAGCGCGCCGCAGCCATTCCTGATTTTCCCCATGTGCAGTTGACCCAGCTGCAGCACTGTATTCTGGCGCATCATGGCAAATATGAGTTTGGCTCGCCCAAGATTCCCGCGCTGATGGAGGCATTGGCGTTAAATTATGCCGATGACACGGACGCCAAGCTGGAAACCTTTAAGGAGATTCTGGAAAACAATCAGGGCAATAACGGTTGGTTTGGATATAACCGCCTGTTTGAATCCAATCTGCGGGCGACTAAGCAGTAAGGGTTAAGGCTGAGAGAAAGGTATGGTTATCAAGATGGAGAATCAGAGCAGATCGGACGTAGATATATTGAAGGTTGTCAGGCTTGTGCGCGAGGCGGGAAAGCTGATGATGGACAGGAATATGGAGATTCGGCAAAAGGGCAACAGCTCCAATTACGTTACCTCCCGTGATATCGCGGTGGAGCAGTATCTTACCAAGGAGCTTAAGACGCTCCTGCCTAAAAGCTTGGTGATCGGGGAGGAGAGTGAGGACAATCCCTCGGAGGGAGAGCTTTTGTGGGTGATCGACCCGATTGACGGTACATCGAATTTTATCAGGGATATCGGCGTCAGCGCTATCTCCGTGGGTCTGGTGCAGTCAGGAGAGCCCTGTCTGGGCGTGGTATATCAGCCCTATCGAGATGAATTATATTATGCGAAAAAGGGGGAGGGCGCTTACAGGAACGGTGAGCCGATTCATGTGTCAGACAGGGATTTTGCCCATTCCCATCTCTGCTCCGCCATGAGCTTATATGACAAACGCTATGCACCGCCCTGCTTTCGCATTATTGAGAGAGTCTATCAGGAATCTGATGACCTGCGCCGTTTGGGTTCCGCCGCGGCGGAGCTGGTTTATCTGGCGTGCGGCAGAGTGGAGCTTTACTTTGAGATCAGGCTGTGCCCTTGGGACGTGGCGGGCGCAATCCCCATTATTCAGGAAGCGGGCGGATATGTGGAGATGCTTTATCAGGACAGCTTCCCGTTAGACAGACCCTTTCCCGTGATTGCGGCGAACACGGCGGAGAACCTCCGAAGGTTAAGAGAGATCGTGATGGAGGAGCTGCCGCAGATGCCCTATTAGAATTGTCAGAGGTCTTTCCGCCAAATCCTTTGTAATATAACTCCGTGAAGAATATGCTTGCTTTGACGGCAAAAGCTGTCAAATACACATATCAGGGAGGAATATTATATGAAACCATTTGACAAGACTTACGCGGACACCCTATGTACTATCATTGCGTGCGGGTTCATGAACATAGCGCGCAATCAGACAACCTTTGTCTATGAGACTGTGCCTGAGGAGAATGTCGGACAAATGACAGGAGAAGCAGCGGCGGAGTACCAAAGGCGGGTTGCCAAGATGGAACAGGATATCCGCAGACATGAGGATTTGGCGCAGAGATTATCGGGAATCGTGTCAGGGGTAGTATTCAAGCCACAGCAGGCAAAGAGAGATTTCCCTTTTATCTTTGGCAAGTCGGACTATCTGCCTCCTGCCGTGGCGGACGGACTGGTGGGAGAGCTGCAGGCAACGGTTGAGCGTCTGGAGAGAGCTGTGAACAAGCTTCCCTCCGAGCTTCCCGGCACATATATCGGCGGTTTGAGCACGATCAGCTCCCTTGAGCTTCTCGGCGGCTCGGATCTGTATCAATATCAGCCGGAATACCGCTCAGATGCCCGAGCGATGTGCAATACCCTGTCGGATTCGTATAATAAAGCGGTAGACGTGAGCAATACCTTGGCTGATGCATTGGAAAGCTTTCACTATCCCACCAAGCGCATTCATTGGGGGGCGATGCCCATGAAATATGTCGAAAAAGGATATACGGAAGGCAATGTCTTTGCCAGTGTGCATGGAATGACACGTTCCATGGATCATTATGGCGCCGTTAATGATAAACACAAGGTATATTTGGAGCTTGCATTAGGCAGGGGCACCTGTAAGGTCGCGTCCTGTATCCCATGCAGTATCTATATGTTTGCGAACGGACACCCCGCCACGGCTACCCATATGGGACGGGGTGACAACTGGAACCTGCCGGAGAATCTGCGCAGGGCATTATATGCGGATTCTACGGAATATACAGAGTTAAATGTATGGCGACAGGTGGTTAATAATTGTTATGATGAGGGCTTATCGCTCTTGGCGGGGAATCCGTTGGTGGAGGACTGGAAGAAAGAATGCGCAGAGCATTCTTGGAAGGGAAAGCTTCCGCAATTATTTCTGGAGGCATTGACCTATGAGAGCTCGTTTATGGATAAGCTGTGCGGAGTGCTCCCGCCTAGAGGGTGATCCCTGCGGTTCCAACGAGGTTCATCATACCAAAGCATTCTATGAATGCATGTGCTCTGCAGCGTTGCAAGCTTGATACCTATGCATCTGAGATGCATTTTGCTTTGTAGAGGGATTGTTGACTTGGCGAATGCTGCAAGGGTCAACAACCTGCGGACGTTTTATACAGGGCGGCAGAATAAGAGGAAATATGGCATACAAGAAAAACGATTATTTGACTGTGACAATTGAAGATATGGGCAGCGGGGGCGAGGGAATCGGCAAGGTGGAGGGCTTTACCCTGTTTGTGAAGGACGCGGTGATCGGTGATACCGCACAGGTGAAGCTTGTGAAGGTCAAGAAAAATTATGCCTACGCCCGGTTGGAGAAGGTTCTCACACCTTCTCCCTATCGGGTGGAGCCGGTCTGCCCCACATACAGACAATGTGGCGGCTGCCAATTACAAGTGCTTTCCTACGAGCGACAGCTCGTCTATAAGCAGCAAAAGGTTCGTAATGACCTCATTCATATCGGAGGCTTTGCGCCGGAGCTGGTGGATCAGGTCATGGGGCCTATCATCGGCATGGACACGCCCCTGCGCTATCGAAACAAAGCACAATACCCCGTGGGCACTGACAGGGAGGGTAATCCTGTCGCAGGCTTCTACGCGGGCAGGACACACAGCATCATTCCCAATATCGATTGCTGTCTGGGCGCGGAGGAAAATGAGGAGATATTGAGGATCATTTTGGATTACATGCGGGAATACAGGGTGCCTGTCTATGACGAGACAACAGGGCAGGGCTTGATTCGCCATGTGCTGATAAGAAAAGGCTTCTGCAGCGGGGAGCTGATGGTATGTCTGGTGATCAACCGTTCCTTTGGAAAAGACAAGAACATGACAGCACAAGGGAGTGCGCAGAGAGAATTTTTGCCCGGGCAGCAGACCTTGATTGACCGCTTGACCAGACTGTCCGGTATGAGAAGTATTTCCGTCAGTATCAACACGGAGCGCACCAATGTGATCATGGGCGAGGAGATTCATATTTTGTGGGGACAGCCAACTATCTCCGATACCATTCATGTGCGGGATATGCAGAAGGAGGGGTATCCTTTGACTGGCAGGGAACTGACCTTCCATATCTCTCCAGTGTCCTTTTATCAGGTCAATCCCGTACAGACGGAGAAGCTTTACAGTCTGGTGTTGGAGTATGCGGGGCTGACCGGAAGGGAGACTGTGTGGGATCTCTATTGCGGAATCGGCACGATCTCTTTATTCTTGGCGGAACAGGCGGGCAAGGTCTACGGCGTGGAGATAATTCCCCAAGCCATTGAGGACGCCAAGGAAAATGCAAGGGCAAACGGCATTGCCAACGCGGAATTCTGGGTGGGCAGGGCTGAGGAGGTGCTGCCGCGGTTCTATGAGAAGTTGAGTAGCGGGGAGCTGTCGGGGGAGGACATGCTGCATCCGGACGTCATCGTGGTTGACCCGCCCCGCAAGGGCTGTGACGAGGCATGTCTGGACACGATGCTTAAAATGCAGCCCGAGAGGATCGTGTATGTGAGCTGTGACCCCGCTACACTGGCGAGGGATTTGAAGGTGCTGTGCGAGGGAGGGTATGAGATTAAGAGGGTGCGTCCGACGGATATGTTTGGGAATTCGGTGCATGTGGAGAGTGTCTGTCTGCTTTCCAAACTTCATGCAAAGTAGAAAATGTCGGTTTGAATAAAACTGAAAAGAAAGTTGTTTCTTTGCTAATAGAAAATTCAGAATATACTTCTGATGAACTGGCTGTAAAGATAGGTGTGACAAAAAGAACCATAGAACGTGCATTTATTTCTTTGCAGAAT
>JAMPHH010000059.1 GCA_023663505.1 Muribaculum sp.
CCCTTCTGCCAGAAAATCTTTTTTATTTTCCTCTTGACATATCACCAAATTGCTTAGGAGCACACACATATATCTTGTCATCATAGCTCCATATGCTCTCCGGCAAAAGCCCTCCATACACCTCATATGAACAACAATCATGCGTATTATGAAGACACTCATTTTCAGAACATAAATATGTCGGATTCATGTCCTTATCTAAATACATAATATTTGTCCTCTGCGTCGCATAATCATTCTTTATATAAAAATACCTTTGACCGCATTTTGCAAAAGCGCTATAACCCCAAAATGATTGTCCCTCATCGACATTGGAATTACCTTTTTGCACCCAAAAAATCAGGATAACCATGCATATTATCAATAAAACAATACCCTTTTTCATTCGTCATCACCACATTAGTATAATGCTAAATGGTCTTCCGCATATTCCCCATTGTTGGCAACAACTGTTATGTCGGCATATATGCTTATAATATCATATGCCAGAGTTCGGGCATATGAAAAGTAATCTCTTTGAGAGGCAGAATACCCAATTCCGAAGTCCCCGTCTTCACCAATATATTCTCCCTTTACGGAAAAGTCACAATAATCCGTTGCATTTCCGCTAATCCAAAACCTGTTTCCTTTTACACCTAATTCCACATTTGCCTTTACACCATCCAAATCGTATTTTCCAACCGTAATCTTATCCATTGCCATACATTGACATGTGTTATTCGCAAAAAGCAAAACCGACAACGCAATACCTAACACCATTACCTTACATTTCTTTTTTACACTCATTTTTATTCCCTCCTTGGTATTCTTAGTTTACAATAGCTATATTCTCAAAATATTCCTCAAGCCTCATATCCAAATCCCCCATGGAAAGCCAACATTTAATGCTTTCGTCCACTGTCTGAACCAAAACCCACTCTTCCGCATCTCCGCCCAGAACAATCAGCCCTGTACCTGCCTGTATTGTAACGCTATCCGCATTCATCGAACAGTCCGTATACCCCTTTAAATCCTTTTTTAGTATAAAAACCTTGTTTTCTCCGGTATCCGCATCAACAGTGAAGTAATCACTGTATCCTTCCTGAAAGATAAATTGCTCATTCCCTTCCGCGTTAATCTCCAGCTTGCAGGCTCGGACCGTCAAATGCCACTCGATTTGCCCTACAAGCGTTTTCACAAGTAAGCATTCCTGCTCTTTATCATAACACTGTATATCACCCCATATCCAGAGATCCTTTATCTCCTCTCCATCATAGAGAAAAACATAAGTACGCGAATTATATGATTCATCTTCGGCAGCTAATGCAAGCGCTAATCGTTTTCCATCAGGAGTAAATATATAGAATGGCGTTTCTTTCCCCTCCATTAAGTCTGATATAATGGTAGGGTGGTCTATCACCCATTCCAAATCATTAATATGCAATGTGCAGGAATATCGATATCCGTCCCCGATTTCTTCCGCTTCAAAGGAGACACGTTCCATCTCTCCGTCCATATCTATGTCCAGTTCGCAATCCGCTTTAATTTGCATCATATCCCCTGATGCAATGACCGAAGCGACAGTCTCCGCATCATATGTGACTGTTTCCTGACTCTGAAGCTCATTAACCACAGGATTCTCATCTGTTCCAACCTCAATTGCAGATGATGCTTCTTCAGATAATGGATATCCCTTTTCAATTACATCACTCGGCGTATCTATGAATCCCGTTTTATCACTACAACTGTATAGAACTGCCGAAAACACAAATATACATAAAATGAATATCTTATATCTGGGCACTTATATTATCCTCCATACTATCAATATTAGTTAAACGGTCTGTACTTAGCATTAGCTAAAGAAGAATAACTGTATGTACTTACACATGTCAGCGGTGGTGTTTGTTCAATTACGGTCACTTGTTGTTTTGACGTATTATTTGTCATAACCAAAAAACAATGACCACTTTTTACCAATGCGTCCCCACTTCCCAATAATTCATACGATTCTAACAAATCATTTTTGGAAGGAGAAGATGCATCATAACTCCCGATCTTTGAAAATGTCCCATTACTAATTGCCGTAATCATGCCTGATGTTGCATATTTTGATGAAGTATCAAGCGCATAACAGACTAGTCCTGAACAATCCAACCCATAATAAGGGCAATATACTTTGTTCCCTTCCGCTGATGTTCTGGTTGTTAATTGCAAAAATTTGGAGTCATTTAATACATTCAAGAAAATTTTTCCATTTAGAAAGGAAGTGGGGTAGCAATCTCCATATTGTGTATATGGATATCCTTGATATGTAGTTCCGCTTTTGAAGTATTTTTTTGATGTTCCCCATTGATAAATGTCGGAATCGGGACTCCATGTTTGATTATAAATATCCAACGCTCTCTGATATGCCGCTTTATTGGCCCGAGAATCTATCATATCCGACTGCAATAAATCGCATTCGTGCTCAACAATTACGGGAATCTCAACAGAAAAACCGCCGTAAACTGCCTGAATTTGCGTTTCCCCGACCCCTCTGGCATAGATTTTACCTTTATATACGCTTGCCACAGCAATATTTTCTGAAGTCCATTCTGCCAATTCAGAAACGTTTGCATAAAACCCTTCTTCTGTTTCAACGATCAGGTCAATATACTCGCTTTCACCGTTTGTATCAAAGACCACATCTGTTTTGCACGCATTAATATTAACGACCTCAAAATGCGGATCAGCTATATCATACTCTGATTCCGTATGAAAATATTTCTCCGCAAGACCTTCCAATTCTTCCGCACAAGAACCGGATATATCCTTAAGAGAACGTTCATACAGTGTTGTATCCTGCGATTCTTTTGCAAAAATGATATTATCTGAAACTGAAAACCCAAGTATCGTTACGGCAGCCATTATAGCCATGATTTTGGCACTACCCCTTAAAAATTTCTTTCCCATGATTTTGTCCTCCTGTTATTTTATTCTTTGTGTGTTTGTGAAACGTCACAAACCATATAGATATTAAATTTTGCTAACTAAAAACAAATAGCCCTTTCACAAATATAGTGTATTTCATCACCTCGCTTTGTTATTCCTGTTTTCTTCTCGCCAGTTACTTAGTCGCTTGGTCTCATCACTGACTTTAGACTGACAAGTGATTACAGGATATGTGATCTTTGCGTACTGATTCTTTCCCTTGCCTGAGACATATTTCATTTCCCTCCTTAAAAAATTTTATACTGCGATATCAATGACGCTTTCATTATCCTTATTGCAAATTGTAATTTCAACCCTTTTTGCGCCAAACGACATTATGTGTTCATTTTTGGGACTTTTCAACTATCCGTTTAAAAATACATGGAACTTGCAGTCCTGCCGAAAGTATAATACCAATACAGACGCAGCCCGCATATGTATATAACCTAACTGCCGTAAAGATAGCTACAATCAATCCCATGAGAAACAAGACGATTAGCACTACTCCTTTATAATGTTTGAAATCTTCTTGATCCAGTGGTCGATTTGCATTGTCAATCGGACTAAAGATACTCAGACTTATTGCTGCTACAATTGTGCAGATGACCATCGCCCAGCCATATTCACAATGTATTGATACCTCAATGCAAAGCAGCAGCAACAAAGATGAAGCTAATAAACATGACCGTAATTTTTTTGCATGATACCCGCCGCTATATTTTCGGATTAACATAAGGGGCATTACTATAATAATGCCCCTGCTGATATCCCCTCTACATAAGCCCAATAATACCGCCAGAAGAACAGGAGACAATGACAGTAAAAAACTCCTTACAGCATAACAGTAAAGCTCCCTATCTGTCTCCTCAATCACTTCACAACCGACAAGCCAGTCTACTATCACCTCGAAGCACTTACTCATCGTTTATCCCTCTTGAATTTTGATAATTCATTTGGAACCTTTGGCTGATACGCCGCAATGCAAGACACAGAGTTGGCGTCACCCTGTAAGTGTGTGTTTAAAACAGCCACGACCTTTTTTGCTACCTCTTTAGATTTTTTGTTTTTCTGCATATTTTTGCCCTCCTCGCAAAGTAAAATATTTGATTACTTGATGAAAATATAACGTATCAGGCATAATAAATCCAGTGCTTCGGAATGAACGGCTTTCTTTTTGCAAATTTTGAATAAAAAGGGCTTTTTTTCTTTACAAACTAACTGTATTACAGAAAAATTTATGTAATACTTTCTCTAAATACTATGTATCACAGATTTATTCTGTCATACATTCTTTATAAAACACGCCCTTATTGATATGATTATGCTAGATAAAAAGCTATAAACTTTGATTTGTTTTCGACTACTATGTTCTTAAGATTAGTCAGAAGAAAGGCGCGGATAATGGAATCTCTTTACAAAGAAATGGGAACTCGTATAAAAACGCGACGTAAGGAATTGAAAATGAAACAGTCAGAATTGGCGGAGAAAATTGAAATATCCAATAACCATATGTCTTCCATCGAGAACGGGAGACAGAAGCCCAGTATGGATTCTTTTATCAGAATCTGCACTTGCCTGAATGTCACCCCTAACTTTTTGCTTCTCGGTTCCATGCATGCTTATAATATCCCTCTGGATATTACAGACAAATTACGTCTATGTACTCAAGCAGACATAGAACTGGCAAAAGCATTTATTGAACTGCTTGTGAATAGAAATTCGTCTGAGCACTTTTATAAGGGGAACTATTAACTTCCTTTTGTACTTGACCAAATTATTTGATTTTCCCAAAATACTCATATTAATGTCTTTTCATACAGTTTTTTTGCAATTCACTCATATTATATTGTATAATAAATCCATATTCAGGACAGGAAACGGTTGAATGGCCATAATTACCATGATTGTTACACAATCATGGTATAATAAATCCATATTCAGAACAGGAAAAAAACGGAGTGAATTGACATGCGTATTTTAATATGCGATGATGACGAACTTATTGTAGAACAACTTCAAAAATATCTAAAATACTTTTTCAAGCAGGAACATCTCAAATGCCCTGATATAGCGGTATTTTATAATGGGGAATCCTTATTAGAGGATAAGGGAGAAAAAGACATTTTGTTTTTAGATGTGGAAATGGCAGGAATGAATGGCATTTATGTGGGTAATGAGTTAAAGAAAGCAAACAGTAATATTATCATATTTATTGTAACCTCCTTCATGGAGTATTTAGATGAAGCAATGAGATTCCATGTGTTCCGTTACTTATCAAAACCATTAGATAAACAGCGCTTTTTTCGGAACATGCATTATGCTATTGAACTCTATAATTCCATATCTTATAAAATCCCTGTTGAGACCAAACAGGGCGTTTTCTCTATGAATGCCTCGTCAATTATCACGATAGAGGCAATTGGCAGAAAAGTAATTGTCCACACCACAAGCAGGGATTTTGAATCTATCCGCCCCCTGCAGTATTGGCAGGAAATTCTTCCCAAAAACAGTTTTTTCCAAACCCACCGCAGTTACATTGTTAATTTTGCTCATATCAAGAATTTTGACCATTCCTTAGTCCATATGGAAAATGATAAATTTAATGCCTATTTGACAAAAAGAAAATACAGCAGCTTCAAAAAGGCATATTTTCTTTATCTGGAAAGTGCGAGGTAAATTCATATGAAAGACATTCTCTATTACTTTTTTTGTTATACTGTGGAAGCAATTATAATTTGGCAATACAGCGCCTCCCTTTTTGTCCCAAAGCTCTCACGCAAAACGAGGTTTTTTGCTCTCGCACTATGTTATTTTATTCCATTTCTCTTAGCGTTTTATAGTCATTTTTTTGTAAATGCATTTTCTTTTTTATTCATCAACTTTATTTTTTTATATACACAATATGAGCTAAGATGGGAAGTATCCCTGTTTCACTCGGCAATTGTCACCGCAATAATGGCAATGAGTGAATTGGCTCCATATAGCATTATCTCGCTGTTCTTCCCGCATTTTCTCTCGAATCCGTCTTTATTCCATAATAAAATCCTTTTCGCCGTTTTAAGTAAGCTACTCTATTTCTTTATCATATACCTTCTTTCCTATATATTTAACGGCCAAAGAGACAGCACTACACAACAGAACCGATCGGCTATATTACTTGGATTTATTCCCCTGTCCTCACTTTTTGTTATGCTTACTTTTATGTATATGGGTGAATCATCTGTTATCCCTTCCCTGAATAGCTATATGATGACATTAAGCGCCATTCTTCTCTTGTGCATGAATTTGCTGATATTTGGAATCAATCAGTATAATCAACAAAAAAATGCAACCTTTACCCAAATGCAGGTTTTGCTGCAGAAGGAATATGACTCGGCGGAATATTATAAAATGCTTTTGCAGCAAAATGAAAATCAAAGCATATTAATCCATGATATTAAGAAGCATCTGCAAACAATTGATTTGTTGGCGGAAAAAAGAGAATATGAAAAAATATGTTCTTACATCCGACAACTGTTAAATTCATCAGATTTAAAAGAATTTTCAAGGCTTTGCGACCATGAGATGTTAAATGCCATACTTTCACGCTACAAAAGGCAATGCAATATGAAACAAATAGACTTTATTGCAGATATACGCAGCGGGACAATAGATTTCATGTCTGACAATGACCTCACTGCTTTATTCTGCAACTTACTGGATAATGCAATGGAGGCCGCCAATGGAATCCCAAACGCTTATATTGAAATAAATATACAAAAGACAAGCCCTGCTGATTTTGTGGTTCTGTCTGTCATCAATTCCTGCAGAAATGACCCTTTTACAAGGGGTTCTCATTTGCTTGCTACAAAAAAGACTGATAAGGTAAAACATGGCTTCGGGGTCAAAAGCATTCAAAAAATCGTCACAAAGTATCAAGGAGATATACAGATGTACTATAATGAAGAATCCCATACTTTTCACTCTATAATCACCCTAACGCCCCCGAAGCATGTTTCTTGACCTGCTTTAAACAATATCTTTATGTTCTCTTGTTACAGCAGATTGACCACAATTTTTAGAAACCTTATTATGCTGAAAAAAATGTATACCTCATAAGTTCATTATCAATATCTCTTCCTGCATATATAACCCGGATTACTGTCACAAGTGCCGTCGCTTTATCAAGAATATAAAATACAAGATAATTGTCAACAGACATTACCCGAAGTCCTTTTGACTTCCATGGTTCTTTTTCATATTGCCTGAATTTTTCCGGGAAATTTTCAAGCCCTGTAATATGTCTTTCCAGTCTGTCAAGCTGTCCTGCCGCATTTTCTAAAGAAAGTAATTCAAAAGCGATATACTCATAAATACCTCTCAAATCGGCATCAGCTTGTTCCGTAATAACCACTTCATAAATCATATCCTGTAATCCCTGCGCATATCTGCAAATGCTTGTTTTGCAGGCTTTGTTTTTCCTTCAATCATATCTGCATACCCTTTCTCAAGTTCCGCATTCAATTCCGTTTCTGAAAGTTCTGTTATATTGACAGGCTTTGTTCTTGGTATCTTTACATCAAAAGGAAGTCCTCTGTTTAAAATAATCTGCTTATAAAACATATTGATTGCACTGGATACCGGGATGCCAAGTGTTGATAAAATAGACTCTGCCTGTTCTTTTACATCTGGTTCTATTCTTGCGTACAAATTAGCCGTTTTGTTTGCCATTATTCATCTCTCCCTTCAGAATATATCTTATTATACTGTTTTGTACGCACAAAAGCAATACATAATTATATGCCAAAAAGCCGAATAAATCAATATTTCTACTATATCACTTATTTCCCGACAATCAGATAAATATCCTCTCCCGCCAAATCTTCAAAATGCTTTTTTAAAGCCAGATTTCTGTCCCATTTCTTCTGCGGATAGGAACCGTATCTGCGTCTTACGTCATCCATGCGTTCCTCAATTGCCAACACACCCTCTGCCCCCGCCAGAGAATCGCATAGCTGAATCAGTCTGTCATATTCATCATAAGTGATTGCTTCAAGTTCCCTCTGAATCATATGAAGCTCTTCCTCAGTCGTATCAAATTTACCAATGTAATCATCGGTTGTCTTGTTATTGAAGGAATGTGTCAGACAGATTCTTGCAGCTTCATCATATCCAAGTGACATCATGTATGTATAACCGTCAGAAACATGTCCCAAATGTCTGGTACCAAACTTTCTGCCGATATCATGAAGCAGTCCTAAAATATATGCCTTCTCAGAATCCAATCCCGCACATGCTTCTGCTATTTTCTCAGCACAATGGGCCGCCACACGGCTGTGGTTCCCCCAAGACCCGGGATTACAGCTTTCCGCCTCCGCTAACAGTGCCTCCGCCTTTTCTCTTGTCGGTAACATATTAACACCTCCGCATGATTCTTAAAAGCATTGCTATTAAGAACCTAGCCTTTGATCCGATCAATTTCTGTAAGATTAATACCTGAAGATGTGAGTATCACCTTAAGAGTGTCATATCTTACTTTCATAGCCTTATATACCTCTGAATCCTTGTCCGCCAAAAGCATATAGCTTTGTAATTGTACAAATTCCTCAATATTTTTCTGCATCATTTCTTTTTCGGTCATATCCAATACCTCCATATTTCCACCGCCTTTTTCAACTGATACAAGGGTTAAAGCCTATATTTATTATAGCGATTATACAAAAAGGTGTAAAGTCTCTATCTAACAATCGACAATGGTTATCCCCCCAGAACATTTCCTATGATTTCATTGACCAAGCTGCTTGCGTCAAGGGCGCTATTGGAGGACGCGCTGCCGCTCCTCACCAAGTCCTCAAAGGAATAGGAGACGTCCTTTTCCTCGTCGTCAATCTGTACCGTGTAGCTCCTCGTGGTATAGCCGCTTCTGCGCAGGGTGATCACATGCGCCCCCGATGTCTTCTTGAAGGAGCAGGGAGCGACACCCATATAACTGCCGTCCAGATAGACCTCCGCGCCCTCCGGAGCGTCCACATGCACCTTGTAATAGCTTGTCGCGGTATCTGTATCTTTCTTCTCATCGTCGTCATCAGCCTTCATGGATTCCAACACCACATTGATGCCCACTGACGCCTGTGCCACCCGAATATATTGCGTAATGGATTTGTAACCGTCCGCCTTCACAATCAACTGATGAATGCCATATTCCAACGTAACAGGCTCAGAGACGTCCGTCTCGATACTGTCAATGTAAACCTTGGCGTTGGAAGGACTAATCGAGAACAGCACCATGCCTGTCTGTACCTTAGCCACCTCCAAATCCCCGATATCCAACGCAGTCTCCTCGTTGCGGTGAATCACCACGTCCTTGACGCCACCGCCGCCCCGATGACTGATATTGACCTGATAGCTGCCCTCCGGCACCACCATCAGCATGTCCTCCGTAATGGGCTGAATCGCAGTCTGTCCAACCTCTATCCAACCCCCCACGAAGTTCTCGTCATTCAAAAGACGCAGATAACCATGCCCCTTCTCCACGCTCACACTGAGCACCTGATTGCCGATTCCTTGAAAGTTCAACACATCTACGGCATTCAAGTCCATCTTTTCGATATTATTGCCCATGGAAAGATACCGGGTATTGTCCGTGAGCTTATAGATATCCTCCCCAATCGTCACTTCCCCTCGCACATAGTCTATCGTATAGCGAGCCACACCTTCATTCTTCCATGCCTGCGAGGACAGCTTCATACTGGTCAAATGCTTTGTATCCTTCAAAAAGGTGATATCCACGATATCCCCTGCAAAAATCTGATCCAATGAGATACTTTCCCCATATTTATCATACAGATGCGTGGTTCCGTCCATCTCCAAAGTATAATATCTGCCGCGGTTCAGATTCAAAAAGGTGAGCCTGTTCTCCTTCTTGTTCTTCTCAGTCAAAATCGCCGTGTCCGCGGAATCATAGCTGTTCGGTCCCGTGAGGACAAACCCCGTGTCAACCCTCTCCGGCTCCCTCGACTCCACCTCGTCCCGCTGCCCATTGCCCCGCCCCCCACAGCCGGACAACACCACCAAGGTAACTAAAATTATCAACTGTACCTTTCTTTTCATCTTCTCGTTTATCCTTTTCTATCTCTTTCTATTTTTTCTATTCTATCTCTTTCAATCTTACCAATCCTGTTGTGTTGGTTTCAGCCGTTCCTATGAAGACTACTCCCACCTCATTTTTGGGGGAGTTCGCGAAACACCACGTCCAAAAAATGCTGCTTATCCTTCTCCTGCTCCACTACCTTCTCAAGCTTCTCCAAATTGCGCCCGGGAATCCAAGCCTTTCCGGAATTGTAATAGAAATTCACAATCTTCCAGAATTTCTCCGGATATGCCAGCCGATAATATAAATCAATCCGGCTGACCGCCGACAACGGACGCGTCTCCTCATAGGCATCTAACAATTCCTTCCCCAAAGCCACTGACCAGTTGCTTTTCTCCAAAAGCTTCCTCATCAGCAGATACAAATCCCTCACCGGGTCATCCGCCACACATTTCTCAAAATTAACAACAAACCACCCCTCCGCCGTCCTTAAGAGATTGTGGTATTGATAATCCCCATGGCAATATGTGATCCTCTGATCCGCTTTATTTTGCTGGTTGCGGGCTTTCTCATACTCCGCCCACTCCTCGGACAAACGGAACGCCTGCTCCAAGAAAAAATCAAAATTCTGCTGCAGGCTGATCTCAAACCATGTCTTTTGACCCCGCTGCTTCAAATATTTGCGCACGCGCTTTAATTCCCTGTTGCGCTTGTCATATTCCATACCGGGGGAAAGCGTAGAACACCCCTCCTCGTTCTCAAACTCCATATGGGAATGAAGCCTTGCCAAAAGGCGCACGGATTCAAGACATTCCGCCCTGTCATTGATATTACACTCCCGCCCCTCCGCATAGGTCTTCAAAAGATACATTACCCCGTCATAATCCTTCACGTACAGGTTTCCCTCTTTGTTCGGTATAATGCGCTCCACACGGATATTATCCCTCGAATGCTCCTGAACCTCTTGAAGATGCGTGAGCAGTCGGTTCTGGGCGTTAAGATGCTCCTCATTCCCTGTATATTCCTTAAAAACCAAGCAGCCCATCGAAGTATCACAGAGAATCGCCCCGCGTCCCTTGCGGGTCTTAAACACCTCTACTTCATACTGTTCCAGTAAATTAACCGCTCTGTCATTCACCTTCATATCCTCCTGACATCCGTGCTAATCTACTTTATGAAATTGCTTGATAAATTATGCTATCTTCAGAAGGATTTCAAACCGTTCTGAGCTGACACAGACATCGCCTCCTCCAAAAGCTTCTCCTTCGTGTTATACTCTGGACGCTCAAGCACGAGCTCCAAAAGGGTGTTCAGCAGCTTCCCCAAATCCGGTCCGGGCCGAAAGCCCAAAGCAATCAGATCCCGCCCCGTTACCGCCAGTGTTTTCAGCGAAACACATTGCTTTTCCTCCACGATCTTATGGTACAATTGCTCCCAAAGGTCTATTGTGTCAAGCTTCTCCTGACGCATATAGTCGCTCTGGGCAAGGATATCCGCGCGCTTGACAGGAAAAAGCAATGGAAAAATATCCTCCCCCACCTTGTTGACGGCGCGCCGCACAATCCGCATATCCGGCTTCACGGAATTGCCATAATCGTGATACATTACGATTCGACAGACCGTGTTGATCGTGTCATTGTCAAAGCGAAGTCTCTGCAGAATCTCCCGCGCCATATCGCTGCCCACCACATTATGATTGTGAAAATGTGTGATTCCGTCCTCGTCAACCTCCAATGCCGCCGGCTTGCCGATATCATGAAGCAGCATAGCCAAGCGCAATATCCTGTCAGGCTCCACCTCCGTCAGGGAATGAAGAATGTGCTCGCCCACATTGTACATATGGTGCAAATGGAACTGTGGCGTCCGCATACAGACATCGAACTCCGGCAAGACCACCTTTGTGACACCCATGTCATATGCGTCGCGCAGATAATCCGGGTGGGGTGAGACGAGAAGCTTCACAAGCTCAACCTGTATGCGCTCCGCACTGATTCTCTCCAACGTGCCTGCCAGCTTTCTGATTGCCTGCTTCGTGTCCTCCTCAATCTTATAGCCCAACTGGGCGGAAAATCGAATCGCTCTCATAATGCGCAGGGCGTCCTCTCCAAAACGCTCCTCCGCATCTCCGACACAGCGGATAATACCCCGCTCGATATCCTCCATGCCGCCAAAAATATCCACCAGACCACTTTCCTCATTGTATGCCATGGCGTTGATCGTGAAATCCCTGCGGCGCAGATCCTCTTTCAGACTGGGTGTGAATATCACCTCCTTGGGATGACGGCTGTCCTCATATTTGCCGTCAACGCGGTAAGTCGTGACCTCAAACCCCTCCTTTTCCAGCATCACCGTTACAGTGCCATGCCGGATTCCCGTATCAATGGTGCGGGGAAACAAGGCCTTGACCTGCTCAGGTCTGGCGGAGGTAGTGATATCCCAATCCTCAGGCTCTCTTCCCAAAATAGAATCCCGCACACAGCCGCCCACCACATAAGCCTCAAATCCCGCATCTGTGATCGTCTTTATAATATATTTTGCCTTTTGCGGCATAGAAATCCGTATATTGCCTGCTTCTGTCACTGTCCGTCTCCATTTGTTTTTATGGCCATTCGGCCCTTTCTTGCCTCGAATAAGGTTATTATACCATGACTGCTCCGCAATCATGGCTTTTATGGCCATTCGGCCCTTTCCTGCATTGAATAAGGTTATTATATCATAACCTTCTCAGAAAACAAAGACCATTGGCAGGAACCCAATGGCACTTTGTTTATAAATATTATTTATGGTGCATTTGTGTTGTAGTCAACAACCCCACGGCAAAGCAAAATGCATCGCAGATGCATAGGCATCAAGCTTGCAACGCTGCAAGCACTGACACAAAGTCAACTACAATTGCCTGCGGGAATCGCGGCATGGCTACTCTACGTCGCTGTCGCTTACCATGTCCTCAATATCTCCGTCGCTTACGTCTTCCTCCTCGCCCACGTCATCAGCATCATCGGCATCAGAAGCTTCCTCCTCAGCGCGTACCTTCAGGTAATGCAGCTTACCCTTCTTATCCTCCACAACCGCGCTCTCGGCAAGGGCGTCTGTATATTCGGCCTGAGCCTCGGAAAGCAATGTGTTGGCGATATCGCTTTTCCACTCGGGATCACCCTGACCTACATAATATATAACATAGGTGTAGCCGCTCTCTGTGGACACAACTCCCGTATCGCCTGCCGCACGGCCATCGGCAAAAATCCAATCCGCCAGCTCATCGCTGACACTGCTCTTGGCAACACCCTCAATCAGACCTCCCTTGGCAGTGCTGCTGCCGCCGTATTTGTCACACAGCTCCGCGAAGCTGTCCTCTGTCGCCTCACCTGCATTCCACTCGTCCAAGAGAGCCTGTCCGTCTATATTCTCCGGAACCACCACCCGAACGTTTGCCGTGAGAGCCTCGTCCCGATAACGCTTCACAAACTGCACCGCATAATACATATTGTTGTCCGCATCATCGATCACCGTGGTGTCACCGCTTGTTCTCGACTCGTCAAACAGCCAGTCAGAAATCTCATAATCCGCATCCGCCTGCTTTACGTTGGTATGCAGATTGCCTTCCTCCATCAGATTATCCTCCGCCGCGAGCGCAAGCTCATATGCGTCATTCATAGCGGCGTCAATCTCCTCGTCCGTGGCGTCCTCAGCAGGGAACTCCGCGCTAAAGGTTGCCAAATAATAATCAACGGAATCATAGTCCGCCTTATTCTCCTCGTAATAAGCGTCAATCTCCTCATCGGAAGCCTTCATGCTCTCGGAGAGCTCCTCAAAATATGCATTTACGCGCGCCGTTTCCGCCATGTATTCAGAGATATTATTGATTGTTGCATATTGACCATAAGCCTGCCTGATATAAGCCTTGGTGCTGGTCTCCGCACTCTTTGCCGCCTCCTTGACAGAGGTCTTAAAGTTCTCTATCTCCTTGGACGCGTCATATACATATCCGGAAGCGTCCGCCTCCGCCTTCAAGCCCTTGGTCTTCTTCATATTTTCCACGGTCATTTCCTCAAAATAATCCTTCCAGCTCAGATTATCCGAATACATCTGCGTGGAAAAGTCCTGTGTCACGTCCAGTCCAAAATAGGACAGGAAAGAACCATTCTGGTTCACATAATTTGTCACCACATTATTATAATTGTAGTCAAACTCTACCTTGGTGATATCCTCTCCATTAATGGTCACATAGGGCTCATGGGTTGCCAGATAAGCACGGACGGGAAAGGACGCCGCAAACGCCACCAGAGCAATCACCACAACCACGCCGACCGCCATGGCAATCTTTCTCTGCTGCTGCTCCTTCCTTTTCTCCTCCTCGCGCCGCTGCATTTTGCGGTCGTATCTTGTCACAACCTTTTCCTTCTCCTGTTCCTTCTTTACCTCTTTATCAGACATTTTATTACAATCTCCTTCCTAATATGCTCTGCACAGTGTTATCTATTTTAACGCATTTTTTGCAAAATGAAAAGTCATTTCACATATTTTTAAAGGTTTTTTCATGATTTTTTTGTTCAGGGTCGTGATTTATGCCGATATCAGACGGAAGTCTGCGCTCCACCGCCCGAGCGCACAGTCCGGTAAACAGTCCTGCGATGCCTCCCGTAACCGTGAGAATCGGCAGGTAAACCAACACGCTTGTACTTTGCATGACCCACACCGCCGCAGCCATCTGTCCCGCATTGTGCAGCATAGCTCCCAAAATGCTGCAGAGCGGGAGATATCTCATGTCAATCACCCTTTTAAGCAAAAGCATACCACACAGGCAGAACGCTGCGCCACAGCCGCTAAAGAGCATGGCGGACAGATTCCCCGCAAAAAAAGCCCCCAGAATCACCCGAGCCGTCACAAGCATTGCTGTCTCGCAGGGGCGGAATCGATACACCGCTATCACTGTGATGATATTGGCAAGCCCGAGCTTTACGCCGGGAATGGGCACGGGGCTTGGAAGCTGAAGCTCTATCACGTATAAAATCAGCGCTGCCGCCGTAAGTAATGACAGCTGTGTCATTCTTTTAACCGTCATATCCTCTCCTCTATTCCGCAAATCTGATAATCAGATGGTTGGGCAGGCATACAATGGGCAGGCTCTCGGAATATAGCTCTTCCATGTTCACGCAGGTCTTATCAGGGCATTCCGCCTCTGACACGCGGATCTTTCCATTCTGAATTTGTATGGTATTGCTACTGCCTTTATCATAATGTATGGTAAATTCCTGATCTTCTGCATGTGTCATGTCAAGGGTGTAAAGTATGGTATCGTCCTGCACGATTTCCACGATGTGGCTTTGGGAGGGGTGTAGGATATAGATACTAAGAATAAGGGACAGTAAAAAAATAACACTGATGACAAATGCTAACATTGTTATATTTGTTGTTTTATTTTGTGATTTATTGTCTGTCTTGTTGTCTGTCGCATTATTTGCTCTGCCGTTCATTGTACTACCTATCTTAATTTTCTTAATTTATTCATAGTGGCTATTTTTGTATTTGCTCTGCTTGCGAGATAAATGTATTTAAATCTATATCCATTTATCGCACGGGGCGGCGGGAGAAGACCGGGAATGTTTTTCGGGCTGGCTGCGGTTGGGTGTTTTCTAATAGTGCGGGGAAGGGGATTGCAATTTGCGGGTCGGCTTTAAGGCGCATCCATGCGCCGTAAAGCCTGAAATGCGCATCCGTGCGCATTTCACCCTAGGTTTTGGGCGCACTATAAGAAAACGCTCCAACCTCCGCCGAAGTCCGAAAAACATTCTCGGTCTTCTCCCGCCTTGGTATTGATATGCGAAGCGGGTATGTGGGGATTGCAAAACAAAACGGTTCTTTTTCAGTTTCGATAAATAATCTCTGTGTTATGATTCTCGCTGCACTCAAAGCAGTCTGTCAGTCCTTCTGTGATGTATAGCTCGCCCTCGTTTGTCACCAGTAGCATCTCAAAATCCTGCTGTTGTTGATATAAATTGACCGCTCTGTCCTTTCCCATGACGAAAAGCGCCGTGGACAGTCCGTCACATCTCACACCGCTCTCTCCCACGACGGTCACGGACACCAGTCCGTTATCTGCGGGATATCCGTCTGCGGGGTCTAGGATATGCCAATAATCCTTGCCATCTTCCCCTGTGAAATAGCGTTCATAGCCTCCGGAGGTTATGACGGATTTGTCAGTTACTTCCAACACTCCCAGTTCCTTTGTCCTGTCAAACGGATTCCTCACTGCGATTCTCCATGGAAAACCATCGGGCTTTGCCCCCAAGGTCTGGACATTCCCGCCCAGGTCAAGTATGGCGGAGGTCACTCCCATATCTCTTAGGATATCTAAAAGACAATCCCCCGTGTAACCCTTTGCCACGGCGCCCAAGTCAAGCTCCACACCGTTCGGCACGCAGACTGTTCCTCCTCCGTCGGACATCGGAGGTTCCAAGAGAATCGTTTGATAATCCACCTTTTGCAAAAGCGTCTGTATGCGCTCTGCCTTCGGAATCTGATATTCTCCCGTGGTAAAGCCCCATTCCCGCACTATGGGATACAACGTAATGTCCAACGCGCCCTCCGTCTCGCTGCCTAAGCTGACCGCCGTTCTCAACAGGGAATATGTGTCTGCACTGACCAAGATTCCCTCTGTATTTTGTCCGCTGCGGTTATTCAGCTTACTGATATCGCTGTCCGCTTTCGTAACGGACAATAAACCCTCCAGCTCCCGCACCCTTGTCTCGCATTGCTTTAGGGCTTCATCCCCCTGCGCCCCATATACCTTCAATGAGAACAGGGTGTCCATGGCAAATAAATCCTTCGCGTGCAGGGCTTGCGCCTCACGATGCTTTTGCCATACCAACAGCAAGCCGCTCAGGAATAAGAACGCTGCCAATATAAGAGCAGTTTTTTTCAAAAAAAGACCGCATTCCCGCTCTGAAATGCAGCCCTTTATCTTCTCTTTCTTAGATAATCTCCACTCTTTCAAAATATTTCACCATAATATCTGCGCAATTCTCGATACCAAGCTTGGAGGTGTCCAATATCATATGATAATTGTTCACGTCACCCCAAAGCTTGCCTGTATTTTCATTATAATAGGCGGCGCGCTTTTTGTCGTTCTGCTCAAGCATCAGCTTGGCGCCCTCATAGGATAGGGACTCTTTTTTCATGATGCGCTGAATGCGGTCCTCCTTGTCAGCCACGATATATACATTAAACACATTGGGCTGTCCCTCCAGAATCTCCGACGCACAACGCCCCAGAATAATACAGGGGCTTTCTGCGAGCTTCCGAATCGCTTCCGTCTCCGTGGCAAAGGTATTCTCCTCAAGCTCATGCTCGATATAAGCCTTATCGTACACAGGAATGTTTAATTTCTTGGATAATTCCTCAGCGATGAGACTCGCTCCCGTTCCATATCTACGGCTCATGGTAATCACTAAATTCATCCTATGTTCCTCGCTTTGCTCATATGTTTTCGGACAGAACCAAACTAATGACTTTCCTGCCTAGAATATGGTCATTATATCATGATTACAGTTCAATCATGATACTTATGGCCATTCGGCCGCTCCATGCCTCGAATAAGGTCATTATATCATAGTTTCCCTTGAGGCACAAGAGCCAACAAAGCCGCGTTTTCCATATACATTTTCCATATTATAAAGGCTGTCGCACTAATCATTGAAGATACAGAATGTTGTATGAAATGCAACTAAATTCTACAATATTCTGTATTTATTTTCCTTAGCGCGACAACCCCGTTTGCGCCGTCCACACGCTGCGAGAGCACGATATTCCTTGTGCGGACGTGTGCATCAATTTATAGCAAAACGGGGAGAGTACACCCCGTTATGGCTCCAAACTAACCTCGCCCGTCTCCAGATCCAAGGCAATGACATTATGGTCGAAATAGATTCCCTTATTTTCCTCATATCTCGTAATTCTTTCATTCTTAGATGTCCACAAATCGTAGGTCATCGGCATGATCTGAGTCGGGTACGCGCTGCCGTTCTCATAAATCAATACCCACCCTTCTCCGGCTTCATTCACAAATAAATATCCAAAGGCGTCAAACCTCAGATGCCCCTCCGCATCAGACTGACACAGATACCATGCAGAAGCCGCTTCCCAATCCACGCTGTCCATCTCCGCCAGAGTCTTTTTGATGGCTTCAAATTTATCCGTCTCCTCCAACATCTCAAACATTGGGATCGTAGTACCCTCGACGACTTCTCCCGAGGACTCGACATCTAACTCTGACAAAAATACCTTGCCGCCGTCCTCCAAAATACAAAAACGAAGCGTCCCCTCCGCCATCGGATACCGATAGACATAATTGCCAATATCCTCCGAGGGGCGGTAAATCCCATCGATCTCCACCGTATTTTCCAAATCCGAAAGCTCCATATCCCTGATATCATACAGCCTCAGCCAATCCAAGATGATCTCCCCATGCTTCTCGGGCATCTCAAATTCGTCCGGCAATTCATACACGGTCTTAGCCACCAAGGCGGGATCATCTGCCTGTTCCTGTGCCGCATGCGCCTGAAGGCTGTAATCCCTTTTATACAGGAAATCAATATATTGTCTCAGCTCCTCGTCCGTCAGCTCCCTTGAATCAGGCAAATGAAACATTCCGACATTCTTGTCATAATAATAATCAGTATCCGTCTGCTCATTCTCCGACACAACCGAAATCTCCCCGTTCGGGAAAATGCCGTCTTTATATTCCTGTCTCAAGGCTTCCATACGAATCCGCTCCTCCTCGGACAACGGTCTGGAAAATAAATCCACCTCTGTCATCTGCTGCTGCGTCATATCGGAAAGCTCCTGTATCTCCTTATCGGATAAGCTCTGCATACGCTCCACAAGATACGGAATATGCGCCGCCACCGGAACAGAGATGATGACCAATAAAGCACTGACCGCCAAGGCAGCATACCCGACCGACCGCCTTCTGACCCGATTCCCATTGACAGACTTAGATCCACCCTCCTGCAGCTTAGCCGCATCTGTGATAAAAGAAAGCTCCCTTTTTGGCTGCGGCATTTCCTGAATTTTTTCCTTTAAATATTTTTCCGTCTTATTCATGATGCTCCTCCATTTCCCGCGCAATCTTCTCTATTGCTCTGCGATATCTTTTCTTGACGGCAGCGACATTCATATCCAAAATATGGGCAATTTCATGGTGCTTTAGCTCCCCTATCAAATGCAGGCTGACAATCTGCTGGTCTGTCTCATTCAATTTCCGGATCAACTCCAAGAATCCCTCGTTTTCATTAAGCTCTATCGTATTGGCGGGCGGCCAGACATTGTCCAACAGCTCCTCAATTTCTTCATGAACTACCTCCCTTCTTCGCTTTCGCAGGATATCAATCGCGGTGTTTCTGGCTATCGTCATGATCCATGCACCCTCACTGTTCCTGAAATGAAAGCCTTCCGCGCTCTGCTGTATTTTGAGAAAGGTCTCCTGCACCGTATCCTCCGCAAGAAAGCAATCACCTAATATAGCGAGCGCCAACCTGAATACCTTAGTCTTATATGACAAATATAATTGCTCCAAGGCTTCTCTATCGCCAACCGCAACCCTTTTCACCAAATTCATCGTACCCGCGCACCATACCTTTCTATTACAATTCACGCCCATGACTTTCTGTTATGATGCGCAAATTGCGGCACATATGCATACAAAACAAAAAACTACATTCTATTTTAGCGCCAACTGTCTTGCGGCTGCACCGTGAATCATAACCCTTCTACTATATAAAACGTTTATAAAATAAAAAAAGGGACATTTCCTGTAAAATAACGAATAAGGAGCTGTGAAAAAGTGGAGTTAAAACACTCCTTCTTCACAGCTCCATTTTATATATCCTGTAACGTATTTTCAACTCATTTTGGCGCTTGCAAATCTTTTGCGGTGCCGTAAGCTGAATTGTATATGATTTATCTCACAGCTTCATGATAGTGATTTTCTGACCTGCATAAATCATGTCGGCGTCATGAATCTCGGGATTCGCCGCCAGAAGCTCTCTCACGCTGACCTTGTTCTTAGCCGCGATTTTGGAAAGATTGTCGCCGCTTACCACGGTATAGCCAAGCTTCGCCCCCACGGGCAAGTTCTCCGTCACCGTCAATAAATATTCGTCCCCGCGGCTCAGAGAAAACATCGCCATTCCCCCGTCCGTGACCACGAAGGAACCATCGCACACCATCTGCTCTGTCTGTTCATCATAATAATACAGATTGGCGTATTTCCCCGCATATTCCTGACCTACGCTAAAATGAATGTTCAAATGAATGTCATAAACCGCCCTTTCCTCCATGGCGAACATTTTGCTGTAAAGCGCGCCCTCCATGACTCCCTGACAGGTATCCTTGAGTGCCGTTTCCTCCCCGTCAGTGAGCATAATATTCAAGCCATGCTCCACAGATTTAATCTCCCTGCCTGACGTACTGATGGCGATTCCGTCCCCCGTGTGAAAAGCCAGTGTCAGGTTTTTCCCTGCCACCTTCCTAAGTGTGTCAGCAGGAATCTCCATGCTAACTCCCGTGGACACATCAAAATTCTCGTTGGCGCCTCTGCCCTTCCCCGACATACTGCTCAATCTGTTATCTATCTCACTGTCCACTGTGCTCCAGTCCACCGCCGACCATGTGGCAAGCGGCCCCGATACCGTCCTCCCCGTTAAAACAGACGTCAATACAAACACCGGAATAATTGCCATCAATACTGCCTTTTTCATTTCTATTTTTATCCTCCCAAATATTTGCTTAAGATTTATTTCCATGCTCTTATTATGCCCGTATATAAAAATTTGCATAAGGTAATATTTGGTGGAAAAACGGAGCCAATGTTATAATCAACTATTATTCAAATTTTGCTGATTAAGAAATTGTCTCACTAATCTCTGAGTAAATCACTAACCACAAACTCCCTATATGTCCTACTATTAGACTGTAGCTAACTCTGATATTTCGTCTGCAAGTTCT
>JAMPHH010000005.1 GCA_023663505.1 Muribaculum sp.
ACCGTATACGTTGACAGTTCTCGCATATCAAAATTTATTGATGCGTTTGTCCTATTATAATTATTTCATCAATTTCTGCTGAAATAGCTACTATAACAAGATAAAATGCAAACAATATATAGTATAATTTAGATACAATCATATGAAGGAAAAAACAATTTGCATTATCGTACATAGAAAAATACCATTTGGAAAATTAAAAGGTATCTAAGGAAGGAGACAAAAGAATGGAAGAACTGTATTCAATTATGAGGGACTTTTTAGAGGTGGAGTATCGTCAGGAATCCCTGTTGTGGATTTTGAAAACGGTGGAAGCGGTAGACGGTAAGGAGGAGCAGGCAGATATTAAATTGCTTGCCAACGGAACAAAGCATTATTTGCAAGGTTTACATAAGGAATTAAAAGCGGCTATTCATCGAATGGATTCATATATAGCGGAAAACGTAAAGAAATAATAGAGCAATAGGCAGCAGCGATGTAGAAAAATTGCTGCTGCCTATTGCTTTGGGTATTCGGATTTGATGTTGCTCGCACCTGTGATATAGTCCATGGAAACATTGTAGAACTTGGCAAGAATCATTATGTTGTCTATGGGGATTCGGGTCTTGCCGCTCTCGTAGTCCGCATAGGTTCTTTGCCCGATGTGCAACAGGTCGGCAACCTTCTGTTGGGTTAGGGAATGGTCTTCTCTGATTTCTCTTATTCGTTCATTATATTTCATAGCTTATACACCTCGGAAATAGTATAAAGGAAAAGGAGAAAACTCTTGACAAATAGAGTTATAAACTCTAAAATAATAGTATTACAGATAGAGGAGGATAGGTTAGATGGGCGTTTTTATAGGAATAAGTTGTATTGTTGCAATTGTAGTTAATTTTTATATTGCGACGGAATTTTATCAGATAGCCGAAATGAAGGGATATCCGGAAGGAAAATATTTGTGGATTTCGTTTTTATTTCCACTATATGGACATTTGTTAGTAATTGCATTACCTGACAAAAGCCAAAGAGAAGCAATTACAGAAGATAGTGCGGCAAAGCAGACAACAAGCTTTGAAAGAGATGAATTACCTGATTTATAAGGAGAGCAAAGCAATGGAAGAAAGATACACAAAGCTGTTTACATTACCTGAAAATCTTTACACTTATGGCTCTCCCGTGATTATTTCCGCAGGGGCGTTGCTTAAGGATAATAAAACAGGTAATGTTCTGGCACAGTTAAAGATACAAAATATTCAAGCAAAAAGCATTAAAGCACTGACAGTTAAAATTGTTTCTTACGACACGGCAGACAGGCAATTGGGAGAGGAAACCAGTTTTCAATACTTGGACTTATATGTGAGGCGGGACGAATATTTTGGGCAGAAGATTCCTATCATGCTTCCTGATACCTATACACGGTCTTTCTCTGTATGTGTGACGGAGGTTGTATTTGTTGACCATACAATCTGGACAGATGAGACGGGCGGTAACAAGCAATGGGAAGCTATGGCGAAACGGGATACATTAAGTCAAACAATTTCCGATCAAGAACAGGAAGCTACAAAAACGGATCGGGAGAATACGCTTCCCCTGATTAGAGAAAATATAAATAAAGAGAAAAAAGAAGATATTGCAAAAAGACGAGTCGAAATTATGGCACCTATTCTTTGGGTCATTATTATTATATTCATAGGTTTCATAAGAGTTGCTTTAGTTTATATACCAATACCAGATGTGATTGCTATGATGATTGGCAGCATAATAGTGATTCTGAGCGTAATAGCTGTGATTTATTCGTTTGTTGTTGGTATTGATTTTAACCATCTGAATGATTTAGTACATGTGTTTGGCATTATTGCATTTTTTATAATTGGATTTTCGCTTTTATTTTAATAGCAGCTTCATTCTGATGGGAGTATGGTGGCAGTGGGAGGCAATGAAATAGGGCAATGTAATGTTTCGTACTGGAACAACATAAAAGTGTCAGATGACTAGCAAGAGACATTTTGTACAAGTGTACGATAAAATATTCATGTGAGGTAATTGCCGTGGAAAAGGATAAATTAAAAGAACAATATGAAAATTTATTTCCGTCTGAAAAAGAAAAGGCTGCAGCTTTTGATGAAATCGCAAGGGAATTTTACTTTTGTAATTTTGGAACCATGCAGAAATCAGATATAGAAACATTATTATTTTCGTTGTATCTTGATCAAATACTGGATAAATCCGAGAATGATATGCGGACATACAGCGATTACATATTATCGAAGTATCTTGGCATTACACAAAACAGGATAAGTGCGTTAAAAGTCAGAAAAGAGTTGAAATACCCTTATTCAAAGTTTGACTGGAAAAAATCATTTGCTCGTATCAGTGAAAATGCCCGATATGAAAACGGAAAAATAAAAATCAATATTCCTGACAAAAACCTTTATTATGAAATAAAGAATGCCATCGAATCAATGGGTGGTTATATTGAGGTTCAGTTAAATTCGTCTCTTTTGCAGGTGCCGTTGGAATATTTTATGGACCTGATGATTGAAGTTTCTGACGAAAAAAGTAAGGAGGAACTCAAGAAAAAACTGAAAGAGGAATTCCATAAGCAGAAGATTGAGATAGAAGCAATTGAGGCGGAATCGATAGCAAGTATTTTAAAAAAGCAGGCAGGAGAGATAGGGGTTGAGCTGATAGTGAGTATAATGGAAGGGTGTATATCAGCAGCAAACCCTGTGGTGGGTCAAATAATGTCTAGTGGGATTCGGGCAATAAAAAATGGATTGAAGCAGAATAAATGATATCTGTTTAAGGAGGGATTACGATGACAAACAAACATATGCAATTCATGGAAATTCAACAAAAAAGCCTTAAGCTAATTGATAAAAGAGATAAGTATCTCAAACTATTTGAAAATAAACCGGAATATGCTTTGCTTGATGAGTTGTATAAAAAATTACCTACTTATTATTATAGCTGCGGAAGCGCAATACTTAATACCCCTCTTGCATTGCCAGAGCCTGTTAGCCCTAATACTGCTGCAATTATAGGAACAGTGGTAGGGGGAACAGCAGTAGGAATGGCTGCGGCTCTAAGTGCAAAAGAAAAAGAGACACAATATCGTCAAAACGAAAAGGCGGTAATTCGCTCGAAATTTGAAACAAAAAATGCTTATAAGCAACTGAGTAAGTGTTGCTTATGTATTGAAGATATTTTAAAGACACAGGAAGCTACAAGAGTGGATTGGGAGAATACGCTTTCCTTGATTAGAGAAAATATAGATAAAGAGCAAAAAAAAGATATTGCAAAAAAACAAGCCGAAGTTATGGGACCTATTCTTTTTGGCATTATCTTTATCTTCGTAGCCTTCATAATAGTTGCTTTTTCTATACCAGAAATGAGAGCAATTGTAATTGCTAGTATAATTGCGGTTCTGGGCATATTTATTATTGGGCAGATTTTCAAAAGATTGGAGTAGGGAAATGAACAGGATAATTATGCGGATTTTGTATAGCGATTACAGATATTTTTCTTAAAAATTTGTATGTATTTTATACACAAAAAGCACTTCTATAACAAAGTAGAGGTGCTGTGTCTATGTAAAAAATATCATAAAATGCGAAAGAGACTGGATTTCTCCAGTCTCTCATTTGCCCTCACGGGTTTATGTGCTTTGAAAATGCCTAAGTCAAATTACTAAGGTGGTTTTGCATTTATGCCTAAAAGTCTCTGTAAAAGGCAAAACATCTGGAGCTCAAGCTCAGTTTGCTCCCGCCAAACGAAGCTGTTCCTGTAAACGTTGGATTTCCGCCTCGTATTTAGCAGCCTGCTGAGCAATTTCCTCCCTTTGTTTGGCAATCTCTGTTTCTTGCCTACTCAGCTTCGCTTCGTATTTTTCCTTTTGCCTGTCCATCTTTGCCTTCATTTCCCTGTACTCGTCACTGGGTAGTCTAAGTAACCGCTCTGTCATCGTATCGACCTCCCTTCGCAGCTCCATGTGTCCCGCAAATATCCGTTCCGCCGCATGGCGTATCAGTCTTACATAGTCGCGGTACTGTAACTCTGTAAGGGTGCCTGCGGATACCTCATTTCCTAAAATTAATATAACCTCATTCAGATAATCTGTCAATTCCTTTTTGGTGAGCTTATTAAGTTTTTTCTGCGTGCGGAAACGAAGTATTGTATACGGCAGGAACAGGGTCAGGTGCTTCTCACTGATCTCCTCTAAAGAATAGCTCTGGATTTTGACAGTCGGGATTTGATAGATATGCTCGCTGTTGTCTTGAAATAATATGCGGCATTGAAGGTGGTCGGGGATTGCGCTGTTTGTCGCGGGATAGATCACTGCAGAATTGGGAAACCTCAGCGTAATCTCCCCTGTATCACCATCTATGTTTTTCGTGTGGGTGATCGCAAAATGCACATCATAGGCAAACATACGGATTACCATCTCGTGGTCATTTTCCATCTGACACTCCAGATGATAATAATCAGTACCGTTTACCACAAGCGCAATATCCATAAATGTGGAGCTAGGCGTTTCTTCTGTGTTTTCCCAAAAGGTAGAGGTCTCTGTCTTAATTTTCCATACTAAAACTCCAAACTATCCGCATTGAGCAAAAAATATTTCATTCCCATAATTACAAATCCTTCCTCATTTCTCCAAGGCTTTTTCGTTCCATTTACTATAATAATCTTCTTAAATGAATCCGGAATATTGCGGAGTGAATTAAATTCCTGTGTCTGCTTTTCCTCGGAAGTCATATCATAAGCTGCCTGAATGTAATATCTCTGACTGCCTTGATTCACTACAAAATCAACCTCTAACTGCTTATGAACCCTCTTTCCTTCACTATTCTTTGCAAATACGTCCACAATACCGACATCAACATTGTAACCACGCACAAGCAGCTCATTATAAACGATATTCTCCATAATATGAGTAAGCTCCTGCTGTCTGAAATTCAATCTGGCATTTCTAAGTCCGACATCTGAAAAGTAGTATTTCAGATTTGCCCCCACATATTTTCTTCCTTTAATATCATATCGGTCTGCTTTAGAAATCAAAAATGCCTCTGCTAAATAATCAATATGGTTGGATATGGTTTTATTGCTGTAACTGATACCCCTTTCACTTTTGAAAGTATTTGATATTTTGGTTGGATTGGTAGGGGCTCCTATGGCAGAAGCCAGAATATCCACCAAAGTTCCAATCTCATCGACATTTTGTATTCTGTTTCGCTCTACCACGTCCTTGATATAAACATTGGTAAAAATATTTTTAAGATACTCAGCCTTCTGGCGTTCCACAGAGAATTGTGCTACCTGTGGTAAGCCGCCATATATCATATATTCCTCCCAAGCATCATCATAATCTCCATCAAAAGCCGCATAGAACTCTACAAATGATAGCGGATAAATTCTGATTTCATCTCCTCTTCCCCTAAATTCAGTTACAATATCGCTAGATAAAAATTTAGAATTACTGCCGGTTACATACACATCAATATTGCTAATACGAAGCAAGCTGTTTAATACTTCTTCAAATCGCGGCATAAACTGTACTTCATCCAAGAGCAGATAATACTTCTGGTCATCTTTCATTGCATCTTTAATATGCTGATAACACTTCTTTGGATCTCTCAGTTCCTCGTTTTCAATGCCATCCAATGCAATCTCAATGATGTGGTCATTATCTACACCACTCTCCAATAAATATTTCTTAAACAACACAAATAACAGGAACGATTTGCCGCATCTCCTGATTCCTGTGATAACCTTAATCATTCCATTATCTTTTCGTATCTTTAACTGTTCAAGGTATAAATCCCTCTTAATCTCCATAGTGCCACTCCTTGTTTTTGTGCATTGCACGAATTTTGGTAATGATATTTTATCACTAAATTATTTTTACTTCAATAGTCATTACTATTTTTTGTGCATTTGCACTTTCTTATGTAATGAGCGAAAAAATCAGGCGAAAAGAACTGATTGAAATGCTTTCTTATGTTAAAAGTTGAACTACAATCTCTAAAAGGACACTCAAAAAGGGAACAAATCATTTTTGATTCGTTCCCTTGCTTTTGAAAAATCCTTTAAACACAAGCCCTTCACTTAACCAAAATATCTCTCCAACAGTCCCTTAAGAGCCTTGCCGTGTCTCGCCTCGTCCCTTGCCATTTCATGGACGGTGTCATGGATAGCGTCCAGATTGTTTTTCTTGGCACATTTTGCCAGATCAACCTTGCCGGAGGTTGCGCCAAACTCGCAGTCCACGCGCCATTCCAGATTCTTCTTGGTGGAAGCCGTCATATGGGACTCCAGATCCCCTCCCAACAGCTCGGCAAACTTGGCGGCGTGCTCCGCCTCCTCATAAGCAGCCTTCTCCCAATAGAGACCAATCTCGGGATAGCCCTCGCGGTGCGCGACGCGCGCCATGCACAGATACATTCCAACCTCGGAGCACTCGCCCTCAAAATTAGCCTTCAACTGCTCGAATATGTACTTCTTATCTTCCTCGCTGATTGCGGCATTATTCTTCACGGTGGAGCCGTAAACTCCAAACTCGTGCTCGGCAGCCAGAGAAAGCTCTCCCTCAACCGCCTTGAACTTATCCGCACCTACATGGCAGATAGGGCATTCCTCGGGCGGGGTATCCCCCTCATGTACATAACCACATACAGAACATACATACTTCATAGCTAAAATCTCCTTTCCATGCATTAGTTCTTTTATGCTTTGAAACATTAGCCTAAGTATAACACATATATCTGACGCTTTCAAAGTGTTTTTGCGGTATTTTTTAGTTTTCTTAGTTTGTGTTTCACAGTATGAAAATTAATAAATTTTTTATTTTAATATATGACCCAGTTTATACTTTTTTGGCGGGAATATGATATAATAACCTTATTCACGGCAGGGAGCGGCCGAATGGCCATAAGTATCATGATTGAACTGTAATCATGATATAATATCCTTATTCGAGGCATGGAGCGGGGGTGTGCTATGAAATTTAAAACCCGATTAAAAATAACGTTTATAAGTATCATTCTGTTGCCCTTGGTGTTGTCGATGCTGACATTTATGGTGATAGCGCTCTATCTGACCAATGCCCAGCAGGGCATCGAGCTGCAGGATATGGACTATAATCTGATGACGGACAATATGCAGGATTTTGTAAACACTACGGACAAGGCATATTTTGTGCTGCGGGATCAGGTGAAGGAAGACCCCGCCAAGCTGGAGGATATCGAATATTTGGAGCGGATCAATAACGAGGTGTCCCGCAGAGCCACATATCTGATCGTCCGGAAAAATGACGAGATTTATTATACGGGCAACAAGGCGGCTGCCGCTAAGATTTTCTCCAAGCTGCCCGGCTATGGCGAGGCGATCATGGCGGAGGGCTCGGGATATTATTTTAATGATTTGGAAAAATATGTGAAGCAGATTGATTTTCCTTTTTCGGACGGCAGCGAGGGGAGCGTGTTTGTCGTCACAAGGGTGAACACGCTGATTTCCAAATCGCTGTTGACGGATATGTCCATCGCCATTATCTGTATTTTGATTTTTACAAGTGTGATGCTGACCCAGTGGATACAGAAAAGCGTATTTAACCCGATCAATGATTTAAATGTGGCGATGGGTAAGATCAAGGAGGGAAATTTTGATTATGCGCTGAATCCTGATGTCAAGGGCGAGATTGGCGACCTTTATAACAATTACGAGGATATGCGTCTGCGCCTGAAGGAATCCGCGAGGGAGAAGCAGGATAATGAAAGCCGTAATAAGGAATTGATCAGCAATATTTCCCATGATTTAAAGACGCCTATCACGGCTATCAAGGGATATGTGGAGGGCATTATGGACGGTGTGGCGGACACGCCGGAGAAGATGGACAAATATATCAAGACCATTTATAATAAAGCCAACGACATGGATAAGCTGATCAACGAGCTCACAATGTATTCGGGGATTGACAATAATCGGATTCCCTACAATTTCCACCGCATCAATGTGGCGGATTATTTCGGAGATTGTGTGGAGGAGGTGGGACTGGATCTGGAGTCCAAGAACATTGAATTGAACTATTCCAATCTGGTCAGTACCGACACGGTTGTCATCGCAGACCCCGAGCAGATGAAAAAGGTCATCAATAACATTATCAGCAACAGTGTGAAATACATGGATAAGTCCCATGGCTCCATCGAGATTCGGATTTTGGACGAGATAGGCTCCATTCGGGTGGAGATAGAGGATAACGGCAAGGGCATTGCGCAGAAGGATCTGCAGAAGATCTTTGAGCGTTTTTACCGCACGGATGCCTCCCGCAATTCCGCTCAGGGAGGGAGCGGTATCGGGCTTTCCATTGTCAAGAAGATCATTGAAGATCACGGCGGATATATCTGGGCGACCAGTAAAGAGGGCGAGGGAACCTGTATGCATTTCGTGCTGCGCAAATATATCGAGCTGCAGCCGGAGGAATAAGATTGCCGTCAATGTGGCGGGAGAATATTGTGCCTGTGCAATGCGTATAAGCACGCATAAAAGTCCGCAGGTTACGGAAAGGCATGGTTATTAATATGAGCAAGATTTTGATTATTGAGGATGAAGAAGCGATTGCGGATTTGGAGAAGGATTATCTGGAGCTGAGCGATTTCGAGGTGGATATCTGCAACAGCGGTGATGAAGGCTTGAAAACGGCTCTGACAAAGGATTATAATCTGATTGTTTTGGATCTGATGCTTCCGGGAATGGACGGCTTTGAGGTTTGCAAATGTATCCGCGAGAAGAAGGACGTTCCCATTCTCATGGTCTCCGCCAAAAAGGACGATATTGACAAGATTCGCGGACTTGGTCTGGGAGCAGATGATTACATGACCAAGCCGTTCAGCCCCAGTGAGCTGGTGGCGAGAGTGAAGGCGCACATGGCTCGCTATGAGCGTCTGGTTGGCACCAGTGCCAAGCTTCAAAATGACATTGTGGAGATTCGTGGAATCCGCATTGACAAGACTGCCCGCCGCGTGTATGTGGACGGGGAGGAGCGCACCTTTACAACCAAGGAGTTTGATCTGCTCACCTTCCTTGCTGAGAATCCCAACCATGTGTACACTAAAGAGGAGCTGTTTAGGGAAATATGGGACATGGACTCTATCGGTGACATTGCGACCGTCACCGTGCATATCAAGAAAATACGTGAGAAGATTGAGAAAGACACCGCCAAGCCCCAATATATCGAAACGATTTGGGGAGTAGGCTATAGATTTAAAGTATAGACGTCCCCAAATCGTTTTGCGATTCTGGGGAGTAGGCTACCGATTTAAAGTATAGACGTCCCCAAATCGTTTTGCGATTCACTTATACAGCCTGATTTTTCTGTACGGAATCTATTTTGGCGTATTCTGCTTCCAGTTCCTTTCGGATTTCGTCTATCCGCTTCAGCACATCAGCGATTGCCTCTGTCTCGTCGGTGGGTCTGAGCTTTTCGCCCTGTGCTTCCTTGGAGCGTGCCATTTCCTTACGATTTTCGATATCCTTATGGTACAGGAACTTGAAAGTTATCCGTACCAAGGGTTGGATAAAGAAAAGCTGTGTCAGATACGCAAAAGGAAAATTGAAGCACACAAGCTTCAGCCAGTTGGCAAGCAATGTAATAATGTTGAAGCCCGCATAGTAAGGATAGTACAAAATCGCCGCAAGGAAGCTCATGATAGGGCACATGAGACCTACCGTGGCACAAATGATTGCAGACTCGAAAATCATGGGGTGATTTTTTCTGGGGTCAAAAATGCGGCTCGCAAGCTTAAAGGACAGGGGGCTTCCTATGGTAAGCTCCAGACAGTAAGCCAGCACGAACTCGATCAGCACGATTGCCCAGATGGGGACTGCCTGTCCCAACACGGAGACGCCTCCCATGGCATTGATGGCGGCAATCACGGACGTCTCGCCGGTCAAAGCCATAAATGTGCTGCCGTTGATGACATAAAGGCTGTAAAATACATAAGCGTGGACAGTTACAAGCACAGTCAACAGTGCAAAGACCATTCTCTGAGATTGATTTCTTGGCATAATTTTTTTCCTCCTCTTTGGCGCAAAAAAAGACACAAGCGTCGCTTTCATAATTCCGTGATCAGATTTACATGCAAAGCAATACTTGTGTCATTTATGCGCAATTACCAATATTTATTTATACGTTTTTGTACCTTGAGGATAATATCACATAAAATTTCAAAAAGTCAAGAAAAAATTTTTTGCAAAATTATTCTGCAAAGTTATTTGTGCAAAACTATTTGTGCAAAACTATTTGCTTTTAAAGTAGTCCCGAATCCATTTGCCGCTCTCCGTAAGATCCTCCTCCGTCCAATCGGATATCTTGTTACTGGAGGATTTGATCACACAGCAGGTTTCGTCTTTGTTGCCGAGATTCCAACAAAAGAAGCTTACATTATGCTTCTCGATGACCTCAAACCAACTCTTGGCGGAATTAAAGTCATTCGCGCCGCCGCCGGAGGCGTCACACATGCCAAATTCGCTGATGATCACAGGCAGACCGTTCTGCACACAGCTGTCCAGACGGTTCCATAGCACGTCCTTGTGAGTTCCCGCGTAAAAGTGAAGGGCATACAGAATATTCTCCGCATCAAGAGGGTTGGCTTTTGCCTTGTCAATATCCTGACTCCAAGTGGGAGTCCCCACAATGATCACGGCGTCGGGGTCATTCTCGCGAATCACGGGTATTACCTCCTCCGCATAGGACTTGACACTCTCCCAAGTCGCATAGCCGTTGGGCTCGTTGCAGATCTCATAGAGCACATTGGTGTGGTCGGCATATGTCTCCGACATCTCCTTGAAGAAGGCAAGGGACTGATCCTTATAGACGTTGGGGTCTTGTTCCTGCAGCACATGCCAGTCAATAATGGCATACATGCCAAGCTCCGTAGCGGCGTCCACACCGGTGCGCACCAAGGATTTGAGATAGTCCTGATCGCCGCCTGCACAATAGCCGCTGTTTTCATGGGTATACATGGCAAGGCGGATACAGTTGGTATTCCAGTCATCGCGCAGGGTTTTAAAGGTATCATAGTTGACAAACTGAGGATACCATGCGATTCCGTGGGTGGACATCCCGTAGAGCTGAATCGGGTCGCCGTTTTGATCTGTCAATTGTGTGCCGTCTACCCTGAGCGCGCCATGCTCCGCCGCAAAGCCTTCACCGATTGGGGCTGTGGCTGCCTGTGTTGCCGAAGCCTGCGCTGCGGGCTGAGAGGCTTCTGCGCTTTCTCCTGCCGCGTCCGAGGGCTGAGAGCCGTTCTGTGCCACGTTCTCGCCTGCCGTCCCCTGAGAGCCGCCCATGGACGCCGCAACTGATTCTGCCACGGACTCCGCCACCGATTCCGCTATGGATTCCATAACCGCTATATCCTGTTCACTCATTGTCTCGCTCCTTCCGCATGCCGCCAGTAAGCCTGCACACAATAAAATAGGTAAAATGATTTTCTTTTTTCGGTTCAATGCTTTATCCTCCCTTTTTTATGTCATACGAAGTCGATATAAACTCAGTATAGATGGAATATGTCAAAAAAGCAAGTATCCGAAAAAAATGATTTTGCGCCCTGAATCGGCATATACATTGAAAGAAAGAAAATTTATGAGGTGGAGCCAAATATGTTAAATTTTATTTGGGCATTTATGATTCTGTTGGGGGTGCTTTATGCAGCGTTTAGCGGGCATATGGCGGAGGTGACGAATGCCGCGTTGGACAGCGCGGGGGAGGCGATCTCGCTGTGCATCACAATGGCGGGCGTGGTGGCGCTGTGGATGGGCTTGATGGAGATTGCGAAGGAGGCAGGATTGATTCAAAAGCTGACAAAGGGGATCAGTCCTTTTCTCGACTTTATGTTCCCCAAGATACCGAAGAAGCACCCTGCAAGGGAGTATATCGCCACGAACCTGATCGCCAACATTTTGGGGCTTGGTTGGGCGTGTACCCCTGCGGGCTTAAAGGCGATGGAGGAGCTTGCAAAGCTGGAAGGGGAGTGGGGGAACCCGGCGTATCTGCCAGAAGGCAGAGGAATAAAAGGCGGCAGGCAGACGGCTGGTATTCTACAGGATAACGGCGGGATATCAGATGCGGCAGGATTCACCGGGAAGGAGCATGGGAAGAAGGACTATGGGAAAAAGGAGCGCATTGCCAGTAATGAGATGTGCACGTTTTTGATTTTAAATATTTCGTCGTTGCAGTTGATCCCTGTAAATATGATCGCTTACCGCAGCCAGTACGGCAGCGTGAATCCCACCGCCGTGATTGCGCCCGCGATGGTGGCAACGTTTATCAGTACGGCAGTGGCAGTGGTGTATTGTAAGATAAAGGAAAGAAAGCGGAGGATGTAAGGTTCCCCGTTTTTGTCTTTGAGTAAATATAAAATTATAGAAGAAAGAACCATAGAATGCTTGACAAATACAACGACGAGTGATATATTTATCACACATTAGGCGTCAGAATATTATTGTATGCGGGTGAGGAGGTGCAGGAGAGTGGAAAGAATATCTCAGAATTATCAATTTTCCTGTGAGCTTTACGATTCTTTGACAAATAAGCAAAAAGAAAAAATTTCCGTGGAAATGTTGTATAATGCGATATGTCATTTTCATGATATGGAGGAACGTGAGATGGTGGAGTTTTTGATGAATCTTCCGGAAGAAGAATATGGTAGTTTGGAAAAGAGTTTTACAACAATACGACAGTCTGTTAAGGACATGGTGGAAAAAATCACAGAAAGCGGTTCTTTTGACAATATATTTAAGAGCGGAGATGTTGAAGATATATTATTTTATCAAGTTTCAAACGGCTTACCAATAGGATAAACGCAGATGATGAGAGGAGCAGCTGATAATGGGAACATTTGCAAGCCTGTATCATAGAGATGGGATAAGCATTCCAAATGAAAAGATAGAGGAATTCAAAGAGAGACTTGAAATATTGTGTCAGGCTGGCGGCATGATGGAGCTAGAGAGAGTCTCTTTGTTTGGGAAAACGATAGGCACAATTCGTAAGGCTGTAATGCGTGAATATGGCATGGATTTCTATTATAATTATTTTGAAGATGCTTGCTGGGAAAACGCGGGATTTAGTATAAAACACAATCATATTTGGAGTGGAAAAATCGGTTGGAGTTGTTTTCACAGAGCTGTTGTGGCGGCTTATGTGTTGGAAGAATTGTATACAGACGGAACGGTGATTGCGATGGTAGATGCCGATCCGGTAACGAGTTATGCGTATACAGGCTGGATTAATTATCTGTTTCAAGAGAACTTCTATTTTAAAAACAGAGATCCTTGGAAATTATTTGAAACAATGCACAAAGATGAGGAGGACTATTATTTAAAAAGAACAAATTGGCGCGATTTTATCCGGGAAGAGCGCGGCGTGTTAGGGTATGTCGAGATTTATGCTGTTCTAAACGGCACGGAGGCGGCAATCGCACATATCGAGGATTTAGTGGGCGCTGGGGAAGAAAAAAAGAGCGAAGGCGAGCAGCAGAATACACTTAACTTTCTGGACTGCGCCAAAGCCGTGAAAACGGCGATAAAGGAGTTTAAGAAGACGAGTTCTTTGACAGAGAAAGAAGCGGCGCTCTTTCTGGCACAAATGTTACACAAGTATTATGAACAGGACACTATGGCGATTTCGATAGGGGATGAATATGACGATACTGTTTTACAGAGGATTTTATTATTTACGGCAGTATCGGATATGCCGGCGTATGTATTTAAAGCGATAGCGGAAACCTTTGAAATGGATTTTTGGGAATTATGGGATCCGTTCAGCAGTCTTGCACGGAGAAGGATAACTGAAAAACAGGAAGATTATGACCATATTGTCGGCAAAATAACGACGATGGATTTTTTTGGACAATCCCCGGATGATATGATACCATATTGGAAAGCAGATGGAGATATAAAGTTTTCTGAAGAGCTGCAGAACTGGTTTCAGGGATTAAAGAAACAGTTTGATAATCTGATAAAAGAAGAAGTGCAGGTTGATAATCCATTGCGGTGGATCGTGGATCTGATGGTTTATGCGGATGAAGAATATTATCGTGTCTATACATTTTCTGATTTCTTTGAGGAGACATTAGAAAACTTAACAGATAAAAAATATATTGTTTTGTGGAAGATTTATGAGAATATGCTTCATGATCCTGAGTTGGAAGAAGCCGGAAGCGTTATATTTGTTCCGGAAGGCAGCGAACATGAACACGAGGGGCTTCATTATCTGGGAGAGCAGCCCCGCCGTCGGCTGATAACAAACTGGGATATCATGGAGCGGGATAAGCGATACAATACAGCAAGGGTAACGCTGCGGAGATATATGGCGTTGGTAGAAAATAAGGAACTGAGAAAAGAAGTATTTGGATTTTGAGTAATCATTCGGAGAAACATATGTCAGAAATGATCACAAGAATAAAGGCATACCGTGAAAAACTTTCCATGAGCCAAAAGCAGTTGGCAGAGAAAGTGGGGGTGAGGCGCGAGACGATCGTGCGGCTTGAGAATGGACAATACAATCCTTCTCTGAAATTGGCGATGGATATTTCCAAAGAATTTGGGGCAACGGTTGAAGATGTGTTTGTTTTTCTTGAGGACGAGCCGGTTTTGGTGGAAAGAATAAAAGAGTGAAAACCGGGTTGTAATTTATAAAATACGTGGATATACTAAAAGAAAGGGGGAGGTGTCTTAATGAAGGTAATTCAAAATAAATTGGCGTTAGAAGACTTATACATTGGTATGGAAATAAAAGATAAAAGTCAGTTGAGCAACATATACGATACATGGATTGTACTTGTTAAAAGTAATGACTCGGATGTGTATACAGTGGGATTCATAGGTAAAGAAACAAATATAGAATCGGATAAGTTATTTACTCAAGGCAATGTCATATGCCCTGTATATAATGATAGCATAGAATTGGAGGGGGATATGTATTATGAGGAATAAATATATCCTGCTTGAAATGAACCAAAGGAATGAAATAAGAGCAGACGTGAATATGACGATAAAGAATGGTTTAAAACTGGAAAGTATATGGAATTAAAATCTATAACTTTTCAACATAAGGATTTTGAAATTGATTTTGATGGAGTTTGTATTAGCAAAGATTATGTGAAAGTAAGCTATGACAGGACAGGTAATGTTCTGATCGGGATGGATATCTTATCTCAAATGGACATACATATAGGGAGAAGCAAAATCCTTGGGAAAACCGTTTTAATCGCTTGCCCATATAACAGTATGAATCAGGAGTACTTTGAGGCTCTAAATCGACATTTTGCTATATAGTTATGAATTGTGAAAGCAGGAACTCATGAAGCAGAGAAATCCTGCTTTTATTATATAAATTTTCATGTTTTAATCAATTCAAGTCTGCAAATTGACATCTGAAAGTAATTAAAATATAATGAAAAGAGTAAACGTTTCATAATGATAGAAGCGATTTATTATCCTAAAGATTGAAATGAAGACATCCGTGAAAGCATTGTACAAAACGATTATTGTTGTTCATGAAAAGGATTTTTATTATAACGAGGAGATGTGGATATGGGAATCTATTTAAACCCGGGAAATGAACAGTTTGCTGTTTCAGCTAATTCTGAACTGTATGTAGATAAAACAGAGCTTATACAATACACGAATAGTCGGATTGGAAAGGATAGACCGCTGATTTGTTCCAGCAGACCAAGAAGGTTTGGAAAGACGATGGCAGTAACAATGCTTGCAGCATATTACAGTAAAGGTTGTCATTCCGACAATCTATTTGCGGGCTTGAAAATAAGTCGGAATGAATTTTTTAATACGCATCTTAATAAATATAATGTAATTTTTTTGGATATTCAATGGATGTATGGTAATGCGCATGAGGAGGCAAAAAGAGATCCTTCCGTTGAAATAGTGAGTTATATTCAGGAACAAGTGATTGGTGAATTAAAGAAAGAATATCCGGAATGCGTTAATGATATGGATGTTTCACTACCGTCTGTGTTGGCAAATATTAATGCTGCGACAAAAGACCAGTTTATTGTCATCATTGACGAGTGGGATTGCCTGTTTCGTGAAGAAAAAAATAATGAAAAGCTTCACAGGGAATATATCAATATGCTTCGAGGATTATTTAAAGGAACTCCGTCAGGAGCATTTCTGAAGCTGGCATATATTACAGGAATATTGCCAATCAAGAAATACGGTACACAGTCCGCATTGAATAATTTCAGGGAGCACACGATGGTCAGCCCGAGACAAATGGCGGAATACGTTGGTTTTACAGAAACAGAGGTAAAAGCTTTATGCAAAGAACATGACATGTCATTTAAGGAAATGCAGCGATGGTATGACGGATATTTCTTTGAAGCAGTAGGGCATGTTTATAGTCCTAATTCCGTGATTGAGGCTATAGACAGCAAAGAATTTGGGAATTATTGGTCTCGGACAGAAACTTATGAATCCTTGATGACATATATTGCAATGGATTTTGATGGTTTAAGGCAGTTGATTGTAGATATGTTGGGCGGGCAGAGATGCCTTGTTGATGTCGAATCTTTTCAAAATGATATAACTTCATTTAAATCTGCGGATGATGTCATTACATTGCTGATTCATATGGGATATTTAGCTTATGATAACAATGCGAAGGAAGCTTTTATCCCAAATGAGGAGGTAAGAAGCGTTTTCATTCGGGCAGTTAAAAATGACGGATGGGACGAAGTGATCAGGGCGGTTAATTCATCAGAAGCACTGCTAAGTGCAACGTTAGCTATGGATGAAAAGGCTGTAGAACAGATGATACAGGAAGTCCATATGCAAAATTCCTCCAGCATTAATTATAATAATGAGATTTCACTGAGCAGTGTAATTGCGTTGGCATACTATAGCGCTTGTAGGGATTATATTTTAATAAGAGAAATGCCGGCAGGTAACGGTTTTGCGGATATGGTTTTTCTACCTAAACGTAATTCTATAAAACCGGCTTTAATCGTTGAGTTAAAATGGGACAAGACAGCGGAAGGGGCAATCCGTCAGATTAAGAATAAAAAATATATATCCGCGCTGAAAGAGTATAAAGGAAATATTTTGCTTGTCGGAATTAATTATGATAAGAAAAGCAGGAAGCATCAATGTAAAATAGAAAAGTATACGGATAATCGGTAGAAGGTTGTATACTTTAGCGTTTCATGATAAAATACCAATATAAATCATGAGAGGGAACGGAAAATGGGCAAACATACAAAAGGCAAATGTAAATATTGTGGAAAAGAATATACCTTCAGTTATATGAATAAGCATTTACCAGCTTGTGAGGCGCGTCAAAGGAAGGTGGCGGAAGAAACAGGCAATAAAAATTGTGGATATTTTGATTTGGCTATTTATGGCAAATATGACAGAAATTACTGGCTGTTTGTGGAAATGAAGGAGACGGCGACATTAAGGGATTTGGATTGTTTTTTGAGGGATATATGGGTTGAATGCTGCGGACATTTGAGTGCGTTTGAGATAGATGGTACCTGTTACAGTATCAGTCCGCAGAATGATTTTTTCTGGGGACGGATTGAAAAGAATATGAATTGTAAGCTGAATACCGTATTAAAAAAGGGCATGACATTTGACTATGAATATGATTTTGGTTCTACTACGGAGCTTATGATAACAGTTGTAAATTATAGGATAGGAATTGATAGAAAAGAGAAATTAGTCATTTTGTCAAGAAATAATCCGATAGAATTGGTATGTGATAAATGCGGTAAAAAACCTGCGGCATACATGTGTGCGAAATATGATTATGAAACAATCGAATATCTGTGTGCGGATTGTGCCAAAACTCACGAATGTGAGGAAGAAATGCTTTTTGATGTTTGCAATTCGCCGCGTATGGGCGTGTGCGGCTATTGTGGGAGTGAGATTTATCCGGATCAGTTTGTGCCGGATGTCTAAATATGGACAGATTTATACTGTATAGAATTAAGCAAATACTTTGATTGGCACATACAACTTTTTTGTTAAGCTTTTTTCTTACGATTTCGCTGTGCCACTGCACTTTTGAAAGCCTTCATCATAGCAGGAGACAGTTCTTGGCAGTCCTCATCAAAAATGATAGGAGCCTTTTGTGCCTCTTCAATTTCTTTCAGTTGTTCTTCCGTAGGTTTTTGTCCATTTTCAATAATTAATGTTTTGGTCATAATATAATTCCATTTCTGCATTTGTTGCAAGTCTGGCTGGAATTATTTTATCACTAATAAGAAATTTTAGCAATCATATTCCCTTTCATATTTTCCTACCCTATCCATCCCGCCAACATCACGCTCGCCACCGTGCCCGCCAATGTCGCAAGCAGCGCGCCGGTGAGAGTGTATCTTGTCTTAGTCACCTTCGCCGCCAAGAAGTATACGCTCATAGTATAAAACACTGTCTCCGTGCAGCTCATGAGGATGGACGTCACGGTTCCCGCGTAGGAGTCGGGACCGTTGGTTTTAAAAATATCAAGCACCAGTCCCGTGGCGGCGGAGGAGGAGAATAATTTTACGATCAGGAGGGGCACAAGCTGGGCGGGCAGCCCTGCCTTTTCCGTGACGGGGGATAAGAGTGTGCCCAACAGCTCAAAGAGACCGGAAGCCCGAAGTACTCCCACCGCCACCAGCAGTCCAATCAGCGTGGGTACGATATCCACCACGATTTTCAGACCGTCCTTGGCGCCCTTTAGGAAGCTTTCATAGACCTTGACCTTGGACGCAAGCCCGTAGCCCACAACGAAAAAGATAACTAAAGGAATAATGATATCAGACAAATGGAGAAAAATGTTCATACGAAACCTCGTATTTGATTCCCGCGAGCAATGAGTCAAGTCAATATTTGTGAATGCTGCGAGGGTAACATTTACTATATTTTATGATAGAAGCATCATAAATAGGACAAATGAGTCTATCAGATCGTGCAGACAAGGTAAAAAGCCAAATCAGCTACGTTAACAAAGTCAACTTCGTTGACTTGGCTCATTGCTTGCAGGAATCAGACAGGTGAATCAGATAAATCCCATGCTTCGCAATATAAACAGCCATGCAGTCAGTGTGATAGAGCTTAGGAAGGTGGTCGCTACCACCGCGCTCGAGGTAAGCGTCCCCTCATGTCCCATGTTTTTGGCCATGATATAACAGCTGACGGTGGTGGGGGAGCCGAGCATGATCAGTATGGCAACCAGTTTTTCTCTGGTAAAGCCCATATGGATTGCCAAGGGCAGAAATACCGCCGGCAGGACTACCAGTTTCAGGAGGGACACCACGGTTGTGGGCGCCAGCTCCTTCAACGCCTTTCGCCCTTCAAAGCCCGCCCCCAGTCCCAGAAGCGCCAACGGGGTGGCAAGCACGGAGATATTGCCGATGGTCTTGGTGATGATCACGGGAAATGAAATCCTGCAGGCGGATACGATCATGCCCAACAGGATGCCAATGATGATAGGATTGGTCAGAATGCCCCGGACAGCATTTTTCAGGGAAGCCTTGTCCAGCCCGTGCGCCTTGGGACCGGTAAAAGAGAGTACCAGTACCGCGGCGATATTGTATAAGGGCACCGTGCCGATGATCATGAGCGGCGCCATTCCGGAGCTGCCATAGATATTCTGGATAAAGGCAATGCCCAGTACCGCGGCGCTGCTGCGGTAAGATGCCTGAATCAGTTCTCCGAGCTGCAATTTATTTTTATAAAAAAGCGCGGCAAGCCCCCAGATAATGACAATGCTTGTCAATGTCACCAGAAAGCAGTAGAGTACATATTTGGTGTCCCAAACACTGTAAAAATCGGACTCCGCAATATCCTTAAACAGCAGTACAGGAAGGGTGATCTTATAATTGAAGCTGTTCAATGTTTTGACAAAGGGTTCATCCACCACACCCATTTGTTTGATGATATAACCGAGAACCATCACGAGGAAAACAGGTATGGTGGCGTTTAAGCTAAAAAGTAATTGTTCCATAATGTGTTGTCTTAATCCTGATCTTATCTTAATTCTGATCTTATAGTAACCATTTATAACCAATCTCGTAAACACTGCATGTTTATCGGGTGTTTGGCTCCTTTCAAGTCAACGACTTTGTTGCAAGGCATAACACATCTTCGATGTGTTGGTATTGACCCTTGCGGGAATAAATTGTCTTGAAAACATGCCTGCCTTAGATATAATAGGACGAAAAAGGTTCTTTGTCAATGCAAAAGCCCGCTTAAGGCGGTAAAATCAGATGGACCCGCATCCAAGAGAAAGCTGTGGAAGGCGTAGTCGCTGTAATCTGTCTGCCATAGAGTCTGAGCGGTCTTTTTTAATTCAAGAATCTCTAAGTAGCCCAGATAGTATTTCAGGTAATTACAGGGTTCATCTGCGATGTAATTGTACACCGCATTGACGGCGGAGGCGCTGTATATGCCAAAACCCTCCAGATACGCAGCCACCTCCTCCCGGGAGGCACTATCATAATGTATCATGATGTCCAGTGTGGAGTAGAGGCATAGGAGCAGGCTTCGGTTGTGTTTTTCCAACTGGACACACAGGGCGTCCTCCGATCGCCCCTGTTCTTCTAAAAGCTGTGAGGCATAATCGTAGCCGTAATATTCCACATAGAGCGCCCAGCCCTCCAGATATCCCCCGTACCAAAGGAGCTGGCGGACTTTATTGGCGTCCTTTTCCAGAAAGTCCTGATTATTGTATACCGTCTGGTAGAGATGACCGGGATAGCCCTCATGGGCAAGGGTTGTGTAGAGCTCCAGACCGGAGGGAGCGTTTTTTTGGTTTATGTATATGACATTGTTGTCATTATCGTCCAAGGGCGCCGTAAGGTAAAAGGCGGGAGCGCAATACTCCTGCATGTTGGGGGATACATTTTTCACACATGCCTGCGGGGGTTGGTCGGAGGTCTCCTTCTGGCTTGGAAGCTCAGGGAAGTCCTGCTGCATCCGATTTTGCAGGTCTTTCAGCATGGCGTCCGCGTCTGTGCAGGGAAGCTGTGTGTAGGTTCCCTTCTTCAACAGCGTGGGAAGCTCAGGATGTTCCTGAATCAGGTCTCTGATTGCGTTGTATTCCTCCTGCATGGAGCTTTGCAGCAATGTCTGTATTTCGCTGATATTTCGATAGGAACCTGTCTCTGAGATCAGCAGGTAATGGTAATATTCGCGTCCGTCAGGACGGGCGGAGAGTCCCACGGGCAGGGGTTCTACACCCTCGAGATCCTCCAACAGGAACAATCCGTCTGCCAAGGATTCATAGGCGGGTTGAACCACCGTGCGCAGCAGGCGGTCGTTTTGGGAAATGTATTTTTGGGCTTCTTTCTCTGTGATTTGCCCATCCTCCGTCAGCGGCAGCAGGCGCTCCCGAAAGGTGGTTTGCAGGAAGTGGCTGCCGTCTTCTAAGGCTTCTTTGGTGATAATGGTGTCACATTGCTTCTTGGTCTGGCGCAGAGAGTAGGTGGACATGGACAGATCTGCGGCGGACTTCTCCTGTTCAAAGGCAAGTAAAGAAGCAAGGTAGGTGTCGATCTGATCCAATAGCGCGAGGTAATCTTCCACGTCCTTTTTGCTTCGGAAGGTGTATTCCGCCAAAAGGGTCGGGAGCTGGGACTGCATACCGGAGGAAGGAGACAGGGGTGTCTGGTACAGGGTATATTTATTTAATTGGCGTGAATTGTGGAGCTGGCGCACCAACAATTCATAGGTGTAAGCATCCTCCTCGGAGAGCAGCTTTGGGTGGATTTTGGACAGCTCTGAGAGCGTGTTCTCCACATTTTGCATCGCGGTCCTGCTGTCCGCAAGGTTGTAGGCGGGCAGGACGGGGTCATAGTGGTAGATGCCAAAATTAGCGGGATATGCAAGGGTATAGTGCATATTCAGGGTGTTGGCTGTCATTTCAGCCACAAACAGATCATGGGTGAGGTTGGAGAATTGCTTCTCGTCATGCTTGTAGCCAAAGAGCAAAAGCACCAAAGCGGTAAAGAGCAAAAGTATGGCAATACACAAGATCAATTGGCGGGGGGATAGAGAGGGACGTTTTTTCACAGTAGAATCACCTTGAAGCAGATTATGATATCTATTTATCGTATGCAGGTCGGAATGAAATAATGTCAGAATAGTGGCATTTTAGGATAGACGAAGCTTGAAATTCGTGATATGATACAAGGGTATGCGTGTTGCGATTCTCACGCCAAGGCGGGGAATGTCGAGAACGGTTAGAGTGTGAATTGTGACAAACATATTTTGACGGTTTTGTACGGCAGCGGCGACAGCCGATATAGGAACGGAGGAAAAAATGACAAACTTGGAATTAAAGAGACACGCCAATGATGTCCGCAAAGGGATCATCATGGGAGTGCACAGCGCCAAGGCAGGGCATCCGGGCGGATCCCTTTCCGCGGCAGATGTATTTACTTTTTTGTATTTTGAACAGATGCATATCGACCCGAAGAATCCCCGAATGGAGGACAGGGATCGTTTTGTTTTGTCTAAGGGACATACGGCGCCGGGGCTGTATGCGGCGTTGGCTTATAGAGGGTTTTTCCCTGTGGAGGATTTGACTACATTGAGAAAATTGGGCTCTTATCTGCAGGGGCACCCCAATCTGCATATCCCCGGTGTGGATATGGCTTCCGGCTCTCTGGGGCAGGGGATTTCCGCGGCGGCAGGAATGGCGTTGGGCGCAAAGCTGCAGAATAAGGCTTATCGCGTGTATACCCTGCTGGGGGACGGAGAGATTGAGGAGGGTCAGGTGTGGGAGGCTGCCATGTTTGCAGGTTTCCGCAAGCTGGACAATCTTTGTGTTATGGTGGACAACAATAATCTTCAGATTGACGGTCCCATTGATCAGGTGTGTTCTCCATATCCCATTGACAAGAAGTTTGAGGCGTTTAATTTCCATGTGATCAATGCAGACGCCCATGACTTTGACGCGCTCCGCGCCGCGTTCCGGGAGGCGGAGGAGACGAAGGGAATGCCCACATGTATCGTGCTGCACAGTCTAAAGGGCAAGGGGGTCTCCTTTATGGAGGACAGCATTGATTGGCATGGCAAGGCTCCGGGAGATGCCGATTTTGCGGTGGCAATGGCGGATTTGGACAGGATTGAGCAGGAGCTTGCTAAGGAGGAAGCGTGATGGCGGATAATACGGTGAAGAAAATAGCAACAAGAGAAAGCTATGGCAATACATTGAAGGAGCTTGCCGAGGAGGTTCCTCAGCTTGTGGTGCTGGACGCGGATCTTGCCGCCGCCACCAAGACAAGTATTTTCCGGGCGGCATATCCGGATCGGCATATAGATTGCGGGATTGCGGAGGCGAATATGATGGGTGTGGCAGCAGGCTTGTCCTTGACGGGCATGATTCCCTTTGTGAGTTCCTTTGCCATGTTTGCGGCGGGGCGCGCCTTTGAGCAGGTGAGAAATTCAATAGGCTATCCCCATCTGAATGTAAAGATCGGTGCTACCCATGCGGGCATCACGGTGGGAGAGGATGGCGCCAGTCATCAATGCAATGAGGATATTGCCCTGATGCGCACGATTCCCGGTATGGTGGTGATGTGTCCCTCTGATGACGTGGAGGCGAGAGCGGCGGTGCGCGCGGCGGTGGCATATGAGGGCCCTGTATACATTCGATTTGGACGCGCGGCAGTGCCGGTGATCAATGATAAGCCTGATTATCATTTTCAGATTGGAAAGGGGACTGTTGTGCGCGAGGGCGCGGACGTGACCATCGTTGCTACCGGTATCTGTGTGGATTCCGCCCTCGGCGCAGCCAAGCTGTTGGAAGCGGACGGCATCAGCGCAGAGGTGGTGAATATCTGCACCATCAAGCCCTTGGACGAGGATATCATTGTGGAGAGTGTCAAAAAGACAGGCAAAGTGGTCACGGTGGAGGAGCATTCTGTGATCGGCGGATTGGGCAGCGCCGTGTGTGATTGTCTGTGCGATCGCTTCCCTGCTCCGGTCAGGAGATTGGGAATGCAGGATGTCTTTGGCGAGTCCGGTTCCGCGACCGAGCTGGTACACAAATACGGCTTGGATGCGGAGGGTGTGTATTCTTCCGTAAAATCGTTTGTAATAGAGAGAGGATTTTGACGAAAACAGGTTTTGAATCTTGCCATTTCCCACAAAGTCTGCTATGATACAAGCTGGAAGGGGAGTAATTATTATGAACATCTTATCACCATCTATCTTGTCGGCGGATTTTTGGAATCTGGGAGAGGCAATCAGCCGATTGGAGGATGCGCAGGTTCCTTGGCTGCATATTGATGTCATGGACGGTATTTTCGTGCCCTCTATCTCTTATGGGATGCCTGTGCTGCAATGTATCAGGAAGCACACGGAAATGTTTCTGGACGTGCATCTTATGATAGACCGACCGGAGCGTTATGTCCAAGCTTTTGCGGATAATGGAGCGGATTTAATTAATTTTCATATTGAGTCTACACAAAAGATTCCGGAGACGATTCAGGCGATTCACGAGGCAGGCAGGAAAGCGGGTATCTCGATCAAGCCGAATACTCCCGCGTCTGCAGTGGAGCCATATCTGGAAATGGCTGACATGGTGTTGGTCATGACGGTGGAGCCGGGCTTTGCAGGTCAGGCGTTGATTCCGGAATGCCTGACGAAGGCGAAGGAAGTGAGAGCCATGGCTGATGCAAGGGGATTGTCCTTGGATATCGAGGTGGACGGCGGAATCTATCTCGGCAATGTGGAGGAAGCCTTGGCGTCGGGAGCCAATGTGATCGTGGCAGGCTCATCTATCTTCAAGGAAGATATCGCTGTCAACACAAAGGCATTTATGGAAAAATTAAAATAAAATCCTCTTTTGTCCGATATTTTTATGATAAACAACATTTTTTTGCTGTTTATCAAACATATCATATAGGCAGGAGGGGATTTTATGCAGATTGGCGGAGTGGGAAGCGGATTAGACAGTCACAGCAGCTCTCATCAGGTGACAAATTGCATACATAAGCATGAGACATCTAAGAATCTGCAGGGCGGGATGAAGCTCTCCTCCTCTGAGACACCGACAGCGCAGACAGCTGTGGAGCTTACCATGGAGCCCTTGTCCTTGGCTGATGTGGCGCGCAGGCTTGTGAATGCGGGAAGAAATCTCTGGGGGCGTATCTGGGGCGAGAGTGCGCCGCAGGTCAGGGAGGACGTCACGTCCTCCAAGGGAGAGGTGGCTGCCGAGAAGGAACAGGTGATGGCGCAGGTCGGAGATGTTGATGTGGCGGAGCGTCATGCTCCCCAGATTGCGGCGGCGTCAGGTGCGATTCCCGCACCTCAAATGACAGTGCAAAGCAATCCGTATTTTACCACAACATCTGACACAGGTGTCATTAAGGAGAATATTTTCAAAAAGCTCCGCGTAAAATTTCGAGATGCTGCGGAACAGTTGAATAAGCGCTTTGGGGGAAGACTGTCCGGCAGTCTGTCAGGCAGAAGCTCTCTGAAGGAGCATAGAAAGCAGCCCAAGGAGGATTTGCGCAAGCACAGTCGATATCGGGAGGACGGATTGGAGCTGGACTGCGTTCTCACAGATGACAGCTATCTGATGGATTCCTATGACCGAAAGGGCGAGTACACCACACTCACCACGAAAAAGTAGATATAGGTGTAATGTGAAAGAGCGTAATATAAGAGCAATATTTTAAGAATGGAGATGTTTATTTTGTGTGCGCAAATCTCAGAGAATCCTAAGCTGTTTACATATGATAAGCCTATCATAAAAGATTCCATAAGCATGGCGTGGCCTGCCATTGTAGAGTCTTTTTTTGTTGCCTTTGCGGGCTTGGTGGATTCTTTTATGGTGAGCTCCTTGGGAAAAAACGCAGTGGCGGCGGTGGGCTTGACCACGCAGCCCAAATTTGTGGGAATGTCTTTGTTTATGGCAGCGGGAGTGGCGCTCTCCGCATTAGTCGCCCGCCGGAGAGGGCAGGACAAAAGAGATGATGCGAATAAGATTCTGGTTACGGCATTTCTGTTCATAATTGTATCGGCAATTATTTTGAGTGTGATATTTGTGGCTCTGGCAAGCCCAATCATCGATCTGTGCGGCTCATCTCCGGATACACATGACATGGCTGTCACATATTTCAGTATTATCATGGGCGGTATGATTTTTAACTGTATTCAGATTGGAATCAATTCTGCACAGCGTGGGGCGGGCAACACCAAGATCACCATGCGCACCAATGTGACCTCTAATGTCATCAATATTATTTTTAATTATCTGTTGATCGGGGGGCATTTGGGATTTCCCGCTTTGGGCATCACGGGGGCGGCGTTGGCGACGGTGCTGGGCACGGTGGTCTCTTGTATCATGAGTATTTGTTCTCTTTTTAACAAAACGGCTTTTTTAAGTATATTTCATATCATTGCCAAACGGATCAGACCCTCCTTGGAGACGTTGGGCTCCTTGGTAAAGGTGGGTTACAGCGTTTTCTTCGAGCAGATATTGATGCGTATCGGATTTATGCTCACGGCGATCATGGCGGCGGATATGGGGACGGACGCTATGGCGGCGCATCAGGTAGGAATGAATATCATGGGCTTGTCCTTCTCCTTCGGAGATGGTCTGCAGTCCGCGGCGGTGGCGCTGATCGGGCGCAGTCTCGGGCAGGGGAAGCCGGAGCTTGCCAAGGAGTATGGACGCACCTGCAAAATGTTGGGAGGCTGCATCTCCGTTGTGTTGGCGATCGTGTATTTCTTGGGGGCGAGATGGCTTTACAGTATGTTCTTCCGCGAGGAGGAGATCGTGGCAATCGGCGTGACGATCATGTATGTGATCATTTTCACGGTAATCTTCCAGATTCGTCAGGTGATCTATATGGGTTGCCTGCGCGGGGCGGGAGATACGCTTTATACAGCCCTTAGCTCGACGGTGAGCGTCACCCTGATCCGTACCGCAGTGTCCTTTCTGTGCGGGTATACATTGGGGTTCGGAATCACGGGCATCTGGATGGGAGTGCTGGGTGACCAGATCTCGAGATTTTTGTTGGCGTCGATTCGGTTTAAGCAGGGGAAATGGACGGAGATTAAGATTTAGGGTAAGGCAAAAGCCAGCCGGACGGGAGTGGAGTCCCGTTTTGGCTGGCTTTTTGTCTATGAATTTATGCTTTAATAAAAAGTTTCTTTTCAGCATCTGTTAGATTGGCAATTGAAACCCCCTTCTCTCTGGCATATTGGCGAATCCCTTTAAGATCAAGCTTCACCTTGGGAAGCTGGCTTGCCATAATTGGTTCGGGCATATCCTCAAGCTGTCTATAATATCTGGCATAATCAAATTTCCTCATCTGTCCATTCATAATCATACACCTCCCTCAATTCTGCAGCTTCTTCCTCATAAATCGCGATTTGGAATGGATGCAGCATTGCAATATGCTCTGCCTTGAACACGCTGCAATAATGATTAACCAAGTCCATATTTGCCGCATATCCCACAATCGTGCCACCAAATCCATATTCCATGGACTTATCTGCTGCTATTGCAAACAAATGTCCTCCCACACCTGAATATTTGGGATTGTCACACAAGAGTTTATTATTTTGTGGCGCTGCACACATCCATGCGATATAAACGGCTTGGAAATCCTTGTTTTGACTGAGGGCAACCATACCTTGAATATCCACGGTTCCTTTTACCACAAGTGCGTATACCTCATGTTCCTGTAATAACTTAGCCCAATCAGTATACCAACCATTCTTTTTTATAAATTTTGATAAAAAACTCTTGCGTCGAATCCGGACAACCTCCGTCTGTACGAAATCTCCGGTTTCATTATCCTTCAGGCAAGGAGTCAGATCATCAATCCATACATTTAACATGAAATCATTATCTCCATTTATTTTTCCCCATACTGTTTAATGCGTCTTTCATGTCAATTCCCTGTCCGGCAGCAATTTGCTGTCGTGATTCTGCAAGATCAGAGAGAATCTGTTCCTGACTGACTGGGACGAATGGATTTGCAGGTTTTTCGGTTGCATCTAAAGTGCTCATGAAAAATGCTCCTCTCATGATGGGATTCATTAGGAAAAGTATTTGTTCCTATGAGTGGATTATACACGAAAACAACAGTGGATTCAATATAAACCTAATGAATCGGAGTTGACGCAAACCGAATTTTGTACTATGATTCTAATAATTCCTTTTTTATCCGGAAGGCTGTGATTTTGTATATTCATTTTATGTTTCATAAATTATAATTAAAAGGAGTTTGGCAATGGAGAATAAAGAGACGAAAGGGAAAAATAATCGGGGGAAGTATTATCTTACAACGGCGATTGCCTACACATCGGGCAAGCCGCATATCGGCAACAACTACGAGGTGGTGTTGGCGGACAGTATCTGCCGTTTTAAGAGAAAGGAAGGCTATGATGTCTTCTTCCAGACGGGGACGGACGAGCATGGGCAGAAGATTGAGCTGAAGGCGCAGGAAGCGGGGATTACGCCCAAGGAGTTTGTAGATGATGTGGCGGGGACGATCAGAGGTCTCTGCGACCTTTTGAATGTTTCTTATGATAAGTTTATCCGCACCACGGACAAGGATCACGAGAGACAGGTGCGGAAGATTTTCAAGCGTCTGTACGATCAGGGGGATATTTATAAGGGCGCATACGAGGGCTTGTACTGTACGCCCTGCGAGTCCTTTTGGACGGAGTCCCAGCTGGTGGACGGGAAGTGTCCCGACTGTGGCAGGGAGGTGAAGCCCGCCAAGGAGGAGGCGTACTTTTTCCGTATGAGCAAGTATGCGGACAGGCTGATCAAGCATATCAACGAGCACCCTGAGTTTATACAGCCCGTGTCCCGCAAGAATGAAATGATGAACAATTTCCTCCTGCCGGGGCTGCAGGATCTGTGTGTGTCAAGAACCTCCTTTAAGTGGGGGATTCCTGTGGACTTCGATGATAAGCATGTGGTGTATGTGTGGCTTGACGCACTGACTAACTATATCACGGGGATTGGCTATGACGCGGAAGGCAGCAGCAGCGAGCAGTACAAGAAGCTCTGGCCTGCAGACCTGCATTTGATCGGCAAGGATATCATTCGTTTCCACACGATTTATTGGCCTATTTTCCTCATGGCTTTGGGAGAGCCGCTGCCTAAGCAGGTGTTTGGACACCCTTGGCTTCTCATGGGCGGCGGCAAAATGAGCAAATCTAAGGGAAACGTGGTGTATGCGGACGATTTGGTGGAATTTTTCGGCGTGGACGCGGTGCGTTATTATGTGCTGCATGAGATGCCCTATGATAATGACGGTAATGTCACATGGGAGCTGATCGCGGAGCGCACCAATTCCGACCTTGCCAACACATTGGGGAATCTGGTGAACCGCACGATCTCCATGAGCAACAAATATTTTGGCGGTGTGGTGGCTGACAAGGGAGCGCAGCTTACTCCTGAGGACAGTGTGACGGACGAGGATTTGAAAAAGACTGTCACGGGAGCCTACGCGAAGGTTGTGGATAAGATGGCGACGCACAGGGTGGCGGACGCCTTGACGGAGATTTTTGGTATTTTTAAGCGGTGCAACAAATATATCGACGAGACGGAGCCTTGGGTGTTGGCTAAGGACGAGGCGAAGTCTGATCGTCTGGCGACGGTGCTCTATAATCTGGTGGAGGGTATCATCATCGGCGCTTCTCTTTTGGAGCCCTATATGCCCGAGACGGCACAGAAAATTGCCAAGCAGCTCAACACGTCGCTGCGGGATTTTGACAGACTGGAGGAGTTTGGGCTTTATGAGAGCGGCAGCAGGGTGACTGATGCGCCTGAGATTCTCTTTGCCCGTTTGGATATGAAGGAGGTTCTGGCAAAGGAGGAGGAGATCGCCGCCGCGCAGATGGCTTCCGCTCAGGCAGGTGAGGATGGGACAAATGACACTGATGTCAATGTCATTGATATAGAGCCCAAGGCGGAGATCAGCTATGATGATTTTGCCAAGCTGCAGTTTCAGGTGGGCGAGATCATCGCTTGCGAGGCTGTGCCCAAGTCCAAGAAGCTTCTGTGCAGCAAGGTGAGGATTGGAAGTCAGGTGAAGCAGATCGTGTCAGGGATCAAGGCGCATTACAGCCCCGAGGAGATGGTGGGCAAGAAGGTGATGGTACTGGTGAATCTCAAGCCTGCGACTCTTGCGGGAGTGGTTTCAGAGGGAATGCTTCTGTGTGCGGAGGACGCAGACGGCAATCTGGCATTGATGAAGCCTGAGAAGGAGATGCCCGCGGGAGCGGAGATCTGTTGATGGATAACGGTTCAGTTATACGACGCCAACGCTGCAATTTAGCGGAATAATGAATTGTAGCGTTGACAGTTGGGAGAAAGCCTATGAAGAAGACGGAAGTTTCTTTTGCGTCCCGGGACGGGGAGAGCAAAATACATGCGCTGCGCTATGAGCCGGAGGACGACGCGTTGGCGGACGGCAAGCCTGTGGCTGTGCTGCAGATTATCCATGGAATGGCGGAGCATATTGAACGCTATGAGGAGACGGCGCGCTTTTTTACGGACAGAGGCTTTGTTGTGACCGGAGACGATCACTTGGGGCATGGAAGGACTGTGACGGAGGGCGGCGCATACGGGTATTTCTGCAAGCGTGACCCCGCCACGGTGGTGGTGAGAGATGTGCACCGCCTGAAAAAGATGACACAGGAGATGTATCCCGGGGTGCCTTATTTTATTCTGGGGCATAGTATGGGTTCGTTTATTTTGCGCAATTATATTTGCAGGTATGGCACGGGCATTCAGGGGGCGGTCATCATGGGCACGGGGGCGCAGCCGCCTGTCATGCTCGGCATGGGCAAGGCGGTGACTGCCGTACAGAAGCTTTTCTTGGGAGGTCATCATGAGGCGAAGCTGGTGAACTCGATGGCGTTTGGCTCTTACAATAAGGGCTTTGAGAATGTGCGGACTGCCAACGATTGGCTGAGCAGGGATCAAGCGAATGTGGACAGGTATAATACCGACCCGCTCTGTGGATTTATATTTACGGTCAATGGCTTCGAGACGCTTTTTGAGCTGATCTCACGGGCGCAAAATAGGGAGAATCTGGAAAAGGTTCCCAAGGAGCTGCCGTTATTCTGGGTTGCGGGGGCGGACGATCCCGTGGGCAGTTCGGGAGAGGGCGTGAAGCGGGCGTATCATGCTTTGGAAGAACTTGGAATGAAGGATATGACAATGAAATTATACGATGGGGATCGACACGAGATCTTGAACGAGGCGGATAGGGGTGCGGTGATGCAGGATATCTATGACTGGATTATGCCAAGACTTTCCTAGAAAAGGTTGAAAAACCGATGAAATTGACTTGACAAATGCTGCGGGGTTGTTGACTCGTATTGCGAATATTGTGCCTGCACAATGCGTAAAAACGCGCATGAAGGCTCGCAGGTTACGGAAAGGCATGGTTATTTTATGAATCAGATATGTTTTCCTTATACAATTCGCTGGGCAAGGGTGGAGGAATGGGAGCCTGCCATGAAAATGATCTGGCGCACCTTTCTGCGCTTCGAGGCGTCGGATTACACTCAGGAGGGAATAGACAATTTCCTGAATTTTATCACAGATGATAAGCTCTTTCATTCGTTTCTGCGGGGAGATTATCAAATGATGGTCGCCTTGGACCGAGAGCAGGTGGTGGGGGCGGCGTCCGTGCGTAACCGCAATCATCTATCCCTCTTGTTCGTGGACGAGGCGTATCATATGCAGGGCATTGGGCGGAATCTGATGGAGCGGTTCTGCTCATATTTGAAGGACGAGGCGGGTGAGCAATATATGTCCCTGAAGGCGGCGCCCTATGCGGTGAATTTTTATCGGAAGATAGGTTTTCAGATTGTGAGACCCGAGGAGGAGGTCGGCGGCATACGCGTGACCTCCATGGAAAAATATTTTTGATGAGCGGCAAGCGGCTCGGGCGGACGGAAAGGAATGAGGGATAATGAAATTTTTGGATATTGACGGACCTCTGATACAATTTTTGAGTAAGGCGGCGGATCTCATGTGGCTGAACATCTTGACGATGGTCTGCTGTATCCCCGTCATCACGGCAGGGGCGTCCCTGACGGCGCTGAATTATATGGCGCTTAAGATTGTGAGGGGCGAGGAGGGCTATATCACAAAGGGATTTTTCAAGGCGTTTAAGGAGAATTTCAAGCAGTCAACAATCATATGGCTTTTGTTCCTGTTGGTGGCGGCGGTGATCGGGACGGACTACCGCATCATGCTGAACACGGAGTTGGGTGAGAGCAAGGTCATGAAGGTGCTGATTATTGCTGCGGCGGTGCTTGTGCTGTTTACCTTTATGTTTGTGTTTCCCGTGCAGGCGAAGTTTGTCAACTCTGTCAGGCGCACGATATGGAATGCCTTTGTGTTTAGCGTTTTTCAGTTTCCCAAGACGGCTCTGATGGTGGTGCTCTATGTGATTCCTCCCGTGCTGTTGTATTTTTTCCCGCATATTTTTCCGGTTATATTCGTTTTCTCGATGTCATTGCCTGCTCTTTTGTCCGCTATGCTCTATAATAAGTTCTTTTTGAGCCTTGAGGAGAGGATTTTGGCGCAAAATGACGAGGGAGAACAGGGCGAGACCGAGGAGGGAGAGGACGAGAGAATCTTCAAGGACGAGTTAGATGAAACTATCACCATTAGTCAAAATGACTAAGAAATGGATAATTTTTTGTGTAACTTGTCACGGATGTCCGAAAGCTAGCGGATTGGTAAGCATTTTTTACAATCTGGCTAAAAAAATTTGTGAAAATGTAGTATGGAATTCATGAAATAATTCCGATATACTCTATTTATATAAAAAGATACACATGAAAGGAGCTTATACCAATGGCAAGTTTATCTTTAAAGAATGTATGCAAGGTATATCCCAACGGCTTCGAGGCTGTTAAGGATTTCAACCTTGAAATTGCGGATCAGGAATTTATTATTTTTGTAGGTCCTTCCGGATGTGGTAAGTCCACTACACTTCGTATGATTGCAGGTTTGGAAGATATTTCTTCCGGCGAGTTGAAGATTGGCGACAGAGTTGTAAATGATGTAGAGCCCAAGGACAGAGATATTGCGATGGTATTCCAGAACTATGCTCTGTATCCCCATATGTCAGTGTATGACAATATGGCGTTTGGTTTGAAGCTGAGAAAGGTTCCCAAGGATCAGATTGACAAGATGGTAAAAGAGGCGGCAAAGGTGCTTGACCTGACTCCCCTCCTTGACCGTAAGCCCGCTGCTTTGTCCGGTGGTCAGAGACAGCGTGTTGCCATGGGTCGTGCAATCGTGCGTAACCCCAAGGTGTTCCTGATGGATGAGCCTTTGTCCAACTTGGACGCAAAGCTGCGTGTGCAGATGAGAATTGAGATTGCAAAGCTGCATCAGAGACTGGGTACCACTATCATCTACGTTACCCATGACCAGACCGAGGCTATGACCCTTGGTACCAGAATCGTTGTTATGAAGGACGGTATCGTACAGCAGGTTGATACCCCTCAGAACCTTTATGATAAGCCCCAGAACCTGTTTGTTGCAGGATTCATGGGTTCCCCTCAGATGAACTTCTTGGACGCAACCGTTAGAGTAAACGGCGATTCCGCAGGTCTTGAGGTTGGCGGAAAGGTAATTCCTCTCCCTGCTGCTAAGGCTAAGAAGCTGATTGACAATAACTATGACGGCAGAGTTGTTACATTTGGTATCCGTCCTGAGGACGTATATGATTCCGAGATGCATATTGAGTCATCTCCTGACAGCGTGTTTGAGTCTACCATTAAGGTATACGAGCTGCTTGGTGCAGAGGTTTATCTGTATTTTGATCTTGATGACTTCCCTATCACTGCAAGGGTAGATGCCCGCACCAATGCAAGACCCGGTGATGTGGTAAGATTTGCTTTAGATGTAGAGAAGATTCATGTATTTGACAAGGAGACAGAGCAGATTATTACTAACTAGTCCTACGCATGGACAACGTGGTATATAGACTGCTACTATGCAGACAATCAATCGAGGGTGCTGGAGACGGCACCCTCTTTTATGCACATAGATGCATATCGCTGAGGCGGCATACAGACCGTACAGCGGATAAGGTGGCAGTATCGCAGGCAGAAGTCTGCGATATGCGGGGGTATAAATATGATTTCCAATCAGGTAATACAAACCAGTATTGACGAGTTGAAGGCGATCACAAAGGTGGATCTGAATGTATATGAACCCTCGGGAGCGTTGGTGGCGGGAACGGCGGAGAATGGCGATATACAGGAATCGCTGATCACCGACTTTGCACAGTCCCCTGCGGACAGTCAGGTCATTGGCAGCAATCATTTGATGAAGATCGTGAGCAGCGGAGAGCTTTTGTATGTGATCGTTGCCAAGGGCATGAGTGATGACGCGTATATGGTGGGGAGGATTGCGGTCAGCCAGCTTCGGAATCTTGCCGTTGCTTACAGGGAGAGGTATGACAAGAATAATTTCTTTCAGAATCTCCTGTTGGACAATCTGCTTCTGGTGGATATCTACAATCGCGCGAGAAAGCTGCATGTGGAGGTCAGCACGCCTAGGGCGGTCTTTCTCGTGGAGACAAGGCAGGAGAGGGACGGAATCGTCACGGAGCTTTTAAAGGGAATGTTCTCCACGCAGGCGGGCGATCATATCACATCGGTGGACGAGGAGAATGTAATTCTAATCAAAGCTCTTGCGGATAATCATAGTCCGGAGACATTGGCGGACGTGGCAAACACGATTGTGGATATGATGAGCACGGAGGCAATGACCAATGTGCGTGTGGCTTATGGCACGGTGGTGCAGGAGCTGAAGGACGTATCCAAATCCTATAAGGAAGCGAAGATGGCGTTGAACGTGGGCAAGATTTTCTATGAGGAGAAAAATGTGGCTGCTTACAGTGCGTTGGGAATCGGGCGTTTGATCTATCAGCTTCCGGTGAATCTGTGTAAGCTATTCATACAGGAGATCTTTGGCGATGACATTCCCGATGATCTGGACGAGGAGACCTTGAACACCCTGAACAAGTTCTTTGAGAACAATCTCAACGTGTCGGAGACCTCAAGGCAGTTGTTCGTGCACCGCAATACCTTGGTGTATCGCATCGAAAAGATTCAGAAGGTCACGGGGTTGGATCTGCGCAGTTTTGATGACGCTTTGACCTTTAAGATTGCTTTGATGGTAGTAAATTATATGAAATATTTGGAAAATGTGGAATAAATAGGACTTCCCCCAATATATATTAAATGTAACGGTTTAGAACTATTGGTTTGACGAATGTCGCGAGGGGTTTACGAGCTTGGTTCTGAATAGTTACTATAAATATATTGGGGGGATTTTTTATGTATTCTGGACAAACCGGGTGGGTAGCGGAATATGACCGCCAGATCAAATATTTGGATTATATGGAAAACGGGCAGCGCAGTCGGGGGGCGGGCTTTGTGAAGCTTGAGAGACGTGACGGTGTATGCAATATAAGTCTGCAGGTGAGCGGATTGTATAGAAAGGATCATTTTACAAGACCGCTTTTGTTGATAGGCGACGGGCAGGAGCGGGAGCTGTGTAAGCTGCAGTTGGCGGACGGGGGCATCAAGACCTATCTGGAGGGCTTGGACAGCCATAGTCTTGATGGACAAGGCTTGAGGTATGAGCGGCTGCAGGGGATTCGTATTCCCATTTCCGAGGGGAAGGAGATTCGCTGCCTGTGGGGAAAACCGCAGGAAAGAGAAGAAACGGCAAAACCGCAGGAAACGCAGAAATTGCGGGAATCGCAGGTGTCGGACGGGCAGCCTGCGGAAGATGGGATAGAAATAAGGTCAGAAACTGACGCGAGGGTAGGGAAGGAGCTTGGAGAGGGACGGGAGTCCGGAATAGAGCGAGAAGCTAGAGTAGGACGGAAATTTGGGTTAGGACGGGAATCCAGAGCAGGACGGGAATTTGGAGTAGGGAGAGAATCTGGGACAGGAGAGATATCCGGATTAGGACTGGAACCCAGAGAAGGACGGGAATTTGTGGTAGGGCGGGAATCCGGTACAGGAGAGATATCCGGATTAGGACAGGAATCCGGAGAAGGACGGGAATTTGGAGTAGGGCAGGAATCCGGTACAGGAGAGATATCCGGATTAGGACTGGAACCCAGAGAAGGACAGAATGTTAGAATTGGGCAAGAGTCTGTATTAGGACGGGAATCTGGAATAGGGCGAGTTGGCACAGAACAGGGATATAGAGTAGCACCAGAGTCGGAGCAGTCCGGCGCTAGGGGAGGATTCCATGCTCGGGAGACGGAAGCCGCAGATGGGACGCTGACCGCATTTAAGGAGGATAAATGGAGTCAATTGTGTGCGATTTATCCCCATATTTTCCCATTTTCGGACGAGAGGGAATATCTCTCCTTCGGATTAAGCGATTTTGTTGTTTTGTCCGAGCGGTATTACAAGCTGGTGAACAATAGCTTCCTGCTGCATGGCTATTATACACATCATTATCTGATTCTTACAAGGGTGGTTCAGCGTGGCAATGCGCGTTATTACATAGGCGTGCCGGGATATCTGCTTGACAAGGAGAAAAGAACGGCGATTATGTTTGGCTTTGAGGGGTTTGAGTGCGAATCCGAGCCTGCGTCGGAGGGGGATTTTGGATTTTACCTAATATCGGTAGATATTTGATATCTTACAAGCCCTGTCCGTCGAATTCCGGAATAAAGCTTTCCTCGGCGGCGGAGCCTTCCTGTCGGAATCCGTTGCGGACGCCGATGCGCTCCGCAAAAAGCAGCAGACGGTCATATTCCTCCGCAGTGACACTGCGGTTTAGCTCGGGAAAGCTGCTCACTTGGGGCAGAGGGGTGTATTGGCTCATAATGCTGATGTAGATATTGTCGCCGTAGGTGTCATGAAGATAGCGCAAAATCTTCTTGGAATCCCTGACTTGTTCGGGGAGAAGCAGATGCCGCACAATAACGCCCCGCTGCAAAAGCAGGGGATTGGCGGAAGATGGCTTTGGGGCAAATTTTGGCACCCCCACTTGACGGTACATTTCCGCAATAGCGGCTGTCGCGACGGGAAAGTAGTCGGGGGCGTTGGAATAGCGGGCGCTTAATTCGGAGGAATAATATTTGAGGTCAGGGAGGTAGATATCCACAAGACCGTCCAAAAGGCGCAGGGAATCTACCTTCTCATAGCTTCCTGTGTTGTAGACAATGGGGATAGTCAGACCATGATCCTTAGCGGTTATAAGGGCTTGGACAAGCTGTGGGATAAAGTGTGTGGGAGTAACGAGATTAATATTGTGGGCACCCTTTGCCTGCAGCTCCAGAAAAATCTCCGACAGTCTGCTGATGGGAATTATTTTTTCCGTACTTCCTTGGGCGATGTGATAATTCTGGCAGAATACACAGCCCAGATTACAGCCTGAGAAAAAGACCGTGCCCGAGCCGTTCGTGCCGGAGATGCAGGGCTCCTCCCAGAAGTGCAGGGAAGCTCTCGCCGCCATCAGCGCGCCCGTCTGACCACAGCGACCGACTTGACCTGCAAGGCGGTTTACATGGCATTCTCGGGGACACAGGCAGCAGTCGCGCAAAAGCTCCATTATTTCCGACATGCCTGTCGCTTTTTGCGTTCCCATCGGTTCTGTATTCTCTTTAGCTTCGGTTTCTTTTGAGGTTGAAGTATTGTCTGTATGCATAATAAATACTCCCAAAGACATATCAAAACCGTACACGTGGTCCTTACCTCCGACTCCACCCGGTTGCCTCACGGCACATGAGAGCTTCCGCTTAGTGCTGCTTTGTTCCCAACCTGACACGGTTCGCGGATTCCCATTGCGTGAGACCGAATTTCATCATCGGAGGCAGGTGTCCGACGTGCACGGCTTTTATAGTGTAGCGTGTTCTCGGCTAATTGTCAAGTGAAAACGACGGTGGAATTACTTCAAAAGTAACAGCTATATCCTATTAACTCTACACATTCGCACCGTATGTATTGTAATATGCCCGAGCAGAGCCTGCGTCTAAGGCAAATCTTCTGCAAAGCTTTTCCACGATTGTCTCTCCAGACTTGCCCTCCTCTATATTGTCTAAGATAAAGATCCGAATGCCTTCTTTTCTTTCCTCCGCTCTGCCTTCTTCTCTGCCGTCCTCTCTTGCCTTTATTGTCGCTTCTTTCCATTCCTGTTGAATCTCGTCCCATGCCTGACACATATTGACCTCTCCTTCCTCTCCCTGTTCGTCAAGTTTTTTCATTATCTGTGTATTGTCCGTCATGTAAAGAAAAACTGAATGCAAAAGTATTTCGTGTAGAATAATGTATATTGATGAAAATGCTTCACGGATACAGAAGCGGAGGAATTTAGTGTTGGGTAACTGAAATGACTTGTCCTTAAATTTAATGCTCCGCTCGGCAAAATTCGCTTGGGGTAATCACTTTCGTATCAGCATATTTATAATCAGCTACATTTCTCGTCACAATATAATCTGCCTTTACAGTAACAGCACACCTGTCTTGTAGGCAATCCTCGAAATCCTTAAATTCCACTGACTCTACTGCTTTGAGCACTTCATCATGTCCCGTACTGACTACTGATAACAGTGAGCATACCTGTTTCAGCATTTCTCTGCGGACGTTATCTGGCTTTTTTCTTAATATAAACCATATATTTGGCAAAGAATGGAACGCAACATAACCCTGTATCTTCCCATTGGCGCACAGTTCCATTATTTTCCTTGCATCTTCAAAAAACCCCTCTCTCTCAGCCAGATAATCGAGAATGACATTTGTATCAATCAATACTACCATATTTTTCTTCCCTCGCTTCTGCCAATTCCTTATCCGGATCAAAATCTGTCGGGAAACCACCCCTCAACTGCTCCAGCCTCTGAAATGCTTTCATTTTATCTGATACTGTCATATTGACTGTTTCTTTGTCTCTAGGAATCAATCTTTCAATAATTTCCAGTATAAATTTTGCATCGACATCTGACATATTAATCACATGTTTTATTACTTGTTCTTGTGCCGTGGACATTGTAACACCGCCTTTCTGCATCTTGTTATTCTGCCAATCATTTTTGTCAACATCATTATAGCACTCTCATATTAATCATTCCACAAAAATTACACTTTAACTTGGGGAATGTAGTTCTAGGATTAACAATCTGAAACTCTTATACATCATTTGTGGAATTATTTCAAAAGTAACCGTTATATCTTTTTAAGTCTACACATTCGCACCGTATGTATTGTAATATGCCCGAGCAGAGCCTGCGTCTAAGGCAAATCTTCTGCAAAGCTTTTCCACGATTGTCTCTCCAGACTTGCCCTCCTCTATATTGTCTAAGATAAAGATCCGAATGCCTTCTTTTCTTTCCTCCGCTCTGCCTTCTTCTCTGCCGTCCTCTCTTGCCTTTATTGTCGCTTCTTTCCATTCCTGTTGAATCTCGTCCCATGCCTGACACATATTGACATCTCCTTCCTCTCCCTGTTCGTCAAGTTTTTTCAGTATCTGTGTATTGTCCGTCATGATTGCTATCGTTCGCGCTGTCTCCGCGGATATGTTCGTGAAGTCCGCCCCTCCGTCACTTTTATTTTTCTGTCAATCCAAGTGGAAAAAGGCTTTGTTGCCTTGGCGGAATTGCCATAGAAAAATACTTGAATTTTAAGATAGCTATATTATATTTTATTCTTTTTTATCTGTCAACTCTTTTTTGACTTGTTGATGAAGTTTTATAAATGAAAACAAAATATCTATTGACAACAATGCCTACAAGCCGTAAACTATGCTTAGTTACAATGTGTAGTTAGGCGGCATAACAGCCAAATAACAAAACCATAACACCATAAGGAGAGTGGCATCATGAACAAAAAAGACAACATTACAGAAAGTGAAGAAATCATTTTGGAGATTCTGGAAGCGCACGAGCCCCTGCCTATGAAGCAAATCATACAGTACACGAGGGAGAAGCGGGAGTGGGCGGACAACACGATTAAGACCTTTGTGCGCCGTTTGGTGCAAAAGGGCGCGGTCATGGAGGAGCAGAGGGAGGTGTTGTATTTCACGCCCACTTACACGCGGGAGAAGCGAAGCCAGATGGCTCTTGAGGAGATTATTGATAAATTCTTTGAGGGCTCCTATAAAAAGGCGGTGCTCAACTTTGTGGAGAATGAATACGTGACAAAGGAAGAAATCAAGGAGACACTCGGAATGCTTGAGGAAGGGGAGGGCTCGGAATGAACGGGATATTGCTTAACGTGGCGTTTGTCACGTTGGTGGGCATTGTCATACTGATTATTCGTAAAGTATGGGGAGAAGCTATACACCCGCAGGTGTTAAAGTGCCTTTGGATTCTTTTCTTTATTTGCGCGCTGTGTCCCATGTCGTCCGCGGCTCCTCTGGGACAGACGGTGACGCAGCAGGTGGAGGGTAGGAAGCTCTCCGAGATATATTCGTGGCACCACGAGGAATACAGTAATCAGGCAGCGAATGAGGATATGGACAACATGGACAGATACCGTGTCACGAGGAGGGTAAGGGAAGTTCTCCCGATTGTCTGGGCGGTCGGCGTTATCGCGGTATTATTGTACAAGGTGGCAGGGGCGGCTATCTTTTATCACAAGAGTAGGGCGGATTACAAATACACGCTTGAACCGAGCGTGTTGGAGGAAAAGGGCATCTCCCTTTCCGTGCCCGTGCGTATCACGGAGAACACGGGTCCCATGGTACTGGGCGTCATGGGGCTAGGTATACGCCCTGAAATTTATGTGCCTGAGAGATTCCTGAATGCTGACGGGAGCCTGTTTCAGAGCATCGTTCTGCATGAGAGGGAGCATATCGCAAGAAGGCATCACCTGTTGTTGCTGTTAATAAATCTCGTGGGCAGCGTATACTGGTTTCTGCCCTATGTGGAAGGAGTTTTCTTGCGGGCATTGCGCGAGGATATGGAGTACAGGTGTGATTACGAGCTGATACGGAATCACTCCGTGGAAGCGAAGGAATATGCGAGACACTGCATTGCCATGGCGCAGGACAGAGGGCGGCTGTGCAATGAGCTGTCCTTTGCGGAGGGCAGGCTGATAAGGCGGGTGCGATATATACAGCACAACAAAAAGAAAACGGCGCTTTCTCTGGCGGCGTGTATCGCGGCAGGAATCACGGTGCTTGTATGCGCCGTGGGGACGGCATTTTATTATAAGCGGGATATACAGGGCTTTACGAGATGGGAGGTGGAAGCGGCAAAGGAAGCCCTTGTATGTTATATAGATGCATGTAACGGCGGAAAGGAGGAGGAAATAGGCGCATGGGCTGCTAAAGGCGGTCTTGCATGGGACGGGGTAAGGCGTCCAAATACCAAATATGCTGTAAGGGTGGCTGTCTATGACATCACTTATAGACCGGATCATTGGCTCTATTACCGTGCAACACGCTATATGGACAAACAAGGACTGGATAAGAGTAATTGTATCTATTTTCAGGCAACGTATGAATATGACGGCGGAAATGGGTGGGATCATGGTATAATTCCCAGCTATTTCTTTTATCTGGTTCGCGAAGATAAGCACAGCCAATGGAAGGTATATTTTATGGGGATTGTATGATGTTTCTATATGAAACACATGAAATAGCCCGTGGAAAGTCTACAATGGGGGTACTAATGATGATTTTCTGTGAAATAACCGCTACGGCAGCAGAGGCGAATGGGGAACACAATACAAACCTGCGCTTCCCCATTGGCATATATTCCATTATTTTCTTTGCTGCATCAAAAGATCTTCGCTTCTGCAAGCTTGAAAATAGTTATCCCGTATATAAATCATATACTTTCCATGGGCTGTTTGCATCAGCCCGAACCATTTCGCAATACACTGGGGCATCGGTACTTCCGAACACATGATAATTCATTTCAAAAAAGAGATGATTGCTTCTATTTTCTTGACTTACCCATTTTATTCTATGGTAATAAGACCAATCGTCCGGTTCATAGATTATACCATAGATTGCTTCCCCGCCCTTAAATATTCCGTTCAAATAATCCGTACATCTCCTCAGGCGGCTGTCCTCGGAAACCCATGTATCTATTCGCTCTTTGTCTTTACTGTTGACCGCATCTACATAGTGTATGAGGGTTTCCTTTGCCGCCTCCACCTCCCACCTCGTAAAGCCCTGCGCATCTCGCTTATAATAAAATGCTGTCCCCACAGCGCATACAAGAACCGTGACCCCTGCCGCAACTCCTGCAATCAAAGAGAACATAGCTTTTTTCCTGTTGTGCTGTATATATCGCACCCGTCTTATCAGCTTGCCCTCCCCAAAGGACAATGCATTGCAGAGCCGTCCCATGTCCTGCGCCATGGCAACACAGTGTTTCGCATATTCCCTTGCTTCCACGGAGTGCTTCCGTATCAGTTCATAGTCACAGCGGTATTCCATATCCTCACGCAACGCTTGGAAAAAGATTTTTTCCACATAGGGCAGAAACCAGTAAACGCTGCCTACCAGATTAATTAGCAGCAACAGTAGGTGGTGCTTTCGAGCGATATGCTCCCTCTCGTGCAGGATAATGCTTTGAAACAAGCTTTCGTCCCCCTGCAGGAATCTCTCAGGCATATAAATCGCGGGGCGTATACCCAATCCCAAAGCACCCAATACCATGGGACCCGTGTTTTCCGTGATTCGCACGGGTACGGAAAGGGAAATGCCCTTTTCCTCCAACACATTCGGTTCAAGCGTATATTTGTAATCCGCCCTGCACTTATAATAGAAAATAACTACCCCAACCACCTTGTATAATAATGTTATGATAAATCCGACTGCCCAGACAATCGGGAATATCTGCTTTATCTTCATTCCGATTATTGTTCCGCACAGACCATACATGCCGTCCATATCCCGCGTGGACAGGCTGCTATAATATTCCTCATGGTGCCACGAATATATTTCGGAGAGCTTCCTGTCTTCCGCCTGATGCAGCGTTGCAGCCCTTCCCAGATAGTCTGCGGACGACATGGGGCACAACGCACAAATAAAGAAAAGAATCCAAAGGCACTTTAACACCTGAGGGTGTATGGCTTCTCCCCATACATTGCGAATAATCAGTATGACAATGCCCACCAACGTGACGAACGCCATGTTAAGCAATATCCCGTTCATTCCGAACCCTCCCCTATAATTTACTGTTCTAGGTTTTTGCTAATGAGTTACAGATTGTAATTAATCATAGTTTACGACTTGTAGGCATTGCTGTCAATAGATATTTTGTTTTCATTTATAAAATCCCATCAACAAATCTCATTAACAAGTCAAAAAAACAGTTGACAGATAAAAAAGAATAAAATATAATATAGCTATCTTAAAATTCAAGTATTTTTCTATGGCAATTCCGCCAAGGCAACAAAGCCTTTTTCCACTTGGATTGACAGAAAAATAAAAGTGACGGAGGGGCGGATTGGCAGACGCTCCCCGCGGGGAGGTTATTTATGGGAAAATATGATGATGCTATGTACAGCTATCTCTCGGATAACGGGAGGTTCGCGGATTTGTTCAACGGTGCAGTGTTTCGCGGCGAGGAGGTGCTGCGAGCAGACGCGCTTGAGGAGGGAGCAGGAAGATATGTCCAAACGGGAATATCCCGAGAGCAAGGAACAAGTGAGGTTGAGCGCCAACAAAGCGACAAGACTGACGGAAATCAAAGGACTGACAAGAATGGGAAACAAAATGGTCGGTCAAAGAGAAAATCCTTAGAAATGCGGAACCGATACAGGGACATCAAAAAGCACCTTAAAGAAGGCGGCAGCTTTGCCGTGGTGGCGATAGAGAACCAGAGCGATATTGACTACACAATGCCATGGCGAATCATGCTCTATGACAGCTTGGAATACGAGCAACAGATTCGGGAGATTGAGAATGGCAAGAGACAGTCGCTTAGTCGGGAAAGGAAAAACGTAAGCCGCCAAGAGGCGCGGTTTGGGCAGAAGGACAGGCTGCACCCCGTGTACACAATCTGTCTCTACCACGGCACGAAGCCTTGGGACGGTCCCAAGTGTCTTGTGGATATGATGGAATTCGGAGATAATGAGAAACTACGGGAGGAGTTGTTTCACGATTACCGAATGAACTTGGTGTGCGTGGAAGACCTAAAGGAGCTGTCCGCCTTCCAGACGGACTTGCGCCTGCTGCTTGCCGCCCTCGGCACCCGCGGGGACAAAGAAGCGATGAAGGCGCTATACAAAAGGGAGGACTTCGCAAATATATCCGCAGAGACGGCGAAAACAATAGCAATCATGACGGATAATACGCAGATAATGAAAAAACTTGACGAACAGGGAGAGGAAGGAGAGGTCAATATGTGTCAGGCATGGGACGAGATTCAACAGGAATGGAAAGAAGCGACAATAAAGGCAAGAGAGGACGGCAGAGAAGAAGGCAGAGCGGAGGAAAGAAAAGAAGGCATTCGGATCTTTATCTTAGACAATATAGAGGAGGGCAAGTCTGGAGAGACAATCGTGGAAAAGCTTTGCAGAAGATTTGCCTTAGACGCAGGCTCTGCTCGGGCATATTACAATACATACGGCGCGAATGTGTAGAGTTAAATTGATTGACACAAATGTCATTCTTGATTATCTGGCAGAGAGAGGAGCAATATTAAATTTAAGGACAAGTCATTTCAGTTAGAAAAAATCTTTGGAATAACCAATAACTGCACTATCAAATCCCCAGAGGTCTTGCACCGCATCTGGGGATTTCGCTTGTAATCATCATCAGTTTTCTTTTGGCGTGATCAGCTTTCTCCTGACGGTTCCATATTCTCCAACGCATACTCACAGGCTTGAATTACAAAACCGGAAAAGGTTGTGTCATGCCCTGTTATGGCGGCGTTGATTTTTTCAATCAGCGGCAATGGAAAGCGTATGGTTTTATTTTCCGTTTCTTTTCTGTCAGGTTTAATTTGAAATGACATTTGATGTTCCTCCCTTTCGATTTGGTCTTTATACTGCAATTCTATATTCAGGCAAGCAATACTTCTGCATTGCAAAACGAATTGCAAATCAGATTGCAATATGAATTGCAGAATGTTATAATAGGATGCAAGGCAAAATATGTCGAATTGCAGCTTGTATGATCAAGCATCATAAGGCTTGCAAATACCAAAAAGCGGGGAGAAAAATTATGAGAAAGAAAATGGTAACAGTATTACTGGCATTGGTGGCGGCGACCACCATTCTCGGCGGGTGCGGCAAAACGCAGGAGACCGGCGGCAAGGCGGAAAGCAAAGAGGATACAAAGAAATCCGAAGAGAGCCGAGAGAGCAAAAGTGATTCAGATAATGCGTCGTCGGAGCTTTTTGGATTCTTGGAGGAAGATGAGCCGGAGAAATTGGTCAGACCGGAGGATCTTGAGTTGGATTCTTGGGCGGAGGTTGAATATGACAATGCAGGGAACCGGATAAAAGAGGTAGCGTATCACTCAGACGGGAGCATTGAGAGCCATTATGAATACGAATATGACAATTCAGGGAACCAGACGAAAATGGTAACATACTCATCATCAGACGGGCACATTCTTTTATGGCGTGAATATGAATATGACAATTCAGGGAAGCAGACAAAAGAGATATGCCACAGCTCAGACGGGGACATTCCATGGAGGAGAGTGTATGAATATGACAATTCGGGAAACCTGACGAAAGAGGCAAAATACTTTACAGACGGGGGAGCCGATGACCATTATGAATATGAATATGACAATGCAGGGAACCAGATAAAAAAGGTAGAGTACTACTCAGACGGGAGGGTTAGGACATGGGAAGAATATGAATATGACAATGCAGGGAACCTGATAAAAAAGGGAGAGTACAACCCGGACGGGACAGTTAATTATTGGGAAGAATATGAATATGACAATGCAGGGAACCTGATAAAAGAGGTAATATACAACTCAGACGGGAGTCTTTGGGGACAGTATGAATATGAATATGATAAGTCAGGGAACCAGACAAAATGGGTACAGTACTACACATACGGATCCTCAGAGATGACAGTTTATAATTGGTTTGAATATGAATATGATAAGTCAGGGAACCAGACAAAATATGTACGGTACAATCCAGACGGGAGCGTTTATAGCCATGGGGAATATGAATATGACAAGTCAGGGAACCAGACAAAATGGGTAGAGTACGACTCATACAAGGGCGTTGAATGGCATGAAATTGAATATGACGAGTTCGGTAACGCAATAAAAGAAAGTATATATCTTAAGGAGGTTGACCTATTCCAGTAGAGGCTATTGTGAACTAAGATGAACTAATAAGAGATGAAGTACTAATAGAAGATTAACTATAAACCAAGGAGGAACGAGAGATGGAAAAGCGTACAAAAACTCAAATAGTGGCAGACAGTATTGTTGAAGCGGTAAAGGAGGAGGCGGCGGGTATCGTGGGGCTGATACCCGGAATCGGAAAGGCGAGTTCTAAGGCAGTGGAAGTCGCAAAGAAGGCCGGTGAAAAGGCGAATGAAAGTATAAAGAGCAAGGATAATAAGCCGCCCACGTATATGCAAAGTGTCAAATTTTGCTGTAAAAAGACCCAAGGCATTTTAGATGAACAGTGTAGAGAGCTTGAGATGATTTTTACAAATGAATACAAAAGCTTTGAGAACAAAAGCATTGAGGACATAGAAGATTTTATCGACACCTATGTTGGAAGGGATATGGAGACGGGAGAGGTATTTGATTATGATATTGAGGAGGATTACCTGTGGGTTCATCTTAATGAGTCCGAGAGGTTTCTCTATGATGGGGAATGTCTGCAAAAGACTCTGAACGCCTTGAACACATTGCTTCGGGAGGGGGTTTTTGAACGCTTTGAGGTATTGGGGTATGATGAAGAATAATTAGTAATGATTAAGTGCCATGTCAAATTGCAATTCATATGATTGTGGATTACAGGGCTGTAAATATCGAGAGACAGGAAGAACCAATTAATTCCACCCAAAATTTCCTTGATTTTATCATGATAATGTGGTAAACTCCTTTATAACGCAATGGTGCGGTATACAATAATACTCATGTTGCGTTTATTTTTTTAAGGAGGAGAAAATTATGAAAAAGAGAAAAGCAGTTTTGGCTGTAGTTCTTGCGGCTGCCATGATGGTTGGTCTTGTCGGCTGCGGCGGCTCCGGCGACAATAACAGTAGCCAGCAGTCTTCCGCTTCCGGGCAGAACGACAACCAGACAGGCGGACAAGTTGTTGAGGCAGGCGGTTCCGATCTGAACATCATGCTTGAGACCCCTGTTGAGTCATTGGACCCTCAGCAGGCTACGGACGGTACTTCCTTTGAGGTAATCGCATGCTTCACGGACGGTCTGATGCAGATGGACGAGAATGGAGCGGCTGTCAATGCCCTTGCCGAGTCCTATGAGATTTCTGAGGACGGTAAGACCTATACCTTCCATATCCGTCAGGACGCCAATTGGAGCAACGGGGTGCCCGTGACGGCGGCAGACTTTGTGTTTGCATGGCAGAGAGCGGTAGATCCCGCGGTTGCTTCCGAGTATTCCTATATGTTGAGCGATATCGGGCAGGTGGTGAACGCTGCGGAGATCATCGCGGGAGAGAAGGACAAGAGCGAGCTGGGTGTTACCGCTGTGGATGAGAAGACCTTGGAGGTCAAGCTGAATGTTCCTGTCAGCTATTTCCTGTCCCTGATGTACTTCCCTACTTATTATCCTGTCAATGAGGAATTCTTTAATTCCTGTGGCGATGTGTTTGCGACCAGTCCCGAGACGGTACTGTCCAACGGCGCGTTCATCATGGACGCTTATGAGCCCGCTGCGACCGCATTCCATCTCACCAAGAATCCCGATTATTATGATGCTGCTAGAGTGCAGCTTGCGGGTTTGAATTATCAGGTGATTCAGGATTCCCAGCAGGCGTTGATGAGCTATCAGACAGGCGAGCTGGATACCACCTTGGTAAACGGCGAGCAGGTGGATCAGGTGAAGGACGACCCTGAATTCCTGAGCATTGGTGCAGGTTATCTGTGGTATGTGAGCCCGAATATGGGTAGTGTGCCCGAGCTTGCAAATGAGAATATTCGTATGGCTATGACGATGGCAATCGATCGTGACGCTATCACAAATGATGTGTTAAAAGATGGTTCTAAGGCAACCTACACGGCAGTTCCCATGGATTTCGCGGCAGGTCCTGACGGTTCTGACTATGCAGGGGATCAGAGCAGATATTCTGATGTATGTGCGTATGATACAGAGCAGGCTGCCGAGTATTGGGCAACCGGACTTGAGGAGCTTGGCGTCAGCGCGTTGTCCTTCGATATGGTAGTGGACGCTGATGACGCGCCCCAGAAGGTGGCACAGGTTTTGAAGGAGCAGTGGGAGACCACGCTTCCCGGCTTGACCGTGACCCTGAAGGTGGAGCCCAAGAAGCAGAGAGTCGAGGATATGCAGAACGGCAATTTCCAGTTGGGTCTGACACGTTGGGGTCCCGACTATGCCGATCCCATGACATATCTTGGCATGTGGATCACAGACAACAACAATAACTATGGTCTGTGGAGCAATGCCGAGTATGACGCGATCATCGCCGAGTGTACCACAGGCGCACTCTGCACAGATCCCGAGGGTCGGTGGGAGAGACTGTATGACGCGGAGAAGCTGGTGATGGACGAGGCAGTGATCTATCCTCTCTATACACAGTGCAATGCGGAAATGATGTCTTCCAACGTTACAGGCGTGGAGTTCCACCCCGTAGCGCTCAACCGTGTTTACAAGAATGCAGTGAAAGCTGACTGATTACCGTGAGCAATTTATCAAGCCGTGCTGAGGGCAACTTTAGTGCGGCTTGAATTTTCTAACAAGGAGGCCAAAAGTGAAGAAGTACATATTCAAAAGAGTTTTAACCTCATTTTTTACCTTGCTTGCAATACTGCTTGTATTGTTCATTCTGATGAAGCTGATGCCGGGTTCCCCCTTTAATGACGAGAAGCTGACAGCGGATCAGAAGGAGTCGCTCTATGCCAAATACGGCTTGGATCAGCCTATCGTGACGCAGTTTTTCAAATATGTGGGAGGTATGCTGCGGGGTGACTTGGGCGTGAGCTATAATATTTCCAAGAACACACCTATCTCACAGCTTATAGAATCCAGACTTCCCATATCCATCAGAATCGGAGGCTGCGCCGTGGCAATCGGAGCCTTGGCAGGATTGCTATTGGGATTAATTGCCGCTTTGAAGCATGATACGATTTGGGATTCGCTTGCGACCGTGATATCCGTGATTGGTGTGTCGGTCCCCTCCTATGTGTTTGCCTTGGCATTGAGCTATACACTGGGCTTTAAGCTGGGGTGGTTCCCACAACTGTTCAGCAAAAATGACATATTTGGCTCCAGTGTGCTGCCAAGCTTGTCATTGTCCATGTTTACCATGGCGTCCATCGCCCGTTTTACCCGAAGCGAGATGCTTGAGGTACTGGGGAGCGATTATATGCTTTTGGCGGAGAGCAAGGGAATCTCAGGTTCGGCATTGATCATAAGACATGCGTTGAGAAATGCCCTGATTCCCATTATCACTGTTCTCGCCCCCCTGATCGTTGATCTGATGACAGGCTCTCTGGTGGTGGAGAAGATATTTGCCATTCCCGGCGTGGGAAGCCTGCTGGTGAATGCCATTCAGTCCAATGACTACAATGTGGTCATTTCCCTGAGCTTTATCTACTCGGCGATGTATATCATCATTATGCTCGTGGTGGATATCCTATATGGCATCATAGACCCGAGAATCCGACTGGCGAAGAAAGGAGACTAGAATAATGGATAAAAGTATTGTATCAGATACCGTTGTCATGAAGGCTCCTTATGTACCCACAGATGCGGATTTTAAATTAAAGAATCTCGGTGACGCGATCACCATTGATGAAAACTTTGCGGCGCAGAATTTCTGGAAGGACGTGCTGATTCGATATTTCCGCAAATTCAGCGCGGTGGTGGGATTGGTTCTGATCGTGGTGATCACCGTTATGGCGGCGGTGGGTCCCAGCATGAATGAATATACCTATTCGGAGCAGAATCTCGCTCAGAAGAATTTCGCGCCCAGAGTACCCGGCTTGGAGAAGCTTGGGATTCTGGACGGCAGTGAGAATATGAGCACCACCACGGGCACCAAGACTGTGAACTATTATGTGGAGAAGGGACTGGATACGGTATATTACTGGTTTGGCAGTGATAATTTCGGGCGCGATATCTGGACGCGTACATGGTCCGGAGCGAGGGTGTCCCTGATCATCGCGGTGGCGGCTGCCATCATTGATATGTTGATCGGCATGAGCTACGGTTTGATCTCAGGATATTTCGGGGGTAAGGTGGATATCGTGATGCAGCGACTTCTGGAGATTGCGAACGGTATTCCCAGACTGGTGATCGTCACGCTGCTGCTCTTGGTGCTCAAGCCCGGTATGCTGACCATTATCTGCGCGCTGATGCTGACGGAATGGGTAGGCATGAGTCGTATCGCCCGCGCCTCCATGTTGAAATTAAAGGAGCAGGAGTTTGTTCTGGCGTCCCGCACCTTGGGGGCAGGCAGCTTCTTTATCATATTCAGGGAGGTATTGCCCAATATTATCGGTCCTATCATCACTCAGGTGATGTTTTCCATTCCCACGGCAATCTTTACGGAGGCGTTTTTGAGCTTTGTGGGTCTGGGGATTCCGGTTCCTCAATGTTCCTTGGGCTCCCTGATCTCAGAGGGCTATAACAGCTTCACGACCCACCCTTTCCAGATCATTCCGCCTATCGTGGTGATGGCGCTGCTGATGCTCAGCTTTAATCTGGTGGCGGACGGTCTGAGGGAAGCGCTCGACCCGAAAATGAAAGAAATGTAAGAGGTGAAAGGAGATAGAGACATGGCGGAAGCAAAAGAACAAATTCTAAAGGTACGCAATCTGGATATCACCTTTCGCACCACGGCGGGGCCGGTACATGCTATCCGAGGCGTGGACATTGATTTATTTAAGGGTGAGACGGTTGCCATCGTGGGAGAGTCCGGCTCCGGCAAATCCGTCACGATGAAGGCGGCTATGGGAATCTTGGCGTCTAACGCGACAGTGACGGGGGGGCAGATAGAATTTTCCTATCATCACGCGGACGGCTCTCCGGAGACGATCGATATTTTACAGAAGGATAAAAAGTGGATTCGCAAGCATATCAACGGCAAGCGTATCGCCATGGTGTTTCAGGATCCTATGACCAGTCTTGACCCCACCATGAATATCGGCAAGCAGATCATGGAGGGAATGATATGGCATTTTAAGACCCCCAAGAAGGAAGCGTGGGACAGGGCGGTGCAGCTTCTCAAGGAAGTGGGCATTGAGGACGCGGAGAAGCGCATGAAGCAGTATCCCCATCAGCTCTCCGGCGGTATGAGACAGCGCGTGGTCATCGCTATCGCTCTGGCATGTAATCCTGACCTGTTGATCTGTGACGAGCCTACCACAGCGTTAGACGTGACGATTCAGGCGAAGATCATCGAGCTGATACGCAAGGTACAGGAAACGAGGGGCATTTCTGTAATTTATATCACCCATGATCTGGGTGTGGTTGCAAAGGTGGCTGATTACGTGAATGTAATGTACGCCGGTAAGATCGTGGAGAAGGGCGCTATTGACGAGATATTCTATGACCCGCGCCACCCTTATACATGGGGACTTCTGTCCGCGATGCCGGATTTGGATACAGATGACGAGAGGCTTTACACGATTCCGGGCTCCCCGCCCAATCTGCTGCATGAGAAGGAGGGAGACGCTTTTGCGCCACGCAACCGCTTTGCGTTGGAGATAGACGATAAGGCTGACCCTCCTATGTTCAAGGTCAGCGACACTCATTATGCGGCGACATGGCTTTTGGATCCCAGAGCTCCCAAGGTGGAGATGCCGGAGGAGCTGAGAGCCCGTATCGAGCGCATGAAGAAGGAGGCGGAAGGCTATGGCAGATGAGAATAAGACCACAAATGCAGAACCTCTGCTTCGCGTGGAGGGTTTAAAGCAATATTTTAAGGTGAGCAGTCAATTTACCGTGAAGGCTGTGGAGAATGTAAGCTTTGATATTTACCCCGGCGAAACCTACGGTCTGGTTGGAGAATCAGGCTCCGGCAAGTCTACGATCGGCAGAAGTATCATCAGGCTTTATGACCCCACCGCAGGCAAGATCATATTCAACGGCACGGATATCAGCGGACGGCTGAATAAAGAAGCCAACAAAGCGCTGCGCACCCAGATGCAGATGATCTTCCAAGACCCCATGGCATCGCTGAACCCCCGCAAGAAAATCGGGGATATCATAGGGGAGGGTCTGGATATCCACCGTATGTACAAGACCTCTGCGGAGAGGGAGGAGAAGATCAAGAGTCTGCTGGCAAAGGTGGGGCTGTCTCCCGAGCATGCGACCCGTTATCCCCACCAGTTTTCCGGCGGTCAGAGACAGCGTGTGGGAATAGCCAGAGCGCTGATCATGAATCCCAAGCTGATCATTGCAGATGAATGTATTTCTGCCTTAGATGTATCCATTCAAGCCCAAGTCGTGAATCTGATGAAGGATATTCAGCAGGAGACGGGAGCGGCGTATCTGTTTATCGCCCATGACTTATCCATGGTCAAATATATTTCAGACCGTATCGGCGTGCTGCACTTGGGACATCTGTTGGAGACGGGCACGAAGGACGAGATTTTTGAAAATCCTGTTCACCCGTACACGAAAAGCTTGTTGTCTGCGATTCCGGCGCCGAATCCCAAGGTGGAGAAGCAGCGCGTGGCGGTCAGCTATGATTATAAGACCTCGGGAATCGACTACAATCTGGGGACGGAGCATTTGGTGTCGGGAACCCATTATGTGAAGTGCACGGACGAGGAATTTGGCAAATGGTGCAGCCATTAAGAGTCAAGAGAAAGGATTGATAATGATATGAATAAAAACGCGTTTCGAAATATGTCTTATGGAATGTATGTGGTGACTACATGGGATAACGGACGGGCTACGGGCTGCACAGCCAACAGCGCGATGCAGATTACGTCAGAGCCCGCCACTGTCGCGGTGAGCATCAATCATGACAATTATACGAATCAATGCATTCAAAAAAACGGGAGATTTGCCCTTTCTATTCTGGGGCAGGAGTCCGACCCGGGCATTATCGGCGCCTTTGGGTTTTGGAGCGGTAAGGATAAGGATAAATTCGAGGGGATCGAGCAGACCCTGAAGGGGTGTATGCCGGTGGTGGCAGATGCCTGTGCCTATGTGGTGTGCGAGGTGATAGACAAGATGGAGACTTCCACCCACACCGTGTTCTTGGGAAAGGTGGTAGATGCAGATGTGCTGAGGGCTGACACCCCCATGACCTATGCATATTATCATAACGTGATCAAGGGCAAGAGCCCTAAGAACGCGCCCACCTATATTGAGGATTAAAGGCAACAGTTCAGCGGAAGGCCAAACTGTTACGATTAAAGCAAGTGAGCCGCGCTGTCATTCGGACGGCGTGGCTTCTTTTTTGCTCTGTTTTTCTATTTTGTTGCGCTCCCGAAGCTCGGTAAAGAAGGTCTTTAGCATTTGGCTGCATTCTTCTTCGAGCACGCCACTTGTCACGGCGACCTGATGGTTGAATTCCGGCATGTCAAGGATATTGAGAATGGAGCCCGCGCAGCCTGCCTTGGGATTCATACAGCCCATGACAACCTCGGGAATCCGAGCCTGCACGATAGCGCCTGCACACATCTGGCAGGGCTCTAATGTCACATACAGGGTACAGTCCTCCAGTCGCCAGTCGCCAAGCTTCCTGCTCGCCTTGTTGATAGCGGTAATCTCTGCATGGGACAGGGTGTTCTTGTCCGTGTTGCGGCGATTATACCCCCTGCCGATGATCCTGCCCTCATGTACGATGACACAGCCAATCGGCACCTCGCCCAGAGCGTAAGCTTTCTTGGCTTGGCGGAGCGCCTCTTTCATATACTTTTCCTGAACATTCCTGATGACAGCCATATGACCCTCCGTTTATGATACTTGAATAAGATAAGTATAACACAGACGAAGTGGTATCTAAAGTGTTAATTGCGTCTATGCGGAGTTATGTCTATGCGGAGTTACAATTCACGCCCTAACTGATTCAGCAGCCTCCTGTTTGATGTGCGTGAATTGCAACGAAGATGCCATGAATAGTATCTATGCGGATTCATTGACAGGGGGAATGCTCTGTCTGCGTCTCTGTGGCATCAGGAATCGCCATTTGGTATAAAAATCCTGTGTTTTGAGCATTTTTCTATAACAATAGAGATAATCACAGGTCAGCACCACAAGCATGGCGGAGACTACAAAACGGATATGTTCGCCCTGCATTTGTTGGAAAGCGGTCATGAGCGCGGGAAAATATCTATCCATAAAGAGCGTGATGCCCATGGAAAATCCGATGCTTGTGGGGACAGATGTATATTTTGTAATATGAAGCGGAATTGCGGTGTAATTCCAGTATTCGATATGACCAAGCTTCTCCGTGATCGTTCCCAGTGCAATCTCGCCAAGGCTGACCAAGATCATTGCGCAGAGAAAATAAAGTAATACCCTGCACCATTTTGATGCTTTGACTGAGATTTTTCTAAAAAAGATCATTTGTGAAGGGGTGCCCATCAGGAAATAAATCGCTATGCATGTCAGACCGTATCCCAACAAAAAGGGCAGGTTCATATTGCGGTTATCCATATACCCCTTTGTGGCAGCCAGCCAGACATTTTCTACCACGAAGCCCAAGAAAGAAACAAAAATGATCATAAGTCCGAACTCATACCACTTATACAACATAGGTCATACCTCCTTCTATGGATTTTTGTTACAATGAGTCAGTTTTCATTGACACCTTGGAAAATAATGTGTACAATGTGAAACAGATGTATCATACATACTTTTGTGTCATACATACTTTTGTATCTTTGATACATTCGTATCATAATTAGATTAGCATAAGTGAAAAAAATGTCAATACCCTGCAAATTAAAAGAAACAAAAGGAGCGTATTTGTATCTGATGAGAAGAAGAAATGCAACAACGGAATTTTTAAAGGAATGTATGGCGGACGCCCTTCTGCGTCTGTTGAAGGACAAGTCTCTGGACGAGATCACCATTTCTGAGATCACTGATTTGGCTGATGTGGGGCGAGTCACTTTTTACAGGAATTTCACCAAGAAGGAGGATCTGATAGCCTTTAAGCTGAAGCTGCTTGCAGATCAGTATTTTCAGCAGATGACTCCTCAGCAAATGGGGAATAACCATTATGTCATACAGAGTATCTTTGATTTTGTTTACAGTATCAGAGATGTGTTGACGACGCTGTATCATGCGAGATTAATAGAAACGTCCTTCCTGCCCCTCTATGAAGCTGTCAAATACCCGTCGGAGACTGACCGCGGGGCGGAGCTGAAGAACTCCTTTTTATTGTTTGGTATGATAGGGATTATTTTGAAGTGGATTCAAGATGGATTCAAGGAGTCCTCGCAGGAGCTGACGGAGGTATTGGAGGGAGTTCTGTTGATGTGAGCTATAATTTGATTATTGAAAGCATTGTACATATGTGATATCATTTTAAGTGTTTTTTTGTTATGTCTGAGTTGTATTTGCAATATTCTTGTAGTATTTAATTATGTAGTTTGAAGTCTAAGAGCAAGCGAGGAATAGCTAATTGAAAAGAAATAAATATAGTGCGGGAGCTGTAAAGTTTGCTTTCCTATCTTGCGTTCCCATAAAGTACTCAATAACTTATATCAGGCATACTTCGTCATGGCGCATAGAGAGTGCGGCGGATGTTGAGAAATGTGTAAATCAGCTTAGAAAGTCTTTAATGGATGAGCTTAACGGAAACGATGTAGTGAATGTTGAATTCTGATGTGGAAATAAGGGAATGTTTCATATAGATCGTTTTTAATAGGGGTATTTGGTAAAAATAAGGATAGAAGTGTTGAAATGGAGAGGAATAGAATGACAATTAAAAATATAGTGTTAAAAAATTACAGATGCTTTGAAGATATTGAGATAGATTTCCATGAGAAGCTGACGGTAATTGTCGGTGATAATGGTTCAGGAAAAACTTCTATTCTTGAGGGTGTTGCCGTTTCCCTGGGAACAATGTTCATGGGATTGGATGGACAGGCTGGATTGAGCATCAATAAAAAGGATGTCAGGTTAAAAGCATATTCTATGGGAGAGTCGGAAGATGTACAGCCGCAGTTTCCAGTAGAAATAACTGCTATTGGCGATATAGATGGACAAGAGATTACATGGAAACGTTCTTTAAATGGAGAAAACGGGAATACAACTGTAAAAGATGCAAAGGCTATGATTGATGTGGCAAAGAGTTACCAAAAACGCCTGCGGGATGGGGACGCGACATTAGTACTTCCGATTATAGCGTATTACGGTACTGGACGTCTGTGGGATTACCATAGGGAGAAGAAGACAGACACGTTTAAGGACAATACGAAAACGAATGGTTATATTGACAGTTTAGATGGAACTGCAAATATTAAACTGATGATGAACTGGTTCAAAAAGAAGACGCTCCAAAAAATACAAAAGCGTTCAGAAGGAGTGAGAGAATTCAAGGAACTTTTGATTGTTTACCAAGCAATGTCAAAGTGTTATGAGCGTATTACGGGGTACCAAAATGTAGATTTTAGTTATAATTTGGATACAAATGAGATTGAATGCTGCTATATTGATGAAGATGGGTTTCGAATGAACATTCCGCTATCACAGATGAGTGATGGATATAAAAGCACTATTAGCCTAATTGCGGATATTGCTTATCGAATGGCAGTGTTAAATCCTCAACAGGGAATGAATGTAATTGATAATACAGATGGTGTGGTTTTGGTTGATGAAGTGGATTTGCATTTGCATCCGGAATGGCAGCACCGTATTCTTGGAGACTTGCAGGAGATTTTTCCAAGAGTTCAGTTTATTGTTACAACTCATGCACCTGCAGTTATCAGTAGTGCAAAGAGCGAGAACTTGGTGATATTAAAGGATTATGAGGTGATGGATGCAAATGCCGAGATTTATGGAAATGATGTAAATTCTATTCTAAAAGATATTATGGGAGTATCTGAACGTAATCCGGTCATTGCAGCTCTGTTTAGTCAGTTTTATTCATTGTTGAATGAAGGGCGATATGATGAGGCAGAAAAGATCTTGGACGAGATCGACGGGCAACGGGATTATCACGATAAAGAAGTAGCGGCTGACAGAGTGAAGTTAAGGCTTGAGAGGATCCGGGGAGGGCAGAAATGATTGAGGTCAAAAAAGGGATTGAACCGGAAGGATTAAAAGAATTAAGAGAAGATCCTATGTTAAGCGGACTTTCGCCCAAAGAAATGTTCGCGGAATTGAAGAATCCGTTGAAAGCAGAGGTTATTGAGAGTCTGCGACATGAACAGGGACAGCTTTGCGTATATTGTATGAGCAGGATCCCGAGGGAGGATAAAGACCCGGGTATAGCTGGAACAACAATAGAACATTTAATACCTGTTGAACCGGAAGATGGGCGTAATGTAGGACAGGCTTTGGATTATAACAATCTATTTGCAGTCTGTCACGGACAAGTAAAAAAGCGCATGAAAGGGATGCGCAGAGTCAGAACAACGGACGATTTGACTTGTGATAAGCATCGGCAAAATATAGAGTTTAGGAAAATCAATCCGTGTAAGAAGGAAACATTGCAAACAATTTTTTATACATTGGATGGCAGCATTGATGCATCAGACCCGGATGTGAGGTTTGATTTAGTGAATACATTAAATCTGAACTGCGCATCTGCCCCTTTGATTGCAGAGAGAAAAGCTGCTTTAGATGCATTGATCGATGAGATTGGGAAAGTGGAAGAGAAATATTTACATATGTATTGCATGGAGCTGCTGAATGCATTTTTGGATGAAAGTGATCCTAAAACACCGTATGTTGGAATTTTAATTTGGTATTTGCAGACGATGATACAGCGATTGGCATGACGAGTTCTCTGGTGCTTCCTACATTAATTGCTCTTTGTTCAATTACATTGGGAAAGTCGATGCAGAGTTCTCTTGCAGTGCTTAAGGCGTTGGGGGTGGAGTAACTGCAAGTCTTGCATTTAGTGTATTCGTGTGGTATTATATGTTAATCGAAAGGGAATGATTTGATTATTGGTTCTGAATGGTTACTGGTTTGGGAAGTAATTTTTAACAAGAATATTCTGCAGGAGGTATTACCATGAACTTGGAACAACAGTTGAATGCCATCACAGGCAAGGTCTATGGCAAGGAGATCGGCACATGCACGAACGAGCAGCTCTATGACGGTATCTTACAGCTGGTGAAGGAGAGAATAGCGTCTGCTCCCGCGATCAAGGGGACGAAGAAGGTCTATTATATTTCCATGGAATTTCTCATCGGAAAATTGCTCTCCAACAATCTGATCAATCTGGGAATCTACGAGGAGCTGAGCGACCTTCTGGCTAAGAACGGCAAGAGCTTGGCTGAGATCGAGGAGATAGAGCCGGAGCCTTCTCTGGGCAACGGTGGCTTGGGGCGTCTTGCGGCATGCTTCTTGGATTCTATCGCCACGCTGGGGCTGCCCGGTGACGGCATCGGACTAAACTATCATTTTGGTCTGTTCAAGCAGGTATTTCAGAACCGCTTGCAGAACGCGGAGAAGAACGATTGGATTGAGCAAAATTCATGGCTTACCAATACAGGGAAGAAATTCGAGGTGGCTTTTGGCAATCGCAAGGTGACGTCTGTGCTTTATGACATTGATGTCATTGGATATGAGAATGGCGTGAACAAGCTGCATCTGTTTGATTTGGAGTCCGTTGACGAGAGTCTTGTGCAGAACGGCATCACCTTTGACAAGGGGAAGGTGGACAAGAACCTGACACTATTCCTCTATCCTGACGATTCTGACGAGGCGGGGAATCTTTTGCGTATTTATCAGGAATATTTCATGGTGTGTAATGGCGCGCAGCTTATCATAGAGGAAATGAAGGCGAAGGGTCAGGATCTGCACAGAATGAATGAGTATGTGGCGATCCAGATCAATGACACGCACCCTACCTTGGTGATTCCGGAGCTGATCCGAATCCTCACTTGGGAGGAGGGCTTCACCATGAATGACGCCGTGGAGGTGGTGAGCAAGACCTGTGCTTACACGAACCATACGATTCTGGCGGAGGCCTTGGAGAAATGGCCGTTGGCTTATATCGAGGAGGTTGTGCCTCAGCTTGTGCCCATTATCAAGGAGCTTTCCAACCGCGTGGCGAAGGAATACAAGGACGAAAAGGTACAGATCATCGACAAGGAGAAGCGTGTGCACATGGCTCATATTGATATCCATTATGGGTACAGCGTGAACGGTGTGGCGGCGATTCATACGGATATCCTGAAGGAGTCCGAGCTGAATCATTTTTACAAGCTTTATCCTGAGAAATTCAACAACAAGACCAACGGCATAACCTTCAGAAGATGGCTGTTGTCCTGCAATCGGGAGCTTGCAGCCTTCCTGACGGAGACCATCGGCAGCGATTATAAGAAGGACGCGGCGAAGCTTGAGAAGCTTTTGGAGAGGGCAAATGACCAGGCTGTTCTGGATAAGCTTTATGAGATCAAGCAGGGCAAGAAGGCGGCGCTTGCTGAGTACATCAAGGAGAAAGAGGGCGTGACACTGGACGTCAATTCTATTTTTGACATTCAGGTGAAGCGTCTCCATGAGTACAAGCGTCAGCAGATGAATGCGCTGTATATCATTCACAAATATTTGGAGATCAAGGGCGGCAAGAAGCCTTCCACACCTCTTACCTTCCTGTTCGGGGCGAAGGCGGCGCCTGCCTATGTGATTGCGCAGGATATCATTCATTTGCTTTTGGTGCTGTCCGAGATCGTGAACAATGACGCGGACGTGAGCCCTTACATGAAGGTTGTGATGGTGGAGAATTATAACGTAAGCTATGCAGAGAAGCTGATTCCCGCATGTGACATCTCCGAGCAGATTTCCCTCGCTTCCAAGGAGGCGTCGGGCACGGGTAACATGAAGTTTATGTTAAACGGCGCCGTGACTCTTGGAACCAGTGATGGCGCGAATGTGGAGATTCACGAGTTGGTGGGTGATGACAATATTTATATATTTGGAGAAAAGAGCGACACCGTGATCAAGCATTATGACAAGGCGGATTATGTGTCTAAGGATTACTATGACAAGAGTCCCGTCATCAAGGAGGCGGTGGACTTTATCATAGGCGAACAGGCGATGAAGGTTGGTCATAAGGAGAATCTGGAGCGTCTTTACAGGGAGCTTTTGAACAAGGATTGGTTTATGACCCTGCTCGATTTGGAGGATTATATCGCCACGAAGGATCGCGCCTTTGCGGATTACGAGGATAAACAGAAATGGAAGAAGATGATGTTGGTCAACATTGCCAAGGCGGGATTCTTCTCCTCTGACAGAACGATTGCGGAGTACAACAGAGATATCTGGAAGCTGAAGTAGGAGTAATGTGAAGAATGGGATTATTATGAGAATTTACGGTTTACAGAAAACAACTCTTTTGGATTATCCCGAGCATGTCGCAGCCACCATTTTTACCGGTGGCTGCAATTTTCGTTGTCCCTTTTGTCAAAATGCGGGACTGGTGCTTATGGGGAAATTGACCGATGCCGAGGGCGGTAATGAGACGGGGGCGGAGCAGATGCTTGGCAAGGTTTGCCCGCCCGTGCTCATACCCGAGGAGGAAGTATTCTCGCATCTGCGCAAGCGGCAGGGGATTTTGGAGGGCTTGTGCATCACGGGCGGAGAGCCTACGCTGCAGACTGATTTGGGCGAATTTATAGAGCGTGTGAAGGGATTGGGCTATGCGGTGAAGCTGGACACGAACGGGTATCGTCCCGAGGTGTTGGCAGAGCTGTTGGAGAGGGGCTTGTTGGATTATGTAGCCATGGATATCAAGGCGTCCAAGGAGAATTATGCAAGAGCGGTCGGCTTGGTATCGCGGACGTTATGCTGCGGCAGGCCCGAGCTGAGACTTGAAAGGATCGAGGAGAGTATCCGTCTCCTTCAGGGCAGCGGTATCCCGTATGAATTTCGCACAACGGCGGTGAAGGGCTTACATACGGTGGAGGAGTTTGCCGAGATTGGAAGATGGCTTGCGGGCAGCAGGGCATATTTTATACAAAGCTATGAGGAGCAGGGCGAGATTCTGGGGAAGGTGCAGAGTGGGACTGAGAGAGGCGTCTTGGCGGAGGATTTTGGGAGCTTTGCCGCAGAGGAATTGAAACAGGCTGCGCGGTTGGCGGGGAAGTATATCGCTCGGGTGGAGCTGCGAGGGGTTACGGAATGAAGATTTATTAAGGTCAGAAAGAATCTGACCTTAATAAATCTTCATTCCGAGAAGAATCCGCAAGCGGATTCTTCCAACTTTGCACGGGTTCACGGATTATTTGTGGTGGCAGTATTGCAGGTAGAATTTGCGATATTCGGGAGATAAAAATGAGTATCAGGAAGAAGTTGTTTGGAGATAGAGCTTTTTATAAGATGGTACTGGGTGTTGCGGTGCCGATTATGATTCAAAACGGGATCACGAACTTTGTGGGGCTGTTGGACAATATTATGGTGGGGCGCGTGGGCACGGAGCAGATGTCGGGAATCGCTATCGTGAATCAGCTCCTTTTGGTGTTTAACCTTGCAATCTTCGGCGCCATATCGGGAGCGGGTATTTTCAGCGCGCAGTTCTACGGCTGCGGCGACCATAAGGGTGTACGTCACACCTTTCGATTCAAGGCTTACATCTGCACGCTGCTCTTGGCGGTCGGCGTCTTGATTTTTGTATTGTTTGGGAGAGAGCTGATATTGATGTACCTTCACGGGGAGGACAATCAGGCGGCGTTGGAGGCGGCGCTGCACTATGGGCAGGAATATCTGTGGGTGATGCTGATAGGGCTTTTGCCGTTTGCGGTGGAGCAGCTCTACACCAGTACCCTGCGGGAGTGCGGCGAGACCGTGGTGCCGATGACAGCGGGCGTCACGGCTGTCCTTGTCAATCTGGTGTTGAATTATCTGTTGATATTCGGCAGTCTTGGATTCCCTAAGCTTGGCGTGGCGGGTGCGGCGATTGCAACTGTTATCTCCCGCTATGTGCAGGCGGCGGTCGTTGTTATTTGGACACATACACATTCTGCGAAAATGCCCTTTGTCAAAGGGGTATACGGCAGCTTGAGGGTGCCGTCACATTTGGCGGGACAGATTGTCGTGAAGGGCGCGCCACTTATGGTGAATGAGATTCTCTGGGCGTCGGGGGTCGCTATTTTGATGCAGTGCTATTCTATCAGGGGGTTGGACACCGTGGCGGCTATGAATATTTCCACCACGATATCCAATCTGTTCAACGTAGTGTTTATCGCCATGGGCAGCGCTATCTCCATTATCGTGGGTCAGCTTTTGGGGGCAGGCAAGATGGAGGAGGCGAAGGACACGGATTTCAAGCTGATTGCTTTCTCTATCATGTCATGTATCGTTATAGGGGGAGCTTTGGCGGTGATGGCGCCCCTGTTCCCCATGCTTTACAATACAACGGCTGAGGTGAAGGCGTTGGCGGCATGGTTCCTGCGGATTGCCGCTCTGTGTATGCCCATCGCGGGATTTATTCACGCCAGCTATTTTACACTGCGCTCAGGCGGGAAAACCATTATCACGTTTTTGTTTGACAGCGTGTTCCTCTGGTGTGTCAGCATTCCCGTGGCGTTTGTGCTCAGTCGGTATACAGGTATGCCCATCGTGCCGTTGTATTTGAGTATTCAGCTCTTGGATCTGATTAAATGTGTGATAGGCTTTATCTTGGTAAAGAAAGGCGTGTGGCTGAATAATATCGTGGCGGTATGATGCAGACGGGAAAATGTATCTTTATGATGTCATGGACATAAAAAAGAAACGGGCAGCCCTTTCGAACCATAAGATTTTAGTTGGCAAAACCCCCTGCCGATAACCGCATTAAAGCAGTAAAGGAGTTATCTGATGTATAAAGTATTATTGATTGATGATGATAAAGATTTATGCAGATTGATTAAGAATAACTTGGAAAAAGAGGGATATATTGTTTCGGTTCAATATAGCGGGGATATGGGAATAGCAGAAGCCATGACAAATGAATATGAGATCATCATTCTTGATGTTATGCTGCCGGTAAAGAACGGTTTCGAGGTATTGGCTGAAATCCGCAAATATAGCAATGTCCCTATACTTATGCTTACAGCAAAGGACAGCGAGGGTGATAAGGTTTCCGGCTTACGGATGGGCGCAGATGATTATATTACCAAACCATTCAGCATCAGTGAATTATCTGCCCGTATAGAATCGCTTTTGCGTCGTTATCTTGTGTTAGGGAATCATAGTATGTCAAATCAAAACAGAGTATTAAATATTGGTGATTTATCCATAGATATTGCGAAGCATGAGGTAAAGAAAAACGGTGTATTGATTGACCTTACGGCAAAAGAATTTGATTTGTTAGTCTTTTTCGCAACAAATCAAGGACAGGTGTTTACAAAACGGCAAATATATCATAATGTTTGGAATGATGAATACGCATTTGATGATAATAATATCACTGTCCATATAAGAAGGCTGCGGAAAAAAATTGAGGATAATCCTGATACCCCCACCTATATTCTGACAGTTTGGGGAGTTGGATATAAATTGAATGGAGCGGTAAAATGATTTATTTTATTGTTGTGCTTTTATGTATTTGCCTGTTGCAGTTAATATATATCAACCGAATGCATAGGCAGTTAGAAGAATGGTTATCTGATTTGAAGGAAATACACAGTAGTCCATATCAGAAGCTGTTCACTACAAATAAGGGGATTTTATCGGATATAACATTTGAACTTAACGGTATATTAAGTGATAATCGAAAACAAATAGGACAGTTAAAAAAAGCAGATACGGCGAACAAGCAAATGTTGACAAATTTATCGCACGATGTGAGGACGCCATTGGCATCATTAATAGGATATTTGGAAGCTCTTGATAATGATTTAGCTGATAATCCGAAGGAATATATCAAAATATCATATCAAAAGGCGCTTGCGCTGAAAAATCTGATAGATATGCTGTTTGAATGGTGCAAAATATCTTCAGATGAGCAACAATATCAGGTTTTGATGCAAGATGTAAATGAGCTGACAAGAGAAATCATTATTGAGTGGATACCGATAATGGAAAAGAAAAATATAGAGTTAAAGACTGATATATCAGATGACGAATTATTAATCAACATTGATGATGTAGCTTATAAAAGAATTATCAATAATTTGATAAAAAACGCAGTATATCATGGAAACTGTTCTATTATCAGTGTATGCATTAAAAAGAAAAAGAATGTGATAAGTATATATGTTTCTAATAATGGTGCGCCAATTCCACAAGATAAACTCCCTTTTATTTTTGAACGCTTGTATAAATGTGATGATGCCCGTTCAGAATCGGGCTCTGGCATAGGGCTGTCCATAGCAAGGGAATTAGTTCTTGCTATGGGCGGGGAGATAAAAGTGACGAGTTCCATGCAAGAAACAGTTTTTACAATAGACTTCCCTAAAACTCTAAATTGCAAAGATGTAAGAAAAAAGTAATATTTGTTAAAGCGGTGTGTCATAATTTGTATTTATACTGTTAAGAGGAGGCAGATTTATGAGCGATAATGTGATTGAAACACTGAATTTAACAAAGCAGTACGGCAGCCAGATAAGTGTTGACCACTTAAATATCCATGTTCCTAGGGGGAAAATCTATGGATTATTGGGAAGAAATGGATCGGGCAAGACAACAACAATGAAAATGATATTAAATCTTGCAAAGCCAACCAGTGGTATCGTTTTTTTGTTTCATGAGGATAATCGGTTTTGTCCTATGAAAACATACCACAGAATAGGGGCATTAATAGAAAATCCCTGCTTTTATGAAAATCTGACAGCAAGAGAAAATTTGGATATTCTTGCAAGGCTTCGCGGAAAACATCGGAAAGATACAGTAAGCAATGCTTTGGAAATTGTCGGTTTGGAAAAAGAAACGAAAAAGCCATTTAGAAAATATTCTCTTGGCATGAAACAGAGGTTAGGTATAGCAGCGGCAATCATGCATGAGCCTGAGCTTTTAATATTGGACGAGCCAATCAATGGTCTTGATCCGATTGGCATTCATGAAATACGAAATTATTTAATTAGTTTGTGCAGAGATAAAGGAACGACTATTTTTATTTCCAGTCACATTTTAAGTGAAATAGAGCAAATGGCGGATATAATAGGTGTTATACATGAGGGGTGCTTATTGGAAGAAACATTTATGACTGATTTGCGCATGCGCAACAGAAAGTATGCAGAGTTCCATGTATCAGATGTCGGCAGAGCAGCGTATGTATTGGAAAAGGAGTTTCAGCTTTCGGATTATTCTGTTATGGAACAGCAATATATTCGTTTATTTGAGAAAATAGAGCTTTGCCCTAAGATAAATGAAAGCTTTGTCAAAAACAGCATAGAAGTGATTGGTATGAGTATGAAAGATGAAAAGCTGGAAGATTATTTCTCCGAATTGATAGGAGGTGGAGAGATTGGCTGAAATCGTCTATTGTGAATTTCTGAAACTTAAAGCTTCAAGAATATGCCTGATTGCATTTTTAGGAACGATGGTTACACCGCTGTTAGTTCTGATGCTGACAATAAGGAGATTGGCTGCAGGTGAGCAGGTTCCTTTATTTGGATTTTATGACAGTGCTTTTGTATTTTTGATGCCTCTTTTTGCACCGTTGATTTTTTCCATTGTAGCAGCTTTTCTATTCAGCAGGGAGTATACAGAGAACACACTTAAAACAATATTTGCAGTACCGGTGTCAAAGGTAAAATTTTTGCTCGGGAAACATATAGCGTTGCTTTTTTGTATATTGATTTTGATGGTTCTTACATGGGCAGAAATTTTAGTGTTGGCAGTTATCTGTAATTTGATATTTGGAGTACAGCAACTAATTTCAATGGTTGCAATCCACTTTTTACTCATAATGATACAAGGTGCTGTGCTTTTATATGTAGTGATTGCACCGATTTCTTATATTGCGATTCGTTCAAGAGGGTTTTTTGCACCTGTCCTTATTGCTGCTGTTATTTCTCTGAGCGATGTTATCCTGACAGGTTCTCCTATTGCGGCATATTTCCCTTGGACAGCGACCTATCTGCTTGTAACAGGACGAATTGGAAATGCTGAGGGGATTGCATACCTGCTTATAGGATTAGTTTATATTATCAGTATTGCCGGAAGTGTAAGATACTTTAAGAGAACGGATATTCTGTAAGAAATCCCTGAGAGTGAATACAGTGTCTTATCATTTGATTACGGCTTCTCTTGAATGTATCGTGATTGTACTTTATAATATTGTATACGAAGACCATTAGGAGTTGTCCGTGGTATGACCTATTTCACGTCATTAGGGCTTTCCTTTCCCGAGAGGTAATCACATGCGTTTTGCAGTGTGGTCTCAGCGATGGCGGTCAGGGCTTCTCTGGTGAAAAATCCCTGATGGGAGGTAATCATCACATTGGGGAAGGAGAGCAGGCGGGCGGTGGTGGAATGCTCCAAGATCTCGTCCGAGCGATCCTCAAACACATTGTTGGTCTCCTCCTCGTACACATCTAATCCCACGCCTGCGAACTTGCGCATACGAATGCCCTCGATCAGATCGTCTGTCTTGACCAAGGCGCCTCGGGAGGTGTTGACCAACACCACGCCGTCCTTCATTTTGCGAATGGTATCCAGATTGACCAAGTGGTAGGTGGAGTCCATGAGAGGGCAGTGCAGGGAGAGCAGGTCGCTTTGCTCCAACACCTGTTCCAGAGGAAGATACTCCACAAAATCCTTTAAATCCGCGTTTTCATACACGTCATAGGCGATGACCCGCATACCGAAGCCGTGGCAGATGCGGCACATGGCGGCGCCGATTTTGCCCGTGCCGATAATGCCTGCGGTCTTCTGATAGAAATTAAAGCCCATGAGTCCGCTCAGACTGAAATCATTTTCACGAACCTTGTTGTATGCCTTGTGAAGCTTTCGGTTGGCGGCAAGCGCAAGCGCCATAGCGTGCTCCGCCACCGCCTCGGGAGAATAGCCCGGCACTCTCATGACACGAATGTCATATTCCTTCGCCTTGTCTAAGTCCACATTGTTAAATCCGGCACAGCGCATCAGGAGCAGCCTGACTCCCTTCTCGTGGAGGATATCCATGGTCTTTGTCCCGATATCGGAGCTCACGAAGGCACAGACGGCGTCAAAGCCCTCCGCTAACGTGGCGGTGCGGGGGTCTAGGTCGGACTTGATGTATTCGATATCAATCCTTTGAATGGGGAGGTTCTCGCCGAAGTCCATGAATGGCTGAAAGCTCTGCAGGGCAAGGTCAAAGGATTTCTGATCGTAAGGTTTGGTGTCATAAAATAAGATTTTCATTGTCACTCCTGTCTGCGGAGCCAAAAGGTTGACTCACACGGTTTCGTCATAATAGAGATTGCACGGCTATTTAGAACCAACCTTGTAAACGCTGCATGTTTGGCTCTGGACGGTTCCGAAATAGCTCTATTTATGAGTATGCCACATTTCGGTGTTGAATATCCTGATTTTGATATATTAAACAGGAAAATATAAATGTAGAAAAGCTTTCCAACCAACGGTTGAAGCTCCCCGACTCAACCACTGGTTCGTGTAAAGAGCCTGCGATTATGCGAAGAAAAAGAGATTGCTGCAATAGTAGCAGAGGACGAATTTTACACAAACTGCCCTGTTTTTGTAGTGGAAAATAAGATACAGATGTTGTATAATAAGATAAAAGGTTGTGTGAAGTTGATTACATATATATTATTTGTTTAATGAATAAAGGAGACGGGTTTTTAGCGTGAAGGAGATTAATTGAATGAGTTGGGATACAGTGTATGATAGATTAGAAAAATCAAGTTGTGCGTGTGGAAAAGGTAGTGTGCTTCGTCATAGCTATATGAGGATGGATGATTGGAATCGAACAGAGGACGGTTATTATGGAGAAGGAATTCAATGTGAATATTGTAGTAAAAAATACCATATTGAGCATTGTATTAGACACTTTTTCTGCCCATCATGGGAAGGTGATGGTATTAGTGATATTCCATTTTTAGTTCCTATTGGCATGTCATTAAAGCGTGATGTGTCGCCAAAATATTTTAATTTCGATTTGGATGAAAAGATTGTTTCGTCTTATGAAAAAAGTAATATTCAAGCTGTCATTGATGATATGTCCATAAATAAATATAGCACTCGACTTACCCTGAATGACAGTAAGGATATTGTTAATCTGTATTATAGAACATATCGTAAACGTAGTTTGCCTAATATTATTAAGGTGTTACAAATGTGTATATCAAATTATGATTCTTATGAATGGACATTTGAAAAGATGCAAAAGTATAAGGTTGAAGAGCAGCAACGTATTGAAATGAATACACAAATAATTAATGATACCATATCTAAATCTTATAAATTAGATTTTGTCACAATAGACAATAAACAAGGGTAGATGGAAGACGTATAAATGGAAAGACACTTTGCGGCAATAATTAATATATGTGAAAGACAGGTGGAAATATTTAACATATAGGGAAAGTATTATTATAAAAATATATAGCATTTCAAAGAAAATAGTATATGAAATTTAAAATATTAGGAGTGAGAGAATGTTAGCGGTTAATGAATATATAAATAATACAACAAAAGCAACACCCTTTTTTATTCAGGGTGATGCGCTAAATGTATTGGCTGATTTGCCAAAAGATTGTATTGATTGTGTTATAACGAGTCCCCCATATTATATGAAAAGGCAATATTTAGGTGGGGGGATTGGCTTAGAAAATACATATCAGCAATATATTGATAATCTTTTGGCTATTATAGAGGAAGTTTATCGAATATTAAAACCAACTGGATCATTTTGGCTAAATATTGGCGATAGCTATAAAAACAAACAATTACTCAACATACCATATCGGGTTGCTATTCGAATGCAAGATGAACAGAAATGGATTTTGCGAAATACTGTTGTGTGGGACAAAATGAAAGGTGCTATGTCTCAGTCTAAAGACAGTTTAGGGTGTGAATACGAGCCATTGTTCCATTTTGTAAAAAAGAGGAGCGGATATTATTATGATTCGGATTCTGTGAGGAAAAAACCGCGTAGTGCACATGTTGAGAATGGCGCAGTAGTTAGTGCAACGGGAGTAAGCGGTGTTAGGTATCGAAGAAAAATTGAGTTAAGTACAGAACTCACAGAGGAGCAAAGGACAAATGCATATCAAGCACTTGATGAAGTGCTTGAACGCATAAAAAAGGGAGAATTATCTGATTTTAGAATGGTCATAAAAGGAGGCAACCAACGTGTAACTAATGGGGATACAACTAATTTGAGTGGTCGAGCGAAAGAATTACGAGATAAAGGCTTTTATTTTCTTTTTTATAATCCGAATGGTAGCATGATTTCGGATGTATGGCAAATTATTCCTGAAGATACACAAGGGAGAAAATTGCATTTTGCACCATTTCCAGAAGATTTAGTGAAAACGCCTATTGTATTAACTTGTCCGCCAAATGGCATTGTATTAGATCCGTTTGTTGGAACAGGAACAACTAGCTATGTTGCGACTCAACTTGGGCGTAGATCGATTGGTATTGATATGGCGAAAGAGTATCTTGAACTTGCAGAAGATAGATGTTCAGAATATGGTTGTGTGAGTAATAAAGAATTGGAGACTATATTATGAGTAAAATAAGCGAATTTTTTGGACTTAATTGTAAGAACAAATTATCAGATTTTAAACAGGCAATGGAAACGCAAATGTGCCCATATACGAAACATGTTTGCACTAAGATGAGAAAATCTAATCCAGAAATTAAAATAGGAACTTGTTCAGTCAGATATCAGAACCAAGATGTTATTATATGTCCATTTAGGTTATTGGAACACAATCAGATTTTTATTGATTGCTTACATTTGTTGACAATGCATGAGCCGGGCAATGAACTTTATCTTATCCCAGAAGTGCAAATTCCGGGCGGTCATGTTGATTATTTTTTAGTCTCTGCAAAAGACAAAAAAATTAAAGATTTTGTAGGCATTGAATTACAGACTATGGATACAACTGGAACAGTATGGCCTGAACGCCAGAAATTTTTAAATGAACAAGGCATTGAAATTAATCAAGAGGACTTGAATTATAAAAAAACATTTGGAATGAATTGGAAAATGACTTTAAAAACTATTCTTATTCAAATGCATCATAAAAGCGAAACATTTGAACATTTGAATAAGCACTTGGTTTTAATTGTTCAACGCCCTCTATATGAACATATGAAGATGGACTTTAATTTTGGGGAGATTGAAGGAGTCAGGCTTGGTGATCCCGTTCATATTCATTCCTATAATTTTGAAGAAAATGGAACGGCATTGAATCTATCGCTTCATACACGGGTTAGCACGGATTCAGTAGGTATTGCAAAATGTCTTGGTCTAAATGCAGAAAGTAAGGTTGAAATGCAAGACTTGATTCGCATTCTTGAACCTAAGTTGATAGAAGAAAATAGGCTGAGAATAAGAATTTCTGGTTGACTTTAAAATGAAATGTACTAATTCTGTTTGATGAGGAACGCATTTTCTGATTCAAAAGGTAACATTTTTTGTTGGTAGCACCATGTTAATTAATACGAATAATGATATAAATTGGTGTTAGTCAATAAATGGGTTGGTGGTTATCTTTCATGACTTATGCAATTAATTGAACCACTATATTTGCGAATATTTTAGACTCAATAACCCCAATATATAGATTTACAAATGGCACCAACCCGCTTGTTGACTAACACCTATAAATTTAATTGGCAAAGTGTATAAAATATATAGTGGGGAATATTATGGAGTGTCAATTTTATGATATTGAGAATTTAGATGGTTTTTTTTTGGAACTATGTATCTGTTTACAGAGAATAAAAGGTATATTTTAGATTTTGGATATGATATAGAATTTAGAAAATTAAAACTCATGAATTGTAATAATCCTATTCATAATTCGTATGGAGAATATTATACGAGTGAACAATTAGAAAGTGTAAAAATGTATTATGCAGATATAATTTTTGCAGAAATTCAGAGCTATGTTTGTTAGTAAATTTAGAGTTTTTTGAAAAGTATGGCGAGGTACATAATGGAAAAAGAGTATATTAAGGAACAGGAGAAAAATAGAGAGAAGGCATTAGAACATATGAGTGAATGGTTGGATTGTTTTCTTAAAGCTGATTCCCAATATAAAAATTTATTAGGAACAGATTATGTAAAACTTTTGACAATCAAGACACAAGGAAACAAGGAATTAAATGATAAGCTAAATCAGGTAATAAAAAGTATAGATATGTTAGCAAGAGTGTTTGGGTAAGTGGTGCCAAAACGGTGCCAAGAAATCAAGCAAATAAAAATATGCCATATAAAAACAGCGATTTTATGTCCTTTTCCACAATAGAAAGCATAGAAAATACCACAAAAAACACTATTCAAATACCGTCAGGAATAGCTACTATGAACAAATATATGGTCAATTTAATATTGAACAATGAAGTCAGAATAATGAATGTAATGGTTATGGACTCAGAGATAGGAAATCAAGGAATTGATGTTTTAATTGGTATGGATATTATTTCAAATGGTGATTTTGCAGTATCTAATTTCGAGGGAAGAACACAATTTTCTTTCAGATTGCCATCTCAAGAACATGTTGAATATCATCGATAATGCTGAGATCAAAAAAGAGAGTCGCAAAACTCTCTTTTTTGCCCAATAATATACGCAGGAGAAAACCCCTTACCTGACCGTCTATTCCCGCGAGCAATGAGCCAAGTCAACATAGTTGACTTTGTGTCAGTGCTTGCATGAGCATAAAACCAATAAAATTGGTTTGACGAATGCAGCGGGGTTGTTGACTCACAAAGTAAATCCGACAGCCTTGCAGGAATCACCCCATAGTAACCACTACCTCATAGCTTTCCTTGCCCTTCTCGTAAGGAATCACGCAGCCCTCCACAGTCTTGCCGTCCACTGTCATAGAAGCGATACCCTTCTCCACATTGTTCGGGTTCTTCACCGTGATATGATAGGTGCCCTCGCGGAACTTACGGGTGATAGTGAAATCACCGAACTCCTTGGGCACGCAGGGATTCACGGACAATCCCTTGTGGGTGGGGTACACGCCGAGTATATACTGAGAAATATTAACAAATGTCCATGCCGCCGTGCCTGTGAGCCAACTGTTCTTTGCCTCGCCGTGGAACTTGGCGTCACGCCCCGCGATCATTTGCGCATACACATAAGGCTCCGTGCGATGTATCTCGCTGATCTCCTCCGTGTAGGCGGGACAGGTTTTCTGATAAATCTCGAAAGCTCTGTTGCCGCGTCCCAGAACAGTCTCCGCGATGGACACCCAAGGGTTATTATGACAGAAGATTCCCGCGTTCTCCTTGTATCCGGGGGGATAGGAGGAGACCTCGCCCAGCTCTAAATGATATTCCGTGTAGGCGGGCTGCAGAATCATCACGCCATACTTGGTGTCCAGACGCTCCTTCACGGAATTGAGCGCCTTCTCAGCCAAGCCCTCCTTCACGCCCACTCCTGCCAATACGCAGAAGCCCTGCGGCTCGATATAAATCTGCCCTTCCTTGCATTCCTTGGAGCCAACCTTATTGCTGTGGGCGTCATAGGCGCGCACGAACCAGTCGCCGTCCCAACCGTCCTTGAGAATGGCGTCATACATTTCCTGCACTTCCCCGCGGGCTCTGGCAGCCTCCGATTCGTCGCCCATAAGCTCACAGAGCTGCGCATATTCCTCGCCATATTTGACAAACATGCCTGCGATAAATACGGATTCCGCAACAGGTCCTTCACTGGGACCAAAGGTCTGGAAGGATTCGCCGGGCTGCTCGGAGAAGCAATTCAGATTCAGGCAGTCATTCCAGTCAGCCCTGCCAATCAACGGCAGCTTGTGGGGCCCCTTATGATTTACCGTATAGTTAAAGGAGCGTTTTAAATGATCCATCAGCGAAGTTGCGACACTCATGTCATTATCAAAGGGAACCATCTGCGTGAGAATCGAGGTGTCGCCTGTCTCTCGCACATAAGCGCTTGTACCCGCAATCAGCCACAGGGGATCATCATTGAACCCGCTTCCGATATCGGAGTTGCCCTTCTTGGTGAGAGGCTGATACTGATGATAAGCGCTGCCGTCCTGAAACTGGGTGGAAGCGATGTCAATAATACGTTCTCTCGCCCTGTCGGGAATCAAATGCACAAAGCCCAAGAGATCCTGACAGGAATCGCGGAAGCCCATGCCCCGTCCGATACCTGATTCATAGTAGGAGGCGGAGCGGGACATATTGAAGGTCACCATGCACTGATACTGGTTCCAGATATTCACCATACGGTTTACCTTGTCGTTGCCCGATTCCACGGTATATTTGGCGAGCAATGACTTCCAATAGCTCTGTAATTCCGTAAATGCCTTGTCCACGCCCTCCTCGGTGTTATACTTGGAAAGCATTGCCAACGCGGGCTTTTTGTTGATCACGCTAGGAGATTCCCATTTCTCCTCCTGCGGGTTCTCTATATAACCAAGCACAAATACAAAGGTCTTGCTCTCTCCGGCCGCCAGTGTCACGTTCAACTGGTGGGAAGCGATGGGAGACCAACCGCTTGCTATGGAGTTGGTGCAGGCGCCCTTTTCCACGACCTCGGGTTTGTCTGCGCCCCTGTATGCCCCGAGGAAAGCGTCTCTGCTAGTGTCAAAGCCCGCGACCTCGGCATTGACGGAGTAGACCGCATAATGATTGCGGCGCTCACGATACTCTGTTTTGTGGTAAATGGTGGAGCCGACCACCTCAACCTCGCCTGTGCTGAGATTCCTCTGGAAATTCTTCATGTCATCGTCCGCGTTCCACAGACACCACTCTACATAGGAAAATACGGAGACAGTCTTCGCCGCGTCGGAATCGTTGGTCAGGGTCAGCTTGCTGATCTCGCAGTTGTCATTTGCGGGAACAAAGGTTAAGAGCTTCGCGCTCAGTTTATTTTTGGAGGACAGAAAACGGCTGTAGCCGATACCGTGGCGGCATTCATAGGAATCAAGCTCTGTCTTGACGGGCTGCCAGCCGGGGTTCCAGACTGTGTCCCCGTCCTTGATGTAAAAATACTTCCCGTTCACGTCTCCCGGCACATCATTGTAGCGGTAGCGGGTCAGCCGGAGAAGCTTGGCGTCCTTGTAAAAGGTATAGCCGCCGCAGGTGTTGGACAGCAGGGTAAAAAATTCCCCTGAGCCGAGATAATTGATCCAAGGCAGGGGTGTTTTGGGGGTTGTGATGACGTATTCCTGATTTGCATCATCAAAGTAGCCAAATTTCATAGTGTAATCCTCCATTTTTAAATTTTTGTTTATCACGAGATAAGTTAAACGTTTAAGTAAAAAGTTTGTCTTGATTATACAGAAGGAATTGGAAAAAAGCAACAAAAATATTAATGATATCAGACATTAAGGGATTTTGACCAAAAATTACCGTCCCAAAATAGGGAATATTGCTAAAGAATATATTTTTTTTAAAAAGAGATTGCAAAATCAGGAAAAATGGTTTATAGTTAATTGTACGAAAACGATTAAGTTAAGGCGGTTTCAGCCCGACGCATATCTCAAACAGACGGGGAGTTGATTATATGGCATCATTGAAGGATATCTCTAAGGTCTGTGGAGTGTCGGTGGCGACTGTCAGTAAGGCTCTAAATGACCAAAGCGATATTAGCGAGGACACGAAACAGCATATCAAGAGGGTTGCGAGGGAGCTGGGCTACTTTCCCAATCTCGCGGCGAGGGCTTTAAAGACCAACAAGACCTACGGGATTGGCGTGTTGTTTGCGGACGAGGCGAGGAGTGGTCTGACGCATGACTATTTTGCCAGAGTCTTGGACAGCTTCAAGCGCATGGCGGAGAAGTGTGGCTACGATATCACATTTATCAATAGTAGCAAGAACAGAGCGGGCAGCATGTCCTATCTGGAGCACAGCAAGTACAGAGGCTTTGACGGCGTGGCTATCGCCTGTATTGATTTTAGCGATGCGGAGGTTGTGGAGCTTTTGCAGAGCGAGCTTCCGGTGGTGACGATAGACTATGTGTTTAACAATCGTATTTCGGTGTGCTCGGACAATGTGAGCGGCATGAAGGATTTGACAGAGTACATATGCCGCAAGGGGCATCAAAGAATCGCGTATATCCACGGAGCGGGCTCCGCGGTGACCACAGGACGGCTCTCAAGCTTTTACAGGACAACGGAGCAGTTCGGAATAGAGATTCCGGATACCTATGTCAGGGAGGCTCCTTACAGAAACGCAGACAGGACCTACAAGATCACAAATGAGCTTTTGGATCTGCCGACCCCGCCGACCTGCATTATCTATCCTGATGATTTCGCCGCGTTTGGCGGCGTCAACGCAATACGGGAGAGAGGGCTTCGGATTCCCGAGGATATATCGATCGCGGGCTATGACGGTATTTTGGCGGCAAGGTATTTGGAGCCCCGACTGACCACGGTGCAGCAGGACGCGGAGCAGATTGGCTGTGTGGCGGCGAGGGAGCTGATTAGTCTGATAGAGAGACCCAAGTCCACTATCATAGAGCAGATTTCCGTCAAGGGAAGCTTGGTGGAGGGTGAGTCTGTCAGCACATTGACCTGATAAAACAGGCATTCATATCACTGCATAAAATGCGCAGGGATATTGTGATATTTGCCAAACGGCGGATATCAATAGATGCAATAAACAATTCACATTTTAAAATGGGAGGAATTCAAAATGAAGAAAAAAGTACTTAGTGCTTTGCTCTCCGCTACATTGGTTGTCAGCATGCTGGCAGGCTGTGGCGGAAATGAAACACCTACACAGAGCTCTACACCCGAGTCTCAGAGCTCGGCGCCTACCGAGCAGGCTAGCGCACCCGCTGTTGAGAACAACGAGGCAGGGGGGGTAACAGTGGCGCCCGCTACGGACGGTTGGGACGCTTCCAAGAAGATTTATGCTTATGCATGGGACGATGATTTCGGCAAGAAGCTGAAGGTTGTTCTGGACAAGTATCCTCAGTTCAATGATTATGTAGAGGTTGTCAATCTTGGTGTGAGCGGTACGGACGGCACGTATCAGGACGCTGTTGACACTGCTTTCACAAGCGGCGACAAGTATCCCTCTTTGATCCCTGCGGATAATGACGTTGCTCTCTATTGGGCAGAGGAAGATGACAAGACTCTTGATCTTGGCTCTATCGGACTTACCTCCGACCTGATGGGCGACGCTTATCAGTTCTCTATTGACTATGGTACCTGCAACGGCAAGCTCAAGGCTGTTACATGGCAGGGAACTCCCGGCTCCTTCACTTACAGACGCGACATTGCTCAGGAAGTGTTCGGCGTGTCCGAGCCCGCAGATGTTCAGGCTTTGGTAAAGGATTGGGATACCTTCTTTGACACCGCTGCAAAGCTGAAGGAGAAGGGCTACTACATTGTATCCGGTCCCGATGATATCAAATATCCCGTATATGACGGTCAGACCTCTCCTTGGGTTACCGTTAAGGACGGCGCAGAGTATCTGACTCTTGATGACAGTGTAAACAAGTATCTGGAGTATTCCAAGAAGCTCTACGACGAGGGCTACACCAATAATACAACCGCATGGGGCGGCGAGTGGTACGCTAACATGCAGGGTACCGGTAAGGTATTCGGTTACTTCGGCACCACATGGTTCATGTCCCAGATTCATGGTCAGTCTCATGAGGGAGACACTCCTTCCTTCGGTCAGTGGGGCGCTGTTACAGGACCTTGCGCATATCACTGGGGCGGCACCTATGTAATGGTTGGTAAGGATACACCGAACCCTGAGCTCTGTGCATTCCTGCTCTATGAGCTGACCTGTAACGCAGAGACCATGTATGACATCACCGTGAACACAGGCGACTTTGTAAACAACAAGGCTGCAAACGAGAAGCTGATTGCAGACGGCGACAGCGTGTCTCTTTACATGACAGATAATAAGGGTAACACTGATACCATCACGGATTTCCTTGGCGGACAGAATCCTATTCAGGCATGGGCTGAGGCAGCTCCCAGCATCAGCTTGAAAAACCTGACCTATCAGGACGCAACGATCAAGAATGTCGTTGATGATGCTGCCAAGTCACTTTGGAACGGCACCTATAAGACGGTTGACGAGGCAATTGATTTTGTTAAGACAGAGGTAGCTGCAAAGACCGGTCTTATCGTAGAGTAATATAAGTAATAATTCACGCGCATCAGTTGGCCGATTGCCGGCTGATGCGCATTTTACAAATAAGTAGAATGTCGGGGGTGTTGAAGTGAAGAAAAAGACGATAGAATATGGCCGATACGGTATTATTTTTCTGATTCCTTTTTTCCTAGTCTTTGCGGTTTTCCAATTGTATCCCTTACTGTATACCATAGCGGACTCCTTTGTATATTCGGCGAAAAACGGCCGTCAGGTAGTGGAGACCGTGGGTTTGGGAAATTATACTAATTACATATTTGGTTCGGCGGGCAATGGTGAGATATGGCAGGCTTTGATAATCACGATTGTGATGTGGCTGTTGAACTTTATACCTCAGATTCTTTTGTCTCTGCTCCTTGCCGCATGGTTCACGGACGGACAGAGAAAGTTGAAGGCTTCCGGCGCATACAAAGCTATTTTGTATCTGCCGAATGTCATTACTGCGGCAACCATAGCGGTATTGTACTTTAATATGTTTGATACCCATGGTCCGATTACTTCGTTCTTATTGAAAATGAATATAATTAAGTCAGACGGTTTATTATACAGTGGTTGGTTCTCCTTGGGATTGATTGCGTTTATCCAGTTCTGGATGTGGTACGGCAATACCATGGTGGTGTTGACGGCGGGCATCTTGGGTATTAATCCCTCCCTCTATGAAGCGGCATGTGTGGACGGCGCAACCTCCAGACAGCAGTTCTTCAAGATCACGCTGCCCTTGTTGAAGCCTATTTTGCAATACACACTGGTGACCTCCGCAATCGGCGGCTTACAGCTTTACGATATCCCGCAGTTGTTGAATGAGGGCAATCCCTTGGTAAGGGTTGGAGACAATTCTGTCTACTCCACCAGAACCGTGGTTATGCTGATCAAGCAGTATGTTGCTAACGGCGCCTCCCAGAACTTCGGACGCGCGGCAGCATATTCCGTGGTATTGTTTGTGGTGACATTGGCAATCAGCATGATTTTCTATGTTGCGACTTCTGAGAAAAAGAGTAAAGGGAGGTAGGCAGAGATTATGACTAAGGAAAATATTAAGGGAGTGAAAATTTTTCGTACCATTATCTGTGTGCTGCTTTGTTTTCTCTCCTTGTTCCCATTTTGGATTTTGTTTGTGAATTCCACGCTGCCCTCCAACCAGATTGTCACCGGTATGAAGGTGATTCCCGGTTCAATACAGCAGCTTATTACCAACTATAAGGGCTTGATGGCAGGCTCGGAAAAGACCAGTGGAGTCTCTCTGATGCAGGCGATGGGCAATTCCCTGATCATCACGATTCCCACGGTGATTCTGCAGGTTTATTGCAGCTCTCTCACGGCGTATGCGGTTACCGTGTATCGTTTCAAGGGCAGAGATTTTGTGTGGGGCTTCATCTATGCGATCATGATGATTCCGACGCAGGTTTCTATCGTTGGATTTATCAAGGTTTGTAACCTGACACATTTGTATGGCACGTTTTTCCCGCTGATTCTTCCCGCGATTGCGGCGCCTACGACGGTTTACTTTATGAAGCAGTACATGGAGGGGGCGCTATCCGTCAGTCTGGTGGAAGCGGCGCGTATTGACGGCGCAGGGGAGTTTAAGACCTTTAACAAGATTGTGCTTCCGCTGCTGACCCCCGCGATGGCGACACAGGCAATCTTTGCGTTTGTTGCGTCATGGAACAATCTGTATACACCTTCGTTGATCTTGGCGACCGAGAGACAGAAGGCAACCATGCCTATGTTTGTGGAAGCTTTGAAGGCAAATGATAAGACCAGAGATTACGGGCAGATCTATACGGGACTGTTCATTACCGTGATCCCGATCATCATCATGTACATATTCCTTGCAAGATACATTATCGGCGGAGTCGCGCTGGGCGGTGTAAAGGAATAACAGTGACGGTTCAGTGAAGAACCGAAATCTGAGAACAGTTTGGCAGAGGGCTGAACTGTAATAAATAACAGGATATCAGCAATGGAAGAAAAATCAGAATCAAGACTGCAGCGGGGCTTGGAGAGCTTCGGGAATATCTTTTTGGTGAATATATTATTTATTCTGTTCAGTATTCCCGTTGTGACTGTCGGAGCCTCGCTGACAGCAATGTATACCGTGATGCTTCGCATTGTCCGCAAGGAGGACGGGGCTATCGCGAAGGGCTTTGTGAAAGCGTTTCGGGAGAATTTCAAGAAGGCGACCGTCATATGGCTGATGGTGATAGTGGCTTGTGTCGTGATTTATGGCGAGTTGGTCTATGTGACTAATTTTACAGGAGCTATCGCGCAGTTTTACAGTATCTTGGCGATGGCAGAGGTAGTGCTGTTGGCTGTCACATTACCGTTTCTGTTCCCGTTGGTCGCGCGGTATGACAATACCGTATGGAACACGATCAAAAATGCCTTTTTGTTGGCAGTCAGCAATCTTGGGGCATGGCTGAAGACAGCGCTTGCGTGGTTTGCGCCGATTGCGCTTTCCATGTATTATCCGGTTCTTTTTTTCAGCACATGGTATTTGTGGATCATCATTGGGTTTGGGCTGATAGGGTTTGGCACCTCCCACACGATCAACCGTGTGTTTAAACGGACGATGGAACAGCAGGAGAAAGAGAAGGAAAAAGAGAAAGAAAAAGAGAAAGAAAAAGAGAAAAAGGCGTAGGAAAGTATTTATTCCCGCGAGCAATGAGCCAAGTCAACGAAGTTGACTTTGTGTCCGACATTTATAAAATTTGTAAAGAAAAGTCTATTGGCAGGATATGCTGATAGGCTTTTTTGGTGTAACAGTTAAGGCATGAAATGACTTGTGAGCTGAACTGTTACTTTTTGGAAGTATAGATTTTGTATAGATTATGAAAAATAATTGACAATATAGGGTATGAGATTTTGACTAGAAAGCTGTTCGGGCGCAAGGGTTCAGCCTTCAAGTCGCATGATGCGGGTGTGTGCAGCTTGGAAATGAGGATTAAATTGACAGAAAAGGAAGGGGAATGAAGAATGAGAACAAGGGCGGTCAGGCTTCACGGGGCAAATGATTTGAGGATAGACGAGTTTGAGCTTCCCGAGATCAAGGAAGATGAGATTCTTGTGAAGGTAGTGTCGGACAGTATCTGCATGTCAACCTATAAATGTGCTATTTTGGGGACGAAGCATAAGCGCGTGCACGAGGACGTGGCGCAGCACCCGGCAATCATGGGTCATGAGTTTGCAGGAGATATCGTGAAGGTTGGAGCGGCATATCAGGATCAGTTCAAGGAGGGAATGAAGTTCACCTTGCAGCCTGCCTTGAATTATAAGGGAACTATGTGGAGTCCGGGGTATTCGTATGAATTTTTTGGAGGGGACTGCACCTATTGTATTATCCCTCCCGAGACCATGGAGACAGGGTGCCTTTTGGAGTACAAGGGACGGGCTTATTATGAAGCGTCTCTTGCCGAGCCGATGTCCTGCAGTATCGGTGCGTTCAATGCAGCATATCATACGCAGATGGGCGTCTATCATCATGAGATGGGGATTAAGAAGGACGGCAAGCTGGCAATCATGGCGGGTGCGGGACCTATGGGCTTGGGCGCGCTGACCTATGCCCTGCACAGGGACGTGCGCCCCTCCATGGTGGTGGTGACAGATGTCAATGAGGAGAGACTGAGACGCGCGGAGGAATTATTTCCCATAGAGGAGGCAAGGGCAGATGGAATCGAGCTGCATTTTGTCAATACAGGCGCTGTCGCAGACCCCGTGGCGGAGCTTCGCAGGCTGACAGGCGGGACAGGCTTTGACGATGTGTTCTGCTATGCCCCTGTCGAGACGGTGGTGGAGCAGAGCAGCGCAGTGTTGGGAAGGGACGGGTGCCTTAACTTTTTTGCGGGGCCTACTGATCCGCAATTTAGCGCAAAGTTGAATTTTTATGATGTGCATTATAATTCCACCCATGTGATGGGAACTACCGGAGGTAATACGCAGGATATGTTGGAATCATTGGAGCTGACCGCCGCCAAAAGGATTAATCCCGCGGTGATGGTAACCCATGTGGGAGGCTTGAACGCGGCGGTCGAGACCACGCTGAATCTCCCCAAGATACCGGGCGGCAAAAAGCTGATATACACACATTTAAACATGCCCTTGACCGCTCTGGAGGAGTTCCGCGCGAAGGGTGATGAGGACCCGAGATTTCACAAGCTTGCAGATATCTTGGACGCCAACAAGGGGCTCTGGTGCCCCGAGGCGGAGGAGTATTTATTGAGTAATATGTAAATGCCCAGAGCCAAATATGCGATGTTTATGAGGTTGGTTCATTGCAATTCACGCACATCTTCGTTGCAATTCACGCACATCAAACAGGAGGTTGCTGAATCGGTCAGGGCGTGAATTGTAACTAGGGCGTGAATTGTAACGTTGGTTCTGCAAATTGGACTGGAAATGCACAATGTTTTAGTATATGATGTAAAGGAAGGTGTAACATGAAAAACAGGGTTCAGAGATTTGGCAAATTCCTGTCCTCGATGGTGATGCCAAATATCGGAGCGTTTATTGCGTGGGGGCTGATCACGGCATTATTTATCGCTGACGGTTGGATACCAAATGCGGGATTAGCCTCCATTCAGCCATATATGCTGACCTATTTGCTCCCGATACTGATTGCCGCTACCGGCGGTATGCTGGTGGGTGGTGAGAGAGGGCGCGTCATGGGAGCGATCGCGGTGATGGGCTGCATCGCGGGCGTGGGAGGTACAGAGGGACAGCCCATGCTGTTGGGCGCCATGGTGATCGGACCCTTTGCCGGCTGGGTGATCAGGCAATTTGACAGACTCATGGACGGGCATACCCCCGCAGGCTTTGAGATGTTGGTCAATAACTTTTCCATTGGTATCTTGGGTATGCTCGTCGCGATTTTGGGATATTGTGTCATAGGACCGTTTATGACAACGGTACTGGCAATCTTGGCGACAGGGGTAAATATATTGGTGACATGGGGACTATTGCCGCTTGTCGCGATATTTGTGGAGCCTGCCAAGGTACTGTTTTTGAACAATGCCATTAATCACGGTATTTTTACACCCATCGGAGCTGCGCAGGCGGAGGAGCTTGGGCAGTCCATCATGTATATGCTTGAGGCGAATCCCGGTCCCGGACTGGGCGTGCTGTTGGCATATTGCTTTTGGGCAAAGGACAAGACGGCGAGACAGTCCGCTCCGGGGGCAGCGATCATTCATTTCTTTGGGGGAATCCATGAGATTTATTTTCCCTATGTGCTGATGAACCCGATTGTGATCGCGGCGCCCATTGCGGGCAATATCTGCGCGATTGCTTTTTATTCCCTGATGGGGTGTGGATTGAAGGCTCCGGCGTCCCCGGGGTCTATCATAGCCTTCCTATCAATGGCGCCCAAGGATCAAGTGCTGCTTACAATCGTAGGCGTTGCGATTGCGACAGTTGTGTCATTTGTGATTGCTGCGCCGATCATCAGATTTACAGAGGGCAGGAAAGGCAATTTATCCGACGCACAACAGCAGATGCGGCAAATGAAGGCAGAGTCCAAGGGACAGGCTGAAAATGGTGGAAAGACAGGTGCTGTTGGCGACGGAATAGAGAGTGACAGAAGTGTCAGAAAGATTATTTTCGCCTGTGACGCGGGCATGGGTTCCTCTGCCATGGGTGCGACGAAATTCCGCAACCGTATCAAGGAGGCTCGTCCGGAGATCATTGTGCAAAATACCTCCGTGGACAATATTCCCGAGGATTGTGACGTGGCTGTGGTGCAGGCTGTATTGGCGGACAGGGCGAGACAGTCCGCGCCGCAGGCAAGGCTGATCACCATTGGCAATTTCTTGGCTGATCCTGCCTTAGATGAGCTGTACAAGCAGCTTGTGTCAAAGCAGGAGACCTCGGAAGCAAAGAGCGAGGTTATCAATGCGGACGGTATCCGCTTGAAGCAGCCTTCCGTCTCCAAGGAGGAGGCGATTCGCGCCGCGGGAGAATTACTGGTGCGGCAGGGCTGTGTGGACGAGGGCTATGTGGACGCAATGATAGAGCGGGAGCGATTGGTCAGCACTTATATGGGCATGGGAATCGCGATACCCCATGGAACCTCGGAGGCGAAGGCTTTCGTGCAAAGGACGGGAATCGTGCTGCTGCAATATCCGGAGGGTGTGGAGTTTGGCGACGAGAAGGCTCAGCTTGTCTTTGGCATCGCGGGAGTGGGCGATGAACATTTAGAGCTTTTGGCAAAGATCTGCGACGCCTTGGAAGATGAGGAGATTCTGGAGGAAATGAAAACCACGGACCGCGTGGAATGGATATTACAGGTACTGGAATAGGAGGAAGCCGAATGATTTACACAGTGACATTCAACCCGTCTCTTGATTATATCGTGTCAGTGGAGCATCTGACGTTGGGCGCGGTCAACCGCACAAGCAGGGAGCTCATGAACCCGGGCGGCAAGGGGGTCAATGTGTCGATCGTGCTGCGCAATCTAGGCTGTGAGAGCACGGCGTTGGGATTTTCCGCAGGCTTTACCGGGAGGGAGATTGTCAGACTTATGAAGGAGCAGAGGATAGAGTCGGATTTTATTGAGGTCGGGAGGGGATTGTCCCGCATCAATGTCAAAATAAGATCTGATGAGGAGTCCGAGATCAACGGCATGGGTCCGGAGATTGACAGCTCGGATATCGGGAAGCTATATGCGCGGTTGGACAGGCTAAAGGAAGGAGATGTGTTGGTACTGGCGGGCTCTATTCCTTCCGTGATGCCCGATACCATGTACAGCGACATCATGCGGCATCTGTCGGGGAGAGGGCTTCGAATCGTGGTGGACGCGACCAAGGACTTACTGGTCAATGTCCTGCAATACCACCCCTTTTTGGTGAAGCCCAACAATCATGAGTTGGGTGAGATCTATGGCGTGACCCTTAATACAAGAGAGGAGGTCATTCCCTATGCCAAGAGGCTTCATGAGGAGGGCGCGGGAAATGTTCTGGTGTCAATGGCAGGGGAAGGCGCGGTGCTGATCACGGACACGGGAGCTGTCTATCAATCCGAGGCACCCAAGGGGAAGGTAGAGAACTCCGTGGGGGCAGGAGATTCCATGGTGGCGGGTTTTCTGGCGGGATACTTGGCATCGCAGGACTATGAGCAGGCGTTTTATATGGGGATATGCGCAGGGTCGGCATCTGCCTTTTCCGAGGGAATGGCGACGAGAGAAGCGGTGTGTGAACTATTAAAGCAATTTGGAAAGGAGCAAGTGTGAGAAGAATTTCTAGCCGCTCGCAGCCAAAGACCTGAGAATCAGGTCTGGCAGCTTCGCGGAGAAATTCTAAGGTTCGCATGGCGAACCTTTTCTCACACTGAAGAACGCAAGGGCAGCGTTCTTCTCATCGATTGTTTGTGCTGCCTGCGGTTCAAATTAGCAGGTTGCGGAAAGGTATGGTTATGAGAGAATTTAAATATAAAATCACTGATCCGGAGGGCATTCATGCGAGACCTGCGGGGACACTGGTCAAGCAGGCGTCAGGCTACGACTGCGCCGTGAAGCTTGAAAAGGACGGCAAGGAGGTGGACGCCAAGCGCATCATGAGCGTCATGACCTTGGGGGTGAAGCACGGCACAGAGATCACCGTCAAATGTGAGGGCGAGGGTGAGGAGACGGCGATTGTCGAACTGGAGAAATTTTTTAAAGAAAATTTATAGACAGCAAAATTATTTTATACTTTTACGATAAAAGGAGACGAGACCATGGACATGCGGGAACAGACAATATTGAGAGCCTTATCCCATCAATACAAGAACATCGCGGCGGCTTCCACGGAGGTCATCAATCTGCAATCCATTATGAATCTGCCCAAGGGGACAGAGCATTTCCTGACGGATATACACGGGGAATATGAGCAATTCAATCATGTGCTCAAAAACGGTTCCGGTTCCGTGCGAAGGAAGATCGACGAGGAGTTCGGCAACTCCATCAGCAGCCGCGACAAGAAAAGCCTCGCTACACTTATTTATTATCCGGAGGCAAAGTTAGAAATCGTGGAGAAGGAAGAAGACAATCTGGACGACTGGTATAAGATTACCCTGCACCGTCTGGTCAAGGTCATCAAGCGCGTCTCGTCCAAATACACCCGCTCCAAGGTGCGCAAGGCGCTTCCGGAGGATTTTGCCTATATCATAGAGGAGCTGATCACGGAGAAGGAGGAGGTCAATGACAAGGAAGCCTATTATAACGAGATAATCCACACCATTATCCGTATCGGGCGCGCGCAGCAATTCATTATAGCGCTGTGTCACTTAATTCAGAGACTGGTGATTGACCACCTGCATATTGTGGGGGATATTTTTGACAGAGGGCCGGGACCCCATATCATCATGGATACACTCTGCGATTATCATTCCGTGGACGTGCAATGGGGCAATCACGATATGGTCTGGATGGGCGCGGCGGGCGGAAGTCTTGCCTGCATCGCCAACGTGGTGCGTATGGCGGCGCATTACGGTACATTAGAGACCTTGGAGGAGGGCTACGGCATCAATCTGCTCCCCTTGGCGACATTTGCGATGGAGACGTACAGCGATACCGATTGCGATGCATTTGCCATTCGCTTCAACACGGATTACAACACCAAGGATTTGAGCTTGGATACCAAGATGCACAAGGCAATATCAATCATTCAGTTTAAGCTTGAGGGACAGCTGATTATGCGCCACCCTGAATTCCATATGGAAGACAGGCTTTTGTTGGACAAGATAAATTATGAGAAAAAAACTGTGAGAATAGGTGACAGGGAGTATGCGTTGAAGGATACGGATTTCCCCACGGTGAATCCCGCATGTCCCTACGAGCTGACGGAAGGGGAGGCGTTGGTCTGCGTGCGGCTGCAGCATGCTTTCATGAAATGCGAGAAGCTTCAGCGTCATGTGCGTTTTCTCTATGCCAAGGGCGGTCTCTACAAGATATATAACGGGAATCTGCTCTATCACGGCTGTGTGCCGCTGAACGAGGACGGCAGCTTCATGGCGGTGGAGGTCTGTGGGAAAAGTTACAGCGGCAAGGCGTTGTATGATATTTTGGAGCATTACGCCCGAAGGGGATACTATGCCAAGGACAGTGCGGAGCGCGCCACGGGGCAGGATATGATATGGTACATCTGGGCGGGACCGGGCTCTCCCGTATTTGGCAAGGCGAAGATGGCTACCTTTGAAAGCTATTTGGTCATGGAAAAGGAAACTCACAGGGAGCAAAAAAACAGTTATTATAGCCTTTATGAGAAAGAGGAGACCGTGAATGCCATCTTAGAGGAGTTCGGACTGGATACACAGGGCGCCCATATCGTAAACGGTCATGTGCCTGTGGAGCAGATTCACGGGGAGTCGCCCCTCAAGTGCGGAGGCAAGCTGTTGGTGATTGACGGCGGGTTCTCCAAGGCATATCAGAAAAAGACAGGTATCGCAGGCTACACACTGGTGTGTAATTCCCGAGGGCTGTGGCTCGCTGCCCATGAACCCTTTGAGTCCGCGGAGGCAGCGGTGAAAAACGAGTCCGATATTTTTTCGGATTTTTATGAGGTAGAGAGCTTCCCCCGAAGAAAGCTGGTGGCGGATACGGATATCGGCGTGGAGCTTCGGGAGCGTATCTATTATTTGGAGCAGTTGTTGGAGGCTTACAGGGAGGGGACATTGATGGAAGGGTAGGGTGGAAGATGTCGGTCATGCTCATAGGCACTGATGGTCTCCTGCGTGACCCCAATGCAATATTCAATTGAATCGGTTTCTTTATACAAGTTTGAGAATGTGAGCACAGTATTAAACTGTGTTGTAAATCTTTTGCAAAAAGCATTGACAGGTAAAAGAAAATGAAATATAATACAGATATCTTAAAATTCAAGTATTTTTCTATGGCAATTCCGCCCAAGGCAACAAAGCCTTTTTCCACTTGGATTGACAGAAAAATAAAAGCAACGGAGGGGCGGACTAGCATACGCTCCCCGTGGGGAGGTGATTTATGGGAAAATATGATGATGCTATGTACAGCTATCTCTCGGATAACGGGAGGTTTGCGGATTTGTTCAACGGGGCGGTGTTTCACGGCGAGGAGGTGCTATGCGCCGACGCGCTTGAGGAGGGCTCGGGGAGGTATGTGCGGACTGGGGCGTTTCAAGGACAAGGAGCCAGTGAGGTTGAGTGCCAACGGAGCGACGAGACTGACAAGAACAGGAAACAAAATGGACGGTCAAAGAGGAAAAACTTAGAAACGCAGAACCGATACAGGGACATTAAGAAACACCTCAAGGAAGGCGGCAGCTTCTCCGTGGTGGCGATAGAGAACCAGAGCGATACCGACTTCACGATGCCTTGGCGAATCATGATGTATGACAGCTTGGAGTATGAACAGCAGATTCGGGAGATCGAGAACGGCAAGAGACAGTCGCTTAGTCGTACAAAGAAAAACGTAAGCCACCAAGAAATAAGATTTTCGCAAGAGGACAGACTGCACCCCGTTTACACAATCTGTCTCTATCACGGAACGAAGCCATGGGAGGGACCCAAGTGTCTTGGGGACATGATGGAATTCAAGGGTAACAAGAAGCTGCAAGAGGAGCTTTTTCACGATTACCGAATGAGCTTGGTGTGCGTGGAAGACTTAAAGGAGTTGTCCGCCTTCCAGACGGATTTGCGCCTGCTGCTTGCCGCCCTCGGCACCCGCAGGGATAAGGAAGCGATGAAGGAGCTATACCGGAGTGAAGACTTTGCAGACATATCCGCAGAGACGGCGAGAACGATAGCAATCATGACGGACAACACACAGATACTGAAAAAACTGGACGAACAAAACGAGGAAGGGGAGATCAATATGTGTCAGGCATGGGACGAGATTCAAGAGGAATGGAGAGAAGAGGGTAGAGCAGAAGGTAGAGAGGAAGGTCGGAAAGAGGGAAAGGCAGAAGAAAGAAAAGAAGGTATCCGAATTTTCATCTTAGATAATATAGAGGAGGGCAAGTCAGGCGAGACAATCGTGGAAAAGCTATGCAGAAGATTTTCGTTAGACGTGGGAGCCGCTCAAGCCTACTACAATACATATGCCGCAAGTGTGTAGAGCGGTGAAGAAAACCTGCCCAAGCTTACTACAATATATAATGTACCCTATAAGGTGGACACGGCAAGCTGAAGGGATTGCTTGGAATGTTGATGTGAACAGAGTCAGGCAATATACAATTTAGAATATGGAGGAATAACAATATGAAAAAGAAAATGAAACACATAAGCCTGCTTGTGGTGTGTATGGCATTGTTTTTGTCCGGATGCGGCACAAAAGAGGAATGGTACACACAGATAGAGGATATTACAGCCGCAGAGTATGCGGAAATGGATATGCCTGATGAGCTCTCAGTGGAGCAATACGAGATTTCGCTTGCTGACCATGCCAATGAGTGCGGGGCGGACACCTGTGACGGAATCATATATTATCTGGTGGATTATTCGGATTATCTGATAGACCAGACGGGTGTTCATGACATTCCCTTTGAGGACAAGTATAATACGCAGGTATGGGCATATGACACGCAGACAGGCGAGAACAAGCTGCTTTATAAGTACCAAGAAGACAAGTGTGTATCTGTGGGTGAGATATGCTGTAACAAAAAGTATTTGATATGGGAGGAATACCGTCAGGGCGGTTGGAAAGTTGTGGGCTTTCCGTTAGGAGAGTCTTCACCTGAACCGAAGATTATCGTGGAACGAGATCCTGACAGGGGACAGCTTTGGGATATCAGTCCGATTTTAACGGAGGACGCGTTGTATTGGTATGACCAACTAGATGGAGATCACCCTATTTCCCTGTTCAAATGTGGGCTTGAAGACGGGAAGATTGATAAAATCCGTCAAGGCTTGGCTGTGCAGTCCTCCTTGACCATGATGCCGAAAGGAGAGACCGTATTCTGCGAAAATTACGAGGACGGGAGTGATTTGATTTTTCATGAATTGCAGGATCAGGAGGAGAGCATTGTCCGAGTGCCGACTAAAATTAATTCACCTGTAATCAGTCAGGAAATCTGTGCGTGGGCAAAGGGATCTGATGTAGGGGAGAGAGAGTCGATTTATGTATATCATCGGGAAGACAAAGCTTTGGAGGAGATTGACATTTCGCCGTACACGGGTGCATATTATGAGGTTATGGATTCCTTCCTGTTTGTAGTCTGCAGGGATTATGGACATGCAGGCGTAGGAGGACTCTATTGTTACGATACCAACAACAAGGGATATATCAGACTGCCCTTTGACGAGGAAGATTATTTCTTCTTTATACAGCGTCCCGCAGACGGAACTCTCTTTTTGGAAATGTCCAAGGAGGGCGACCGCGACAGCGAAGAAAACCTGTTTCGGACAGTTATCATTTCCAAGAAAGCAGCAGATTAATCGACAGAAGTTTTTGGAGGCTGACAGATTTTGATATTGTATATATATTACATATATGGTACAATAGCATTACAAAATCGGTGGAGGTGCAATATGGCTACGCTACAAATCCGCATTGATGATGCAATCAAAAAACAGGCAGATACGTTATTTTCCAGTTTGGGTTTGGATACATCAACAGCTGTTCGTATTTTTTTGAATGCTGCTATTGAGAATGCGGGAATCCCTTTTTCAGTACAGCATAAGACGATTCCTTATCCACTCCAAGAAGCTGTGTATGATAGTCGGTCTCGCAAAAATCTTAATGGTCCATTTGATAATGCAGAGGCTGCTGTCGCTTCTATGCTAGAGGATTAGCTTATGTATAAGATTTATGAAGATGTTCTTATTCTTTCAGCTACGGCAACGGGCAGTCATGCCGATCTATTTGGGAAATAAAATCTCTTATACCATTTACAATATTATATTGAACCGCGCAAAACTGCGAATACTTATTATACGAGGAGGGTAACAGTATGGCAGGTATGACGAAAATATTGGATTGGAACGAATACCTTGACACGGCGAGGCAGGCTGTGGCGGAAGGGATTGTCCTGTTGGAGAATCGGAATCAGGTATTGCCCTTTGGGAAGGGCATGGAAATCGCTGTATTTGGACGGATGCAGAATCATTATTATAAGAGCGGGACAGGCTCGGGCGGAATGGTCAACGTGTCCCATGTGACTGATATCATAGAGGGGTTGGAGGAAAGCGGCGTTGTGACTCTGAACAAGGAGCTTCAAGTCGTTTATGAAGCATGGGAAAAGGAGCACCCCGTCAATAGAGGAATGGGCTGGGGGACAGAGCCGTGGTCACAGGAGGAGATGGAGCTGTCGGATACCGTGGCAAAGAAAGCGGCGGAACGCTCCGACGCCGCCCTCGTGATCATCGGAAGGACAGCGGGGGAGGATCAGGACAATACGGATACCAAGGGTGCATACCGCCTGACGGACATTGAGGAGGAAATGCTGAGGACAGTGCGGCAGCATTTTGCCAAGCTGGTGGTGCTCCTGAATGTGGGCGGGATCATGGATATGAGCTTTTGTGAGGAGGTAAATCCGGACGCTGTGCTCTATGTATGGCAGGGAGGAATGGTTGGCGGGCATGGAACGGCGGACGTACTCTGTGGGAAGGTATGCCCCTCCGGAAGACTGACGGACACAATCGCATATGCAATCGAGGACTATCCCTCACATGCGAATTTTGGCGACGCAAAGCGCAATTATTATTGTGAGGATATCTATGTTGGATACCGCTACTTTGAAACCTTTGCGCCTGACAGGGTGCGTTATCCGTTCGGATACGGGCTCTCTTACACAAAGTTTCTCATGACGTGCACAGGCTTTGAATGGAATGCGGAGAAACGATTGGCAGAGATGGAGGTTGAGGTTGTCAATCGAGGAGCGTGTGCGGGTAAGCAGGTGGCGCAGGTTTATGTCGGTGCGCCGCAGGGAAAGCTAGGCAAGCCCGTGAAGGTCTTGGCGGCATTTGGCAAAACCAAGGTCTTAGAGTCGGGGGAGAAGGAAACGTTGCATTTGCAAATTCCCTTCTCTGTATTTGCGTCCTATGATGACAGCGGGGTCACGGGGCATAGAGATGCCTTCCTGTTGGAGGCGGGAACCTATCGCTTTTATCTCGGTGAAAATGTCAGGGATTCTCAGCCTGTGAAGGAGGTGGAAGCGCAGGAGCTTGTGCTTGAGGAACTGACACAGGCGTTAGCTCCCGTGGAGACCTTTGACAGAATGCGGCCTGATTCGGAGCTTAGGGTCGCTTATGAACAGGTGCCGACAGCCTTGATGAGAGCGGGAGAGAGGAGGCTGACAGAGCTTCCGAAGGACATCAAATACACGGAGAATGTGGGAATACAGCTAAAGGACGTATACCAAAACCCTGCTCTGATGGAGGACTTTATCGCACAGCTTTCTGACGAGGAGCTTGCGTCTATCATTCGCGGCGAGGGTATGGGAAGCTCTCTGGTTACGCCCGGAACCGCGTCCGCGTTTGGAGGTGTGTCGAGGTCGCTAAGGGCTTTGGGGATTCCGGCGGTATGCTGTGATGACGGACCCTCCGGTATGAGACTGGACTGCGGGGCAAAGGCATTCAGTCTGCCGAGCGGAACCCTGCTCGCATGTACCTTTAACAAGGAGCTCAATTACAGACTTTTTGCATTTACCGGATTGGAAATGATTGTAAATAGAGTGGAATGCCTTCTCGGGCCGGGCATGAATATCCACAGACACCCGTTAAACGGCAGAAATTTTGAATATTTTTCCGAGGATCCCCTTGTGACGGGTGTGTTGGCTTCGGAGCAATTGCGGGGATTGAAGGAAAGCGGTGTGTCGGGAACCGTCAAGCATTTCTGTGGAAATAATCAGGAGTATCACAGACGAGATGTGGATTCTGTCATTTCCGAGAGAGCGCTTCGGGAGATTTATCTCAAGGGATTTGAGCTGGCGGTGCAAAGCGGATACTGTGACAGCGTGATGACTACCTATGGAAAAGTGAACGGATGCTACACGGCAAGCTCCTATGACTTGGCGACAACGATATTGCGGAAGCAGTGGGGATTTGCAGGGATTGTGATGACCGACTGGTGGGCGGACATCACGGAATCGCCTGATGGGAAGCAGAACAGGACGGATTTTGGGGCATTGACGGCTTCACAGAACGATTTGTATATGGTCTGCCCGAGCGGGGAGACTAACGCTTCAGGCGACAATACCTTGGAGGCTTTGGCGGCAGGGCAGGTCACGCGCGGGGAGCTGCAGCGAGCAGCGATGAACATCTGTCGGTTTATCCTGCACACACAGACGATGGAGCGGCAGCTTGGAACGGCGGCAGATGTGGAGATTGTCGGCAGACCCGCGAGTGAGGACGATTTTGAGCTCTCAGAGGTAGAGTACAGGACTGTGGATCGGGAGATTACCGTCTCTTTGGAGGAGCCTGCGTCAGACATGGGAACAAATTATATCCTTGCGTTCGACGTGCAGGCTTTGGGCAAGTACGAGGTCACCCTGAGGGGAAGCTCGGAGCTGGGGGCGCTTGCGCAGATGGCATGTACGCTATTTTACATGGGCTCTCCGGCGTTCACGATGACCTTTCATGGAACAGAAGGTCAGCTCTGCGAGATTACCAAGGAAATACTGCTTCCGGAACGCTTCGCGGTGATGAGGCTTTATGTGTCGGCACAGGGATTGAAGCTCAAAGATATTCGATTCCGTCTGGTGGAGGACTGACGCCCGCGGGCAATGAGCCAATGCTTGCTGCCTTGTTGTTTGCAGCGGGAGTGTTGGCTGCCCTAGACTGGACGGGAAATGTGTGGTATACTTATCGAAATTCAGGAATATTTTTTCTAATGATGATTCAGTTACGGGAGGTGTTGTTATGTTTGGGAATAGGATAGAGAAGGAAGTATCTAATTCAGACAACGTGATCTTGATGGAGTGGATCGATCGGGCGATCGGCGGAGATCTGACGCCTGTGGATACCAGTCAGCTTCAGGACACCGCACTGGCGGAGAAATACAATCAGCTTTTACATTCCTTTGCGCACCTGACCAATAATTTTGTACTGCACCTCAATGATTCCATGTCCATTTTGGGCGACAGCGGATGCGTCAAGGCAATGATTGAGCGTTTGGATTCACAGACCTCGGCGATCAATGACATGAAGGACTCCAGTTGGAAGCTGGGAGATTCCATTCAAAATATTAAGGGCGCGGTTTATAATATTCAGGAGAAGACCCACATGGTCATGGAGGACGCGAGCTCATGTGTGGAGGATATGAATTCCAGTATTCGCACCGTGGACCTTTCCGTGGAGAGTGTCCTTAAGATTAATGAGCAGATTATCAATTTTCAGGCACAGGCTGCCAAGATTAATGAGATTATCGACATTGTCAAGAAGGTGGCAAGTAAGAGCGGGCTGTTAGCGTTGAATGCTTCTATCGAGGCGGCGCGGGCGGGAGAAGCGGGCAAGGGCTTTGCCGTGGTTGCCAATCAGGTGAAGGAGCTTTCCGCCAACACTACCCAGTCGGCGGAGGACGCCATGCTCTATGTGCATGAGCTGTTAGATGGCGTATCCAGTCTGGCGGAGTCTATCAATGCCACGGCAAACCAGCTTTCCTCCGGCAATACCAATATTCATCATTCGTTGGAGAGTCTGGAGCACATGAATGAGAATATGAAGCTCATGGGCTCCGAGATTGACAATATCCACGGTGAGATTGATACCCAGTCGGGTCTGACGGATTCCTTTATGGCGTCTATCGGCACTATGGTTGCAAGCTATGACGATTTGTCCAAGGACTGCGTAAGCACAGGAGCGCATCTCTTTAAATGTGCCCGTCGGATTGATATGCTGCGCTCCGATGTGGCGAGGAATCACGCAAAGCTCTACACACAGGACTGGATCACCGTATTCCAGATGGATCACCTGATTCTTGCATGGCGTATCTACAACAATATAGCAGGCTTTGAGAAATTAGTGCTCACGCAGGTCAACAATACTACAGGCTGTAAATTCGGCAAATGGTTCACGGCACAGACAGACCCTCGTATCACGGGCTCGGTGCCCTTCAAAAACGCGGTCAGGTATCACAGCGAGTTTCACGCGCACGCCGTGGATTCCTTCAATGCCAACGAGGAGGGCAACAGGGAGGAGGCTGTGCGGCACTTCCAGCTTGTCCATGACGTTTATCCCAAGCTGTCGAATGCATTGGAGGAGCTCAAGAAGGTGGTCGCGTCTACGGGGGATACGGAATTTACGGTGATGGAGGATATGTGACGGAGGAATGGCAAAAAATATTTTTTCCAAAAAATACAGGTGCATAAGTGAAAAGGATATGGTACAATAAATCCATATTCAAGGCATAAAGCGGCCGAATGGCCATCAGTACCGTGATTACGGAGTAATCATGGTACAATAAGTCCATATTCAGGGCATAAAGCGGCCGAATGGCCATCAGTAGCGTGATTACGGAGTAATCATGGTACAATAAGTCCATATTCAGGGCATAAAACGGCCGAATGGCCATGAATATTATGATTGTGTCGTCCGGTGTAGGAAATGACCAGACGCGCGCAGGTAACCGTAGTAAACAGTACAATGCCGCCGACTCTTATGCATCGGTGGCAGGAAAAGGAGCGGATAGATTGGATAATAAGAGCAGAGAGAAGCAATTCAGGAGCATTCTCTATGAGCTTGAGGGGAATCCGGACATACAGAAAATGAAGCAATACTCCCAACACAAGGTGTCAAACACCTTTACGCACAGCCATAATGTGGCGGTCTATGCGTACTATCTGGCGGAGCGCCTGAAATGGAAGGTGGATATGAGGGCGTTGGTCATGGGCGCCATGCTTCACGATTACTATCTGTATGATGCGCGGAAAAGCAGCATCGGCGGTTATCGGCATGGGATAGGGCACCCCTTGACGGCTCTTGCGAATGCCGACAAGATTTTTGATCTCAATGACAGAACCAAGAATATCATTACAAGCCATATGTGGCCGCTGACCTTTTTGCATCTGCCCAAATGTAAGGAAGCAGTGCTGGTCAATCTTGCGGATAAGTATTGTGCATTCATGGAGATGGGAAGGGGAATCGTGCATATAGAGCAGGTCATGGGCAAGCTGTAAAAGGCATAAGTATTTGCCGATGGTCTGATGATGCGTTGAAATACGGGTGTGACAGAAAAGGTTAAAATCTTTCCTGTCACACTTTTTATGCCCAGAGACATATTTGTTTTTGGGTATCGATCGTGAATGAATTGGTGCAGTGCCCTTTGTATTTTTGAGTACATATTTCGTCATATGAACGGAGACGGAGGGATTCGAACCCTCGTACCGGCTTAAACCGATAAACTGATTTCGAGTCAGCCCCGTTACGACCACTTCGGTACGTCTCCGTATGAATCAATCCTTGTTCATTTTATCTGAAAATCTTAACCTTGGCAACCCCTTTATAAAAAAATTTTCCCTTGTGTTGTCACTTGGACAATTTTGGGATATAATTAGTTAAAATGGGTTGTTTTGGTAAAGCTTAACGGATACAAACACCAAGAGAAGGAGGATCAGACATGAAAAGAATCGGTATGTTGACCAGCGGGGGAGACTGTCAGGCATTGAACGCCGCCATGAGGGGAGTGGTAAAGACCCTGAGCAACAGTAAGGAGCAGGTGGAGATCTATGGTTTCCTTGACGGTTACAGGGGACTGATTTACAGTAATTTTCAGATGTTGACGGGCAGAGATTTCTCGGGTATTCTTACCAAGGGCGGTACGATTCTGGGGACGTCCCGCACACCCTTTAAGACCATCAAGGAGCCGGACGAGAACGGGCTGAACAAGGTGGAGGCAATGAAGCAGAATTATTACAAGCTGAATCTTGACTGTCTGGTGATCTTGGGTGGAAACGGAACGCATAAGACGGCGAATCTGCTGCGCGAGGAGGGCTTGAATGTCATCACCCTGCCCAAGACCATTGATAACGATCTGTGGGGGACGGATATGACCTTCGGTTTCCAGAGCGCGGTTGACATTGCAACGGACGCCATTGACTGTATCCACACAACGGCGGCTTCCCACGCGCGTGTATTTATCGTCGAGGTTATGGGACACAAGGTGGGCTGGCTTACATTGAACGCGGGCATGGCGAGCGGCGCTGATATTATCTTGGTGCCGGAGATTCCCTATGATCTGGATAAGGTGATCGACAAGATTGAGGAGCGCGACAGGACAGGCAGCCGCTTCACGATCATTGCTGTGGCGGAGGGCGCTATCTCCAAGGAAGACGCGAAGCTTTCCAAGAAGGACTATAAGAAGAAGCTGGAAAACAGAAAGCACCCTTCCGTGTCCTATGAGTTGGCGGCGCAGATTCAGGAGAAAACAGGGCGCGAGGTGCGTGTGACGGTTCCGGGGCATACACAGCGCGGCGGAAGTCCCTGTCCCTACGATCGTGTCTTCGCAAGCCGTCTGGGTGCGGAGGCAGGCAAGCTGATTCTGGATGGTCAGTATGGATTTATGGTGGGTTACAAGAATCGTGAGATCGTGAGAGTGCCCTTGGAGGACGTGGCGGGTAAGCTCAAATACCTTTCTCCCGACGCTACGATCGTGCAGGAGGCAAAGCTTCTCGGTATTTCCTTCGGCGACTGAGTAACAGTTCGGCGGAAGGCTGAACCGTAACGTGTCTGACGCAGATGTTGACTAATAGAGAAAGGAACATGATTTCATGTCCTACATGGCTTTATATCGTAAGTTCCGCCCGGATTCTTTTGCGGATGTAAAGGGGCAGGAGCATATAGTGACCACCCTGCAGAATCAGATCAGGGCTAATCGTATCGGTCATGCGTATCTGTTCACTGGAACGCGGGGGACGGGCAAGACGACTGTGGCGAAGATTCTGGCAAAGGCGGTAAATTGTGAGAATCCCACGGAGGACGGTCCTTGTGGGGAGTGTCGCATCTGTAAGGCGATAGCGTCCGGTTCCAGTATGAATGTGATTGAGATTGACGCGGCGTCCAATAATGGTGTGGATAATATCCGCGAGATTGTGGAGGAGGTGTCCTATTCTCCGGCGGAGGGCAAGTATAAGGTTTATATCATTGACGAGGTGCATATGTTGTCCATAGGGGCTTTTAACGCATTGTTGAAGACCTTGGAGGAACCGCCTTCCTATGTTATATTTATTTTGGCGACCACGGAGGTGCATAAGCTTCCGATCACGATCCTGTCCAGATGCCAGAGGTATGATTTTAGGAGGATTTCTATCGACACTATCACGGAGCGTATGCGTGAGCTGACGGATACGGAGGGCGTGGAGATAGAGGAGAAGGCGCTGCGCTATATCGCTAAGCTGGCGGACGGCTCCATGCGGGACGCGTTAAGTCTGTTGGATCAATGCATTGCATTTCATATGGGCAAGGAGCTGACCTATGACAAGGTCTTGGACGTGCTGGGCGCAGTGGACACGGAGGTGTTCAGCCGATTGCTCCGCTTTGTCTTGGGGCGCGAGGTGACAGGCTGTGTCAAGCTGTTGGAGGAGATCGTTATGCAGGGGCGTGAGCTCACACAGTTTGTTACGGATTTTACATGGTATCTGCGGAATCTGATGCTGGTGCAGTCCTCGGATAATTTGGAGGACGTGATAGATATGTCTTCGGATAATCTGGCTCGGCTTAAGGAGGAGGCAGAGATGATCGAGACGGACAGGATCGTCAGATATATCCGTATTTTCTCCGAATTGTCGGGGCAGATCCGCTATGCGACGCAGAAAAGGATTCTGGTGGAGATCGCGCTGATCAAGCTGTGCAAGCCGGATATGGAGACCTCGCAGGACGCTCTGATTGATCGAATCCGTCAGGTGGAGGATAAGCTTGAGAACGGCGTGGTGATACAGGAAGGGGCTCCCGGCGCCATGCAGGGGGCGGTCTTGTCCGCAGGCAGCGCGGCAGCCCCGCGCGGGCAGCGGCCTCAGCTTCCCAAGGCGATTCCTGACGATATCAAGGCGATTGTGGCAAAATGGTCTTCTATCGTGGGGAACGCGGATAATCCCATGAGAATGTATCTGAAGGGAGCGCGCCTGAGTCTGGGCGGTGATAACTGTCTGCAGGTGGTGTTGGAGGACGGTCCGGCGACGGATTATTTTAACAGACACCCCGAGAATAAGGAGCAGTTGGAAATGATGTTGGCTGATTTTGCGGGGAAGGAAGTGGCGGTCAGCATACAATCCGTGGACGGTGACAGGGATTTTGAGGATCATTATGTGGATCTTTCTCAGGTCATTCACATGGAGATTGAGGAAGAAGATTAACTTTTAAATGGAGGAAGAAAGATGGCAAAGCGTGGAGGATTTCCCGGGGGCGGAATGCCCGGCAATATGAATAATCTGATGAAGCAGGCTCAGCGTATGCAGCGTCAGATGGAGGAGGGGCAGAAGGAGCTCGAGACAAAGGAGTTTACCGCGGCGGCAGGCGGCGGGGCGGTCGAGGTGACCGTGAGCGGCAAGAAGGAGTTACTGAATATCAAGCTTGCGGAGGAGATTGTGGACCCCGAGGATATTGAGACCTTGCAGGACGCGATTCTTGCGGCGGTCAACGGCGCGCTGCACGAGGCGGACGAGGAGAGCGAAGCGCTGATGAGCAAAATGACTGGCGGATTGGGAGGCTTTCCTTTCTGATGGATCTGTATAGCGGACATATCAATAAATTGATAGAGGAACTGGCGGCTCTGCCCGGCATTGGCAGCAAATCGGCTCAGCGATTGGCTTTTCACCTGATCAATATGCCGCAGGACAAGGTGAACCGACTGGCAAATGTCATGATGGAGGCGAAGGCTAATGTGCGGTATTGCAAGGAGTGTTACACCCTGACGGACAGGGAGATCTGTCCCGTGTGCGCCAATGTAAAGCGCAATCATGGTATGATCATGGTGGTGGAGAACACGAGGGATTTGGCGGCATATGAGAAAACAGGCAAGTACGAGGGAGTGTACCATGTGCTGCACGGCGCGATCTCTCCCATGCTCGGCATAGGACCCGCTGACATCAAGCTAAAGGAGCTGATAGAGCGTCTGGAGGGAGACGTGGAGGAGGTGATCATTGCCACCAATTCCAGTCTGGAGGGCGAGACTACTGCCATGTATATCAGCAAGCTCATCAAGCCCACGGGGGTTCGTGTGACGAGGATTGCCAGCGGCGTGCCTGTGGGCGGCGATTTGGAATATATAGACGAGGTGACGCTGCTTCGCGCGTTGGAGGGACGGACAGAGCTGTAAACTGATGCACACGTCCGCACAAGGAATATCGCTGCTTTCGCAGCGTGCGGACGGCGCAAACGGAAACGACTTATGTCGTTTCCTATAGATTTAGAGATAAAAATATTGACGGAGGTAGAGAGCATGGCTGTGACGGTGGAATCAAGAGCCTTTGGCAAGAGCGCCGAGGGCGGGGAGATTGTTCTGTATACAATCAAGAACGGGAAAGGAATGTCGGCGTCAGTCATGAATCTGGGCGCGATTCTGGTGGAGTTAATGGTGCCGGATAAGAATGGCAATGTGGACGACGTGGTTCTGGGGTTTGACAGCGGGGAGCGATACTATACCAATCCGAGCTTTTTTGGGGCGGTGATAGGACCCAATGCCAACCGTATCGGCGGAGCGGCTTATACACTGGACGGTGTGAGCTATCAGCTCGCGGTCAATGACGGTGAGAACAATCTGCACAGCGACTATCAGAAGGGATATCATATGCAGCTATGGGACGCGGAGCCTCTTGCGGACGGAGTGACGTTCACGATCACCGATCAGGACGGCAATATGGGATTCCCCGGCAATAAGAAGCTGCAGATCACGTACAGGCTGGACGAGGAGAATGGCTTGTCCCTGCACTATCACGGCAGCAGCGATAAAAGAACGATTATGAATCCCACCAATCACAGCTATTTTAATCTAGAGGGTCATGCCGCGGGAAATATCGAGGGACATTCCCTGTGGCTGAAGGCGGAGAGCTATACTCCCGTGGTGGCGGGGGCGATTCCCACGGGGGAGATCGCGCCCGTGAAGGGGACGCCTATGGACTTCACTGCCATGAAGGTTGTGGGGGCGGAGATAAATGCGGATATGGAGCAGTTAAAGCTCACGGGCGGCTATGACCATAACTGGGTGATCGCGGGGGCGGACGGCGAGCTGCAGCATATTGCCACCGTGGAAGCGCCAAACAGCGGCAGGGTGATGAAGGTGTATACGGATCTGCCCGGGGTGCAGTTCTATGCAGGCAATTTTATTGACGAGCAGACGGGCAAGGAGGGCGTGGTCTATAATAAGCGTCATGGGCTTTGCTTGGAAACCCAGTATTTTCCGGACACGATCCACCATGACAATTTCCCCTCCTGTGTGTTCGGGGAGGGCAGGGATTATGATTCTGCCACAATATATCGTTTTGAATAAAATGCTTTCACGGATTTCGTAGGGTGGGAAATTTGTCGAGAAGTTTTGCGGATACTCCGACAAAGAATGCTAAAATACCTTGTATGCTGATGCTATGATGTAGCAAAAATAACTTGTCAGACACGGCATGGGAGGTGTTTTGTATGGAATTACCCAAAAATATCACACAAATCGGAGAGGTTGGCAAAACCTGCAAAATCTACGTTGAGGATTATGTTGTATCTTACATGAAACAATTGAATCAGGCAGCTTTGGATAAAAACATGGCGATAGCTCTGTATGGTAAGCGCAGGGAGGAGAACGGTATTGTCTATTATTTTATGTACGGGGCGTGTAAGCTGGACTTTCTGCAGAAGGAGGTAAGGCATCTCTCACAGGCGCAGAGACAGGAGATCGAGCGGCTTCGCAAGAAATATTTTCCGGAGCATGCATTCGTGGGATATCGCCTTTTGGACGGTGATATGATAGAGGGATTCCATATCTGCGAGCAGGATATATGCAGGTACATATCGGGATACGCCCAGTTCTATGAGAAAAATGACGCAATGTTGGCTTATATGCTTGATGTGCGGGAGGAGACGCAGCCCGAGCAGGTCAATCAGGAGAAATATGAGGAAGTGAAGAAGCGCCAAGAGGAGCGCAGGGCTTCCTCGGAGAATCAGGTGCGCGCGGTAAGGGAGACGAGCAATATCCGACGTATGCCGACTCCTGTCAATCTGCAGAGAATGCGGCTGACAGCAGTGGGGGTGTTCGCGCTGCTGTGTCTCTTGGGGATTGCCACATTCCGTGAGGACGAGCTCAAAAACAGCGTGAACACAAGCGCCTTGGACGCTGTGGCGACCTCGGGCGTCGCACAGAAGGACACGTTGGTGATGGAGGACAAGCTGGATCAGGTTCTCTTGGAGGAAAATCAGTCCGCAGGGAAAGTGACAGGTGTGTCAGGCACAAAAAACACAGAGTCAAAACAGGCAGAGGGCGGGGATCCGTCAGGGGAAGGGGTGTCCAAGCCGTCAGATGTGCAGGTGTCTGCGGCGGCACAGCAGCAGGAGGTTAAACAGACTGCGGGCGGGGAGCAAGTCTCTGAGTCCGAGCGGCAGACTGGGGAAGAATTGCAGACAGGGGAAGGACAGTCGGCAGTGGGAGAATCGCAGAAAGGGGAAGGGCAGCAGGCAGCGGAAGGGCAGCAGACAGGGGAAGGACAGCAGGCAGCAGGAGCTCAGCAGCCCAAGGGCGATCAGCCCTCAGACTCTAAGAATACGCAGACCACAGAGGGGACTGCGGCAGCAGGAGAGACCGTAGCGACCTCGGCAAAGCCTGAAGTGACACAAACGTCACAACCCGTATCCGGAGCTGTGGCATATGTCATTCAACCGAAAGACACCCTGACGGCAATCAGTATACGGCAGTACGGGACAGATATCCGTGTGGCAGATATCTGCAATCTGAACAAAATATCCGATCCGGACGATATAAAAGAGGGACAGGTCATTATGCTGCCCAAATAATTTACGAGGTATTTCATGGCAGATATTAGAAGCTACCGCAAAGAAAAGGAAAAAAGAGAACAAAACCGCATCGATTATAAATCGAAGATCATGCGGTACAAGTTGAAAAATGTTTACCGTGTGCTGTTGGTGGCGGTGGCGTTCTTGGCAATTATCGCTTTGGTCATGATACAATATAAGCGGCATGTATACACAGGCTATGATATTGTATCCACCATAGCCTTGGAGGGCTCCTCGGGCGCGGAGAACAGGCGGCTTCAAAGCAGTATCCTTACATACAGCAAGGACGGCGCCCACTGTACCAGCAGCAAGGGCGAGGTGACATGGAATCAGACCTATGAGATTCAAAATGTCAGGCTTGCGCTCTGCCGCAATGTGGTGGCTATCGCCAATTATAACGGCAGGGAGATCTATGTGCAGGATACGGACAAGCAGCTGGGGACGATCACCACCAACCTGCCGATCCATGATATCACGGTCTCCGCCACGGGAACCGTGACGGCGATATTATCTGATGCGAACGTGACCAAAATCTATACCTACGACGTCACGGGCAAGGAGCTTTTTCGCGGCGAGGCGAGCATGAAGGAGATGGGATATCCCGTGTCGGTGAGCCTCTCTCCCAACGGAATACTGTTGGGTGTGAGCTATATCTATCTGGACGCGGGAACCCTGACCACCAACCTATGCTTTTACAATCTGGATTCCGTCGGAGACAATAAGAAGGATCAGATCGTGGGAATCTATTTTTATCCTGACGTTCTGATTCCGGAGATTCATTTTATGGACGACAAGACAGCGTTTGCGGTGGGAGATGACCGCTTGGTGATCTTCAAGGGCGGGCAGACCCCTGTGAACACGGGGACATATATGCTTGACAGTGAGGTGAGGTCTGTCTATTATAATGAAAAATATATCGGACTGGTGTTTAGCGCAGATGACGCGGAGCACAATTATATGATGGACGTCTATAACGCGGACGGCAGGAAGGTGGACACCTATTATTTTGATCTGGATTATCAGGATATCTTTTTTGAGGAGGAGGGTTTTGTTGTCTACAATGACAGCGAATGCCTGATCATGACCTATGGCGGCGTGGAGAAATTCAACGGATATTTTTCCAAGGTGGTGGATTTACTATTTCCGACGAACGGAGCATATAAATATGTTATGGTGACGGAGAATTCCATGGACACCATACAATTAAAATAGGAGTGGAGTACAAGCGAGAAATGGAAATTAACGTTTTGACGGTGATCGTGTTGGTGTGTCTGGTCTTGAAGATCTTGGACGGCTATCAAAAGGGAATGGTGAAGGAGATCATTTCTTTTGTGTCGCTGATATTCCTGTGTCTGGTGGTGGCGCTGATTGGGAACGGGTTGAGCGACTATAACGAAGGAAACTTTTTGAATGTGGCGGTTGTGGTGTTATTGCTGGCGGTACTGGGAATCGCGCATCATATCATCAATGTGGTTGTCCTGCCCGCGAAGCTGATCGCCAAGCTTCCGGTGGTACACAGCATGGATAAGCTTCTGGGAGTCGTGGTCGGCGTCATGGAGACCGTGCTGCTTCTCTGGACGGTTTATGCATTTACCATGATGACGGATCTGGGAATGATCGGTGAATACATACGACAGAGCACGGCGGACAGTCCCGTGCTTACATGGTTCTATCAGCACAATCAGCTTGCGGGGTGGCTTGAAATCCTCGGGGCGGAGCTGACCGCCAAGCTGCATTTATAAATTTTGCAAATAAAATCAAAAAAAGGTATTGCATTTTGTGTGGATTTAGGGTATCTTATAGGAAATGGGGCAGCGCCTCATTTCCATATAGGTATTTTAGGACGAAGATGTTCCAAGAGTAACCAGTTTACTTTGGGACGTTTTTTTTAGGGTAAGGGCTATATGGTAAATATAAGGAAGGGAGTAATGAAGATGAGCGAGGCTTTAAACGTGGAACAGATTTTTGCCAGTAAGGTATTTACCTTGGGAAAGATGAAGGAAAGACTGCCCAAGAATGTGTTTAAGGAAGTAAAGAGGGTTATGGATCAGGGCGGCGAGCTGTCACTGGCGACCGCTGACGTGGTGGCAAAGGCTATGAAGGACTGGGCGGTGGAGAACGGCGCGACCCATTACACACACTGGTTTCAGCCGCTTACAGGCACCACGGCGGAGAAACATGATTCCTTTGTGACTCACCCCGATGCAGAGGGTAAGATGCTGATGGAGTTCTCAGGCAAGGAGCTGATCAAGGGTGAGCCGGACGCGTCCTCATTCCCCTCCGGCGGCTTGCGCGCTACCTTTGAGGCGAGGGGCTATACCGTGTGGGATATCACTTCTCCCGCATTTTTGAAGGAGGACGCGACAGGCGTGATCCTGTGCATTCCTACCGCGTTCTGCTCCTACAAGGGAGAGGCGTTGGACAAGAAGACGCCGCTTCTTCGCTCCATGGAGGCGGTAAGCGAGCAGGCGCTTAGAATCGTCCGTCTCTTTGGCAACACAGGGGCGACTAAGGTGGTGGCAAGCGTGGGTCCTGAGCAGGAGTATTTCTTGGTGGACAGGGAGAAATATTTGAAGCGCGACGATTTGATCTTTGCGGGACGTACATTGTTCGGAGCTCCCGCGCCCAAGGGACAGGAGCTTGAGGATCATTATTTTGGAACGATTCGCGAGAGAATCGGTTCTTATATGAAGGATTTGAATCTGGAGCTCTGGAAGCTCGGTGTCACGGCGAAAACCCAGCACAACGAGGTGGCTCCGGCACAGCACGAGCTTGCGCCTATATACGAGACGGCGAATATCGCGGTTGACCACAATCAGCTTGTGATGGAGACCATGAAGAAGGTGGCGGGCCGCCATGGCATGACATGCCTGCTTCATGAGAAGCCCTTTGCAGGCGTGAACGGCTCCGGCAAGCATAACAACTGGTCTCTGGGGACGGACAATGGCGTGAACCTCCTTGACCCCGGCGACACACCTAATGCGAATATCCAGTTCCTTTTGGTTCTGGCATGTATCATGAAGGCGGTGGACACACATGCGGATCTGCTTCGCCAGAGTGCGTCCGACGTGGGCAATGACCACAGACTGGGGGCGAACGAGGCACCGCCTGCGATTATCTCTATGTTCTTGGGCGAACAGCTTGAGGACGTGGTAAAGCAGTTGGTTGAGACCGGAGAGGCGGATCATTCCATTCAGGGCGGCAAGCTGCAGACAGGCGTATCCACGCTGACAGATGTGGATAAGGACGCCACGGACAGAAACAGAACCTCACCCTTTGCCTTCACGGGCAATAAGTTTGAGTTCCGTATGGTGGGAAGCTTTGACTCCATCGCTGACCCGAATACAACATTGAATGCCATTGTTGCGGAGGCTTTCTGTGAGGCGGCGGATATTCTGGAGAAGGCAGATGACTTTGAGATGGCTGTGCATGATCTGATCAAGGAATACATGACCAAGCACAGGAGAATCGTGTTTAACGGCAACGGTTATTCTGACGAGTGGGTGGCGGAGGCTGCAAGACGCGGACTTCCCAATATCAAATCCATGGTGGAGGCATCTTCTAGTCTGACGACCGACAAGGCGGTGAAGCTGTTTGAGCGTTTTGGCATCTTCACGAGGGCGGAGCTTGAGTCCCGCGAGGAGGTTCTCTATGAGACCTATTCCAAGACCATTAACATAGAAGCACTGACCATGATCGAGATGGCGAAGAAGCAGATTCTCCCCGCTGTGATCAAGTACACTAAGACACTGGCTGACACGGTGATCGCGGTGAAGGAGGCGGGGGCTGACGCGACCGTCCAGATGGAGGCATTGGACGATGTGACCCAGAAGCTCTCGGAGGCAAAGAAGGCACTTGCGGCATTGGAGGAGAAGACTGCTTCGGCAGGCAATATCGCGGTGGAGAAGGATAAGGCATTCTTCTATAAGGACGAGGTGTTCACCGCCATGGCTGCACTGAGAGCGCCCGTGGACGCACTGGAGACTATGGTTGACAGAGATGTATGGCCGATTCCTACATATGGGGAGCTGATCTTCGAGGTGTAGGTCGGATTGGGTTGTAAAGGAATAAAGGGTTTTGAGATGCAGAGTAGTCGGGATATGCGTATTGGGAGATGCGCTTAGTGTGTGAAATGTATCATAGGTTGGGCAGGGCCCGCGCGGAATCGCGCGGGCTTTGTCTGACTTTTCATATGGCTGTTGTGGCTGTGGACAGAGCGGGCTTTCGTGCAAATTGACGAGACAGGGGCGGAAGACGGGAAGCGATTTGGATAATTTTTGAGTAATTTTTTGGAATTTGGGTATTGCAAAATGGGCATACTTCGTGTATAATACTTCAAGTAATATAAATAGGGCTATCGCCAAACGGTAAGGCAACGGACTCTGACTCCGTCATTTTCAAGGTTCGAATCCTTGTAGCCCTGTTGAAAAACCCTGATGGAGAGATTCATCGGGGTTATTTTTTTGTTTTATTGTATTTTAGGGCATTTTAGATTATAATTTGATTAAGAGGTCATAACAGGAACAGAAGGAAAGGTGATTAGCATGATTTTAACAAAGCAGAAGTATACAATAGATGAGTTGCACAAGGATATGAGGGTTCGTGTTTCACAGCTAAGCGGTATTCTGGATACCTGTATGATTTTGTTAGATACAGAGTTATTAGATGATAATGATGTAGAGGGGACATTGGTTTACTTTGGCAGTGGAAATACGGAAGAATATACAAAGTGGTTTCAACAGGAAAAAGCAATTACCCCTGTTTTCTTTGACAGCGCAGAATTGGAGGACGGGGTAGTATATGATGAATAAGTATATTGCGATAGAGATGAGCCCGACCCGAGTAAGAATCGGGGGTTCTTTTATGACGACGGCTTCCTTTAAGCTGGATAATATTCAAGCACCCTTTAGCAATGTGCTTGTAAAGATCGATACAGGTTGTTCTATTAGTACAATTCCTTTGGCAAGATTTCAGGCGCTGAAAGGTTTTTGCGATTCGTTGAAGGCTGCGGATATTGAAGGAAATGTGCATTATGAAATCAGCTATGGGGTTGAGACTGGAGGGGAGAAGCATAAAAGACCTGATACAGATGCGGAAAAAATGTCGTGTTCGGCAATGAAATTCCAACATACTATTTGCAACTTTCAAATTGCAGGAATGTCGGTAAAGAATGATGTGATATACGTTAATTATAACAGGAAAGGGAATATTTTGATAGGAATGGATATTCTGCAATATTGGGATATACATATGGGAACCAGCAGGATAACGGGAAAAAAGCTACTCCTTGCCTGCCCTGAGGATAGCATATGTTTGGAATATCGAAATGCATTGGAAGAAAATTTCGGGATAAGGTAAGATAGGGAGACCAATAGGTCAATTTCTCTTGTAGCCCGGTTGATAAAAAGTTTCACGGCTGTGATCGTGGGGCTTTTTTGTTGTACAGAACCCTCTTTTTAAGAATGTATGTGTCAATTTAAAATGGCATCAAGTGGGCAATCACAAGAGAATTTACAAAATTTTCATTTTTCAGAATCACAATAAGATGGTTTTGAATCAGACACAAGCGGAGGGAAAAATGATTCAATCGATGTACCCAAAACAGAGGCCAAACCAAACAACTCAATATCCGTTACGGTACGAGAACCATCTTCTATACGCGAAATAGAGCCGCGGCATACATATATGGCTAACGTCTCAAGCTTTATAGATAATTCTTTTTGGCTATATTTTCTTTTTTTCCGAAAATAACGCACCTGTTGACCAACAATATTGTTTTTTTCTCCGTCAATAATTCTAGGCATATAAATCAACACTCCATTAATTTAAAATTAAAAAAATGTCTTGTAATAAGACAAAATGTATGGTATCATGAACTACAAAGAAATATGTCCTATAACAGGACATTTTGAAAATAAATATAATTTATGAGGGTTTAAAATATGATTGTGATGATAATTGCAGCATTATTCTATATATGTTTACCAAGTATGTTCAGTCGCTTGTATGGCTGATAAATTTATTTATACCTGATCCTGTACCGTTTTTTGACGAATTAGTTATGTTTATTCCTATCGCATATAAAATCAGGACAATAATTCGGGTATCAGATTTTTTAGAAAAATATGGTATTTTATTGGCGATTCTTTTAGGGGTTGGGATCATTGCGTTGATTGTATGCATGGTAATTCAATAGAGTAAGGCGAGATATACGAGCGTAACATCTTTACCGCAAAAAATAAGCTGTTCAAGCAGGACGGTTTTGTGGACGAGGTAAAGCACTTTTACACAGACCTTATCAATACGCTTGTAAAAGACGATAAGGATAAACTTCATGTTTTTGACGAAAAAGGTCTGTACCTTGCCACCAATGAAGATAAAAAATATTCTCCGAATATTTTTGGAAGAACAACCCGAAAGCGGAACAGATACGGACGGATAACGAGTACCGTATGCGCTGGAACCGTGAGTGTTGACAAGCCAAATTG
>JAMPHH010000060.1 GCA_023663505.1 Muribaculum sp.
AGGCTGGGAATGTGGAAGAGACGTGGCGGGGACAGAGGAACCGCCATGAACATGCGGAGTGGAAGATACGGGAGATTCGTGTTCGGTTTTGAGGGCACAAAACAGCAAACAGTTTTACCAACTGTGAGTAACCCTCAAAAAGTATATAATAATCCTCGATAGCTCAATGGTAGAGCACTCGGCTGTTAACCGAGTTGTTGTAGGTTCGAGCCCTACTCGGGGAGTGAAAGCCCTTAGACATTAGTGTTTATGGGCTTTTTTGATAAAGAAAAAGGACTGGGCATAAAAATAGAATTTGTAGTGAAATTTGATAAAATATGTTATATTGTTTTTATGAAAATAATTTGGAAAGGATGAGGGTTATGGAAGCAATGTAGACTGCACAGGCGGTAAACAGACAGAACAATATGCAGACGGTAGATGATGCCATGAATATCCTTTTTTCCAGACTGGACGAGGCAATTGATGATATTGAGCATGGCAGAACGCAGAGCATTGAGAAAGCTTGGGAAGAAATTGATAAGATTTAGAGGGCGTATGAGAAAAGGGCAATATCGTGTAGAAATTGCTGAAAGTGGGAAACAAGATGTGAAAAACATAAAAAAATACATTTTGGAACGGTAAATTTATCTGGTAAATTCATTTACAAAAAACTGTTGACAATTCTCGATTTTAGGTCTATACTTTTCAGTAGCATAAAGGTTGATTAGTAAGAGTGGACGCGCGCCACTCTTTCTTCTTTGTGTGAGCAATGAGGAACACTGGCACCTCGCCTGCACGGGCGCAGATGCGACGAATGCCGCAGCACCGAGCGCGGAGCGCGAGGTGACATGAGCAATGGGGAGGATTGGGATGTCGAAAAGAGAAACGTATGAGTCCCGCGCGGAGGAGCTGCTCACTCCGATCGCTGCGGATAATGGCGTGGAAATCTATGATGTGGAGTATGTGAAGGAGGGCAGCGATTATTATCTGAGGGCGTACATTGACAAGCCGGAGGGTGTGAACATCGATGACTGTGAGAAGGTGAGCAGGGCGTTGTCAGATGTGCTGGACAGGGAAGATTTTATCCCTGATGCGTATATTCTGGAGGTGTCCAGCCCGGGACTCGGGCGTACCTTGAAAAAGGATAAACATCTTGCGAAAAGTATCGGCGAGGATGTGGAGATCAAGCTGTTTAAGCCCATTGACAAGTGCAAGGAGTTTGCGGGGACCTTGGAGAGCTTTGACGAGAAGGAATTGACGATCCGACAGGAGGACGGGAGCGGGCGCACGTTTGAGCGGTCCGAGATAGCCCTGATCCGACTGGCATTGGATTTTTAAAACAATAGAGAACAAGGCGAAAGCCGGAAACGGAGGAAATGATGAACAAGGAATTAATGGAGGCGTTGGATATTCTGGAGAAGGAGAAGGAGATCAGCAAGGAGACTTTGTTTGATGCCATTGAGAATTCTCTGCTCACCGCCTGCAAGAACCATTTTGGCAAGGTGGATAACGTGAAGGTGGAGATTGACCGCGAGACCTGTGACTTTCTGGTATATGCGGAGAAGGAAGTGGTGCCCACCGAGGAGGACGTGGAGGACGATTGCCTGCAGATAGCCCTTGAGGATGCGCGGGAGCTCTCTAAGAAAGCGCAGGTAGGCGACATGCTGAAGGTGGAGATCAAGTCCAAGGAGTTTGGGCGTATTGCCACCCAGAATGCTAAGAACGTGATTCTGCAGAAGATTCGCGAGGAGGAGCGAAGCGTGATCTACAACCAATACTTCGAGAAGGAGAAGGATGTGGTCACCGGAGTGGTGCAGCGCAATATCGGCAGGAATATCAGCATCAATCTGGGCAAGGCGGACGCGATACTCGCCGAGAGCGAGCAGGTGAGGGGCGAGGTGTTTAGACCTACCGAGCGCATCAAGGTATATATTTTGGAGGTGAAGAATACCTCCAAGGGTCCCCGCATCAATGTGAGCCGGACTCATCCGGAGCTGGTGAAGCGGCTGTTTGAGTCCGAGGTGACGGAGATCAAGGACGGCACGGTTGAGATCAAGAGCATTGCCAGAGAAGCGGGCAGCCGTACCAAGATGGCGGTATGGAGCAATCACCCCAACGTGGACGCCGTGGGAGCCTGTGTGGGTATGAATGGCGCAAGGGTCAACGCGATCGTTGAGGAGCTTAGGGGAGAGAAGATCGATATCATACCATGGGATGACAACCCCGGCAATCTGATTCAGAATGCGCTGTCACCTGCGAAGGTGGTGGCTGTGTTCGCGGATCCGGACGAGAAGACCGCGAAGGTGGTGGTTCCCGATTATCAGCTTTCCCTTGCAATCGGCAAGGAGGGGCAGAACGCCAGACTTGCGGCGAGACTCACGGGTTATAAGATCGACATCAAGTCCGAGACTCAGGCGAAGGATGCTCCCGGCTTCCGCTATGAGGACTATCTGGATGACGATTATGATGAAGATTACGATGACGAGTATGACGATGAGAACGAGGATGGGGAATACGACGACTATGACGAGGAGTAAGAAGCTTCCTTTGAGGCAGTGTGTCGGCTGCGGGGAGATGCGGAGCAAAAAGGAAATGATGCGCGTGCTGAAATCCGCCGAGGACGACACAATTTGTTTGGACATGACAGGCAAAAAGAATGGAAGGGGCGCATATGTTTGTAAGAGTGGGGAATGCCTGCAGAAAGCCCGCAGGAATAAGGGGCTGGAGCGTTCCTTTAAGATGGCGATTCCCAAAGAGGTGTATGACGCTTTAGAAAAGGAGTTTGATGAGCTTGAAGCAAGATAAGGTTTTGTCGTTACTAGGGCTCGCGATGAGAGGGCGCAATCTGGTGAGCGGTGAATTCCAGACGTTGGATGCAGTGAAGAAGGGTTCTGCCATGCTGGTGATCATTGCGGAGGATGCGTCGGCGAACACCAAGAAGTTGTTTCATGATAAATGTAAATTCTATGAGGTTCCGGTTCGTGAATACAGCCTAAAGGATGAATTGGGCAGGGCGATCGGAAAAGATATGCGCTCATCTCTGGGCGTGTGTGACGCAGGGCTGGCAGAGGCGGTCATCAAACAATTAGAATGTAATATGTCATGATCCGGTTGCGGATGGTGGCAGGAAATGGAGGAAAGCATGGCGAAAATCAGAATACATGAGCTCGCAAAGGAAATGGATAAGAATGGTAAAGATATATTGAGCTTCCTGCAGGAGAAGGGGGTCGAGGTAAAGTCGGTCAGCAGCTCCGTGGAGGAGGATGTGGCTAATATGGTCAAAAAATCATTCGGGAAGGCGGCGTCCAAGGCGGAGGATGTGAAGGTCATGAAGGAACCGAGGGCAGAGGAAGCGCAGTCTGTGAAGGAAGCGAAGTCGGAGGGAGCACAGCCCGCGAAGGAAGCGAAGTCGGAGGGAGCACAGTCTGCAAAGGAATCGCAGCCCGTGAAAGAACCGAAGTCGGAGGGAGCACAGTCTGTGAAGGAATCGCAGCCCGTGAAAGAACCGAAGTCGGAGGGAGTGCAGCCCGTGAAGGAGTCTCAGCCCGCAAAGGAGGCGAAGGCGGAGGGAGCACAGTCTGCAAAGGAATCGCAGCCCGCGAAGGAGCCGCAGAGATCGGCGGAGAAGTCCAACGATACTCAGAAGGCAGCCAACCAGAACAAAAAGAAAAAGAGCAAGATAATCATTGTCAGCAATCAGCAGAACTCCAAGATGTCCGGCGGTCAGGGGCAGCGTTCCGGCGGCAGCAACGGCAGGGGGCAGAACGGCTATGGCAATAACGGCAGAGGGCAGGCGCCCGTCCGTCCTATCAAGCCGTTGACCCCTCCGTCTCCCACGCCTTCCGTGCAGATGGTCAGCAGCAAGCCGCAGCAAACCAAGCGCCCCGTGGAGGAGAGCGAGAAGGTGCAGAGCGCCGCAGGTCAGCAGAGCGCAGCTTCGGAGAACAGACAAAGTGACAGACCGCAGGGTGAGAGACCCATGAGGGATAGTCGGGATAACCGTGACAATCGTGAGAACCATGATAACCGCGATAACCGCGGGCAGGCAGCCGCGAGACGTCCTCAGAACGGTCAGAATCGGGGAGGTGCTCAGAATGGCAGACCGGGAGGAAACGGTGACAGGCAGCAGGGCGGCTTTAACAGACAGGGTCGTCCGGGCGGTGAGGGTGGTCAGAATGATCGCCGCGGCGGTGGAAATGGTGCAGGCTCTGGTCGCGGCTTTAACGGTGGCGGCCGCGACGGCAGAGGCAATGCGGGGCAGGGAGCTCACAAGGGCTTTGCGGGTGAGGCTCCTGCCAAGGAGATGGAGAAAAAGCGCGATGACGATAAGAGGCGTTTGGGGCGCGAGAAGGATAACAAGCGGTCCAAGAAGGATCATATCTATGAGGAGGACGTGCTGAAGAATAAACCCGGAAGATTTATAAAGCCGGAGAAAAAGGAAGTGGTTGAGGAGGTTATCAAGGTCATCACGCTTCCTGAGATGATCACGATCAGGGATTTGGGTGAGAAGATGAAGCTTCAGCCCTCCGCGATCGTTAAGAAGCTCTTTTTGGAAGGAAAGGTTGTGACTGTCAATCAGGAGATTTCCTATGAAGATGCAGAGAATATCGCCATGGAATACGATATTCTCTGCGAGAAGGAGGTCAAGGTTGACGTGATCGAGGAGCTCTTGAAGGAGGAGGAGGAATCGGCGGATTCCATGGTGGAGAGACCGCCCGTGATCTGTGTCATGGGGCATGTAGACCATGGTAAAACCTCCCTTCTGGACGCGATTCGTAAGACCAATGTGATCGACAAGGAGGCAGGAGGTATCACGCAGCATATCGGCGCATACACGGTTGCCTTGGGCGAGAGGAGGATCACATTCTTGGATACGCCCGGACATGAGGCTTTCACCGCCATGCGTATGCGTGGCGCGAACGCAACGGATATCGCGATCTTGGTCGTGGCGGCAGATGATGGCGTGATGCCCCAGACGATCGAGGCAATCAGCCACGCCAAGGCAGCAGGCATTGAGATCATCGTGGCTGTGAACAAGATTGATAAGCCCTCTGCAAATATTGAGCGTGTGAAGCAGGAGCTGACGGAATACGAGCTGGTTGCCACCGATTGGGGCGGCAACACAGAGTTTGTGCCCGTGTCTGCCAAGTCGGGGCAGGGAATTGAGGATTTGCTTGAGACGATTCTGCTCACGGCGGATATTTTGGAGCTGAAGGCGAATCCCGACAGACAGGCAAGGGGACTTGTAATCGAGGCGGAGCTGGATAAGGGGCGCGGCCCCGTGGCGACAGTGCTAGTGCAGAAGGGAACCCTGCATGTGGGAGATTTCATTTCTGCGGGCGCAAGCCACGGTAAGGTTCGTGCCATGGTTGATGATAAGGGCAGAAGGGTGAAGGAAGCGGGACCCTCCACTCCCGTGGAGATCTTGGGACTTTCCGACGTGCCCAGTGCGGGTGAGGTGTTTATCGCCCATGAGAATGATAAGACTGCCAAGTCTTTTGCGGAGACTTATCTGGCTCAGAACAAGGAGAAGATGCTTGAAGACACCAAGACGGGAATGTCCTTAGATGATCTGTTCTCGAAGATTCAGGAGGGCAACCTGAAGGAGCTTAACCTGATCGTCAAGGCGGACGTGCAGGGCAGCGTGGAGGCCGTGAAGCAATCGCTGTTAAAGCTGTCCAATGATGAGATCGTGGTAAAATGTATCCATGGTGGCGTGGGCGCGATCAACGAGTCCGATGTCGTACTGGCAAGTGCTTCCAACGCGATCATCATCGGCTTCAATGTCAGACCTGACGCCACCGCCAAGGCAACGGCGGAGCAGGAGGGCGTGGACGTGCGTCTCTACAAGGTGATCTATCAGGCGATTGAAGATGTCGAGGCGGCTATGAAGGGAATGCTTGATCCTATCTATGAGGAGAAGGTGATCGGTCATGCCGAGGTGCGCCAGTTGTTCAAGGCGTCCCAGATTGGTAATATCGCGGGCTCATATGTGTTGGACGGCGAGTTCCAGAGAGGCTGCAAGGTGCGCATCACCCGCGAGGGCGAGCAGATCTACGAGGGCAGCTTGGCTTCGCTGAAGCGTTTCAAGGACGACGTGAAGGAAGTGAAGGCGGGATTCGAGTGCGGTCTCGTGTTTGAGGGCTTCGACCAGATGAAGGAGCTGGATATCGTGGAGGCATATATCATGGTGGAGGTGCCTAGATAAATGTGAGAAGAATTTCTAATTGTCTTTGACAATTTCCGCTCACAGCACATGGGCTGTCTCGCGGAGAAATTCTAATCTCACATAACAATATCGCATGCATAAGCCTGCGATATGTGGGGGTATAAATATGAGGAAAAATAGTGTAAAGAATACCCGGGTGAACGGGGAGGTGCAGCGTGTGTTGGCTGAGATCATTCGTGGGGAGATCAAGGACCCGCGCATCAGTCCCCTGACGAGCGTGGTCGCGGTGGAGGTGGCTCCCGATTTAAAGAGCTGTAAGGCGTGGATCAGCGTGCTCGGCGGGGAAGAAGCAAGAGAAGCGACACTGGCAGGGCTTAAGAGCGCGGAGGGCTTTATCAGGCGTCAACTGGCACAGACGATCAATCTGCGCAACACGCCGGACATCACCTTTGTCATGGATCAGTCCATTGAGTACGGGGTGAATATGTCCCGCAGGATTGACGAGGTGGTCGGACAGATGTCGGAGGATAAGGAATCATAACGAACAAAGTGGAAAAGAGTGAGGAATCTATGGATTTATTGCAGGAAGTGAGCGGCGCGAAAAGGATAGGCATCAGTGGGCATGTAAGACCGGACGGCGACTGTGTGGGCGCATGTCTGTCTCTGTGGCAGTTTTTGCGCAAAAGCGTTCCACAGGCGGACGTGAAGGTCTTACTGGAGGAGCCGCAGGAGATTTTTCATGATTTGAAAGGGTTTGACGAGATTATCAGCGATTTTCCGGAGGAAGATGTCTTTGACGTCTATTTTGCACTGGATTGTAACGAGGAACGTCTCGGGGAGGCGGTCAAGTATTTTCGGGCGGCTGTCAAGACGATCAATATTGATCATCATGTGAGCAACTTAGGGTGCGGTGACGTGAATCTGATACAGCCGGAGATTGGCTCCACCTGCGAGGTGTTGTATGACCTGATCGGGGAGGAGCGTCTGGACAGGGATATCGCGGAGGCTCTATATACGGGTATCATTCATGACACGGGGGTGTTCCAGTATTCCAACACCACGCCGGAGACCATGAGGAAGGGGGCGAAGCTCATCAGCTATGGCTTTAATTTTGCCAAGCTGATCGAGGAGACCTTTTATCAGAGAACCTATATACAGTCACAGATTATGGGCAGAGCCTTGATGGAGAGTATCCGTTTCATGGACAATCGGTGTATTGTCAGTGTAGTTACCCGTAAGACCATGGAGTTCTACAATGTGGGACCCAAGGATTTGGACGGGATTGTCAATCATTTGCGCAATATCAAGGGAATCAACTGTGCAATCTTTATGTATGAGACGGAGGCGTTGGAGTATAAGGTGAGTATGCGCTCCGACGAAAAGGTAGATGTGGCGAAGGTTGCGGTATACTTTGGCGGCGGCGGGCATGCGCGCGCGGCGGGCTGCACCATGCGGGGAACCTTTTATGATTGCGTCAATAATCTGTCGCAGCGCATCGCTGAGCAATTGGAGGGGCAGTAGTCGTTATGTATAACGGAATCATAAACATTCATAAGGAGGCGGGATTTACCTCCCATGATGTGGTTGCAAAAATGCGCGGTATTTTAAAGCAGAAGAAAATAGGGCACACCGGAACTCTGGATCCCCAGGCGACCGGTGTGCTTCCGGTTTGTCTGGGGAGTGGCACCAAGCTTTGCGATATGCTGACAGACCGCGACAAGGAGTATGTGGCGGAGCTGCTCTTGGGGGTGTCCACGGATACGCAGGACACCACGGGGGAGATTATGCGGGAGTGCCCCGTGGAGGCTTTGGAGGCTCAGGTGCGTGAGGCGGTGCTTGGCTTTGTCGGGGATTATGAGCAGATTCCACCCATGTACTCGGCGCTCAAGGTAGATGGCAAGAAGCTTTATGAGTTGGCGCGCGTCGGCAAAGAGGTGGAGCGCAAGGCGCGTCCCGTGGTCATTCATGAGATAGAGATATTGGATATGACACTGCCCGTGGTGAAGCTTCGGGTGGTATGCTCTAAGGGGACTTATATCAGGACGCTTTGCGCGGATATCGGGGAGAAGCTGGGCTGTGGCGGAGCCATGCAAAGTCTGGTGCGCACCCGGGTGGGACAATTTGGTCTCTCGGAGGCAATCACCCTGACCGAGCTGGAGCGGCTTAGGGACGAGGGGCGTGTGCGGGAGGTGTTGGTTCCCGTGGATTCCCTGTTCGCGGACTCTCCTGCAATGCGGGTCAAGTCGGAGCGGGCGAGACTTCTGGAAAATGGCAATCGTCTGGAGGAGCGTTTTGTGGAGGCGGTGGAGACAGGGACAGATGCCCTTTGTCCTGAGGAGGGGCAGCAGATACGAATGTATAGGGAGGACGGAAGCTTTGCCGGAATATATCGCTATGATATGTCCGTGGGGCAATATGCGCCCGTGAAGATGTTCTTGGAGCGGGATTGACGGTAGGTTTAACGGCAGGTTGAACAGTAACGCCTGATATTTAATAATGGGCGAGACACGGCGGAGAGAGGATTTTTATGGAGATTATACAGGGGACGACGGATTTTCAATTGTATATGGAATCGGCTGTGGCAATCGGCAAGTTTGACGGTGTGCATATCGGGCACAGGCGGCTTCTGGAGGAAATCATCGAACAGAAGAAAAATGGCCTGCAGGCTTGCGTGTTCACCTTTGACCCTGCGCCGGCGGTGTTGTTCGGGCTCTCGGATGGCAAGGAGCTCACCGAAAAGCCAATGAAGCGGGAGATTTTTGCATTGATGGGGGTAGATGTGCTGATCGAATTTCCGTTGACGTTGGAGACGGCTGCTATTGCGCCGGAGGTTTTCGTGAGTGAGATTCTGGCGGACAGGCTGCAGGCTCGCTTTATCGCGGCGGGGGCGGATATTTCCTTTGGCGCGGGCGGAGCAGGGAATATGGAGCTTTTGCGGGAGCTGAGCGGGGGCTTGGGCTTTGAGGTAAAGCTTGTGGAGAAGGTCTGCGTGGACGGCGTGGAGGTGAGCTCCTCCTATATCCGGAGGCAGGTGGAGCAGGGCAATATGGAGCTTGCGGAGCGTCTGCTCGGGGCGCCTTACGCGGTGGCGGGAACCGTGGTGCATGGCAATCGCGTGGGCAGAACCCTCGGCTTTCCCACAGTGAATCTTTTGCCGAAGGCGAATAAGCTGCTGCCGCCGAATGGAGTCTATTATTCCAAGGTATACTATGGGGGGAGCAAATATCCCGCTATCAGCAATGTGGGCTGCAAGCCCACGGTCACCGCGGAGGGGACGGTGGGAGTGGAGTCCTATCTGTATGATTTTGACAGAGAAATATACGGACAGGAGATTGTGGTGGAGCTTTTGTCCTTCAGGAGACCGGAACAGCGATTTGCGGACGAGGAGGCGCTTAAGCGGCAGCTTCAGGCGGATATCGCGGCGGGAGAGCGCTTTCATTCCCGCGCCGCGTCGTCTGTTTTGGTAAAAAATTAGTAAAAAAATGGTAATATAGGTAGAAGAACCGTAAAAATAACCTATTGTATCTTTCCTTCTTTTTCCGTAAAATATATTTTGGTGGAGAATGGCAGTTACTTCGGAACCAACCTCGTGAACATCGTGTGTTTGCTTGGTTCCGAGCAGTTTATGCGTTGTAGATTAGGGAAAGAAAAGAGAATGAATGCAGAAGAATTGACGAACATGATAGTATCAATGGCGGGGGGACTGGGGCTTTTTCTATTCGGAATGAGCCTTATGAGCGAGTCTATTGAAAAGGTGGCGGGCGCGAAGCTTCGCCGGATTCTTGAGATTTTTACCACCAATCGGTTTATGGGTATGATCGTCGGGATCGTCTTTACGGGGATAATTCAATCCTCCTCGGCGTGTACTGCAATGGTGGTCAGCTTTGTAAACGTGGGTCTTATGAATCTGTATCAGGCGGCGGGCGTGATATTTGGCGCAAATATCGGTACGACTGTCACGCCATTGCTCGTATCCTTTAATTTGTCGGAGATTGCACCGGTGATCTTGCTTGCGGGAGTCTTGGTGGCTATGTTCTGCAGCAGGCAGAATGTCAAGCAGGGGGCGCAGGTGGTCATCGGCTTCGGCATTCTTTTCTTGGGGCTGAAAACCATGTCCGCGGCGATGGCGGGGCTTAAGGAGGTCCCGGAGGTGGTGGAGCTGTTGGGGTCACTCAGGAATCCGCTGCTTGCGACCCTCACGGGTATGCTGCTCACCTCCATTATTCAGAGCTCGTCGGTCACGGTCAGCATCGTGCTGTTGATGGCGAATCAGGATTTGCTGCCGCTTCCTATCTGTCTGTATATTATCCTTGGCTGTAATATCGGCGCCTGCACCACTGCGCTCTTGGCTTCCCTGTCCGGCAAAAAGGACGCAAAACGCGCCGCGTTGATTCATTTTTGGTTCAATGTGATAGGCACGGTGCTTATATATGTGATCCTCTTGGTGGGAATGGATCCGGTGGTTCGCATGATACAGGCTATTTCTCCGAATAACGGTCATTTTGTGGCGAATGCCCACATCATTATCAAGGTGTTTCAGGTGATCGTGCTGTTCCCGTTCTCGGGGCTTATCGTCAAGCTGGCTGCCGCTTGTGTGCCGGGGGAGGACGAGGGCGTCAACTATCGCGAGCGTTATCAGCTCAAATATATCGGCGAGAAGGTTGTGTTTAATCCCGCCACGGCGGTGGTGGAGGTCATCAGGGAGCTGGAGCGCATGGCGGATCTGGCAAATGAGAATCTCAACCGCGCTATGAACGCTTTGATCACCTTGGACGAGGACGATATCAGGGAAGTATACGAGGTGGAGGAGAATATCAATTTCCTGAACCATTCTATCACGGATTATTTGGTGAAGATCAATCAGACGACCCTTCCTATTGAGGATTTGAAAAGCTTGGGCGCGCTGTTCCATGTGGTGAATGACATTGAGCGGATCGGAGATCACGCGGAGAACGTGGCGGACGCTGCCAGACAGCGCATAGAGACGAACACGAGCATCAGCAAGGAGGCGCAGCGGGAGCTTGGCGAGATGTTGGATATGGTGAACAAGATCATTCAGTACGCGATCGCCATGTTTGCCCACAGTGACGACAGTAAGATGCAGGACGTCATCACGCTTGAGGATCGTGTGGACGAGAAGGAGCGGGAGCTGCAGATGAAGCATGTGGAGCGTTTGACCAGAGGCGAGTGTACTCCGGAGGCAGGTATGATCTTCTCCGATGTGGTGTCAGGCTTGGAGAGGGTTTCGGATCACGCGACGAACATCGCCTTTGCGATCATCAACGCGGAGAAGGAGGCGGACGGAGAGCCGGAGATCAATGTCTGACGGGAGGATACGATGGGTATGGCGCGCGAGGTATCGGAGAGGGAGCTGGCAGAGATTTTTTCACGGACGGAGCTTTTGATAGGGCGGGAGGCATTGGAACGCCTGCAGGGGAGCAGGGTCGCCGTGTTTGGCGTGGGCGGCGTGGGCGGTCATGTGGTGGAGGCTTTGGCAAGAAGCGGCGTCGGGAGCTTTGAGCTTATTGACAATGACGTGGTTAGCCCGAGCAATATCAACAGGCAGATCATTGCCACATGGCAGACCGTGGGACAATATAAGGTTGACGTGATGAGGGAGCGGATTCTCTCTATAAATCCCCGGGCAGCGGTGAATGTCCGGAGATGTTTTTATCTGCCTGAGACGGCTGAAAAATTTGATTTTGGGGAATACTCTTACGTGGTGGACGCGGTGGATACGATAACCGCTAAAATCGATATAATTATGAGGGCGAGGGAGGCGGGAACGCCTGTGATCAGCTCCATGGGGGCGGGGAATAAGCTTGATTCTTCCAAGTTCCGGGTGGCGGATATCTATCAGACAAGCATCTGTCCTCTGGCGAGGGTGATGCGCAGGGAGCTGCGTAAGCGGGGCGTGGAGAGCCTGAAGGTGGTGTATTCCACCGAGGAGGCGATCAAACCTGAATGGCCCGCGGAGGAAGCGGGGAAGAAGGGATTGGCGAGTGTCCCGGGAAGCGTTGCCTTCGTGCCTGCCGTGGCGGGACTGCTCATGGCGGGAGAGGTGATAAAGGATTTGGCTCTGAATGGTGACGATAATCTTAAGAAATCCTAAGAAATAGCCCCTTGTTCTTAAGAAAAAACAAAGAAAATGTTGACAGTAGGCGCATACATCTGTATAATGAACTCAAAGCGTAACAAATTTGTAACAAAATTGTAATGATTATGGAGAAAATATACATGAAGGCGAAAAGAAAAGGGATACTTGCTGCGGGCTTGGTGTGTTGTATGCTGCTTGAACCTATGCAGGTGAGCGCGGCGGGTCTTGACAATATTATGTTGACTGCGGGGGTGGGTTCCGTGTTTGACTCGAGCCTGACCGCTGAGGAATATCTCACGATCGCGGAGCAGGCAAAGGGCGCCAGCTGGGGCTATACGAATATCGGCATCGCCGATGTGGAGAGTGGTAATCTGAATGTCCGCGCCCTTCCCTCAATGGACGGGAAGCTGGTGGGTAAAATGCCCAAGAATTCCGCCTGTGAGGTGGTGGAGCTGTTGGACGGCTGGGCGCATATCCAGTCCGGAGAGGTAGACGGCTATGTGAGCACGGATTTCCTGCTCATCGGACCTGATGCGAAGCGCAGGGCGAATGATTTGGTCCGCACAGTGGCGATCGCCAATACCAATAATCTGAATGTGAGAGATGAAGCAAATACATCAAGCGCCGTGATGACACAGGTCTTGAAGGGGGAGGAACTGGACTTCCTTGAGGATCAGGGCGAGTGGATCATGGTGGACTTGGACGGTGAGGCGGCATATGTCGCGGCGGAGTTCGTGACTGTGGAGGAGAAGCTGGACACGGCGATCACCATGTCCGAGCTGCTGTACGGTCAGGGCGTATCAGATGTCCGCGTGGATTTGGTGGAATATGCGAAGCAGTTCCTTGGCAATCCCTATGTGTGGGGAGGCACCAGTCTGACCAAGGGGGCGGACTGCTCCGGCTTCGTGCTCAGCGTATACAAGAAATACGGCATTAAGCTGACCCATTCCTCAAGGGCGCAGGCGAACGAGGGAACTAAGATCAGCGCCTCGGAGCTGCTGCCCGGCGATCTGGTGTTCTATGCCAATTCAAGCGGCACGATCAACCATGTGGCGATCTACATTGGCGGCGGGCAGGTGATCCATGCCAGCAACCCGAAGACCGGAATCAGGATCAGCAAGTACAACTACCGTACACCCAAGAAATGCGTGCGGGTGCTGTATGATTGACAAATTCGTTATTTACAATCTCTGGTATTTGTGTTATGATACCTAAGTACGATTCAGCCGATGCCCAGATGTGGGAGACTCCGACCCTGTCTTAGTGTCCGGCGGTTTAATAAAAAAGGAGGAAGAATTATGATTTCCAAAGAAAAGAAAACAGCAATTATGAACGAGTATGCCAGAACTCCCGGCGATACAGGTTCACCCGAGGTTCAGGTGGCGGTTCTGACAGCCAGAATTCAGGAGCTTACAGAGCATTTGAAGGACAACCCCAAGGATCATCATTCCCGCCGCGGTATGTTGAAGATGGTTGGTCAGAGGCGTGGGCTTCTTGACTACCTGAAGAAAAAGGATATCAACAGATATCGTGCCCTTATCGAGAAACTTGGCTTAAGAAAATAATGCAAATGCAGGAGCGGAGCTGGTCCGGTGGGGCACTCCGCTTCCTTTTGTGTGGGTAATCGGAGCAAGTCAACAGCAAAACGGCAGCTCGGGACAGGGAGATTATCCGAGATTGCTGAAAAGGATATGACAGAGGGTCATGGCTTTTTCAGTAGTTTCGGGTTCTCTGTTTCGGCTGCGGATTATAAAGTGTCGCAAAAGGCGGCGGAATGGAGGAAAGTATGTACAAAAGTTATGAAATGGAACTGGGCGGACGTAAGCTGGTGGTTGATGTAAACCGCGTGGGTAAGCAGGCGAACGGGTGTGCGTTTATGCATTATGGCGACACCACTGTGCTCTGCACCGCCACGGCGTCTGAGAAGCCAAGGGAGGGGATTGATTTCTTCCCGCTCAGCGTTGAGTTTGAGGAGAAAATGTATGCGGTGGGCAAAATCCCCGGAGGCTTTAACAAGCGTGAGGGGAAAGCTAGCGAGAACGCGGTTCTCACCAGTCGAGTGATTGACAGACCCATGCGTCCCCTTTTTCCCAAGGATTACAGAAATGACGTGACCTTGAACAATATGGTTATGAGCGTGGATCCCGAGTGCCGTCCCGAGATCGTGGCTATGATCGGCGCGGCGATCGCTACCTGTATCTCGGACATTCCCTTTGACGGTCCCTGTGCCATGACCCAGATGGGGCTTGTGGACGGGGAGCTGATCGTGAATCCTTCCCAGAAGCAGTGGAAGGAAGGCGACCTGAATCTGACGGTGGCGTCCACCAGAGAGAAGGTTATCATGATCGAGGCAGGGGCTAACGAGGTTCCCGAGGCGAAGATGCTCGAGGCGATTTACAAGGCTCACGAGATCAACCAGACGATTATTGCATTTATTGATAAGATTGTCAGCGAGGTGGGCAAGCCTAAGCACGAGTACACGAGCTGCGCAATCCCCGCGGAAATGTTTGAGGAAATGAAGCGCATTGTCACTCCCGCCGAGATGGAGGTGGCTGTATTTACTGACGAGAAGCAGGTTCGCGAGGAGAATATCCGCCAGATCACCGAGAAGCTTGAGGAGGCGTTTGCCGAGAATGAGGAGTGGTTGGCGATTCTTGATGAGGCAGTGTATCAATATGAGAAAAAGACTGTGCGCAAAATGATCCTGAAGGATCACAAGCGTCCCGACGGGCGTGAGCTCACGCAGATACGTCCCCTTGCGGCGGAGGTTGACATTATTCCCCGCGTGCACGGTTCTGCAATGTTCACCCGCGGGCAGACCCAGATCTGCAACGTGTGTACCCTTGCACCTCTCTCCGAGGCACAGAGGATCGACGGCTTGGACGAGAACGAGGTGAGCAAGCGTTATATGCATCATTATAATTTCCCTTCCTACTCCGTGGGTGAGACGAAGCCTTCCCGCGGACCCGGAAGACGCGAGATTGGTCACGGCGCGTTGGCTGAGCGGGCATTGATCCCCGTGCTGCCCTCGGAGGAGGAGTTCCCCTATGCGATTCGCAGCGTGTCAGAGACCTTTGAGTCCAACGGCTCGACCTCAATGGCGTCTACCTGTGCTTCATGTATGTCCCTGATGGCGGCGGGCGTGCCGATCAAGAAGATGGTGGCAGGTATCTCCTGTGGTCTGGTGACAGGTGACACAGATGATGATTTCGTGCTTCTCACGGATATTCAGGGGCTTGAGGATTTCTTTGGCGATATGGATTTCAAGGTGACAGGTACAACAGAGGGTATCACGGCTATTCAGATGGATATTAAGATTCACGGCTTGACAAGACCTATCGTGGAGGGCGCTATCGCAAGATGCCGCGAGGCGAGACTGTTTATCATGGATAATTGCATGAAGCCCGCGATCGCAGCTCCCAGACCCGAGGTCGGGAAGTATGCGCCCAAGATCATATCTCTCCAGATCGACCCCGAGAAGATTGGCGACGTGGTTGGTCAGCGCGGCAAGACGATCAATGAGATCATTGCGCGCACGGGCGTGAAGATTGATATCAGCGAGGAGGGCATGGTTTCTATCTGCGGCACGGACAAGGAGATGATGGGCAAGGCGGAGGAGATGGTGAAGATGATCGTCACCGACTTCGAGGCAGGTCAGATCTTCAAGGGCAAGGTCGTGAGCATCAAGGAGTTTGGCGCGTTTATCGAGTTTGCTCCCGGCAAGGAGGGCATGGTTCATATCTCCAAGATTGCCAAGGAGAGAATCGACCGCGTGGAGGACGTGCTGACACTGGGCGACGTCGTGACCGTGGTATGCTTGGGCAAGGACAAGATGGGGAGAATCAGCTTCTCCATGAAGGACGTGGCTCAGCAGTAAGTTTGTGTTGACGTGAGATAGAAGGATTTTGTATAATGGACTTATAAAAGTAAATAAGAAAGGCGAATATTATGGAACATAGGAATCCTTTGTTGGCTGAAAAGGCAGGTGTAAAGTTTTTAGCGGTAGGCGAGATCATGCTTCGCCTGTCACCTCCCAATTATGAGAAGATCCGAATGGCGAACACGTTTGAAGCCAGCTATGGCGGAAGCGAGGCAAACATTGCGTTGGCGTTGGCGAATTTGGGCGTGGACAGCACGTTTTTCTCTGTGGTGCCCAACAACAGTCTGGGGAAAAGCGCAGTCAGAATGCTTCGAAGCAATGACGTGCATTGTACTCCCATGATTCTCAGCACGCCGGATGAGACTCCGACGCATCGCTTGGGTACATATTATCTGGAGACGGGTTATGGGATTCGTGCCAGCAAGGTGACCTATGACAGAAAAAACAGCGCGATCACGGAGTATGATTTTTCCAAGGTGGATTTGGACGCTTTGTTGGCAGAGTTTGACTGGCTCCACCTGAGCGGTATCACTCCGGCATTGGGCGCAAATTGCAGGAAGCTGATTATGGATTGTCTGATCAAGGCTAAGGAGAAGGGGCTTACCGTGAGCTTTGACGGGAATTTCAGAAGCAGCCTTTGGACTTGGGAGGAGGCAAGGGATTTCTGTACCGCATGTCTTCCTTACGTGGACGTGCTGATGGGGATCGAGCCCTATCACCTGTGGCGCGACGAGGAAGACCACGGCAAGGGAGATTACAAGGACGGCGTTCCCCTGCAGCCCACCTATGAGCAGCAGGACGAGATCTTCCGCGCGTTTGTGAGCAGGTATCCCAATCTGAAATGTATCGCGCGCCATGTGCGGTATGCACACAGCGGAAGCGAGAACAGCCTGAAGGCATATATGTGGTATGAGGGGCATACCTTTGAGAGCAAGCTGTTTACCTTCAACATTCTGGATCGCGTGGGCGGCGGCGACGCGTTTGCCTCAGGTCTGATCTATGCCATCATGCATGATTATAAGGCGATGGATATGATTAATTTTGCAGTGGCGAGCAGTGTGATCAAGCACACGATCCACGGCGATGCCAATATCACGGACGATGAGAAGGCAATCCGCAATCTTATGAATATGAATTATGATATCAAAAGATAGGGAAACGGCTCGTGGCTGGTTCCTGTAAGCGGGGGTGTTGTTATGCGAAAATATCAATGGAAAAAATATATGTCGGGAGCTTTGGTGGCAGTGATGCTGACAGGCTCCCTGCCTGCATTTGGGGCAAATGCGGCGGAGCTTGACGGCACGGACTATGGCGTGGCAATGGAGGAGTCTTGGGGGAGTCATGAGGGTATGGACACCACAGGGGTCTCCTATGAATATGTCATTTTTCATGACGGAGGGGACGATATCGAGATCACCGTGCCAAAGGCGGTGGGCGTGCTGCCATTAGAGAATGCAGCCGCCTCAACGGTCTACCGAATCGATACGGAGGAGGCAGGGGAGCTTGTGTTTGAAGCGGCTGTCCGCTATGGATATAAACTGGAGATTCCCGAGTATCTCGCGGACAGGGTTTATGAGAAGCGCGACAGGAGCTTGGCGGCGGGCAAATGGCGTTATCGCTACGGGCTGACATGCGGAGAGCTGTCCACCACGGAGCGGGAACCGTTTAAAATCAAGCTTACGATGGTCAAGGACGTGGTTCCGGTCAAGGTGAGCGGCAGCGCGATCGTCGAGGGACTGGACGGAGATGGAATGGCACAGCTTGGCAGCGAGGTATCCATTGAGGTCACACAGCCCGGCTATACGCTTGCCATGTGTACGGAGGACGCGCAGGGCAATGTCGTTTATACGGCGATGGAGCTTGACAGTGAGAATAAATATGTCTTTACCGCTACGGAGGGTGCGGAGTTTATCGTCGCCGACCCCGACAACACGAGCTATGCTATCGTCTATGGGGATTCCAGAAAGGCGAAGCTGACAGGCGTGGCGGGTATTAAGCTGAAAAGCTTGGCGAGTAGCGCCCAAGGATATAAAGAGATCGTTTTGAATTTCACGACGGTGCAGAATGGAAGCGACGGCACGGAGGAAGAGGACGTATATTATGAGGTCAGGGTAAAGGCAGCTCCGAAGGAGGGGGAGAGTGTTCCTGCGGGCTCCGGCACGCTTGCCAAGTATTTTTACATTCCCAAGAAGGCGGGCGCGAGCGCGCAAAGCAAGTCGATACAGGTAAACAACGGGGATCTGTCCGCTTCCACGGCATGTACCTATGAGTTTACCGTGCGAATGGTGATGATTGACAAGGGGACGAAAGTACCTGACGAAGATGTGGCGGTGACGTCATCGCTTGTCCACACCTTGGAGGGGAATGCGATTACCAAGAGCTATTCCACCAAGAACCTTTATTATGAGGATAAGCTTGGTTTCACGAAGAAGAACACGAAGATTTACTCCGGACAGGAGAAGCTCTTGGCGGGGGTTGTCAAATATAGTAAGAAGGCAAGCTATATACATGATCTCACCGCTGTCGCCTATGACAGCAGGGGAGGAGTGTGCAGCGGCATCACATGCTCTTTTGAAAATGACAATGACGAGCTGTATCTGTCGGCGGATACCACGGTAAAGCCCGGTCAGTACAGTGTGGTGGTCTATGCAGGAATCGGCGAGGAGGACGCGGCGGGTACTCCGCAGGGCGGAAGCATGTATCAGGCGAATACCTCCTTTACATTGACTGTCCAAGCGGGCATCTACTATATCGACACGGCAGGCATCACCAAGCAGGCGGCGGTCAACAGCAAGAATATTACCTTCAGCGCCGTTCCGGTGGGATATTCCTATTATAACGGACAGAAGGCGAAGACTCAGAAGTTCAGCTATGAGATCAAGTCGGCGGTGCCGGACAAGGACGCCGCCACGGGATACACGATCACGGAGCCTGTGGATAAGGTCAGGGACAATATCTCCGTCAATAAGAGCGGCAAGGTCACTGTCAAGAGAGGGTATTATGTGGATCCCGACACCAGTAAGAATCATATTGCGATTATCATTAAGGCGGCGGATTACGCCGGAAACGAGACCACTGCTACCGCATATGTGCAGATCGTGGACACTATGTTGGTGCCGACCAAGCTTTATCTGGCGGACAGTCAGGGCAACAGCTTAGGCACCAAGGTGTCGATTGACAAGGCAAACGGCGCGAGGGTCATGGTTTTGGATCAAAACGGCAACAATATGAATCAGTATGTCACCATCACGCCCGCGGACAATGCCAAGGGAACCGCCAAGGCTTATGTCACGCAGTCCGCCTCCGGCGACACGGCGACCCTGAACGTGAGAAAGACCTGTACAGTCACGCTCAAGGCTACCTCGAAGGACGGGGGAAAGAAGTCCAAATCCCTCAAGGTGAAGATTATCATGCCGTCCTTTGCGACCGCGTGCTATTATATCCATGACATTACCAGTGACGGCTTCAGTGTGGACAATATCACCAGAGAATCAGGGCTTGTGACGTACAGCGCGCCCAAGGGGGCTGTGATCAAATTCCAACAGGGCGCAAAGCTCAACGGGGTCAGGTATTACAACAGTGATTGGTTTGAGTGGGACTATGAGCTCAAGAACGGCAAGCTTGTAAAGGACGGGGATTATTGGCTGATCACCCCCACTGCCAAGACCGCCGAGCTGAAGGTGTGGCTGAAGTCGGATTCCAGCAGAATGTGGAAGGTGAAATTTACCAACAAGGACTGGAAGACGACCTATGAGAACGCGCCTGCCGTAAAGCTGTTAAACGGTAAGCTTTACACCAATAAATATACCAATATTTATGCTGTCACGGAATATGACGAGGATAACAACCTGATCATTCCCGACCAAGAGCTGACTTATCAGTATGAGTATGGCAGCTATGACGCGGTGAAGCTGGCGGCGATCACCAAGGACAGCCCGAATCTGTACCTGAGTGATTTTGATCCGGAGCACAGAACCTTTAAGCTCAAATTGAAAGCGGGCAATGATTTCAAGGCGGGAAGCTATCAGTTTAAGGTGGCGTTTTACAGAAACGGCGCGCTTATGTGTAAGCCTGCGAGCATCACGGTCAAGGTGAACAAGGCTTCCAAGGTGAAGGTGACTGCTAACTATACATTGAACACCGCCCAGACGGACAGTGTGAAGGTGAAGTGTACCCCGGGCGGATTTGTGCCTGATTTTGACACGAAGCTTCTGAACGCGAACGTCGGGGGCAGGGCAAATGATTTTAACAAATATTTTGAGTTGGCTTATGTCACGAATGACGAGACGAACGAGACCGATGTGGTGATACGGTTTAAGGAGGGCGTGACGGAGGAACAGAAGGAACAGCTTAAGGGTAAGAGTCTCACGGGGTATGTGAAATATAGTTATTATTTTGGACTATCGCGGATCAAGAACGCTACGTCTAAGGTGACGATTAAGGTGAAGTAGTATAGGGAATTAGGGGAATCGGGTATTTCATTAGCAAAGAAGCAGTCAGCAGTTCAAAAACAGGTTCAGATATGTTGGCGTAGCACAGTCGGTAGTGCGCAGCATTGGTAGTGCCGAGGTCACGGGTTCGATTTCCGTTGGCAGCTCTGAAAATATTGAAAAATAAAGGCTTTTTGAGGATTTGATCTTCGGAAAGTCTTTATTTTATGTGGGGTAGAATTGAAAGAATGCCTCACTTCTTTTTTGCTGTATTATTTTAGCGTGAATGAATGGGAAAATCAAAAATTGTTCAGATTTTGTTACCAAAACAGAAAAAACTGATTATCTGATGATACAGAAGAAAGAAAGCAAGGCTTTTACAGGAGCGTTACTTCTCTTGG
>JAMPHH010000061.1 GCA_023663505.1 Muribaculum sp.
GGCAGATAGTAGTTCATCATGGAGAACATACCCTTCTTCATCTCTCCGCCGTACCATGTATTGATGATCACCTGCTCGCGGCTGGTGATATTGAATGCTACGCAGGTCTCAGAATTCAATCCCAACTCCTTAAAGTTCTCAACCTTCGCCTTGGAAGCGTTGTAAACCACAAAATCCGGCTCAAAGCCTGCAAGCTCCTCGTCGCTCGGCTGAATGAACATATTCTTGATAAAGTGAGCCTGCCATGCAACCTCCACGATGAAGCGAACCGCCATACGAGTGTCCTTGTTAGCGCCGCAGAATGCGTCCACAACAAACAGTCTCTTGTTGGAGAGCTCCTTCTTCGCGATCTCCTTCACGGTAGTCCACACGTCCTCGCTCATGGGGTGATTGTCATTCTTGTACCCATCGGTGGTCCACCATACGGTATCCTTGGAATTTGCATCCATTACAATGTACTTATCTTTGGGGGAACGTCCGGTATACACACCTGTCATCACGTTTACAGCGCCGAGCTCTGTAACCTGTCCCACCTCAAAGCCTTCAAGACCGGGCTTGGTCTCCTCCTCATACAGCATGTCGAAAGAAGGATTGTGTACGATCTCCGTGGTTCCGGAAATGCCATACTTGCTCAAATCGATTTGTGCCATGTTCGTTTACCTCTTTTCTTAAAATTTGTATTGAAATTATTATCTCAAACACTTCCAAAAAAGTCAATAAAACCCTTAAAATTTAATATGGTTTTTATAACTTTATACCCCCGCATATCGCAGGCTTATGCCTGCGCCAGCCTGTGTGTTGATGCCGCGCGAGTCTCTTTCGCAAGCCACTCCCGCTCCTCCTCGCTCAGATAAGGCGAGAGCTTATCATAGACCTGCCTCTGGTAGTCATAAAGCATAACACGTGTTGTTTCTGTGAGATACCTCTCGTCAATGGCGTCAAAGTCAATGGGCACCCAAGTTAATGTCTCAAAATGCATAAACTGCCCGTACTCGTTTTTCGCATCATTTTCCGCCACCATCACATTCTCGATACGGATACCGTGGCTCCCCTCGATATAAACGCCGGGCTCATTCGTGATGTCCATTCCCGCCTCCAAGACAGCCTCTCGCTGTCCCTCGACGAAACGCCAACGCATATTCTGAGGGCCCTCGTGCACATTCAATATATAGCCTACACCGTGGCCGGTGCCGCATTTGTAGTCCAGTCCAAGATTCCATAACGGCTGTCGCGCCAAAATGTCCAGATTGCGCCCCGTACAGCCGTGCAGCCATCTTGCATGAGTCAACTGCAGCATGGCAGCGGCGACCATGGTATAATGGAGCTTTTGCTCGTCCGTCACCTCCCCCAAAACGATCGTGCGGGTCACATCTGTCGTCCCCCCGAGATACTGTCCGCCGGAATCCACCAGAAGCAGCCCCCGCGGCTCCAACACCGCACAGTGCTCCAAAGCAGCCTCGTAATGCATCATCGCCGCGTTGCTCCCATATCCTGCAATCGTCGGGAACGATAAGCCCAAAAATTCCGGAATCTCCCGTCTGAATTCCTCCAGCTTGTCGGCAGCGTCTACCTCTGTGAGCCTGACCTTGCCTATATTGCTCTTAAGCCAATAGATAAAGCGGGTCAGCGCCACGCTGTCCTTGAGATATATTTCCCTCATATTGGCAAGCTCCACGGGATTCTTGACCGCCTTCAGGCTCTCCGTGGGATTAGGCGCATCACAAACGATATGAGAAAAGGCAAGCTGCCGATAAAACGCATAGCTGCAATAACGCATGTCCATCAATATCCGCCGTCCCGCATCAAGCTCCTCCAAATAAGACTCAATCTCCCGGTAGTCCCGCAGCTCCACGGAATTGGCAGCCAAATAAGCCCTCATCTCCGCATCAACCGCCTGCTCCTGCATAAAAATAACAGCCGTATTCTGTGTTATATATCCATATGACATCGCCACGGGATTGCATTCCACATCACAGCCCCTAATGTTAAAAAGCCACATCAGGTCGTCCAGCTTCGTGAGCAGCAGCTCCTCTGCTCCCGCCTCCCTTAGCTTCTCTCTCACGGCTTTTAGCTTATCCGCGACGCTGCAGCCCACAAGCTCCGCCGCGAGCACTGTCACCCTGCCCGCGGGAAAGGCAGGACGCTCCGTCCAAATTCCCTCCGCCAAATCCTTCCTGTACATAATATTAATTTCTTTGCCCGCTTTTTCAAAACACTCCTCATAGCGCTTCCCTGCCGATGCCGAGATCACACGCCCGTCAAATCCGAGTGTCTGACCAGTCTGCAGCCTTTCCGTCAGGAACTCCGCAATCGTCGGAACGCCTTCTTCCATCATGCGGAAAAGCTCCACTCCAGTACCTTCAAGCTCCTGCTGCGCCTGAATAAAATAACGCCCGTCTGTCCAAAGCCCCGCGCCCTCCTGCCACACCAAGAGCGTGCCGTTGGAGCCCGAAAAGCCACAGAAATGTTCCCTCACCTTAAAGTAATCGCTCACATACTCGGAGCTGTGAAAATCCGCAGTTGGTATCATATAATAATCTATGTTATCTTTAAGCATCTGCTCGCGCAAAAGCGACAATCTGTGTTGTATGACTTGGTTGTCCATCTTGATTTGCACCTCACTCTACATTATGTTTTCCATCTCCACCTCGAAAGGTTATTTATGAACAGCTCATAAACACATGACATATTTTCGGCTGCCTTCCTAATACTCCCCTTCGCTGCTCTTTTGACCGCTCAAGAGGCCAACCGCCCTTGAAGTCCCCAGTCTGTCACAGCCCAAGGCGAGAAACATCTCCATATCCTCCCTTGTGGAGATTCCGCCTGCCGCCTTGATCTTCACATTAGGCCCAATATGCTTTGCAAAAAGCTCCACATCAGCCCTCGTTGCGCCGTCTGTGCCAAATCCCGTGGAGGTCTTGATATAATCCGCTCCCGCGTCGGTCACAGCCCTGCACATCGCAAGCTTCTCCGCCTCTGTCAGATAACAGGTCTCCACAATCACCTTGAGAATATGATGCCCACAGACTTTCTTCACGGTGCGAATCTCCTGCTCCACCTTTTCGTAACACCCGTTCTTCACATCGCTGATATTGACCACCATATCTATTTCGTCACACCCGTCTGCCAATGCCTGAGCCACCTCTCTGAGCTTGCTCTCCGTGACGCTATATCCCAGCGGGAATCCCACCACGGTACAGATTTTCAGCTTCTCGCCATAGGCGTCATGAATCCTTTTGATATAACAGGGAGGTACACATACGCTTGCCGTATGATACAGAACCGCTTCATCACAGAGCCCTTTGATATCCTCCCATGTAGCATAGGGCTTGAGCAGCGTGTGATCCACATGGGACAGTATCTCCTGATTTGTCATAATATTTCGTCCTCACCTTTCCAATTCCTACTTTTTCTAAATTTACTTGCCGCATATCACAGATTTTTACCTGCGATTCTTCCATAAATAAATCCTCTTAAAAAAAGACCGTTTCCATATTTTCATAAAAACAGCCTTTTTCTATATTCAAGATATGTGATTATATCCCCAAAAACTCCCTGACTACATTCGGCATCTCGTCCACATCACACTGCTTGTCGTGCACCACGGGCGCAGTGCGAATCTCCTCGATTGCCATGGGCACCTTCACGCCCGAGAGCTTGGAAAGCTCATCTACCAGTTCAAAATCCCCCATTGCATCGTATTTTGCGTCAATGGCATTCATGACACTTCTGGTAAACTTGAAGGGACTTGCGGTGGAGGCGATCACTGTCTTGGTCTGGTCCTTCGTCTCCTCCACGTATTTTTGATAGACAGCCGAGGCAACGGCCGTGTGGGTGTCGATTACATAACCACAGCTATCATACAAACGCTTTATCTCCGCGGCGGTCTCTCCTTCATCGGCATAATTACCATAGAAATCTGCCAGCTCCTTTTTCATATCATCTGTTATTTCATATCTGCCCTGACCGGAAAGCGCGTCCATAAATTCTCTGTTCCTGCCCGCGTCACAGCCTGCAATGCGATAGATCAGTCTCTCCAGATTACTGGATATCAAAATATCCATAGACGGTGATGAGGTCAGCATAAACTCGCGGTTCCTGTCATACGCCCCCGTGCGGAAGAAATCATACAGCACCTTATTCTCGTTGGACGCACATATCAGCCTGCCGATGGGAACGCCCATATTCTTGGCATAGAACGCCGCGAGAATGTTGCCGAAATTGCCTGTGGGAACCACCACATTCATCACCTCATTCTTTGCAAGCTTCCCTTCCGCCAAAAGCTTCGCATAGGCATAGATATAATAGCACACCTGCGGCACCAGACGTCCGATGTTAATGGAATTGGCGGAGGAGAATCGAAACCCTTTCTCCTCCATCTCCTTTGCCAGTGTCTTGTCCGAGAAGATTTTCTTCACTCCGGTCTGGGCGTCATCAAAATTACCATGAATCCCTACCACAAGCGTGTTATCCCCCTTCTGCGTCACCATCTGCTTCTCCTGGATCGGGCTCACACCGTTCTTGGGATAGAACACGATAATACGAGTACCCTTCACGCCTGCAAAGCCTGCCAGAGCCGCCTTTCCCGTATCGCCTGACGTCGCCGTGAGAATGATAATTTCATCTGTTATTTTATTCTTTCTTGCCGCCGTTATCATCAGGTGCGGCAAAATAGACAGCGCCATATCCTTGAAGGCGATTGTGGAGCCATGGAACAGCTCCAAATAATAAGCCCCCTGAGCCTCCGCCAACGGAGCGATCACCTCCGTGTCGAATTTTGCGTCATAAGCCTTCGCGATACAGTCCTTGAGCTCCTCCTCAGTGAAATCCGTTAGAAAAAGCTTCATCACCTCATAAGCCACCTGTCGGTAATCCATCTTGGACAATTCCTCAAGGCTCTTGTCCAAGGTCGGGATATGGTCTGGCACAAACAATCCCCCATCGTCAGAAAGCCCCTTTAAAATAGCCTGCGAAGCTGTCACGCGCAAGGTTCTGTTATTGTCCTTATCTCTTGTACTGTTATAGAATACTTCCATATTCTCTCCTCACATTCCGCTGTATTCAGCATGTTTTTTGAACATATATTTTCAAACCTCCAGACACAATACCGCTGTGTGCCGTCATTTCAATACTCCACGTAATCCGCCTGAATCCTTGTCAGTATAACACACTTTTATGGCTGACGCAATGTTATGATTCACGCTCTGACCACTTTCAGTAACAGTTCAGAGTTCAAATCATAGTGCGGAGGGGCGGCGGGAGAGGACTGGGAGTGTTTTGCGGACTGGCTGCGGTTGGGGGTTTTCTAATAGTGCGGGGGAGTATGTTGCGATTTGCGGGTCGGCTTTAAGGTGCATCCATGCACCATAAAGCCTGAAATGCGCATCCGTGCGCATTTCACCCTAGTTTTGGGACGCACTATAAGAAAACGCCCCAACCTCCGCCGAAGTCCGCAAAACACTCCCAGTCCTCTCCCGCCTTGATAGCCGTACAAAGCAAATATGCTCAACTAAAAAATAATTCTATGGCTGAACTGCTACCATTTTCGTTTTCTGCTATTTCGGTGTCTGGTGCATAATTATAGCACAACTTCAGACAAAACAACGACGTCACCATTATTCTAACGCATATTCCTTGTACAATGCCACATGGTCGTAAATACAACGCCACGAGCTATGCGCTCCCGTGGTGGCGCAGACATATCCCCTGCCGCTCTTGTCCACGCCATAGCTGACCGCGCAATTGCCCGACTGCTGCACATACCCTGTCTTGGCGCAAACCATCTCGCCTCCGGTATCCTTGTCCTCAATCTTACGCAGGAACCAGTTGGATATCTCAATCCCTTCTGCATGCTCATTCGTGTGAGAGGTGGTGTAGATGCGTGCGTTCATAACCTCCCTGCACAGGCTGTTGTCCAACGCCGCCTCCATGATCATCGCCATATCATAAACCGTACAATAATGCTCCTCGTCATAAATCCCCACACAGTTGGTAAAATGTGCCGTGTCAGCAAGCCCCAATGCCGCCGCCCGCTCGTTCATCAGCTCCACAAAAGTCTCATGACTTCCCGCCACATAAGTTGCGAGCGCCACCGCCGCGTCACCGCCTGATTTCAGCATCGTCCCATAGAACAAATCCCGCACCGTCACCGTCTCTCCCACGTCAAAGCCCACACTGCTGCAGCCGTGAGAATAGCTGTAATCAGTGATATCTCTTGTTATGGTAAAGGTGTCATCCAAATCCGTCACGTACTCCGCCGCCACAAGCGCTGTGAGCACCTTGGTCATGGACGCCGGATTAATCCTCATGAGATAATCTCTCTGTGCCAAAATATCGCCGGAAGCCAAATCTATAAACACCACATTCGTGCTGTTCACCTCCGCAGGCGGCGCCGCGGTTTGTGTCGTTGTCTGTGCCGCATATTGCACCGAGGGCGTTATCTTTCCCACCTTGTCCGCTTCGTCATTTGCAGCCTTCGATTCTCCTTCACCGACTTCCTTGTCCTGTCCCGTCTCTCCATCTGCATAATCACCTACGGCTTCCCCGAGAACACCCTCTCCTCCGCCATTGATACCATTGTCCTCATCGGAGAGACCGATTCCCTCCACTGCGGACTCAATCGGACCAAATATATCATTTTCAACCGACAGACTCCCCATGCCGTATCCTGCCGCTCCCAAGCCCTCCTGCTTCATACTGACGGAATTGGAGCCAAGGGAACCCGAACCGTTGGAAGGCAAGCCCTCCGCCTCAGAAGCCTCAGATTCAGAGCCGTCATGCGCATGACTTCCCTGTCCTGAGAAGCTCACCACCGCCACACACGCCACTACGAGCACAACCAACACCGGAACGGCTAAGACCATAATCCTGCGCATCAGCAGGACTCTCTCCTTCTCCCGCCGCATACGCTCGATACGGTCTCTACGCATTTTCCTCCGCTGTGCCTCGTCCTCCGTCCCGTACTCATGCATCTGCTCGACCGTAACGCTGCTCATTTCTGCCATTTCCGCACCTGCATTATCTATCTTCATCCCTCACCCTGCTTTTCATTTCTCAAAAGCGGCTATCTGTTTCAAATGATCAGGAATCGCAATATGCTGAGGGCAATTGCGCTCACACTGTCCGCATTTGATACAATCGGACGCCTTGCCCTTCTCGTAAACCACCCTGTTATGATACATTCCTGAGAAATTCCCCGTGGTTTTATAATTGTTATACACGCCAAACAAGCCGGGAATCGCAATATGCTTGGGACAAACCTCCGTACAATAGCCGCAAGAGGTACAGGGAATCTCCATGCTTTTCCGTATGATCTGCGTGACCTGCTCCAGAAGTTCCCTCTCCTCCGAGTCCAATGGCTTCACGTCCCGCATAAGCTCCACGTTTTCCTGTACCTGAGTCAGATTGCTCATTCCCGACAAAACCATCATGACGTGCTCTAATCCCGCCGCAAACCGCAGCGCATAGGAGACCGCCGAAGCCTGTGGGGCATGACCCTCCAACAGCTCCTGTGCTTCCTTGGGGAGGTTTGCCAGCACACCGCCCCGCATGGGCTCCATCACCACGATCGGCTTTCCATGGGAAACCGCCGTCTCATAGCATCTTCGGGATTGAATCACCTCGTTCTCCCAGTCCAGATAATTAATCTGGAGCTGCACGAAATCCACCTCCGGGTGCTCCGTGAGAATCCGCTCCAACGTCTCGGCGTCATCATGAAAGGAAAAACCAAGCTTACGAATCTTCCCTTCTTCCTTCATCTGCCCCGCAAATTCAAAGCCCCCGAACTGTTTCGTTTTCGCATAGCGATCTCTGCCCATATTGTGCATGAGATAATAATCGAAATACCCGACCCCCGTCTTTTGAAGCTGCTCCTCAAAATATTTAGGATACTCCTCGCCGCTTTTTACAAGGATCGTGGGCATCTTATCCGCAAAAAGGTACTCGCTTCTATCGTGTCTCTCAACCAACGCCTTACGCATGGCAACCTCAGACATTTGCCCGTGATAGGGATATGCCGTGTCAAAATAGGTGAACCCCGCCGCCAAGAAGGTATCCACCATCCTGTTTAATTCCTCCTGATCAATGGAGGTAACGTCCTCCGGATTCGTCAACGGAAGGCGCATCGCCCCAAAACCGAATTTTTTCATCAATCTAATCCCCCATTATTGCCGCAATCTGGAAATTTGGGCGCAAGCACAAATTTGCGGTTGAAAAATTTATTTTTCAACCTGTCCTCCCATCTGATCGAGGCATGATATGAACATATTCCTTGTCATAATATTTCGCACAGGCACTATTCACCCATGTATAACCTTCCTCGTCCTGCAGGTCTGTATACAAAATCGTCTCCGGATACACGGACAGGGGCGCAAATTCCACCTGCTTGACACTATCGTCGTGCAGCACCTCCAACCGTTCCTGCCATTCCAAGGCATACTGCTGTGCCCAGCCCTGCCGCCAGTCGCGGTAAGCCTTATAGCTCGATATTTCCTTCAAATCGAAACAATAAATCACACCCGTCAAAACAATACCGATTACAACACAGTATGGAATCAAATATTTACGTGCAAATGGAGCCATGACAGAAAAAAACTTTGTGCTAAAGGCAGACCATTTCTGTCTTCTTTTACAACTCCATCCCACCCAATAACACATATTGCCAACCAACCAGATATGATAGGAATAATATAGAATAGCCGCCATTCTTCCTCCGCCGGTAGTCCCATCTACATACATAGTAGGGGCGATCTGTGAAGCATAAAGGCCAAAGGTAAGTAATGTAAAAAATGCCGGCCATCTAAAATCAAATTTCATGTTCTTAACCGCCTGCCATGCAAAAGGCAAAATCAGCAAAAGCATCAATATTATTTTGATGTTTGTCCATGAATAAATATTTGTGGCGGAACGCACCAGTGACATCCACACCGCCCAGCCCACACCTCGCGTAGCACCTCCAAAATTTCTCGCTAACCGCACAGTATTGCCTGGCGCCAAAAGACATACCAAAAAGCTGCCACCCTCAAGCAATAACAGATACCATGTCCTGCCCAAAATTTTTTTGAACAATTCTGTGTTGAAATGTATCTCTTTTTTGCCACCTTTTGAGCCATAAACGCAGACAGAAATGTAAAACAACACCATAAACAACAATATGGATAAACTGGTGGAATAATTGCCTCCTCCAATCATAATGGCTAATATTCCCGATATAATAGCCATTACACCCAATTTCCATGTTGCCTTTTTGCTCAACGCAAGTTTGATAAAGAGCATCACAAACACTAACGACATAGCGAATACAAACGTATAATTCACCCCACCGTTATACCAATAAAAGCTCTCGATAACACTTGGTGTATATAGGACTTGCATGATCAGCGTAAACAACACTATCGGCAACCATATTCGTCCCCTTATTTGACCATCCTGACCAAAGATACCACCAAATAGGGCAATTTCTCCCAATATCAATCCCCCCAGCAATATCCATGTCACCACTCCGTAGCATTCTTCACCCCATATTCCGGGCTGTAATGCCCCTAAAAAGGGAATTGTAAATCTTCCCTCCCATGCACCGCGGTAATTTGCAACTGTTTCAAATGCAGAAAACAGCACCTTAACAATGCCGCCACCCGCTTGAACACTGTCATATGTTCTTTTACTAAAGCTCCAATCATCCGCGGACGGGTAATTGTATTGTGCATTCATAAGCAACGGAGTTATAACCGCACAGAGAGCCAAAATACAACAACAGGAAATCAACAGACATCCGCCTTCTCCATTGCCCAATCTCTTTTTTTTATGCATCTATACACCCATCCTTTAAGTATATACTTGTACCATCTCCTACAACTGCCCCTCCAGAACCTTTGCTGCCTCCTTGATCGCGTCGGGGATACCCGCGGGATTCTTGCCTCCCGCCTGCGCCATATTGGGACGTCCGCCGCCACCGCCGCCCACCAGAGCGGCAATGCCCTTGATCAGATTGCCTGCGTGAGCGCCTGCCTTCACTGCCCCGTCCGTCGCCATGGCAATCATATTTACCCTTGCGTCCTGATTGGAGAGAAGGACTACAACGCCCTCGCCGAGCTTCTCCTTCAACTGGTCTCCCAGATCGCGCAGACCGTTCATATCCACGCCGTCCACGCCGACCGCGAGAAGCTTCATTCCCTTGACCTCCACAACCTGATCCATCACATCTCCCAGAGCTTCCTTTGCCGCCTTACTCTTCAGTGATTCGTTCTCAGAACTCAATGCCTTTATTTCAGCCATCACATGCTCACACTTCTCAACAATACCGTTCGGGGAGGTCTTAAGCGCCTTCGCCGCGGCCTCAAGTGTCTCCTCAAGCTTGGTATAATAGGCAAACACGCCATTGCCTGTCAACGCCTCGATACGTCTCACACCTGCCGCCACGCCGTTCTCGGAGAGAATCTTGAAAGCGGTGATAGAGGCGGTATTCGCCACATGGGTGCCGCCGCAGAACTCGATGGAGAAATCCCCCATGCGCACCACCCTGACAGTCTCGCCGTACTTCTCGCCAAAAAGCTGCATCGCTCCGGTCTTCTTGGCGTCCTCAAGACTCATGACGTCCGTCACCACAGGGATCGACTCCGCAATTTTCTCATTCACGAGTCTTTCCACCTTGTCCAATTCTTCCTTGGTCATCGCCTGAAAATGGCTGAAATCAAATCTCAGTCTCTCCCCGTCCACATAGGAGCCGTTCTGCTCCACATGGCTGCCAAGCACCTCCCTGAGCGCCTTCTGCAGCAGGTGTGTCGCAGAGTGATTCTTACAGGTATCCGACCGCAGCCCGGAATCGACGGTCAGGGTCACGGTGTCGCCCACCTTGAGCATACCGCTTGTCACAACGCCTATATGTCCAACCTTGCCGCCCGCAAGCTTCACGGTATCCTTCACCTCGAAGCTTCCGTCCGCGGCAGTGATCACTCCCTTGTCTCCGCACTGTCCTCCCATGGTCGCATAAAAGGGAGTCTCGTCCACGATAACCGTGCCGATCTGTCCGTCAGACAAGCCCTCTGTCAGCTCCTCCTCCGTGGTCAGCACCGTGATCTTGGAGTTGTGCTGTAATCTGTCATACCCCACAAATTCAGACGTGATGGCAGGGTCGATCGCATCATATACCGTCGCGTCAGCCCCCATATAGTTGGTTGCCTTACGTCCCTCCTGCCCCTTTATGCGCTGCTGCTCCATACACTGCTTGAAGCCCTCGTGGTCAATGGTATAGCCCTTCTCATTTAAGATCTCCTCCGTCAGATCCAAGGGGAATCCATAGGTGTCATAAAGCTTAAAGGCATTCTCGCCGGAAAGCTCCTTCACGCCGTTCTTCACCAGCTCCGCCTCCATATCCGCCAGAATCCCAAGCCCCTGGTCGATGGTGCGGTCAAATTTATTCTCCTCCTGCGTGAGCACTGTCAGGATAAAATCCTTCTTCTCCTCCAATTCAGGATAACCGTCCTTACTCTCATTGATGACAGTCTGACTCAGATTCGCCAAGAACTTGTCCTTGATACCCAAAAGCCTTCCATGTCTAGCAGCTCGGCGAATCAGACGGCGCAGCACATATCCCCGCCCCTCGTTGGAGGGCATCACGCCGTCGCTGATCAGGAAGGTCGCGGAGCGGATATGATCTGTGATCAGTCTGATAGACACATCTTTCACCTCGTCCGCCTGATACGTCACGCCTGCGATCTCACAGATGCGGTCGCGTATCGCCTTCATGGTGTCGATGTCAAACACGGAATCCACGCCCTGCACCACCACAGCCAGACGCTCCAAGCCCATGCCCGTATCAATGTTTTTGTTTTGCAGCTCCTCGTAATTGCCCTTGCCGTCCCCCTCGAATTGGGTGAACACATTGTTCCAGACCTCCATGAAGCGGTCGCAGTCACAGCCCACCTTACAGTCAGGCTTGCCGCAGCCGTACTCCACGCCCCTGTCATAATAGATCTCGGAGCAGGGTCCGCAGGGTCCCGCGCCATGTTCCCAGAAGTTGTCACAGTCTCCGTTCTCATCACGATAGAAACGGGTGATCTTCTCCCCGGGCACGCCGATCTCCTTCGTCCAGATCTCAAACGCCTCGTCGTCCTCCCCATAGATGGAAGGATACAACCGCTCCGGCTCCATGCCCACATATTCCGTCAGGAACTCCCAGCTCCACGCAAGAGCCTCATGCTTAAAATAATCCCCGAAAGAGAAATTTCCCAGCATCTCAAAAAAGGTCAGATGTCTCGCAGTCTTACCCACGTTCTCGATATCTCCCGTGCGCACGCATTTCTGGCATGTGGTCACGCGCTTTCTGGGAGGAATCTCCTGCCCCGTAAAATAGGGCTTCAGGGGCGCCATTCCCGCATTGATCAGCAGCAGGCTCTTATCATTGTGGGGCACCAGTGAAAAGCTTTTCATTTTCAGATGATCCTTGCCCTCAAAAAAGTCAAGATACAATCTCCTCAGTTCATTCACACCACGTTTCTGCATCGTTTTATCCTCCTAGTCGTCCTCGTCTTCCAAAATCTCGTTCAGTTCTTCCCTCGCGTCCCGTATCTCGTCATGATCACCTCGTTTTAACGCCGCCTCGAATGCAGTGATATAGCGGTCAAGCTTCTGTCTGCGGTCGCCTAACGATTCCTCGTACATGCGCTCCGCCCGAAGCAGCACCAGACGATTCTCCTCATAATCCCTAGGCTGGATCTTCAGATACGCAAGCTCCTCCATGCGCTTCTTGATCTCCTCCTCGGTCATCTGATTGTCCTGCCCCTTGATGATCATTTTCTTAGTGATCCCTGTCGATACCACCTTTACCTCCACCTCTAACAGCGAATTAATGTCATAGGTGTATGTGACGTCCACAGCCTGAGTTCCCTTTAGTCCCTTGGGCACCTCGATCTCCAATTCACCCAAGTACAGATTATTTCTTGCAAAACGGCTCTCCCCCTGCAGCACCCGCACGCGCACAGAGGTCTGATTATCCCTCACAGTGTACAGCCGCTCCGTATGACTGGCGGGAATCACCGTGTTGCGCTCAATAATCGGGCAGAAGCGCCCGTCCTCATATTTGTCCTCGTCATACTCCACCACCACCTCGGTGCCCAATGTAAATGAACACACGTCCGTGAGAATGACCTCCTTGACCTCAGCCCTGCGCTCCTTCATCGCCGCCTGCACCGCGGCTCCCAATGCCACCGTCTCGTCCGGATTGAGCTTCGTGTCAGGGAACTTGCGGAACAGCCTTATCAGGAAATCTCGCACGATGGACAATCTGGTAGCTCCGCCGATCAACAGCACCTCGTCGATATCGGAGAGCTTAAGCCCCGCGTCCGCCAAGCTCTTTTTCACAGGCTCCCTTATCTTCATGAGCAGCTCCTCACACGCCGTCTCAAACTCCTTCGCCGTGATCACCGCTTCCTTCATTTCCTCCTTATAGAGAAAGCTCATGGTGACAGAGGGCTCGTCATTGATGGCGTATTTTGCTTTTTCTGCCGCCTTGTACAGACGTATCTGCTCCTTCTCGGACAGATTTGACACCGTGAGCTCTGTCTTTTGCAGGAAAAGCTTCGCCATCTCCTGAGTGAAATCCTCACCCCCGAGATAATTGTCGCCTGCTACCGCCCGCACCTCCAAAATATTGTGATACAGCTCCAACACGGACACGTCAAACGTGCCCCCGCCCAAGTCAAACACCAGAAATCTTGTGTCCTGTGTCTTGTCATACAAGCCGTAAGCCACCGCTGCCGCCGTGGGCTCGGAGATCATGCGCTCCACCTTCAACCCCGCCAGCTCGCCGGCGCGCTTGGTCGCCTTTCTGCGCTTGTCATCAAAATACGCCGGCACACTGATCACCGCCTCGGTCACTTCCTCCCCGAGAAAACTCTCCGCGTCCTCCTTCAGCGCGCGAAGCACCATACTGGAGAGCTCCTCCGGCTTGAACAAATGCCCGCTAAGATTGTAAGTGCGGTCGGTGCCCATACTGCGCTTAAAGGTCTGCGCCACGGACTCGGGGTAGAGACTCATACGCTCTCTCGCCGTCTCTCCCACGAACACATTCCCCTCCTCGTCCACACTCACCACGGAGGGAGTCAGATTCTTTCCGAGCCTGTTGGGGATAATCCTTGGTCCTTCCCCCGTAAAATATGCCACCAGACTGTTGGTGGTACCCAAATCAATACCTACTATCATCTGCTTTTCCTTCTATCCAATCACTAAATATTCCAATTAAATATTTCTTTTTTGCCAAAACGCCTGTATCGCCCTCATATATTGGTCATCGGGGTGTATCTCGAGATTACGCGCGGCGCGCTCCTTAGCTTCATCGAGCTTCCCCTGTCTGATCAAAAGCAATATGCGAACCCCCTCAAGCTCCTGACACAATGGCATCTGACAGAAGCTGCACAGAGCACAATCCTTCTCGCTATCCAACAGCTCCTGAAGCTGCTCGTCCGAGAATCGGTAGTAGTTGGCAAGAAGCTGCGCCATCAGCTTCATCTTGGGACGCTCATGGAACTCGTCCGCCGCCTTCAGGGAGGACTTATTCAGGTAAAGCTTAAGCTTCTCCGAATATTTTTTGCCCTTCTCCTCGTCTCCATAAAGGATTGCCGCAAATATCATATCCGCCAGCCCGTCGTCGGATTCTCCCTTGCTCACAGCCTCCCCGCACTTGACCTGCTGCTCAAGAGACTCAAGGGCGCGTTTACCGTCCCCCTCCATCAAAGCCTGCCAACCTGCGCAGCTATAATAGTCCACCGCGCTTTCATTTGACTTCTTCTCACGGGTGCTCTTAGGGATAAGGAAATTCCATTTTGATTTCACGACCTGCAGCTCACCCTGCCATTTATCCAACAGCTTGAGCGCCCTGTCCGTCTCTCCAACCGTGTCGAACAGCTCCCAGAGACTTCGATAGTACCCATCATAAAAGGTGCCATCTTTCTTGCCATAATATGCATGGAGCTTTTGAATCGCCTCCTCGGTCTTGCCCAGACGCCCCAGACAGACAGCCATGCTTTTCTGATATGCCACCTCGTCGCTTCCAAGCTTTTCGCATTTGCGAAACCAATACAACGCCTCCTCGTTATCCCCTAGGAGCATATAGAGCTTCGCCATCTGAAAATCCGACACGGCGTACCACTCTTTCCCCCCATAGAGCAGCGCCTTACGATTGCTGATCAACGCCTGCTCAAAATTCCCCTGAACCATATAGATGCGTCCCATGGCGTCATGGATATAAGGATTGGCGGGCTCGTCCAGAAGCGCCTTCTCATAGTCCTCAAGCGCCTTCTCAAGCTGCATACCGCTCCTGTAAAACGCCGCTCTCCTGCGCAGCATATAAGGTCCCGGATACCAGTAGAGATATTCCGTTATGATAGGAAGCCCCGTCTCAAAATAAGCCGTCTCTCCGTCATAGAGCTTGTTCTGGAAATTCTGCTGAAATTCGTCCAGACGCTCGTTCAACACCTCGACCTCCGGAGGCTTCTGCTTCATTTGGTAGCGATATGCCTCCAGATACGGGCTCTCAATCTTATTCTTCTCCGCCTCGGCGAGCAGCTCCTTCAGCGCCTCTGTCTCGCCAAGATCCAGATAAACCCTTCCCAAATGGTCATATGCCCGCACATAGTTCGGAAAGGTCTGAATACACAGACGGGCGTTCTGCACCACGCCCCCTGCTTCCCACTGCCTGCGATAGACCTCCATGGCTGTGGCGGCCGCGGCGTACACCTGATACTCCTCTATCATGCGGGAGGTGAGCTCCAAGCTTTTCTCGTACTCCTCCAGCTCCAAATAAATCTGTGCCTTCTCCAACCAGAAACCGATATCCCGCGGCGTGCCTGTCTCAACCGCCTCAATCTCCTTGATCGCCGCGTTAAAATGTTCCTTCTGGGTATATCCGATACTCTTGTGGCATTGCATACGAATCATATGCGCCTGCCGAATGCGGTCCTGATCCTTTTCCTTCTCCTCCTCTGTCTCGTCGGTCAGAAGCTTCTCCTCCAAGAGCTTCTCCCACCTTTGGGACATCTCAAGCGCCGCCGCGTAGTCTGCCATCTCCACCAAAAGCTTGGCAAGCAGCCCGTGGTATTCCGCCTTCCTCTCGGGGGTAATCAACTCCTCTATCTCCCTCGCCAGACGCAGCCCCTTGCTGTTCTTGCCGTCCTGAAGATAACACCAACAAAGCTCAAGTCCCGACTCCCAATCCTTTTCTGTCCTCCACTTAAGCTCCATATCGCGCTCAAGCTTGGAATTCACCTTCGTCAGAAGCTCCATGAACTCGTCATCTGCCCCTGCGGACAGCACCGCCTCCGCACACTTTTTGGCGTCTATGTATTTACCGTTGTCATAATACCACTCCACAAGGCGGACATTCGCCATATAGTGCTTCTCGTTCTCCGCCTTAAGCCCCAGATATATCTCCGCCGACTCATCTCTTTTGCCGAGCTTCCACAGAGTTTCCGCCGTGTTGTAGCACACCATTGCGTCCTTGGGATATTTATCCCGCAGAGCACGCATGAAGCTTGCAGCCTCCTCCTTCTTACCCTGCGCATAGAGCAACGACCCCCTGCACACCTCCATGGCAGGGTGATAGATATGGAGTCCCGCAGCCTCGTCCAAGAGCCTCTCCGCCTCGCTTAGATTCTCCTCCTGCAGCGCCTGCCAGCAATTGTCATAATAGTTGATAAAAAGGTCATACTCCGCGTCCTCGGCGCCCTCGAACAGATCAAATTCAATATCCTCCCCGCGCTCGCACCTATTCACCACAAAATTAATGAATTCCACGGGGAAGGATTCCCTAAGCCTTCCTGCGTCCCCCACAAGATTCATTTTCTCATTCAGAAGCTTCCAGATCTCCGTGGGCAGCCTGAAATGATCCATCAGATAACGCAAGAGCTTAAGTCTGCAATTCTCCTCCTCCTCCAACGCTTGGAATATCTCGTCATCGAACAGCTCCTGCCAAAGCTCCCCTTGCTGTCTGGTCTTGATATTGGCATAAATCTCGCCCGCGCGCTCCACCCAAAGTCCTGAGGGCGTGGTATCCCGCTCCGCCGGTGTATCCTTATCGTCACCCCGCCTTGCATAGACGCATGCCTCCTCATAAGCCGCGCGCAGACGCTTGAAGCCCTCGGGGTCGTCCTCCGGATTCGTCACTGCGAGCTTCTCCCTGTATGCGTTTTTTATCAATCCTTCGTCCTTCGTGGGTTCTATCCCCAGAATCAGAAAACATTCCGTAATCTCCATAAACTCAATTCATCCTCTCGCGTTTATCACAGCCGAAAAGAGAGCAGAATAACACTCCTGCTCCCCGCCCTCCTAAAATGCAAACTTGTCTGCAAAATACGCATCCAAATCCGCAATCGCAATTCGCTCCTGCTCCATGGAATCCCTAAAACGGACCGTTACGCAGCCATCTGTCTCAGAATCAAAATCATAAGTCACGCAGAAGGGCGTGCCGATCTCGTCCTGTCTGCGATATCTCTTACCGATATTGCCCCTGTCATCAAACTCACAATTATACTTCTTGGACAATTCCATAAAAATCTTCTCAGCGCCCTCGTTCAGCTTCTTGGACAAGGGCAGCACGCCGATCTTCACGGGTGCGAGCGCAGGGTGAAAATGAAGCACTGTCCGCATCTCGCCGCCCTCGAGCTCCTCCTCGTCATATGCGGAGCAAAGGAACGCAAGCACCACGCGGTCTGCCCCCAGAGAGGGCTCCACAACATAGGGAATATATTTCTCACTGGTCTCGTCATCAAAATAGCTCATATCCTCGCCGGAGGTATTGGCGTGCTGTGTCAGGTCATAGTCCGTCCTGTCAGCAATCCCCCAAAGCTCGCCCCAACCAAAAGGAAACTCAAACTCAATATCCGTGGTGCCCTTGCTGTAAAAGCAAAGCTCCTCGGGAGAATGGTCGCGCAGGCGGATTTCCTCCTCCCTGATGCCCAAGGACAAAAGCCAGTCGCGGCAGAACCCTCTCCAATAGGAGAACCACTCCATATCCGTCCCCGGCTTACAGAAGAACTCAAGCTCCATCTGTTCAAACTCTCTTGTACGGAATGTAAAGTTACCGGGTGCAATCTCATTTCTAAACGCTTTACCAATCTGACCGATACCGAACGGAAGCTTCTTTCTGGAGGTTCTCTGCACATTTTTGAAATTGACAAAGATCCCCTGTGCTGTCTCGGGTCTTAGGTACACGGTGCTCTTGGAATCCTCCGTAACCCCTTGGAAGGTCTTAAACATCAGGTTAAACTGGCGTATATCCGTAAAATTATGTTTGCCGCAGGTAGGGCAGGGAATCTGCTTCTCTCTGACATAATCCTGCATTTTCTCCTGACTCCAGCCGTCCACGCTCTCGTCCAACGTGATCCCCTGCTCATGACAATAGTCCTCAATCAGCTTGTCGGCGCGGAAACGCTCGTGACACTCCCTGCAGTCCATCAAGGGATCTGAGAAGCCGCCCAGATGCCCGCTCGCCACCCATGTCTGGGGATTCATCAGAATCGCGCAGTCCACGCCCACGTTATGCGGGTTCTCCTGCACGAACTTCTGCCACCAAGCCCTTTTTACGTTATTTTTAAGCTCCACGCCCAGATTGCCGTAATCCCATGTGTTCGCCAACCCGCCATAAATCTCCGAGCCGGGATAGATAAACCCTCTCGCCTTCGCCAACGCCACGATCTTATCCAATGTCTTTTCCATCATCTCACTCCTCCTCTATTTGTCAAGCACAATGATCACGGGATATTCCTTCTCGGACACCCCCGCCGTGTCAATGCTTCCATCGTCCAGTGCCTTTGCGCTCTCGCTGATATACGCAACCTTATAGGGAGCGTAGACCTTGGTCGGCTCCGACAGTAAAATCACATGCTTTTGCGCCATGCCGCTGATATCTGCGGAGACAATGCTTTGATCCCCCTTTGTATCATAAAGCACCTGATTCAACTTGTCAAAATGATACCCGTCCTGCTCAGCCTCCGCCACGGTTCCATAGAAAAAGCTGTTTCCGCTGTACTCCGCATAAGTCTGCGCCCCATCGCAGAGGAAGGTCACGACCACGGTATTCTCATCACCCTCAAGCGACTCCACCCGCTCCAAGGTCACAGGCGTCACATCTCCCTTCTGGTTCGCAGTGTTATACGCCGCGGCTTCCTCCTGCGCCAGCTTCCTGAGGTTGTCCAAGGTATGAAATTCTCTGTCAAAGACGCCCACTATATGGGTGGTGACAGTCCCCTTCTTGTCAATGACAAGGCTGTTGGTCTCCACGGTCTCCGGCGCCTTCGCCGCGCCGCAGCCCGCAAGCATCAGCATACATACTGCGAAGCAAGCCATCACTTTTCTGTTATGTAGTCCCGCCATCTAAAATCTCCTTACTCTCTGGTCTTATCTCTGAGCTTAATTGAGACAGACCATACCGCAGCTGCTTGGAACCCCATTTTTCACAGTTGCACCATATCCGATTCTAACACAGAGTTTTAAGTATTTCAAGACTTTTGAAATCATGATTCAAAAAGCGTTTGGCATATTCCGCCGCAATTTTCTGCAATTGCGCCAAAACTTCGTCCGTTACCGTGAAGGTGTAAAGTTTTTCCACGGGGCTTGCCGCGATATATTGCAGGGCGTATACTGTGGACTCCAAAAGCTCCCCGTCCCGCGGAATGCCCGGGAATTCGCCGTTGACCGCGATCGCCTTCAGCTCAAAAATACATTTCACCAGAGGGTTGGGCAGGGAATCCGCCATGACCGCCTTGAGCGACTGATACAAAAGCTTTAGCATCTCTTTCTCGTCATTATTTTCTCTGGTATAGAAATCCGCCACCTCGGTAAAATACATTCCGTAATAGGCTCCCACATAATCCGTCATCAATTCCTCAAAATAATTGGTGATCTCCGCCTCCGTCATGGTATAGGAATTGCGCCCCACATAGAGCTTGAACGTGCCGAATGCAAAGAGGTTGGTTGCCGCCGCCAGACGGCTGCAAGACTTCCTCGCCCCTCTCGCAAAGGCGGAGAGCTTCCCCCGCTCGCGGGTGAGCAGGCACACCCTCCTGTCATATTCTCCCATGGGAGACTGCTTTAAAATCATCCCTGTCACTTGTATGAATTCCTGCATAGCTGCCGTCCATTCCCTCTCTCATTGTGGAATCCCACATTCCCGCCTGATAATCGGACTTGCAGCCAGTGACCATATTCTCCGGCCGCTGGCTGTCACCTGCTTTATATGATAAATAATCCTCGATCCTGCCCGTATTCTCAAATTGCTTCCAGTAATTCAATGTCTGCATAAATGCTTCCCCCTCGTATAATAAGTTTATAGCCAGTCAGAACAGGCTATAGACTTATTCT
>JAMPHH010000062.1 GCA_023663505.1 Muribaculum sp.
AGCAGAGCTGTTAAAATCAACACCCGTCTCATAAATAGCCTTGTATATTTTCATCTGATAATTCACAAGGAACCTGTCAACCTTCTAATGTCAGATCGACAAAAGAATTTAGATATTCTGCGTAAGTTCAGGGGAAATACCATACCTGCGACACTGCTCGTTCAAATAGCTTTCATCGGAGAGCATGGGGATCTTATCCACCTCGCCGGCCTCGATCAGCTTCTGCGTGAGGGTAATCATTATCTGAACGCCCTCCTGATGTCCTTCCCTGATGTCCCTGTTTATACTTCTTGTTCAGTAATTCCTCGAATCGCATATACTTTTGCTCCCATTCCCGGCTTTTCTTGATGGCGGTTACCCTTTGATGGATGTGGCGGACGTTGTCGTCCTGCTTCATGGCACATTCATCGGTGCTGTTCTCCACATACTCCAGAAAATGCACCAGCTCATTTATATTATTCGTAAAATTATTATAATAGCGAGAGGATATTTTGGCAAGAAGAAAAAGTGAAAGTAAGGATTGATTTTTATACTGATTTTTATACTTACATTTTTTGTATAAAACTTTCCCTTTCGGCAAAAATAGAAGTGAAGATTACATGTAGAAGGATAAAGCAGGAGAGAACGCTAAGCAGTAAGAAAGTAAAACAGAAAGGGAAAGAAAAGGTATGAAAAGGAATAGACGCGACAGCATTAAAAAGGAACGTATTATCATGGTGGCATCCTCGGTGTTTGTGTTGACCGCCCTGACCATGACGGGGCTGTATATGCGGGGGCAGGAGGTCGAGCGGCAGGATGACGGCTACACGTTGGATTTTACCGCGTTGGGAAATGAGACGGGAGAGAAGCTGAACGGAATCGGAACAGAGCAGGCTAAGAATGCGGGTATAGAAGAACAGGCGGACGTCAATCTGGAGGGTGAGCTGGATTATATGCCCTTGGACGAGGAATTGACTGCGGAGGCGGGCTCTAATCTGGTGGAGATCCCGGGACTTACGGACGGCGTGTTGGAAAATAAAGCCAAGGAGAATACAAAAACTTCAGATAAGAAATCTTCTGAGAACAACTCCTCAGATAAAGAGTCATCAGAAGGTGAGGCAGGTGATCCGGCGTCTGAAAATTCAACGCCTGCGGACGCAAGTGAACAGGCAAATCAGGCTCAGGAGGACAAGAAGCAGGATGACAGCAAGGAATCCAAAAGCAAGCAGGCGGCTGTTTCGCTCAGCTATAATGAGGAGCAGGGCTTGACCAAGCCTGTGAACGGCGAGATCCTTTTGCCTTACAGCATGGATGGGAGCATTTATTTTGCGACCTTGGATCAGTACAAGTATAATCCCGCCACGCTCTTTGCGGCAGAGGAGGGCGATGATGTGGTGGCGTGCGCAGCAGGCAAAATTACGAATGTCTATGAGGACGCCGAGCTGGGACATGTTGTCTGCATGGAATTGGGGAACGGCTATACCGTGACCTACGGACAGCTGGATAATATCAAGGTCAAGAAGGACAGCTATGTAAAGAGCGGCGAGAAGCTTGGCACGGTGGCGGCGCCTAGCAAATATTACAGTCTGGAGGGCACGAACCTTTATTTCCGGATGGAGAAGGATGGAGCCCCGATCAACTCGGAGACTTTATTTTAAGGAGCGGCATATGTATATTGTGGGCGGCAAAATCATGACCATGGCGGGGAAGGAATACGAGGAGGGAGTGCTTCGTATTCTAAACGGTAAAATTGCCGCCGTGGGCGATAAGCAATCTGTCCCTGTGAAACCGTCAAAGAAGGAAAGAGTGATACAGCTTGACGGCGCATGGGTGATGCCGGGGATTATCGAGGCTCATTGTCATATGGGTATCACGGAGGAGAAAAAGGGAATGGAGGGAGACGACTGCAATGAGACAGTCAATCCCGTCACTCCCTATCTTCGGGCGGTGGACGCCATCAATACTATGGACGCCGCGTTCGGGGACGCGGTTCGCGCGGGGATTACCGCGGCGATGATCGGACCGGGGAGCTCGAACGTGGTGGGAGGGCAATTTGCTCTCTTAAAGACGCATGGCAGGAGGGTGGACGACCTGATCGTCAAGGCTCCGGCGGCGATGAAGGTGGCTTTTGGGGAGAATCCCAAGGTCAATTATTCGGGACAGGGCATGAGTCCCTCCACCCGCATGGCTACCGCCGCCATGCTTCGCAGGGAGATCTTTGAGGCAAAGGCATATCTTGCAAGAAAGGAACGTGCGGAGAGAAACAGCGAGGATTTTGAGGAGGATTTTACAAAGGAGTGTTGGATTCCGGTGCTTCGGGGTGAGATTCCCTTGAAGGCGCATGTGCATCGGGTTGATGATATTTTCACGGCGATACGTATCGCAAAGGAATTTGGACTGTCCATGACCTTGGATCATTGCTCGGAGGGACATTTGATTGCCGAGGAGCTTGCAGGGGAGGGGTATCCCGCCATCGTTGGTCCCGATCTTGCCAGCCGCAGCAAGATCGAAGTGCAAAATATGGCGTTTAAGACGGCGGGCGTTCTGTCGAAGGCAGGGGTGCTGACGGCGATCACCACAGACCACCCGGTCTCCCTAATCCAGTCGCTGCCCATCTGCGCGGGAATGGCTGTGAAGGCGGGGCTGCCCATGGAGGAGGGGTTGAAGGCGATCACGATCAATCCCGCGACCATCTGTGGCGTGGCGGACAGACTGGGAAGCCTTGAGGTGGGAAAGGACGGGGACGTGGCGGTCTTTGACGGTAATCCCATGGAGGTATTCACGGAAACCCTATATACAATCATTGACGGTGAAATTGTATATGAAAAGGACTAACGGTTCATAGCTGAACAACAGTTCATAAGATGAACTGGCACAAAAAGGATTGCTTTGTGGAGAATTCGTGTTAAAATAAAAATATGAAGAATAACACGTTGCGGAACAAAATACAATTTCATAGAGCGAGGATCAGGTACACAGTGCTGCCGGTAATTTGTCTGGCGGCATTTCTGTGTGGCGGCTGTAGCGTTCCCATGGCGGGCGATCAGGGAGCGGGCGGCGAGGTTGTAGGCGCCATGTCAATGGAGAGCACGCCTGTCATCGACTATACGGTGCCACGGCTTTTTCCCAATGTTTTGGTGGACAGGAACGGATATCGGGTGGAGGGCTCCAAGAGAGCGGTGGTGAAGGGACATAAGCTTCCCGAGAGCTTTCAGCTTGTGGACGCGCGGACGAAAGCGGTGATATATTCCGCGGAGCTTGAATTAGTAGATTATGATCAGGAGCAGGATTTGTATTCGGCTTATGCTGATTTTAATGAGTGGACTCAGGCGGGGAGCTATTATTTGGAATGCGAATATGTGGGACGCTCCTATGCGTTCTCGTTGGAGGAGGATCTTTACGAGAGATTTCTAAGTGAGGTCTGTCAGGAAATGATCGCGGAATGTCGGAGCGGACAGATTTCGATTGCTGATGTCAATCGGATGCTTCTGGCATATGAATGGTATGGGGAGGTCTTTTCGGACGAAAACGGAGACAGGATTCCGGATATCCTCGAGGCTGTGGCGGATTGGATTGATGTCGCGGGGGAGCAGGAGGCTGGTCTTGGGCAGGAGGCTTCGTATGCGGCGCTGCTTGCGAAGTTTAGCTTCCTATACCAGAATTATGACAGGCAGTATGCCACGGAGTGCCTAAGGCGCGCGTCGGTGGTGTTTGAGCAGTCTCAGGGCGGAATGCAGAAGGACGCGGAATGTTTCTATGCGTTGACGGAGCTGTATCGCGCCACGGGGCTTGATACATACATGAATCAGATCGCGGAGTACAGGATGTATTTTGAGGGTCACAGCAATTATACGGAGGAGGACGGCTATTTATATGGCATCATGACCTACATGAATACCAGACAGAATGTGGACGTGGAGCTTTGTGATATTTTCATGGACGCCGTGATGGGGCAGGGGGAGGCGATCGGAGGGCTGTATCAGGAGATACTGCACCCGCTTACTGCCCGCAATAACGGGACGCAGGATCTGCTGCGCCATGCGTCGGAGCTTGCATGCGCCAATTATGTGATGAATAATTATCAGTACAATTATGTGATGGAGGAGTTCCTGCATTACCTTGGGGGACGCAATCTGCAATCGTTGGATTTCTATGAATTGGAGCCGGAGTACAGGTCACAATATTTGCTCCTTCTGACACAGCTGTCAGCCGTGCAGGGAAGCACGGATAATCAGTAACTGTTCAGCGGGGTGTGGATAATCAATAACATTTCGACGGAACACGGAACCGTGATTGATAATATGTAACAATTCAGTCATATGACACCCATAAAGGGCGGATATCATCATAAAAGGGAAGGATATAGAGTATGAATGTAATCGTATTGGCTGGCGGCACCAGCACGGAGAGGGATGTCTCGCTGATCTCAGGAAGCATGATTTATCGGGCGTTGCGCAGAAAAGGGCACAGGGCGGTTTTGTTAGATGTGTATCTGGGATACGAGGGAGCCACGGAGGATATCTTTGAGCGCGACGTGGATTGGGCAAAGGATATTCAGGCGATCGCGGAGCGTAATCCCGATCTGGAGACTGTGAAGGCTATGAGAGCTGACGGGGGAAGGAGCTTTTTTGGTCCCAATGTGTTGGAGCTTTGTCAAAGGGCAGATGCCGTATTCATGGCGCTCCATGGCGCAAACGGCGAGGACGGCAAGATACAGGCGTGCTTTGAGCTGTTGGGGATTCCATACACGGGCACGGATTTTGTGAGCTCCGCCATGGCAATGGATAAAGGGATTACGAAGGATATCTTCACCGCTCATGGGATTCCGACGCCCGAGGGCTTTCGATTGAGGAAAGAGGAGCAGGGAAGCGGGGCAGGAAAGATACCGCCTTTCCCGTGTATTGTGAAGGCATGTCACGGCGGCTCCAGTGTGGGGGTGTCCATCGCCATGAATGAGACGGAATATGACAGGGCGTTGTTGGAGGCTTTCCGTTATGATGACGAGGTGATCGTGGAGCAGTACATAGCAGGCAGGGAGTTCTCGGTGGGGGTTATGGGCGGAAAGGCATTGCCGGTGATCGAGATTGCGCCTAAGCAGGGCTTTTATGATTATAAGAATAAATATCAGGCGGGCAGCACCGTGGAGACTTGTCCTGCGCAGCTTGACGGCGAGACGACGGAGAAGATGCAGGAGATTGCGGAGAGGGTATTTGCGGCGCTTCGGATGAAAAGCTATGCCAGAATGGATTTTATGATGAGTGAGACAGGGGAGCTCTATTGCTTGGAGGCGAACACCTTGCCGGGCATGACCCCGACGTCCCTGCTGCCCCAAGAGGCGGCGGCTGTGGATATGAGCTTTGAGGAGCTGTGCGAGAGGATTCTGGGTGACGCAAGATGATAGAAAGGTATGGTTATTAGCATGGATTTGAGTATCGGTGAGATTGCGAGAGCCTGTGGGGGGCAGTTGGTCACGGTAGGGCAGGCGAGTAAGGAAGACCTCTGTGTGGACAGCGTGGTGTTGGATTCAAGGAGGGTGACGGCGGGGGGCGTGTTTGTCGCCACCGTGGGAGAGAGGGTGGACGGACATAGCTTTATCCCGCAGGTGTTCGCGGCGGGAGCCGTGCTTGTGGTGACGGAGAAGCCGCCCGAGCAGGTGGAGAGGGAGTGTGATGTTCCGGCAGCGGAATGGGGGAGCTACGTTCTCGTGGAAAGCTCTTTTCAGGCGTTAAAGGATATCGCCCGATATTACCGCGAGAAGTTAAGCCTTCCCATTATAGGCATCACGGGGAGCGTGGGCAAGACGAGCACCAAGGAGTTTATCGCCGGAGTGTTGGCTGAGAAATATCGGGTGCTAAAGACGGAGGGGAACTTTAACAACGAGGTGGGAGTGCCCTTGACGCTTCTGCGAATCCGCGGGGAGCATGAGGTGGCGGTGGTGGAAATGGGCATCAGCGACTTTGGTGAGATGCACAGGTTGAGCGAGATGGCAAGACCTGACATATGTGTCATTACAAATATCGGGCAGTGTCACTTGGAGAATTTGAAGTCCAGAGAGGGAATTTTAAAGGCTAAGACAGAGATTTTTGACTTTATGGCTGAGGGCGGCGAGGTGTGTCTAAACGGCGAGGACGATATGCTGCGCGCGGTGACACAGGTTAGAGGTAAGGCGACGCATTTCTTCGGCTTGGGCGGATATGACGGTGAGGAGGTATATGCTGACAGTATTGTCAGTAAGGGCTTATGGGGCAGCGAAGCCCTGATAAATACGGAATCAGGGAGCTTTCAGGTAGAGATTCCCCTGCCGGGCAGACATATGGTGCTCAACGCGGCAGCGGCGGCTTGCGTTGCAGGGCTGCTTGATTTGACGGAGGCTCAGATTCAGGAGGGGCTTGGCAAGCTTCAGGCTGTCGGCGGGCGAAATCATTTACTCCGTCTGTCTGACTACACGGTGATAGATGACTGCTACAATGCCAATCCGGTGTCTATGCGGGCGGCGCTCGACCTGCTTGCAATGGCGGATACATACAGGGTGGCGATTCTTGGGGATATGTTTGAACTGGGGGAGGACTCGGACGCCATGCATCTCCGGACGGGCGCATATGCGGCAGCGTCCGGCGCGGATTGCATTATCTGCGTGGGAGAGAATGCCCGACATATGTACGAGGGGGCGGTGGGCGCCTGCGAGACGGTTGATATGGAGTCAAGGTCCGCCCGCGGACAGAAGGTAATGTACTTTGCGGACAGACAGGGCTTGTTAGATTGCCTGAAAAGTCAAAAAAAGACACTGCTTCCTTGCGGCTGCACGATTCTTGTCAAGGCTTCCCACGGCATGGACTTCGCGGAGGTGGTGGAGTATTTAAAAGCGTAACCCTCTTTTTAGAATTGTGCAGCAATTAAAAATAAACTTTGTGGAGGTGATTGTTATGTCAATGAAGGACACAAGATTTGAGATTTTGGAAAAGGAAAGCCAATCATTACAAAATAACAGTGGGAACGCTTCTCCCAAAGGGGAGAAGAATTTAAGGTCAACGTTCCTGCTGTGACTCCAACAGCTTCTTGTTCTTTCGATAAGTTTCCATGATGATGGAGCTTACATGATCTCCAATGCTTTTTCTGGCGGTTTTGTCCAAGTCCTTCAGATAGATTGGTTCGCAATACTCGATGATGACATTTGCCTTTTTGATCTTGGGAAGATGATCCTCAAAGATGGCAGCGGTATTCACCAAGCTGATGGGAACGATCGGCACGTTTCCCTTCTCAGCGATCTTAAAGCTGCCGTCGTGGAAGGGAAGGAGCGTGTCGGGCTCGCGGTTGCGGGTGCCTTCTGGAAAAATAGTGATGGAGATGCCGTTTTGCACCTTTTCCACAGCGGTGAGAATGGTTTTTAATCCCTCCTTGATGTTGTCCCTGTCCAGAAAGAGACAGTGCAGATTGCGCATCCAGTCCCGAAGCAGGGGGTATCGCAGCATTTCCTTCTTGGCGATATAGCCCGTGGGTCTGGGAACCCGCACATAGGTCAACAGCACGTCAAAATAACTGCGGTGATTGCCCACATAGAGAACCGCCGTATCCTTGGGAATTCGCTCCTCGCCGATGACAGTCACCTTTGCGCCGGTGACGCGTATGATCAGGCGAAACGCCCAATTCACGATGGCAAGGGAGCTGCGGCTTTTCAGATCGGGATTCTTGAGGCCGATCAGCCATTCCACTATCAACAACGGACTTCCGAGAACCAGAAATCCGAATAAAACAATCACCACTATAACTAAGCGTATCATAGCTACCTCGCTTTCACATACGATATAGATGAGCGTCAGACCGGCCATTCGGCCGCTACCGACCATGAATAAGGACATTTTATCATGATTGCTTCACAATCATGATATTTATGGCCATTCGGCCGTTTCTTGCCCTGAATATGGTTATTTTATCATATTTCCACGGAAATGTACATAGAATAGACCAAAACATCAGGCGGAATAAAGAATGTCTGGAATCAGGAAAAGAATTGCCCTATTGTTGGCAGCAGTGTGTCTGCTCTCGCTTGCCGGCTGCTCCATATTGAGCGAGGAACGGGTGAAGCTGCAGGATCTGGGCTTCACCGTGGTGAGCGAGGAGAAGCTTCCGGGTGAGCTGAAAAGTATCATAGACGAGAAGAAGGCGAACCCCTTCAAGCTGACATACAGCGACGATGAATTTCTCTACATAGTGATAGGCTACGGGCAGCAGAAGGGCAGCGGTTACAGCATCGCTGTCAACGAGCTATATCTGACAGAGGACAGCATTTGTGTGAACACTACCCTGTTGGGACCGGACGGCGTAAGCAGCACGGATAAAGTGCCCTCCTGCCCGTATATCGTACTCAAGATGGATTACATGGAGAAACCGGTGATTTTTGAGTAGGGCGGCAAAGGTATCGCCCCGATTGCCATGAAACAAAGATGCTTCCTTTTGGGTGGTCAGAGATAAAGCGACTGCCCGCAGGGGGGGCATTTTTGATATTTACAAATAATCCCAACGCAAGCTTGACCAATACCGGATAACTATGGTATCTTTATTAATGTAGAATAAATTATATAGGACAAAATTTTAAGGAGGGGTCATCATGGCATTTGCGGATTATTTTTACGAGTTCAAGAAGAAGTTCGACGGAACAGATGTAAGCGATATCAAGGAGCATCTGGCATATCAGTTTAATCTCGAGGGCGAGGAGACGGGCGGAAGCTTCTACGTCGAGGTCAAGGAAGGGGTGCTCCATATCGAGCCCTATGAGTATTATGACAGGGACGCGGCATTCACCTGCACGCCGGATATCTTGGATCAGATCATCGCCGGCAAGCTCGACGCGGTAGATGCCTTCAGCGCGCAGCAGCTTAAGGTGGACGGCGATCTGGAAAAGGCGCTCCGCCTCAAGGAGCTGATCGCCAAGAAAGCTGAGCAGGCGGCAAAGGGCGCCAAGAAAACCAAAAAATAAAAAGTCCCAAAAACCAAAATCAAAGAATTGGAGATGCATATGAAGGTTATCAAAAAACTTGCGGCAGCGGCAGGAATCGGTCTTGCGGCTGAGGGCGCGGTGATCGCATATTTTTACAATCGAACCATGAAGCGCAATCATGCAAAGACAGAGCGTACCATGAAGATGTCGGGAACCGACTGGGCAAAATACATGCCGCTTATGAAGGAGCGGAAGGCTTTTATGATGGAATATCCGCACTCTAATGTGTCCATTACGTCATTTGACGGTCTGAAATTACAGGCTACTTATTTCCCTCCGGCGGACGGTGCGGACAAGAGGCTCGTCATTGGCTTTCATGGGTATACCGGCGAAGGCGTTTCCAATTTTCAAGGTGTGGCACACTATTACCTGCAGCGAGGGTTTGGAATGCTGCTTCCTGACGCGAGGGCACATGGCGCCAGTGAAGGAGAATATGTGGGCTTCGGGTGTCTGGACAGAAGGGACGCCCTGAAATGGATTGAATGGGCGCTCGACAAGGCGGGAGAGGATACTCAGATATTGCTGCACGGGATTTCCATGGGAGGAGCCACGGTGCTTATGACCAGCAGCATGGAGCTGCCGCCACAGGTAAAGGGGATTGTCTCGGACTGCGCCTTTACTTCCCCCAAGGAGGTGTTTACCCATGCGCTAAACAGCATGTATCATCTGCCTGCTTTCCCGATTATTCCGGCTTCGGATATCATCAATCGCAAATTGGCGGGCTATGGCATGGACGAATGTAATTCCCGACGGGAGGTTACAAGGGCAAAGGTTCCGATCCTGTTTATCCATGGAAGCAATGATACGTTTGTCCCTTATGAGATGTGTGAGGAGCTGTACGAGAACTGTTCCAGTGAAAAGCGGAAGCTGATCGTGGAGGGCGCGTCTCACGCAGAGAGCTATTATAAAGATATGGAGACCTATGAGAACGCATTGACAGATTTTATCGATCTGGTGATGGAGTAGAGCTGTAATGTCGAAGGCCAAGGCAAAGTGGCTGACGGCACAATTATAGAAAAGAAAGGGTCAAAATGTATGAAAACAAGAAAAGGTTATCCCGTCTATCCGCTTGCCGTAGCGCAGAAATTCCACTTTTATTACGCTGACAGATGTCCCAAGAAGGAAATATTAAATATTGGGACGAGCCTGACGATCGAGGTGGATCTGGACGTAGAGGAGCTGAGAAAGGCGATCTACAAGGCATATGAGAGATGTGAATCCGCGAGGGTTCGCTTTGCCTATGACAAGAAGGAGGAGCAGTGGTATCAATACGTGGTTGACAAGGAGGAGCGCGAGATAGAGTACGTGGACTTCACCGGCAAGACCATGGAGGAAGCGGAGGCGACCATGACGGCGTGGACGAGGGTTCCTTTTCCCAGTGAGGATTCCCCGATGAACCGCATCGTCATCATCAAGCTGCCGGACGGATATCAGGGAGTGTTCTTTATGGGGGATCACCGTCTGGTGGACGCACAGTCCCTGATTGCTTTCCTGAAGGATATCATTGAGATATACTGTAATGCCAAGTATGAAGGAGTGCCCTACCCGTCGGATTTAAGCTCCTATATAGAGCAGTTGAAAAAGGATTTGGAGTACGAGGCGGGCAGCAAGGCGCAGCAGAGAGACAGGGAATATTTCTATAAGCTGATAGAGGAGTCCGAGCCGATCTACAATGGAATCGACGGACCGGGCAGCCTTAAGGAGACGAGAAAGCTGCAAAAGAACCCCAACCTTCGGGCAGTGCGCACCTCGTCGCCACAATTGGAATCTGCGATCGACGTCTTCCATTTGGAGGAGGAGCCTACCAAGAGACTTATGACATTTTGCGAGGAGCAGCATGTATCCCTGCAATGTCTGTTGATCATGGGAATGCGCACATATCTGCAGAAGATGAACGGAAATGATGATGTGTCCATGAACGTGGCATATGCAAGGAGGGCTACGCTGTCCGAGAAGAAATGCGGCGGCACGAGAATCCACTCTTTCCCCTTCCGCACAATCATAGGACGCGATAAGACCTTCTTGGAGGGCATCATGATCATCAGGAACGCACAGAATGAGACCTTCCGGCATGTGAACTTTAATCCTGTGGAGTATATGGCGCATAGAAGTAAAACCTATCCCAACGAGCCCGGCTACACCTATGAGTCAATCGCGCTGACCTATCAGCCGGCGTCCCTGCGGGACAAAGGCTTGACATTGCTGGGAGATATCAAATACAAAACAAAATGGTATTGCAACGGGGTATGTACCCATGCGGCATACCTCACCGTAATGCACAGACCCGATGACAATGGGTTGGATTTCAGCTTTGAGCATCAGCTTGCCGCCTTTTCCAGAAAGGAATTGGAATTTTTCTATTACTATATGTGCAAGATTTTGTTCAAGGGCATAGAGAATCCGAACCTGAGTATCGACGAGATCATCAAGCTGGTATAGGCTGTGAACAGTTATTAAAATTTATGGTAACTATTCAGAACCAACCTCGTAAATACTGCGTATTTGACTGGTTCTGAACAGTTACAAATCATAGAGGAAAGAGAGGATTATAGTTATGTATGAGAAGCTGGTGGATATCATTGTAAATTATGTGGAGGTTCCCAAGGAGGATATCAAGCCGGAGTCAAGGTTTATGGAGGATCTGTGTTTTACCTCCTTTGATTTCATGAGTATGCTGGGCGAGGTGGAGGATCAGTTTGATGTCGAGGTGGAGCAGGAGGAGGCCGCCAACATTCGCACGGTACAGGAAGCTGTTGACTATATCGCTAAGATTTCATAAGCGACACATTATACAGAATGGAGGTAATGATGCAGGCTAAGAGTAGTACGATACGGGAGCTGCTGGTTCAGGCGGAAAAGGCCTTTTCATCACAAGATGCGTTTCGTTATAAGGTAAAGGCGGAAAAATCTAACGGCAAAAAGGAAACCGTGGTGGAGGCAAAGACCTACGCGCAATTTAAACAGGACACGGAATGCTTCTCGGCGGCTTTGGAGGCGTTGGGAGAGCGGGGGAAGCACATTGCGATCATTGGCGCCTCCTCCTATTCGTGGGTGGTAACTTATTTTGGCACGGTAAACAGCGGAAGCGTCGCCGTGCCGTTGGATGCGCTTCTCACCACGGAGGAGCTGTGTGAGCTGCTCAATCGCGCGGACGTCACTACTCTTGTGTACGATAAGGCAAAGGAGGACGTGGCTAGAGCAGCGCTTGGCGCATGTCCCGATTTGAAGCATATCGTCGGAATGCAGGAAGCGCTCGCCGAATCCGAGACAGGAGCGGGGAACGCCGAGGGGCAGAGCGGTATAGCGCGGCACTCTCTATGGGAGTTGATTGGCGCGCAGAAGCCGGGCTTTGCCTATGAGCCGCAGCCGGAGCAGCTTGCGACGATCATGTTTACCTCCGGAACCACCGGCAAGAGTAAGGGCGTTATGCTGACTCACAGGAATCTTGCGGAAAACGCGACATGTCTTGATATGCAGATCGAGTCCGGCACGGTGATTCTTTCGGTGCTTCCGATTCATCACGCGTATTGTCTTTCCATGGATATACTTAAGGGTATCTCCCTTGGCGTCGTGATCTGTATCAACGATTCTCTTCTTCGGGTGGCAAAAAACATCACCCTGTTTGAGCCGAACATGATCCTGATGGTGCCGTTGATGATTGAGACCTTTGCCAAGAAGCTGGAGGAGACCTCATGGATTCCCACGCCGCTTGTCAGGGCGAAGGTGTTTGGAAAGCAGTTTCACACGGTCTGCAGCGGCGGAGCGTACTTAAACCCTGCTTATCTGGATTTCTTTAAGAAATACGGCATCACGATCCTGCAGGGCTATGGAATGACGGAGTGTGCGCCGGTGATCAGCACGAATCTGAGCTGGGAGAGCAAGGTCGGCTCAGTGGGCAAGCTGATGCCCAACTGTGAGGCAAAGACCGTGGACGGGGAGCTCTGGGTAAAGGGCTCAAGCGTGATGCAGGGCTATTACAAGATGCCTGAGGAGACGGCGGAGACCTTGGAGGACGGGTGGCTGAAAACAGGAGATTTGGGCTATGTGGACGAGGATAATTTCGTGTTCCTCACGGGCAGAAAGAAGAACCTGATCATCACCAAGAACGGAGAAAATGTCTCTCCCGAGGAGATTGAGAACGAGCTGGGCAAGAACCGTATTGTTCAGGAGGTGCTCGTGCGTGACAGGGAAGGCGTGATCGAGGCGGAGATCTTCCCTGACTACGAGTACGCTGCCAAGAAGAAGGTGAAGGATATGCAGGCTACATTGCAGGAGATCATTGACGCCTACAATAAGGACGCGGCTCCGTACAAGAGGGTTTATAAATTGGTAGTCCGCGAGACGGAGTTTGAGAAGAACACCACCAAGAAGATCAAGCGGAACCAGTGATACCAAGAAAGTGCACCAGATAAAAAGGTGCATTTCAAGAAAGTGCACCAGATAAAAATGGTGCATTTTCGCATATATGCGCAGGGGTGAGTAATGGATATTACTGCAAAGGGAGGAAGCGTTTATGCTGCTGATACAAAATGGCTATCTAATCGACCCGAAGTCAGGCAGGGAGGGTAATTATGACCTGTTGGCGGACAAGGGTAAAATCATACAGATTGGCAGGCTTGGCGAGGATATGACGAAGCCCGCCCGCTGCAGGGTCATCAATGCGGAAGGCTTGGTGGTGGCTCCCGGGCTTGTGGACGTGCATGTGCATTTTAGAGAGCCGGGCTTTACCCACAAGGAGGATATCTCCACCGGAGCGAGGGCGGCGGCAAAGGGCGGCTATACCACGGTGGTGATGATGGCAAATACCAAGCCCCCCATAGATAATGAGGAGACCTTGGCTTATGTATTGGCAAAGGGAGAAGAAACTGACATAAATGTCATGAGCTGTGCCAACGTGACTATGGGAATGCAGGGCAAGAAGCTCACGAATATGGAGGTCTTGGCAGAGAAGGGCGCGGTGGGCTTCACGGACGACGGGATTCCCCTCTTGGACGAGCAGGTGGTGCGGGAAGCGATGGAGCGGGCGGTCAATCTTGACATGCCTGTCAGTTTTCATGAGGAGAACCCGAAGCTGATCGCCCAGAACGGCATTCATCGGGGCAGGGCAAGTGAGCATTTCGGCATAGAGGGATCTCCGAGAGAGGCGGAGATCACCCTGATTGACAGAGATTTGAAGCTTGCGTTGGAGACGGGGGCTTGCATTGATATTCAACACATCAGCACGGCGGAGGGCGTGGAGCTGGTGCGAAGGGCGAAGAAGCTTGGGCGCAATATCCATGCGGAGGCGACGCCCCATCATTTTACCTTGACGGAGGAGGCGGCTATCCGGTATGGAGCTCTTGCCAAGATGAACCCGCCCCTGCGCACGGAGGAGGACAGACAGGCAATCATTCGAGGACTGGCGGACGGAACGATCGATATCATTGCCACTGATCATGCGCCCCACAGCGAGGAGGAGAAGGCAAAGCCCTTGACAGAGGCGCCGAGCGGTATTATCGGCTTGGAGACCGCGCTTTCTCTGGGGATTACAGAGCTTGTCCAAAAGGGGTATCTCACCATGAGACAGTTCCTTGCAGCCATGAGCGCGAACCCCGCCGCCATGTACCATTTGGACGCAGGGTATCTTGCGGAGGGCGGACCCGCGGACGTGGTGTTGATCGATACCGCCGCCGTGATCACGGCAGGAGACTATGTTTCCAAGGCGTCTAACAGCCCGTTTACAGGCTGGGAGCTCACGGGCAGGGTGAAGTATACGATCTGCGGCGGTAAGGTGGTGTATGAGGCGAGGTAGGGTGGCGTGGTTGAAAAGTCAAAGATTTTTCAATCTATAATTTGAGCTAGGGTCTCAAATTGTCTTGACTGCAGATGAGAGAATCACAGTGCTGTAAACGGCTCTGATATGGAGGATTAAAATGATATATGAGGAGATATATGAAGCTCAGGCAAAGGAAAAAATTGTGCGGAGCATTTTAGAAGCACTGCCTGATTGGTTTGCAATGGAGGAAGGCAGGGAACGGTATATTAAGGAGAGTGCGGAGCAAATCTGTATCGGGGCAATTGAAGGTGCGGAATATATTGGATTTTTATGTCTGAAGGAAACGGGAAAAGATACTTTAGAGCTTGCTGTAATGGGAGTTTTGAAGGAATATCACAGGCAGGGTATCGGCAGCAGGCTGTTTATGATGGCAAAAGATATCGCTCACGAGAAGGGCTATTCTTTTCTGCAGGTAAAGACGGTGCAGATGGGTAAATATGCAGATTATGATGATACGAATAGATTTTATATCAGCTTAGGATTCAAGGAATTTGAGGTTTTCCCGACGCTGTGGGACGAGGCGAATCCGTGCCAGATATATGTTATGTCGATAGAATAAAAATGGGTCGTGCTAAAGCCGAATTGACAGAAAGTTCGGGCGGTAGTAAAATAAAAGCGGAAGGTGATGAGGTGTCATTAGAATACCAGAGATACGGGCGAAATAAGGATACTATCATAAATCACACATATATAAACAGTGGTGAATATAGGAGTAAATTTGATAGAATTACAGATAATATCAGCACAAACCGCATTTTATACAATAAGGCGAAGGAGATGCTCGTTCACCGAAGCGGTACAAAATATGAAGATATGTACTGGATTGATGGGGAAAGTGGTGAAATTATTGCAAGTGCATTGGATGAACAACAGGAAAGTGCAGTCAAATGTACGGATGCAATTAAGAAGGCGATAATCGGAAAGGAAAACGTGATTGCTTTTCATACGCACCCAAGCAGTATGCCTCCAAGCGCAGCAGATTTCAATTCTATGTTGATAAATGGCTATTCAAAGGCATTTATACTTTGTCATAATGGTGTGATTATACAATATGTCTCAAATCAGGAAATCAGCGAAACACTTTATTTTCGTTATGTTCAGAGATATATTATAGAAGGATATTCGGAATTTGAAGCACAGTGGAAAGCATTGGAGAAGTTAAAAGAAAATTATGATATTGATTTTTGGGAGGTGTTACCATGAAAGAAGAATATTTTGCAGATGACAGGGGCATTATTCCTGAATACATCAAAAAAATGACAAGGGAAGAACTGGAACTGGAAATTGAAAGACTTGAGAGGGAAGTAAAAGAAAAGAATGCAAAGAATCAGAAACTGGCTGCAACGGTGTAAAAACTGTTGCAGTTTTCGTACAATGACACAGTATTCAAAAACACTATTTGACAGCGTATATTTTAGGTGAATGGACATGAAGGAATTAATTATAAGAGATCCAATGGAAGAATATTTATCGGTATCAAAATATATCAACTGGAATGCTGTTGGGATTTTATCAAGGGCTGATGAATTTAAGCTAAAATATACAGATGAGCTCTCTTATGTTAAAAATGTTTACGAGTTTGTGCGTGATGAAATAAAGCATTCTTGGGACGTACAGGACAGAAGGGTTACGAGGTCTGCGACCGAGGTGTTAGAACAGGGTGTGGGCATTTGTTGGGCAAAGGCAAATCTTCTTGCTGCGCTGCTTCGTGCAGGCGGAATCCCTGCGGGCATTTGTTATCAGCGTCTTACATTAGGAGATACGCCGGAGACAGGCTTTTGCATTCATGCGCTAAATGCCGTTTATATCAGGTCATTGGACAGATGGATTCGTCTTGACGCAAGGGGCAATAAGAAAGGTGTAGATGCTCAGTTTGACCTAGAGGAGGAAAAATTGGCATTTCCGGTGCGCAAGGAGATTGGAGAAGCAGATTACGGGATTGTTTATGCAAACCCGTCTGACAAGCTGATGCGCGTATTGGAAGAAAACACAGACGCGCTTGATATGTACTTGAATTGTCTGCCGGATACCATTTTTGAGTATAAAAGGGCAACCATAGAGGATATAGAAGAACTGGTAAGAACAAGGATCATAGTGCTTCGCGCGGCAAACGGCTTGTCCGATGACGTGAATATGTCCGAGGTAGAGCAGGAATCCTATATATATTATCAACGGACTTTGGAAACAGGTGAGAAAAATACAATGGAGGAGTGCACAAGTGGCAGAGATGGAGAATAGTAAAGATTTAATAAGTGTGTTGTGGAGTGGCGCAGATATACTTCGCTCAAAGATGGATGCAAATGAGTATAAGGATTATTTGTTGGGGATTGTTTTCTACAAATATCTGTCAGATTCATTTTTGATCAAGGTGTATGACTTAATTTATGACGAGAAGCCGGAGACGTTAAAAGAGGCTCTCGACGCATATAAAGAAGCTTTGAAGGACGACGAAAGTGCGGAAGAATTAAAAGAACAGATTAAGGCGGAGTTCCATTATGCAATCGAGCCGGATTTGACATATACACATTTTGCAGATGCTGCGAGAAACAATTCGTTTAATCGCGAGCAATTGCAGAAGGCATTCAATAATATTGAGCAGAGCGACCCTATATTTGCAGATTTATTTACAGATATTGACCTGTATTCTAACCGTTTGGGAACTGGAGACCAGAAGCAGAGTGATACAATTTCAAATCTGATAAAGGAGATAGATAAGGCGGACTTATTAAATTCAGACGCAGATGTGTTGGGCAATGCTTATGAATATTTGATAGGTCAGTTCGCATCTGAAACGGGAAAGAAAGCGGGGGAATTCTATACGCCGCAGGCTGTATCTAAGATTTTGACCAAAATCGCGATTAATGGTCAGGAGGATAAGAGAGGATTGTCTGTATATGATCCCTGTATGGGCTCGGGCTCCCTCCTGTTGAATGCAAAGAAATATGCGAAAGAGCAAGGATATATCAAATATTATGGACAGGAATTGATGACATCAACATTTAATCTTGCCCGCATGAACATGTTTTTACATGGAATCATGCCGGAAAATCAGAAGCTTCGTAATGGTGACACCCTCGACGGGGATTGGCCCACAGATGAAGAAAATGATTTCGATATGGTTCTTATGAATCCACCATATTCCGCCAAATGGAGTGCGGCAGCAGGCTTTCTGCAGGACGAGAGGTTTAGTGATTATGGTGTTTTGGCGCCTAAATCTAAAGCGGATTATGCTTTCCTTCTTCACGGATTATACCATTTGAAAAGTAATGGAACGATGGCGATTGTATTGCCGCATGGTGTTTTGTTTAGAGGTGCGGCGGAAGGCAAAATAAGAGAAAAACTGCTTCGTTCAGGGAATATTTATGCAGTGATCGGATTACCGGCAAATTTGTTTTATAACACGTCTATTCCTACCTGTATCATTGTGTTAAAGAAACACAGGGATGGACGCGATGTATTGTTCATTGACGCTTCTCAGAAATACGAGAAGGGCAAGAAACAGAATGCAATGACAGATGCAAATATTGACGCTGTTATGGAATTGTATAATAAACGGGAAACCGTGGAAAAAGAATCGTGCCTTGCAAGCTTTGAGGAGATTGAGAAGAATGATTTTAACCTTAATATTCCGAGATATGTAGATAATTTTGAAAAAGAAGACGAGATAGATTTGGCTGACCTTCTGGCTGACATGAAAGAGACAGATGCGCAGATTGCAGAGGTTCAAGGAGAGTTTGTATCTATGCTGAAGGAATTGACCTCGGAAGACGCAGGTATTATGGCATCATTAAATAGCTTTATTGGCATGATTGAGAGGTGATGGAAATGAATAATCCTAAAATAAGGTTCAAAGGATACACAGATGCTTGGGAACAGCGTAAGTTAGGGGA
>JAMPHH010000063.1 GCA_023663505.1 Muribaculum sp.
AGGGAATGCCTCCCAAAGAATTTTCCGGTAAGACAAAATCGGAGGTCAAGGCAAAGCTGGATGAATATAAGTTTCTGGTACAGTCTGGGGAAGCAGTCAGCTTAAAACTCACAGTGGAGCAATATGCTATCAAGTTTTTGCATTATAAGAACCAGCAGGTTATGCGAAAAAACCTGAAGCAGACTGCATATGACCGAACAGAATCCATTTTTGAAAGTCATATCAAACCGCATCCCATATCCAAGATTCTGATGTGCAATCTGAAAGCCTCAGATATTCAGGGATTGCTTGACGAAATGCAGCCAAATTACAGTTATTCCACAATCAGAAAGGTGTATCTCTTTTTACACTCCATGATTAAGTATGGCAAAACAGAAAAGGATCTACCTAAGACTTATGATCCGTTTCTTACCGTTGAAATGCCTGATGAGTCAGCAGTCGGAGTAAAAACGAAGCAAATTCAGATTATACCAGAGGAATCTATTGAGATGATCAAAGACGTGGCTCTTTCCTATAAGCCCGACGGAACATTAAATTACCGTTACGGGCCTGCCCTTGTATTTGTTTTGAATACCGGACTGAGGGAAGGGGAACTTTTAGCTCTCTCCAAAAACGGAATCCAACAGGATGCAGAAGGACGTAAAAGCATCCATATTTCTGAGACTGTCAGCAACGTGAAAAACAGGGATACGCGCATTACAAAACATTATACCCAAATTATCACGCCGCCAAAATATCCGCGAAGCAACCGGGTAATTCCTCTAAACCAAGAGGCTCTGAAATGCTTGAACATCATGTTAGATACTTATGGTCAGCATCAGATCCAGGAGGACTTAATTGTCTGCACTAATACTGGCAATTTCCCTACCAGCCGGAATATACAGGAAACACTCGACAGAATTTTACGCAGATGCGGCTTGCCTCATTATGGCACTCATTCACTGAGGCACACCTTTGCAACAAGACTACTTAGTAAAACATCAAGTCATCAGGATATAAAAGCAGTAGCCGAACTGCTGGGGGATGACTACAAGGTCGTTATTAAGACTTATCTTCATACGGATACCGGCGGAAAGCATGATTTAGTAGACCAATTATAAGACCTATGCCTTTCCACCTACTTACCACCTTATGAAAAGATTTTATTCGATTTTGAACGGTCTAAAACGGTGCTTGTGAAAAAATGAAATTCTGAAAAAATAATAAAAAAAAGAACGGAGGCTTAGGTCTAAAAGGACAATGAGAGAAAAAGCGGGTAACAAAAAACCCCGGAAATTCGGGGTTTTTGAGAGGCGCAGACCGGATTTGAACCGGTGCGTACTGGTGTTGCAGACCATTGCCTTACCGCTTGGCTACTGCGCCATATAGTACATTTTATTCAATTTTTTCGTGGCGGCACAGATGTTGCAGACCTCTGCCTTACCACTTGGCTATGGCGCCATATTTTATTATATGCATTCCCTAAAAGGAAATGACTCCGACGAAAAATATATTATCATAAAGGAAGACGCTTTGCAAGAAAAACTTTTATTTTTCAACCACTTTTCGACCACTTTTTAACAAATAATAATTCCCTGTCAAAATTCATACCGCCTAAACTCGCAATTCTTGATTCCAAACGCGGCATACTCCTCATTGCTCATATCCCGAAAATAGGACTCCACAGCCCTCGCAATGCCGTTGTGTGCCACCAGAAGATAAACCCTCTGCGGCTCCTTCACAAGCTCGTCAAGCAGATTATAAATCCTCTGGCACAGCCGCAGCATGGATTCCCCGCCCCCATAGCTTGTGACAAAATTCCTTTTATCCCGCCTAAAGTCCTCCCCGTCTCTCGGGGTGGACTCCCATTTTCCAAAATTCTGCTCAATAAGACGCTGCTCGACCCTTGCAGGAATCCCGGTAATCTCCGATAAAATCCGTGCGGTATCCGCAGCCCTGCTCAGCGGCGAATATAGGATCTCGTCTATGACAAGCCCCTGTCCCTTCATTTCTTCTCCCAGTTCTCGCGCCTGCTGCCGCCCCAGCTTTGTCAACGGACTGTCGGTTGCGCCACAGATTTTGTTTTCAACATTCCAAACTGTCTGCCCATGTCTGGTAAAATATAAATATCCCATGCGCTCCTCTCCGTGATATCCTCAAATACAATACATTTAAATATTTTCCCGTTGCCTTATAGAGCTCCACTACCTTTTCAGGCGTGATTTCCTTTGAAAAAATACCTTTGACTTCATATATCAAATCTTCCTTTTGGAATACTCTTTTCTTCTGTATTAATCCAGTATATCATCTCAACCCCAAAATATCAATTTTTTCTGAAACCAATGACAGCCCCCAAGCCGTATATTGGTTTGGGTGCTGTCATTTTTAACCTTTTTCAGATTGTCGTAAATTCTACATACTGAGCATTTTGGCAAAATCCGTCCAGATGTCGGTTCTTCCCTTGATGTTCTGTGCTGTCACCGTGTAAGTCGCAGTCTTGCAGCCTACATAGCTGCCTCCGTCCTTTGCGCTGATAATCACGGTAGCCTTTCCTTTCTCTATATTATTCACAAATTCTACCGTGTACTCGGTGGTATCCCAGCTGCCTTCCGCGTTGGGAGTAAGGATAACCTCAGGGTTAGCGCCCACCTTGATCACAATGCTGTCAGGATATACTGCCTTGCCGGTATATTCCACCTTGCTCTGCTTGCTACCGTTCTTATCCTTAAGCGTAATCTTTGCCTTGGCGAGATCTGTCTGGCTCTCACCCTTTCTCACTACCCGATATGTTCCCGTCGCAAAACCTTCATAATTGCTCTTGTCCTTGCAGGTTACCGTTACCGTGATCAGCTTAAACATTTCCTCGTCCGCAAGCTCTACCTTGGTCTTGCCTGCCACCACTACCTTCTCACCTGCTGCATTCTGATAAGAATACTCCACTGCATATTCAGAGCTCTTTATTACCGCACCGTTCACTAGCACATAAGGTGCAGATTTGTACGCATTTGCCTTGCCGCTGTATACCTTGTCAACAGACTTCACAGCCACGTCTATATCCGAATCCTCAAAGCGTGCCTTATCAATCTTAAATGTCTGATTCTTGATCGCCTTGCTTCCCTTATAATTTCCAAGAAAAGTAATCGAATACTTTGCAAGGGATGTACCTGTGCTGACCTTCTTATTGTTGCTGTAAGTGATCTTATAATCCTTGCCTGCCTGCAACAGTGAATCGTCCGAAGCCTCACCGATGTATGTCACCTCAAGCCCATCTAAGGTTACACCTGTGCTCTTGTAGGTATAGCTCTCCTCAAGGCCGCTGATTGCGAACATTGCGGTATCCTTCACCGCCAAAGGGCTAATCTTGTAAGACTTCGCTGTACTTCCTGTGTAGCCGCCCATACCGACTACAGTAAACTTCTGGGTTCCCGCAGAGGTCTTGTCACCGCTAAATACAACAACATAATCCGAGTCAGGAGTCAGCGGCGTCTCCTTAAGCTTGTCATCCTTGTCATATACCTCGATTTCGGGAGTCTGCTCAGTACCGTTGTACGTAAACTTTGTCTTTGTGTCCACCACGATATTGAGCTTTTTCAGCTTCTCCACTACAGTTACTTCAAGCTCAAGCGGTCTATCAGTCTTATAGTTTCCGTTTGCCTTCGCCTGAATCTGAATGGTTCCGTTTTCTACAAATTTCTTCTTGGCATCATTGCTATCGACAAACTCATAGTCCTTAGTGCCAAGCTTCATGCCATTGTAGATAAGCACGGGAACCGCCTTACCGTTCATCGCAACCACGATAGAACCCTTCACCACGTCATCGTCATCTAATTCCTTCTTTCCTATCGTGAAATGCTCTGCCGTACTGCCTGAGAATCTGCCCTTGCCGGTCACGGTAATGGTCGGGGCTTTCGACGCTCCATTTTCAGCCGCCTTCACATTATTGCTATACTTCACCGTATAATCCGTGCCTTCCTTCAGAACCTCGTCATTATTAAATACCACTATTTCAGGCTTGATAGCGCTGCCTGTGTAGACATATTGCCTATCGGGCTCCAAAAGCCTTATTTGCAATCCTTCACTGTCCCCAGTAGGTATGCTCAGCCACTTTGCAATAATCGTCATACTCTTGGCAGGAATGTAAGGCGCAGTGATCATCTTGCCGTCCCCGTCTACCCAGCCTATGAAGATATAGCCTGCTCTATTGAGGTTCTCAGGCAGGTCTTTCTTTGTAAGCGCTTCACCTTTCTTTATTACCTTCTCCACCGGCTTGCTGCCATCACACTTGTCTATCGTGATGGCATACTCATCAGCCGCCACCTGCTTCAGCCAATTCACCCTGATCGTCATACTCTTGGCAGGAGTGTAAGGCACCTTGACTGCATTGCCATCCTCGTCTACCCAACCTTGGAAAGTATAGCCCTCTCTTGTCAGATTGGAAGGAAGGTCTTCCACCGTCAGAGCCGTGCCCTTCTCTATTACCTTCTCCACCGGCTTACTGCCATCACACTTGTCTATCGTGATGGTATACTGCTCCCCTGCAGGCGGATTGGGGTCTTCCTCGGAACCGTTCAGCTCCTTCGCCTTCTCACCGATAGCGTCCGCCATCTTCTGAACAGCGGCAGTCCAGTATACACTTTCCTCCTCGTAACCTGTCAAAATATCATACATAGTCAGCTTGCCGGCATTGGTCACGGTGAATACAGTCTCCCCTGTCGGGCTCTTGGTTGCCATTCCTTGGGGCATCTTGACAGCCTTGGAGATACTCAAATCCATACCCTGTATCGCAGAGGCAATCGCTGCCGCCTCAATCATGCCGCCCACCTTATTATTGTGCGTGCTGTCACCGGAAGCCATAAGCTGCTGTCCGTAGGTAGAATTCGGCGTCACGCCCGCCGCCTTTGCATCATTGTACGCATCTACAAAGAGCTTCTCAGTAATCGCGTATGCATCTAACAGCAGGACATTTTCCTCCTCCGCCAGCTGTCTCACAGCCGTCACATAGCTGTTATTTTTATTTTTGTTTGCCTTCGATGTCGTCACCGCAGCCAAAGCTTCTGCAGAGGCTCCATCCTCAGGAACCAAACCTATCAGATTCTCATCATGATGAGGTTTAATGGAACCGTCAGAATTATAATTTAATCTTGCTACCGGGGTTACCAGTACGGGAATCGCTTTCTTTTCCCTTGCCACCTGAATATACTGCTTCAGATACCATTTATAGGTGCCGCCGCAATCCCATGTATATTGACCATCTGCATCCTTTGTACCCTCGGTGGAAGGATAAATACCGTTTTCATCAGCAGTGCCAAGAGGAGCATATCTACCTGTTAAATGACTATAATCCGCATTAGAGCAATCATTGTGCCCAAATTGAATGAACAGATAATCTCCCTCTTTAATATTCTTAGCAATATCGTCCAGTTTACCCTCATTGATAAAGTTTCTGGTACTTCTTCCGCCTTGTGCATAGTTCTGAATAGTGACCTTTCCCGAGTCAAAATATGACTGTAGGAACTCGCCCCATGAACCCTCAACCAAAGCTTTTCCGGAATTATACATACCCTTAGCAGAATAATCCTTCACAGTGGAGTCGCCCGCAAGGAATACATTGATCCCCTTGCCTAATTCAATATCAGACGTGCCGCCACTGGGATCTTCGTATCCCTCTCCGACTGTCTGAGGTGTTGTGCAGCTCTGTGCCGTCCCTGTCTTGCCGCTCACAGTCACGGGAGTCACCTCAACCATGATATAGCTTCCTGTATCCTCCGTCGCAACCTTATAGGTTTTATCTGCAGCTGCGGTAGATGTCTTTAATAAAGTCTTATCCTCTCCCTTCACGCGATACCATTTGATTATAGACGCATCATTGGCATCATTGGCTTCTCCGAGAGAATATTTCACAGTCAGAGTATGACCGGGGCGAAGGAGATTCATATCTCCATTATCCTCCAAAGAAGGAGCAGTCTTAAACGCCACAGCCGAATCCTCCTCCGTGTAATACGCAGGCTTCCAGCTTCCAAAATAATCCGTCGCCTTCACAGCCTGTGCCTCCGCGTCAGTCATGATGTGACACGCACGATCAGCGTCCGTGAAATCCAACATCTTACCGTCCAGAGAAATAGTATTATACTCCTGATAGCCCGGCACATTCGCAGGTTTAGTATTACTCATCTCGTACCAACCTGCTGCAACAATCAAGTCCGAGGATTCCAGCTTCGTGTTCAGGAACATTGTCTTGGTGCTGACGCCGCCCCAACATCTGCCCAAGTATCCGGGAGCCACCGTAAGCTGGGTATTCGTGGTTGCCGTAGGTTTTTTGTTGGCTGTCACAATACAGTTTCTGAATAGATAACCCATCTGACCGTCTTTCGTCTGCGCCGCAGTAATATAACCGCCCTGCTTCTGCCCGGACTCATAGCCCTTCCAACTCAGCTCGCAGGCATCAAACACACAGCTTCCCTGACCATAGATATAATCCGTCATACCTTCAATCAGACAATTCTTAAAGTAAGCGGTACACTGCGTATACAACGTATCCTGACTACTGTAGAACTTACAATTCAAGAATTCCGATTGGTCAGCCTCAACAACAATTGCCGCCGCGCGCTCCGTGGCAGCTCTGGTTGTCACATCCACACCATATTCTCTCTTGAGAGTAATTGATTCCGTACCTGATACTTCCACACCATCTTCAATCTCCTCATCCGTGATATAACGGTTGAAGGAATTCTCAAAAGTAATTCCCTCGGCGCGGAACGCTGTCGCACCACTCTTTATACGTACACTGGTTCCCCATCTGTCTACAATGGCTTTCTCGCATTTGTCAAAAGCACTCTCTACATCATAGAAGCCCCCTTTAGAGCTATAATATTTATAACCAATACCATAATACCATGTCAGCAGGACTTCCTTACCCTTGCCCGCCTCGTCATTGACGAATGTAATATACGGCGTCTCGACAATCACCTGTTCTCTGTAAGTGCCGGGAGCGATATGAACCGTTATTCGCTTCGCCTCGCTGCTCGGATTCATTCGAGCACATGCTTCCACCGCATCCGTCACGGTCGCATAATTATGCTCCTGCTTCGGATAACCGACATAAATGTCAGATACCCATTCCAATGCACCCTGTGCCGCGGTGGACATGAACAGCAAATCCTTCTTCACCGCCTTATTCTCCACCACCACATGGGTCTTGGTGGCGTAACCGTTCACAGTTGCCTCTGCCTCGTATTTACCCGCTCTCAAATCGACAGAATAACCGGATTCCGTCAGAGTTGCCGGATATTTATAGGTGTATGTCTTTGCCAGCTGCCCCTCACCCTCCGTCTCAGTGAGTACAAAGGAAAGGGCTGTAACCTTCGCGTTGGACTGATTGCCCGCCACATCAACAAATCCACCGCTCACCGCATACTTGTCCTTCAGCTCCACCACAATATTCTCTGTATATGCGCCATTCTCGCTGACCACCTCAGGACTCTTTACCCGATAATCGCTAACACCGCCGGACAAACGCACGGTATAAGGCACGTCGGGCTCCAACGTAGCGGTAAAGCTCAATGTCTGCTTATCAGCGAATGTCAATTCCACTACATCTGCATTGGGGTTCACGTCATTCCCCTCTACCGGAACCATCTCAACCACAAGGTTATCTAGCCGATAGTCTGATGCAAAGCCCTCAATATTTCCCGAGAATGTGTATGTGGTCTTTTCCTCCACCACAAGATTCTTTTCCTTGCCGATGAGCGCTTCCGAATCAGACGTCTGCAACACCTTCGTGGCAGTCGTGATACCCCAGCCGGTCGCTCCGGTCAACACCGCATTGTAAGCATACCCGGGAGCCAACACCACCGAATAGGTATTATCTTCATTAATCGTCGCGACAGTTTCCTGTTTATTGGACTGGTTCACAAATTTCAAAGCGTAATTTGTTCCCGTAAACTCGCTGGGGAACGTAATCGTCCCGCTTACCTGCATACCGGGCACTCTCACCACCCTGTGATACAAGGGCTTCGGTTTATACTGTGACTGATATATCTTGTAAGTACCGCTCTTTTGAGCTACAAACTCATACTTTTTGTACTGCTCGGCTTCTGTGATAGTCACCGTCCCTGACTGACCCGCAGCAGTTCCCGTTCCCTCAATGGTATATTCGATAGTGTCCCCATTATCACCATACTGATGAGAGCCGAGGTATACCACAATCTTGTCACCTGCCTGTACATGGGCAAGAGAGAGATTTTTCGTTGTACTTGTACCGGCTCCGTTTCCATAATAACCGCCCGCAGGTCTGTACTCGCCATAGCCTGCCGTGCTATAAACTTCTTCTTTCGTAGGCACAATACTACTGCCCGGGGCGCTGCCCTTGCCAATCATATCCTTCAACGGCTTGTAATCCACATTAGAATACAATCTGTCATTTAAGGCATTATTTATTGTCAAATCCCCAAAGGTGATACCCGCAACAGAAAATGCAGGGTTGGCACTGCTGGCAACCGTAGCCAAAACATCTTTCTCCACCCACAGGGCAGGAGTAATGTTATTGGTATAAAGCTCCTCGTCTTCCTCTAGCTTACCGCCAAAATCCCACACGTCAATCTTACGATCTCCGGGTGCAAAAGCATACTCAATCGTCAGGCTGTGAATATAGATACCACCCGAACCTTCAAACGTAAGCTTCGTATCACCTACAGCTCCGATAATATTGTATATCAAACCTGTTTTTTGGTTTTGGCTATTAACTTCTGACGTAGCAATACTCGGACTCACCGTTCCTGAGTCAGAGGTAACCTTTAAATCACTGCCTATACCATAACAGCAGGTTACCAATGAAATATTTGCCCGCTGAGGCAAGCTTAGGGTGATGTAATCCTTCCCGCTACCGGTCTGAACTCCATGTCCTGTACTTCCAGCCACAAACCCATGCCACGTAACACCCTTTAAGGTATCAGGTATGCTTCCCTTTGTGAAATCATAAGTACCTTCCTGAGTATACTCCACGGGCTCCACCTTAAGCTGATAAAGCCACATACTATTCAAGGTAGACTCCAGTACCACTTCAGAATTCTTGCCCTCACATACTATGGTCTGGCTGACATTACTGCAATCCTCAGGAAGCACCTCGCCATCCACGGTAAAACCAATCAATTGGTCAGTTTGATATGTCACAACCTTAACTGTTACCATGACAGCCCCGCCTTCGGGCACATCCACGGGCACATGAACCTTTGTGCCTTTATTTATCTGTACGCCGCCACTTGCAGCCGTACCGGTAGAATCCCATTTTGCACCTGTGGCAGTAGCGTCAACTGTCAGACCCGCTACCACCTTAGTTTCACCTTGAACCGCAATTGCATCATCACCGGTAAACGAAGATGTCTTATCCCCTTCTGTCTTGAAAATCCACTCTGTGCGTTTCTGCTCAAACACAGCCTCCAACTCCACTTCCTCGTTAGGCATGGTAAAGCTGTTGTCCTTGACAGTCACATTACCTTTTATAACATTCCACCCTGTCAACACATATCCATTCCCGGGAGTAACGGTCAACGTGACCAAAGTCCCCTCTGTAGCCTTCGCATGACTGGAGGTCACTGTTCCATGCTTCTCGTCGCCCGCCACGGACACAGTGACGTTGTTTTCTGTCACATCAGCCTTGACTACCTTAATGGAACCCAAATAATCATTTGCCTTGGCAACGATAGTAACGTAATCATTGCCATCTCCCCGAGGCACACAGCCTAATGTCAGGGTCTTATCTGTCATTAATGTCCCGTTGACAGTGAAGATGTTTGCACTGTATGCCTGAACTGTCACCTTGCAGGCTTCTTGAATTGGAACCTTTACAATCGTTCCCGTATTCACCTGCGCCCAATCACCTCTGTTCAGCGTATCAAAAACTGCCGCACTGTCACTGGCATCAATTTCAAGCCCCTGCCAGAGTGCTTTCGCATTCTGAACCCTAACAGCCACCGATCCATCTATTGCTACATCATCTGCATTATTTCCCACCTTGCCCATCAAGATATTAGGGGTACTGGAATTCTTCCGAAAACTCCACTCGGTGGGCATCGCCTTAAATACAGGCTTCACTGTCACAGCACCCTCGGGCATGGTAAATGTAAGGTTGTTCTCAATGGACACACCGCCGCTTACAACCTCCCACTTATCAAGCACATAGCCCTTATCAGGAACCGCCGTCAAGGTAACCTTCCCCCCCTTGGAAGCGGTCTGCTTGTCTGCCGAGCCTGAACCATGCTCACCTGCCGCCACCGTGACAGCATATTCTGCCTTTGTATTATTTGCTATCTCTACGCCATTCACTGTCAAAACAATATTGCTGAAGGTAACATCAGCGTTTCTGGTACAGAACATACCGATATAGACATATTCGCTGTCCTTAGCAGTCAGCGGATAGTCAAATCCCTCTGACTGTGCAGTTTCTTGTCCAAACTTACAGGTAAAGCCTTCATCCTGCCATGAAAGACTTAAATCATAGGTCTTGCCCTTCTGCAGAGTTTCCGTCTTCAAACCTCCGCCTGACTCAAACGTCAAATTCTTTCTCTTAAAGCAATTTGTTCCTGTTCCGAGACTTCCCGCCACCACATAGTCGGCAATATACGTCTCATTCGTATCAATCCGCACCCTGTCATGGGCAACCAAGCCAAACCCTGCCTGTTGATTTGTATCAAAGTCATTCAAAAGAGCCTTGGCTGAAAGCGTGAAGTTCGCATCTGCAGGCACTCGGTAATAATACATATCGAAAGCGTCTTCTGCGCTAGAGAATTTACCTTTATTATTTTTTACTGCAATATGCATATCACCTGCTGCATCTGTCTCCAGTATATGATTTCCCTTGGTAATATTTCCGTTTAAAGTACCAAAAGCCGTACCCTTAAAATGTACGTCCTCCTTGCCTTCTGTCTTAACTACATAATCATCCCACAATGTACTCTGGGCAAGCTCACCTGTCTCGGGAGTCTGCGTCGGCTCTTTCCAATCGGGATTGGGCACATAATCCGCAGTTTTATCAGGTGTACATTGTATTGAAGCAATATGCTCTTTTAAATCCAAGGTACATGTGCTGTCCTTCTCTAATGCCTCCACAAAAAGCTTTGTCACCGTCTTGGCGCCATAGGCGTTCAAATGTGTATTATCTACGGTGCCTTTCGGCTTCTCCGCATGAAAACACGCAGTATCTGCCGCCTCCATAGTGTCATACAGTTCTTTGGTAAGCGTTGTCAAATCCACCAATGTCACCGTTATATTCTCTTTGGTTTTCAAATCTGACACTAATGTCTTAATTGCATTCGGATAACTGCCCTCAGATGTTACATGTAGCTTATCATCAGACCAACTGCCTTTTGTGGTCGTCCTGCGCACAATCGGCGTGCAGAGAATCACATCTGCTTCCTTTTGGGCTGCAATCTTTATATAATTATCATACAAACTCTTTGCAAAGGAACCCTCTGTTTTATAATCGCCCGTCGGAGAAGTGTATCTGACTGTATCAGTGTTCTTCTCGTCATTATGCCCGAAGCCAATTATTAACACGTCCCCCTTTGCTATTCCATTCGTCAATGTCGTATAATTAGCATTTGACGTGAAGCTCTTAGAACTCGTACCTGACACCGCCAAATTTTTCACCGTGTAGGTATCGTCCTTCAAAAATTCCTTGAGCTGAGCGCCATAGCCACATCTCTTATAGTAATACTCTGACTCGGTGCCCGGATACTCACATACCGTTGAATCTCCCACAATCCACACCGTATGCGTATCCGCAAGAGCCTCGATTCCGTTGTTCTCGCTGTAGAGTGTCACCTCCACGCTGTCAGCGTCCTCGCCGCCGACAATATCCTCGCCACTCACAGCGTCACCGACACCAGCATTGTCACCTCCGCTTACTTCATCATTCCTGCTGACATCGCCATAATCGGCAATGTCGCCACTGATAGCGCCTTCCCCACTATCCGATTCCGCATAAACCTTCATCCCGCCCGTATACAGACTTCCCAGTGTCAGTATCACGGACAGTACCAACGCCGTCACTCGGCGCATTGGCTTGTAACCCTTCAATTGCATCACCTTCTACCTCCTTTTCCTTTTGAACAACTGCGTAAACGTTTCCATTTGATTTCATTTTAAAGTATGACACAATGTAAGGGTCAAGCGATTAACCTCAAGCTTTTTCCACAAAAAAAGACAGTCAACATTGTCTAAAATGCTAACTGTCCTGTCTTCTATCCACCGGAAAATGAATCAAAAGATATTGCCACTCCCGTCCCTCCTCTTTGGAGAATCCAATTTTTAAAGCAAGCATATCCCCCGCAGGTATATAACCCTGCTCATTCATATAATCCGCAAAATCATCAAACATCAGCTTTTTAATCTCATCCGCCGCCATCTGTTCTCCATTCAACAAATCCAACGGCACGCGCAGAAAACGCATCAGGCAGAAATGCCGTTCATAGGATATCACCGGCGTTGACGTGTCCACGCCATACTTTTCCGTAACCTGCTGATTGGCTCCAACGCCCGCGCTCCATATCAGGTTTCGCGCCCGAACGTCCTCCCTGTCAAACAGATAGATATATTCATACTCCGGACAGGTCGAGAGAAAACGATGCAACGCACTGCCCTCTACCCCCCCGCAAAGCTTCCCTTTTTCAGAATAGAGCACATAATGAAAAGGGCTGCTTTTCATCTCGAACAGTCCAAATCCGTACTCCCTGATACGGTCAATCAGAGCTATATCGTCCTTGAGCATGTGGCTCAACGCCTTATATTCGGCAATCTGGGCATCCAACCGTGCTTTTCTCTCCTCCAGAAGCTCCCGCGCGCTCTCAATATCCCGCCGCAAAAGCTCTGCGATATCCCTGTGGCTAAACCCCTCCCTGCGGTATTTTCCCACATACATCAGCTTCTCCACGTCCGAGGAGTCGAACTGCCGATAACCATTATCCGTATTCCGAATGGCGTTCAGATACCCCTTTTCCTCAAACCGCCTGATAGTGTTGGTGGACACGTCTAAAATTTTGGATAAATCATTTGTAGTATATTCCATCTCCCCCGCCTTTTCACCAATACTGTTTTACCACCTCGCTGGATTCACTTTCAGACATCTGAAATCTCTCCGCAACACGCTTTATCGTCTCTACTAAAGATATGCCTAAATCTTTATAGGTCTCTACTGCGCCTTCAATTTTGCTTTCTTCCCGCATCTGTTGAATTGCCAAACACATATTTACACTTCCTTTCCCTTCAGGATATTTTAACTTAGACCCTGTAACAACATTGATTACCTCTGCCGCCTGCCTTTCCATACTCTGGAACTTTGAATCCTTCCCTATAAGTTCATCTAATTTTTCCTTATTCTTGGAATACTTAATATACAACATTACTTCCCGCAGATTCGAATGAAACTCATCAATCTCCCCGTCATGCAGGTCTCTCGGGGCAATTAGATTCACATGGTAGTCTGGTACATGTGCTAAAAGCACACTGTCAGCTTCAGAATACATTTCTCTCAGGGAAAGCGGTGCATCCCAACTTTCTGAACCAAAATATATTACAAGGGTAATTACCGGCACAAGTCTGTCTGATTTCCAGAAACCACTCAGAAACTCTCCATCTGTCGGTTCTTCTTTTTGCATCTGAGTAACCTGTCCTGCTCTCTGTTTCTCCATAGTCTGCTTATGAAATTTAGCAGTCTCGCTGACTTGGTGGGACAGTTGCAGAAAGTCATAAACACCATTTTTGACTGGAAGCGCATAATGGATTTTTGTCTGATCCTCGATTCCCATTACACAGTATGCTACTTTTCCATCTGTCATAGCATATAGAAGCTTCAACACATCCCTATATCTCTGCTCTGGTACGCTAGCACCGTCAGCCCCATATGGAACTACAATCCCCGTGGTATCCAACTCCGTCAGTCTGTCAGGATCAATTTTCTGTTCTCCATGATATAAGAACTGGTTGAACGCATCAGCAAAAATCACCGGATTCTCCATATACTCCTTGGTTATAGTATCTAACTTCCCCATAATATAATTTCCTTTCATCTACTGATAATAGTATACTCTAAAATGCATTTTCTCTCAACTGTCTTTTTTGAATCTGTTACATAAAACCATCTCCCTTTTATGCTTGAGGGGACAACAAAGATTTGATATAATGAGGCAGACAGAATAAAAGAGCGAAAGGAACGGTGTACAGACTATGGTGACAGAAATACTGGCGATACTGGAAACAGCGGCAATCACGGTCAGCGGTTTCCTGATAAAAAAATATATTTTTTTAGAGCCGGATATGGAGGAAAAGAAACAGCACATTTTTTATTTTGTCAGCTTCCTCCTGATTGGCATCGCATTTTTGGCATTTGGAAAAGACGCCGCATCGTTCGTTGCATTGCTTATGATTGGGATAAATATCTGTCTTGGCAGGAAAAGCCACAGGCTGCGGGGACTGTTTCTGATGATACCCTTTCCGGGCATTATCAACGGGCTTTTTGTCCCTGTTCTGCTTGTGCCGCCATATTTGCTCGCGCTTCCGACGCGGGAAACTACAATTTATCAGCTTATGCTCTACGGGGTAATGGCTGCGCTGCTTGTTCTATTCCATGTTAAAGGAAGAAACTGGCGAAGCTGGTTTCGTGAGAATATGCAGCGCAGGAGCCTGCGCAAATCAGAGAAATGTCTGCTCTGGGTGGTCGGTATACTGATGCTGCTTTTTTCCAACCAAACGGCAGAGCAGATTGTATCGGATAACGGAACCATACGGGCGGCAGAAAGTGTGTACGAGCGGGGACTGGCTTCCTTTATCGGGATTGCCAGTGTTTCCGCATTTGTCATGACGATCACAATCATCGTGCTGATCATGCAGGGCAATAAGCGTTCATTTTACCACGAACAGGTCTCCGCTATGCAGTCCGGCATAATTACATTCATGGCGGAGGTTGTGGAAAACAGGGACGACAACACGGGCGGACATATCCGCCGCACGGCGGAATATGTGGAGCGCATCGCAAAGGAGCTAAAAAGACAGGGTGTATACAGTGAGCTTCTGACGGATAGGTATCTCAGCGACATGGTAGTCGCGGCGCCTCTCCATGACATCGGGAAGATACATATACCTGACGCCGTCTTAAACAAGCCGGGAAAGCTGACAGAAGAAGAATTTGAGATTATGAAAACGCATACCACGGCGGGGGAGGAGCTGCTCAACCGCGCCAAGGAGGAGCTTGGTGAATCGGACTATCTGAATACTGCGGTGCAGATGGCGGCATATCATCATGAATGGTGGAACGGCAAGGGCTATCCCTATGGCATAGGCGGGGAAGAAATACCGCTTTGCGCAAGGATTATGGCAGTGGCGGACGTTTTTGACGCATTGACCTCCAAACGCTGTTACAAAAACGCCATGCCGCTCGAAAAAGCATATGCGATCATCAGGGAGGAGTCAGGCTCGCATTTTGATCCGGCGGTTGTGGAGGCTTTTTTTGCGGCGGATATTGGAACGGGCGAAACCGAATAAAATACAACAGATTGATCACGATTCCGAATACCGTCGCGCAGGGCGCAGCCAACCCGATCATGGTAAGGCTGGCGTCCGGCTGTATGCTCATTATATAAGACATGGGCAGACGCACGATAAATGTCTGGGCGATTCCCTGCAGCATCACGAACAATGTCTTGGAGTGCCCGTTATAGTAGCCTATAAAGCTGAATAAAATTGCCGTTACAGCCGCCTCCGGAGCAAATCCCTTTAAATATTCCGCCGCCCGGGAGATCACAGCCTCATCGCTTGCGAAAATCCTCGCAAACAAATCTCCTCGGAAAAATGAGAATAAGGCAATCAATATGCCGATGCTGCCCCCGATGAGCATGCCTGTAACCATTGCCCTTCGAGCGCGCTTCTCCTGCCCCGCGCCCACATTCTGCGCCACAAAGGAAGCCATGGACTGCATCAGCGCCCCGGGAATCAGCATGATAAAATTCACAATCTTATTTGCCACGCCATAACCTGAGGAAGCGTCCAGACCTAAGTTGTTGATAAATGCGCACAACGCCAAAAATGACAGTTGTGTCAAAATCTCTTGGAACGCAATCGGAAGCCCCACCCTTATGAAATTTTTGATCTCCGGATTAAAGCGGACATACTCCCACTTCATTGTAAACGGTACGTCCCGCCTTCTGATTATCACAATCGACAATATTACGCTGACTGCCTGAGCCATCACGGTCGCAAGGGCAGCGCCCGCTACATTCCAATGAAATACCGCAATAAACAGCAGATCCCCCACAATATTCACGATACATGCAATGCCCACAAAGACAAGCGGCATATTGGAATCGCCGACCCCTCGGGAAATACTGCTGATCACATTATATGCGATGATAAAAAAAACCCCGCCGCCACAAATGCGGACATACAGCACCGTGAGCTCCAACGCTTCCTCCGGCGCCCTCATCAGAATCGCAAGGGGTCTCGCAAAAATCAGCATAGCCGCCGCAATGATAAAAGCCAGCACAAAAAACAACCAGATCGCGCCGCCAACCACCATACCGACCCGCTCCGGCTTCTTCTCCCCCAGATATCGTCCCATGAGAACCGTAACGCCCATGGACAGACCCGTAATTGTAAAGGTGACCAGATTTACGATACTGCTTCCCGTCGATACACCCGAGATTCCGGCAATCGTCCCAAACCGCCCCACTATCAGGATATCCACCGCTCCATACATTGCCTGCAGAATCAATGCTCCCAAAATCGGAATCATGAATTTCAGCAGCTTTTTAACAATACTCCCTTGGGTAAAATCATTCTTGTTATCCATATAATTTCCCTCAAAATATTTCCTGTTTTCGGGCTCTTACCAATATCGAAGGTCCCGATGCCTCAATATAATGCCAGAATTGCTGTCCTTCAAACCCAATAATTCATTTTATAGTTCCTTGCATTGGCAACTCCCTGGAAAATATCGCACATTGTGCAGTCTCCAATCTGTTATCCAACAACCTCGCCGTCATTTCTCACTCCAAAATACAATATATCTCTTTTCGCCACTTTAATCAACACTTAAAAATCGTTTTATTCGTCGCAAAGTGACTAATAAAACGATTTTTACTAAAAGAATATCATGTGCGCTCCCCGAGTAGGGCTCGAACCTACAACAACTCGGTTAACAGCCGAGTGCTCTACCATTGAGCTATCGAGGATTATTATATACTTTTTGAGGGTTACTTGCAGTTGATAACGCTGCTTGCATCTGATAAAACAGCCTGATGTTTTTGTGCCCTCAAAACCGAACACGAATCTCCCATACTGTGTCACGCATCTGCATAATCTGAGTCTGATGACGAGTCTAATGACTTTGTATCCTCCACTCTGCATGTTCATGGCGGTTCCTCTGTTCCCGCCACGTCTCTTCCACATTCCCAGCCTCCCTTGGTTAAGCTCTCGGTCGATT
>JAMPHH010000064.1 GCA_023663505.1 Muribaculum sp.
ATGCCGATGTCACCTATTTTCGTGAAAATCGGTCTAGATTGATGCGTTTATCCTAATGGACAACGGATAAAGGCTTTACAGTTTCTCATAAAACCGCTATAATATGAATATAGCAGCATAAACATTATTAGAAAGAGGCGGTGAAAGGATGGTAACAGATATGAATTTGGAAGAACAAAAAGAAGTCGCCATTGATAGATATGTAGATTTAATGAGAATTAAAGCGCATGAAACGGGTGAGAACAAAGAGCTTGATTATCAAATCAAAATTGCAAAAGTAAAGTTATCAAGCTTTGGCATTGATTATTCTGACCTTGAATTTATTTCGTGAATTTATTTCGTGAATTTGAAATTTCTCTTGAAAATTGCTCTGATACGTATTATAATCAATAAAGAAAGCGTCCGTAAAGCAAACGGTTCGCCTCAATTAATAGTTGCAATTTATCGAAAAAGCAACCTCAACTTTGGTCGGTGCGGTTGCTTTTTCGATGCTTAAATCTATCCATCAAGTCAATTGCTTTCACGATAGTACTGGCTCCAGTAACTATCATTCCGGCAATCTTGAGAATCGTATCCAACATCTCAAAGAAATATCCTCTTTCGTATTTTCCATTAAATCACCTCCGTTGATTCTTGAAGCTCTCGTATGTAATCATACGGCAAGAGACGAACCGCTTACCCGTTTTGGACGCACTACTATTATAGTATATATATAAAATATTGGCAAGACTTGTTTTATCATAAAATCACTTTTTGTAACAAATTCCTTTTGTAACAATCTGCCAATCCCTTCACCACCTCCGTCATCCCCCCGGGGCGTTTCGCAGGGTTATCCTCCACGCAGCTCTCGATCAGCTCCTCCAGCCTATCAAGAGCCCCTTCTCTCATCAGTGCTCTATCCCAATACCTCCTTCTCCCGCACCCATCTCCGACAAGCATAGCCGTCAGCACTCGCCCCAAGGCATAGATATCACTGTGGAATCCGCAAGTTCCCGCCGTCTCGCCAAGCTGCTCAGGCGCGGCATATCCCCTGCTGCCCGCCAGACTCCTACCCGCCTCGGACAGCGGGCAGGCGCAGCCCAAGTCCAAAAGCTTCACCCTGTCCCCGACCCCGATTCGGATATTCTCCGGCTTTAAGTCGCGGTAGAGCACGGGCTCAGGCGATTCATGCAGGTATTGCAGCCCGCCTGCAAGCTGTATGGCAATCCGCACCGCCCGCCTCGCAGAGAGCGGTCCTCGGCGCAGCAAGTCGCTCAAATCCCTTCCCCGCACATGCTCCATTATCAATATAGAAATGTCATCTTCCTCTATCCAGTCCAAGAATCGGGCAAACAGAGGGTGACTTAGCTTTCCCTGCAGCATTGCCTCCCGCCTTAAAACCTCCTGCTCCCGCACGCCGATTGCCACCTTGCAGGCAGCTCTTTTACGAGTCCTTCGATGCTTCACCTGATATACATGTCCAAAGGCTCCCCTGCCTATAAGCTTCACCTTGGCATAGCCATGCCGCCGCAAAATCCCTTCCAGTAGTTCATCGCGTCCCCCAAAGCCTGTCTCCTTGGTGAGTAGAAACGCCGTCGCCCTGTGCCCGATACCGCGGCGACGCGCCTCCGCGGCAAGTTCGCGAAGCCTGCGCTCCACCTGTCCCTGCCCCGACAGCTCTCCCACCGCCAAGCATTCCCTGATCTGCTCCGCCGTAAAGCCTTCTAAAAACTCTTCATGGCACAGTAATACGCCGACCTCCGCCTCCAACGCCGTCCTCACGCACACCATACTCTCCGATGCAGCCGACAGTTTCCTGAGGTGATATCTGTCAAAGCCCCGATTAATCTGACAGACCGCCATCTCGCCACACCAAGCATAAAAGCATTCCTCACCCATGCAGAACAAGGCGGCATACCCATTTTCCGTCTCCATTGCTCCAACGTCGCTCTCTATCTCCGACATCCACCGCCGAAAGCTCTCCGCCGCCTTGTCCACGCATCTCTCCGGCACCCCCTTCCCGCATAGCTTCAACGCCTGCCCATAGAACCACTCCCTGACGCGCACCCCAAACTCTGCTATTCTCCCTGCTCCTACCCTGTCCATTTCTCCAACAGCCCGCATATTTTCGGCTGCTCTCTCCTGCCCCGCGTCCCCCGCCACGGCATACAACAACACAATCGGCACCCTGTCCTTTTTTCGCACAGTCTTGCACACACCAGTCAAGTCCCCCTGCTCCTCCTGCCCAAAACACCCTGCTATCAATTCCATATATTAACAACACTCCTTCCTAATAATAATATCAACTCCCCCGCCCAGTCACAGCCGTCAGCGTCCCTTGGCTCTCTTAACTTTCCCTTGGAAAAATTCCCCCGTCCGGAGCCCCGCAGGCTCCGGACAGGCATCGACTTGCCCTTAGATTCCAAATAGATTTGCCAGATCGTTAAAGAAAATTACCACCATCAATATCATAAAGAACATCAATCCGATAAAATGCACCATTCCCTCCTTCTCGGGCGGAATCGGCTTCCCGCGTATGACCTCAAGCAGCAGAAACACCAGCCGTCCGCCGTCCAACGCCGGAATCGGCAATAAATTGATGATTCCCAGATTCACCGTGAGCATCAGGGTGATATTCATCATATTCACTAACACGTCCTTCCAACCGTATGCCTTTGCCTGCTCATAGGTCTGCCCCACCATATTGGCGATTCCCACTGGTCCCGCCACGTCCTTCCTGCTGACCTGTCCCGAGAGCAGCATTCCAAGGCTCTTGTAAGTGTTTTTCACATTATAGCGCATCTCGTACCACGCATATTTCAGTGGCTCCAGACCTTTCAGCTCGACATAATCCGCATTGGAGAAGCCCAGCATATATCTGCCGTTTTCCTCACTGTAACGGGGGGTGATGGTAGTGGTATAGCGGCTGCCGTCCCTCTCGTAGACCAGCTCCACGTCCCCACCCTTATAGAGTGCATTGAACAGCAATATCTCCTCATAGAGACAGATTCTCTCGCCGTTTAAGGAGATAATGCGGTCGCCGTCCTGCAGCCCCGCTTCCATGGCGGCTCCGTCCTCCAGCACCTCCGTGGCGACAGGGTCTCGAATGACGATCATATTGACCATCGCCAACGCGATGATAAAGCCCAATATAAAATTGAAAAAAGGTCCCGCCGCCACGGTGGAGATGCGTCTCCATACATTGGCATTGGGAAAAGCTCCCGGGCTCGGCTCCCCCTCCTTCTCGTTCAGACCGTCCTCGCCCTCGAACATACAGGCTCCCCCGATAGGAAAAAGCTTTAAGGAGTATTTGGTGTCCCCCTTTTGAAAAGCCAGAAGGGTCGGCCCCATCCCCACGGAGAACTCCACCACATGGATTCCACCCGCCTTCGCCAGCAGGAAATGCCCCAGCTCATGGGAAATGACTACAATTCCAAATATAATAATAAACAAAATAATTGTTTCAATGTTCATATGTCAGTCCTCTGATTTAATTTCATCTGTTATTTTATGACAGTTCAGGCATCTGCACCCGCAAAAGGCTTGCATTCGCCAAATTGTGTTGAAAATTCATTCTGTGCATTAACGTTGAGTCATGCCGTCTATCAAATCGCATGCCTCCTGCTCCGCCGCCAAGATCTGCTCCACGGAAGGGTTTTCAATCACATGATGCGCATTCATGCATTCCCCGATCAGCTCCGTGATCTCAGGATAGGCAATCTTCCTGTCGAGAAAAAGCCCCACAGCCCTCTCATTGGCCGCATTGTAGACAGTGGGCATGCTCCCCCCCGCCTTGGCAGCCTCGTAAGCCAGACGCAGACCCACGAACACCTCGGTATCCGGCTTCTCAAAGGTAAGCTGCGCCAGCTCAAACAAATCCAATCTCCTGCCGTCCATGGGACGTCTGTCAGGGTAAAAGAGCGCATATTGTATGGGAAGCTTCATATCGGGCGTCCCAAGCTGCGCCATGACCGCGCCGTCCACATACTGCACCGCCGAGTGAATGATGCTCTGGGGATGCACTACAACCTGTATACGGTCCAAGTCCACCCCAAAGAGCCATTTTGCCTCCATAACCTCCAGTCCCTTGTTGACCATGGTGGAGGAATCGATCGTGATCTTCCTGCCCATCGCCCAATTGGGGTGCTTTAGGGCGTCCTCGACCTGTATATCGGCAAGCTCCGCCCGTATTCTCCCCCTAAAGGGTCCTCCCGAGGCGGTCAGCAGGATCTTCTCAACCCTTTCCGCCGGCTCTCCGTTCAGGGATTGGAAGATAGCGCTGTGCTCGCTGTCCACGGGGAGAATCGCCACATGGCGTTCCTTTGCCAACGGCATAATGATATGTCCCGCGCACACCAAGGTCTCTTTATTGGCAAGCGCGATATCCTTGCCCGCCTCGATCGCCGCGATGGTAGGTCTGATACCAATCATTCCCACAATCGCGGTCACTAATACCTCCACGCCCTCCAACACCGCGATTTCCAGAAGCCCCTCCATGCCGCAGACCACCCTTACGGACAGATCCGCCACGCGCCCCCGCAGGTCGGCAGCCGCCTCCTCGCTCCACATGCCCGCCACAAGAGGGCGAAATTCCCTGATCTGCTCCTCCATCAGCTCCACATTGCTCCCTGCCGCCAAGGCAAGCACCCGAAGCTCGGGATTGGCGCGCACGATCTCTAATGTCTGCGTGCCGATAGAGCCCGTGGAACCCAATATGGCTATTTTCTTCTCTTGTTCCATCTTTTTTTCTATCTTCTTTTCCATCTTCTTATCCGTCTGTTTTCCCATCATGCCTGCACAGCGGGCACAAACAATCCATGAGAAGAACGCCTCCTTTGGGCACACTTCACCCCAACATCAAAACCGCCAGAAAATACGTCATGGGCGCCGTGACGATCATGCTGTCAAAGCGGTCCATAATGCCGCCATGTCCCGGGATCAGCTTGCCATAGTCCTTGATATTGTTGTTGCGCTTGATCGCCGACGCCGCCAGATCGCCCACCATGCTCATCACTGCACCCAAGGCGCATATCAACGCCAACGCGCCCACAGCGGCAACTTCCGTGTTCCCACTCGCAAGATACGCCCGCTCCACCACAAAACGCCCGTACAAACCGCCGATCAGCGCCGCGCCCGCCACGCCTCCGATACACCCTTCCAAGGATTTCTTGGGGCTGAGCACGGGGAAAATCTTATGCTTCCCGATCAGGACGCCCACCACGTAAGCGCAGGTATCGCATCCCCAAGAGCTGATCAATATCAACCATACTGCATAGAACCCGATCCCCGCGTACTGTCCCGACCCCATCTCCCTGGTCAGGAACACGAACGCCAGCATCACCGGCGCATATACAAAGGAGAAGAACGCCCCCAACACCTGATTGGCGTGAAATTTCGGGAAAGTCGCGACATAGACCAGCATTTGCGCCATAAACACATACATGATGCATGCCAAGAGCAGCACAAAGCTCTTATGCTCTATCACAACGAGCCACGCCGACACGTAATAGGCGGCAATTCCCAAGAATCCGGCGACCTCCAAGGCGTTAAAGCCCTTTTCCTTCTTCGCGCAGCCCAGAGCCTTGGTCAACTCCCTGTACGCCACAAGGGAGATCAGGAACAGTGGCGTTATCAGCCAGATATTTCCCAAGCTCATGGTACAGATTGCGATGACCAACAAAATAATTCCACTGATCAGTCTGGTCACAAACATTCTCAGCCCTCCTTTAATCCGCCGTACTTTCTATCCCTATGATTATATGCCCGCACAGCCTTGATCAATTCTTCTTTCGTAAAATCCGGCCATGCCACGGGCGTAAAATAAAACTCCGTATATGCCAACTGCCAGAGCAGAAAGTTGGAAATACGCTGTTCGTTGCAGGTTCGTATCAGGAGGTCAGGGTCGGGAATCCCCGCCGTGTCGAGACACTCACTGATTGTCTCCTCGCTCACACTCTCCGGTGCGAGCTCTCCGGCAGCAATCCTCGCCTGCACCCTGCGCATGGCGCGCAGCAGCTCGTCACGTCCGCCGTAATTGATCGCCACTTGGAAATGCAGTCCGTCATTGTCCTTCGTGGCGTCCTCCAGCTCGGCGATCCGCACCTGCAGATCCTCGTCCAGTCCGGTCTTGTCGCCTATGATACGCACACACATGCGGTTTTTCTCCGCTGTCTTGAGGCAGTTCTTCATATAATTGCGCAGCAGCTTCATCAGCGCGTCAACCTCGTCCGCGGGGCGATTCCAATTCTCTGTGGAAAAGGCGTATACCGTCAAATATTGGATCCCCATCTTGTATGCCTCCTCGCAGATTACCTCCACGGTCTTGGCGCCCTCCGCGTGCCCGTAGTTGCGCGGCATCCCCTTCGCCTTCGCCCAGCGTCCGTTGCCGTCCAGAATGATTGCCACATGCCGCGGCATTGTCAAATTCTCGTCCATACCAGTAACCATGCCTTTCCGCAACCTGCGAACTTCATGCGTGTTTTACGCATTGTGCAGGCACAATATTCGCAAAACGAATAAATTCGTTCGTGAAAAATCTATGATTTTTCAATCTACTTCTCCCGCCTTAACGCTAAGGGGCGGAGTAGGTTACGCCTGTCCGCCCCTGAAATTTCTTATAATATAGCTAATATTAGGTAACTGTCCGTGACAGTTTTGTCTGTGACAGTTCAGCTTTACACTGTCATGATCTCCTTAGACTTGGTCTCCATCACGGCATCTATGTCCTTGACATACTTGTCTGTCAGCTTTTGAAGCTCGTCCTCGAGCTGCTTGATCTCGTCCTCGGAAATCTCTGTCTTTGCCAGCTTCTTGAAAGCGTCATTGCCGTCCCTGCGGACATTGCGCACCGCTACCTTGGCGTCCTCCGCCTTCTTCTTGACGTCCTTTGCCAGTTCCTTTCTGCGCTCCTCCGTGAGCTCGGGGAACACCAGACGAATCACATTGCCGTCATTGGAGGGATTGATGCCGATATCGGAGGTGAGAATCGCCTTCTCAATCTTGCCAATCATACTCTTATCCCATGGCGCGATCTGGATAATACGCGCCTCGGGCACGGTCACGTTGCCCACCTGTTGAATCGGTGTGGGCGTCCCATAATAATCCACCCTAATCTTGTCAAGCACATGGGGATTCGCGCGACCCGCGCGGATGCTCGCATAGTCCTGCTCCAGATAGTCAATCGCCTTCTTCATTTTGTCATCATATTGTTGTAACCTTGCGTCCATATGTCCTCCCCTTCCCCTGCGGGAATCATAGTCAACAACCCCGCTGCAAGCACCGGCACAAAGTCAACTATGTTGGCTTGGCTCATTGCTCGCGGGAATCATGCACTGATGTATATCGGTAACTACACGGTAACCTTTGTCCCGTTAAAATCACCCTTTACGGTATTGATAATACTGTTCTCGTCATTCAGGCGGAACACCCACATAGGGATTTTATTGTCTCTGGCGAGAATAGACGCTGTCAGATCCACCACCTGAAGATTCTTGGCAATGACCTCGTCAATGCTCACCTCAGCATATTTCTTGGCATCAGGGTTCTTGGCAGGGTCAGCGTCATACACCCCGTCAATGGATTTCGCCAAGAGAATCACGTCTGCGTCCACCTCCGCGGCGCGCAGCACCACGCCAGTGTCCGTGGAAAAATATGGATGACCCGTTCCTCCCGCAAAAAAGACCACCATATTTCGCTCAAAATACCCGTTGGCCCTGTCCTTCGAGAACAGCTTGGTAAAGGAGCCGCACTCGAATGGCGTGAGAATATTGGTCTCCATCCCCACCGAGCGAAAAATCTCCGAAACATAGATACAGTTCATCACCGTGGCAAGCATCCCGATCTGATCCGCCTTGGTGCGGTCAATGTTCTCGCTTGAGCGTCCGCGCCAGAAATTGCCGCCGCCAATGACAATCCCCACCTGAATGCCGTCATCCACAAGCTCCTTCACCTGAACTGCCACCTTCTTGACAGTCGCCTCGTCAAACCCGGTCTTCTTGTCTCCCGCAAGAGCCTCGCCGGAAAGCTTCAATAAAATCCTGCGCATAGCATTCCCCCGCTATTATTCATTACTTGCCGCTATTGCTGCCGTTGCTGTCGTTAGCCTTATTATCTTTATTATCTTTATTGTCCTTGTTATCCTTATTCTTCTTGTTGTTCTTGTTCTCAGTCTTGTAGCTGTCAAAGAAGCTTGTAGGGCTGACATCGGCATAGCACTGTGAGCACATACCCTCGATAACCGCACCATTGTTGATCTGTACGGATTTAGACTTGATGTTGCCCATCACGATCGCGGAGGCGTCCAGAACCACAGGTCCCTGCACATCAATATCACCCTTTACAGCACCTGCGATAGCAGCGCTCTTAGCAGTGATGTTGCCGATGATCACAGAGCTGTCACCAATCTTTACAGCACCCTCGCTGACAATCTCGCCATTGATCTTAGCGCCCTCGGCATAAACCTCGGCAGCCTTGGAATTGCCGTTGATATGACCCGTGATGTTCAGCTTGCCCATGATGTCAATATTGCCGTCCACCACGCCGATCACATCCACGGAGCCCTCGGAGACAATGTCTCCGCGAATCTGCATTCCTGCCGTGATAATACCTGTCTCGTCCATCGCCTCTTTGCTTGCATAACCATAACCATCCATTTTTTCTTCTTCTCCTTTACTCTCTTTGTTCTCTTGTTCTTTTGTATAATCTTGTAGGTCTTTTTCCTCTGTCAGTGCCTCTGCAAAGGCTTCGCTGTACTCCTCCACAAAGGCGTTCCCGGGCAGCTCGTCCGCTGTCATCTGTTGCTCTGGCTCGGTGGCAATGCTTTCCTCCGCTGACTGCTGCTCCAACCCTGCTGTCAGGCTTTCTCCGAAAGACATCTGCTCCGGTTCAGCGACAATATTTTCTTCCACCAATTGCTGCTCCACCTCGGCAGTGATAATCTCCTCCGCCGCCTGCTGTTCCGGCTCAGCCGTCAGGCTCTCCCCAAAGGACATCTGTTCGGGCTCGGCGGTAAAGCTTTCCTCCACCGACATCTCTGCGGAGCTCTCGCCAAATACAATGCTCACGGAGGACGTGTTGGTATCCGCCTCATCCTGCTCTGCCGCAAGCTCCTCCGTCAGGCTCTCATCCACGTCTCCCGAATCGCCTTGCGCATCTCCAAAGGTAATGCTGACAGGCGGCAAATCCTCTGTCTCGTCCTCGATCTCCTCCGACATTTCCTCCTCAGCCGTCTCCTCGGGCACCTCCGACGCTTCCTCAGAGACAGTTTCCTTAGTCACAGCCTCCTCGACCGTTTCTTCAAGGACTGCTTCCTCAGCCGCAGCCTCCTCGACCGCTTCCTCAAGGACAGCCTCCTTGGTCGCAGCCTCCTCGACCGCTTCTTCAAGGACTGCCTCCTCAGCCGCAGCCTCCTCGACCGTTTCTTCAAGGACAGCCTCCTTGGTCGCAGCCTCCTCAAGAGTCTCCTTCTCGGACACACTCTCCTCAGCCGTTTCCTCTAAGGAGATGGAGTCGATCGACTCTAGCATATCCGCCAAGGATGCCCCAAATTCCGGCTCGGACTCCTTGGCATCTCCCGCGGCAGCTGACACATCCGGCTCGGCGGGAGCCATATCCTCCGGAAGCTGAACATCGTCGATATTTTTTAACATTTCCTCTAAGGAAATGTCCACAGACAATGCATCCGCTCCTTCGGAGGCAGACGTTTCCGCCGCATCCTCCAACAGCTCCGCAGGCATCAACTCATTGACCGCCTGGGACAAATCTTCTTTTAAATCTGAGAAAAATCCCATTTACTCTGTACCTCCGTCATTATTTTCTCTATCAATATGTTGTATCGGAACAGTATCCTCGGTAATCGGCAAGATTGCCGTATCCTCCATCGCTAACACCTTCTCAATGATCTCGGGCAGCGCGTCCACCGTAGTCCTCTTGTCAGCGGAGTCATGCATCAAAACCACCGCCGTCCCCTTCTGTTCCAAATCGGACGTGCTGTTCTTCACCAGCGTGTCCACAGTCAGAAGTCTGGACCCCCCGTCTCCTGAGGAAATATTCCAGTCAAAAAAGACCATGTTCTGAGAGTCCAAATAATCCGCAAACTCCTGCATACTCACCTTGCTCACCGTGTTGGAGCTCCCGCCGGGGAATCTGTAAAACCTACAGGTCTCCCCTGTCAGCCCTTCCAGATAAGCACGCTGTCTCGTGAAATCTTCCTCAAAGCTCTCCATGGAAGCATACAATTCAGAATACTTATGACTGTAAGAATGCATTCCCAGCGTATGTCCTTCCTCCACGATCCTGTGGATCATTTCCTGAGAGTGCTCGTCCTCCTTGCCCACTACGAAAAAGGTAGCCTTTATGTCATATTCCGCCAATATATCCAGAATCTCGCCCGTGTAGATGCTAGGACCGTCATCAAAGGTCAGATAAACCTTATGCTGTGCCTCGCTTACAGGCTGTTCCCCGTCCTCAGACTCCTCAGAGGGCTTTACCTCCGCGCCCGAAGACCTTTCAGCATTCACGACGCCTCCCGCACCCACGCTGGCATAGAGCATGGGCGGCTCCCCGCCGGTCTCTGAAGCCTGCGAGTCACTCACCTGCTCCAGCAGAGCCAAACGCTCCGCCATCTCGCTAATCCTGCGATTTAGACCATGCACCTGCACAAAGAGCGCCACGCAACATATCGACGGCGTTAATATCAAGGTAAGCAGCGTCACAATGATTAAGCGTTTCAGCCTTTGAACGCGTTTCTGTCTGGCAGAAGCGCTTCTTTTCCCCTCCTCAGACATCTCATCACGCTCCTTACGATTCGATACTTCTGTAACAGTATAGCATATTCTTATCTTTGGGGAAAGTAAATTTATAAATTTTTTAAAAATTTGCATATTTACCTGAGATATACTATAATATCTCACAGCGGCTGCCGCGCCATACGGCATCAACGCCATGTTTCAGCAAAGGACCAAGCTGCCGCTTCCCGCCTGCGGGCATTCCCGCTTGGCAAATATCGTGTCTGCGCGCAGACACCGGAAAGGCATGGTATCAAAATGAGCTTTGAATTTATCAAAAAACTACCCACTCCGGAGGAGATCCGGAACCAATATGCCCTCCCCGCGAACCTTGTCGCCATCAAGGAACAGCGCGACGCCGAGATTCGCGACGTCATCACGGGCAAAAGCAATAAATTCCTTGTGATCGTCGGCCCCTGCTCCGCGGACAACGAGGATTCCGTGTGCGATTACGTCAGACGCCTCGCCAAGATCAACGACCGCGTGAAGGACAAGCTGATCCTGATCCCCAGAATCTACACCAACAAGCCCCGCACCACGGGCGAGGGCTACAAGGGTATGGTGCATCAGCCCGACCCCGAGCAGAAGCCGGACTTTCTGGCGGGACTGATCGCCATCCGCAAGATGCATATCCGCGCGTTGGAGGAGACGGGACTCTCCGCCGCGGACGAGATGCTCTACCCCGAGAACTGGCGTTATCTTTCCGACATTTTATCCTATGTGGCGATCGGCGCGCGCTCCGTGGAGGATCAGCAGCACAGGCTCACCGTCAGCGGCTTTGACGTGCCCGCGGGCATGAAAAACCCCACCAGCGGAGACTTTTCCGTGATGCTCAACGCCGTATATGCCGCGCAGCACCCCCATTCCTTTATCTATCGGGGCTGGGAGGTCAACACCACAGGCAACGATATGGCGCACACGGTGCTTCGTGGCGCGACCAACAAGCACGGGCAGAGCATTCCCAATTACCACTACGAGGACTTGAACCTTTTACTGGAGATGTATGATAAGCGGGATTTGAAGCACCCCGCCTGCGTCATCGACACCAATCACTCCAACTCCAACAAGCAGTTTGAGCAGCAGGTCCGCATCGCCAAGGAGATCATGCACAACCGCAAGCTCAACCCCGACATCCACAAGCTCGTAAAGGGTCTGATGATCGAAAGCTATATCGTGGAGGGCTGCCAAAAGGTAGGCGGCGGCGTGTACGGCAAGTCCATCACCGACCCCTGCCTTGGTTGGGAGGATACCGAGCGGCTGATCTATGACTTGGCGGATTATGAGTAGCATGCCCTAAAGCAGCTTCAAAAATCCCTGTAAAATGGAAGGATTCACAAAACTTTCCAATGCGCAGCCCGCGACCAGCACTGCGAGGATACCGACCAACAAAAGCACCCGACTTGAGAGGACGGGTGCTTTTGCCGTCCCCTCCTGATAATAATTCTTCTTATATATCATTTGGTAGGTTCTCTCACACCACCGAAGCAGGGCATAAACCGCGGGCCCGTAGAGCAGATATTGGGGCATGGTTGACGCCAGCACCAGAATCACTCCCTTAAAGCCGAAGCGCAATAGCCCCGCCGCCACGAAGCTCCCCGCCGCAAAGCCATACCAACCCGCAAGCCCCGCGCAGACCGCAAGCCCCAGATATGTCGTGGAGACCGCTGCCAACACCGCAAACCCGACCATACGTTTGCGAAGCACAAACGCAAAAAGAGCACTGTTGTCCGGCATGGCTGCGGAGAGCTGACGCAATGTCTCCCCCGCCAACAGCCCCGTGCCGTCCAACAGAATGCTCCTTCCAAAATTCATTGTCAATATTCCGGCGGCAAAGCCCACCAAAAAAATATACCCAAAAGGAAATCGTTCCCGCATTGTCCCACCTGCCTCAAAGCATTATATGCATGGCAGGTACGGCTTTAGTCCTCCCGACCGAATTTCGTGGCGTAGGTCAAGATACCGCAGATCGTCTTGGAATCCTGTATCTTTCCCTCAAATATCATCTGCATCAGGTCCTCCAGCGCCCAAGCCTCCACATTCAGCAGCTCATCTTCGTCTAAATGCTGTTTGCCGGGCCGCAAGTCTCTCGCCAGATAGATGTCAATCTTCTCGTTGCAGAACGCGACCGTTGTATATATGGAGTTAAGGAGCTCCAGCTCGTCACACAGATACCCTGTCTCCTCCTCCAATTCCCTTGCCGCCGCCTTGATCGTGGGTTCCTCCCTGCCGTTTAGCCCGCCCGCGGGGATCTCCAAGGTCTCCCGTTCCAAGGCATTGCGGTACTGGCGCACCATCAAGAGCTTCCCGTCCCCGCGCACCGCCACCACTGCAGCCGCGCCCTTGTGGTCGATCAAATCCCACTTGGCGACATGACCGTTGGGAATCTGCATCGTGTCCTGATAATAGTCGATAATGGCGCCCTTCGCGATCAGGGTGCGCTCCAATCTCTTATATTCTTCCATGTCTCCTCCCTAACTCTGCAGCAGCTTTTCCACGCTGACCAGCTTCACACATAGCACGAACAAATCCGTCGCCATCGCCATCTCCTCCGGTGTGGGGAAGGAAGGCGCAATACGGATATTGCTGTCCTTGGGGTCCTTGCCGTAGGGGAAGGTAGCACCCGCACCCGTGAGCGTCACCCCTGCCTCTTTACATTTTGCCACGATCGCCTTCGCACAGCCCTCCATTGACTCGAAGGAGATAAAATATCCCCCGTTGGGCTTGGTCCAAGTGCCAATCCCCGCCCCTGACAGCTCTCTGTCCAACACGGAAAGCACGGCGTCGAATTTGGGGCGCATCACTGCCGCATGCTTCTTCATATGCGCCTTCATGCCGTCAATATTCTTAAAATAGCGCACATGCTGCAATTGGCTGATCTTGTCATAGCCGATGGTCTGGATCGTCATGGACTTCTCCATGAACCTCAGATTCGCCTCAGAAGCAGCAACCGCCGCGATGCCGCCGCCCGCGAAGGTCACCTTGGAGGTGGAGACAAACTCGTACACCATGTCGGGATTGCCCGCCTTCTCGCACTCCCCAAGAAGCTCAAGCAGGGAATCGCTCCTATCCTCATACAGATCATGAATCGCGTATGCATTATCCCAGAAAATCCTGAAATCCTCCGCCGCAGGCTTCAGCTTGGCAAAACGTCTCACCGTCTCGTCAGAATAGGTATAGCCCTGCGGATTGGAATACTTGGGCACACACCAGATTCCCTTGACCGCCGCATCCTCGGCCACCAGCTTCTCCACCATATCCATATCGGGTCCCTGCGGAGTCATGGGGACAGTGATCATATCAATGCCAAAATGCTCCGTGATGGCAAAATGTCTGTCATACCCGGGCGCGGGGCACAGGAACTTTACCTTATCCAGCTTGCACCAAGGGGTGCTGCCCATCACACCGTGCGTCATGGAGCGGGAGACCGTGTCATACATAATGGCAAGGCTTCCGTTGCCGCAAATGATCATATTCTCCGGCTTGACACCGATCATGTCCGCCATCAGACGCTTCGCCTCGGGAATCCCTGTGAGCTCCCCGTAATTTCTGGTGTCCACCCCCGACTCGGCGCGCATATCTGAACCGCTGTTCAAGATATCGAGAAAATCCATCTCCATATCCAACTGGGACGCGGAGGGCTTTCCCCTCGCCATGTTCAGATTCAGCCCCTTTCCCTTGGCATCCTCGTACTCCGCATTCAGCTTGGACTGCAATGCCAACAATTCTTCTCTACTCAATTCTTGATAAGCTTTCATATGTTTCATCTCCTCTGCATAATCGTATACAATCATACACTTTCATAAGCATACTATAAAAGTACGGATTAGACAAGAGGTTTTTGCAAAAAAAGGGCTGTGCCGATACGCACGCCCTATTTTTGATTCATTATTTAATTTGTCTAATACATCTTCGCTTGGAACTGTCTATGGATATGGGGATTACTTAGCATAATCAATCACCCTGCTCTCGCGGATCACATTGACCTTGATCTGTCCCGGATATTCCATCTCAGCCTCTATCTGCTTGGAAATCTCACGAGCCATCAATACCATGTCGGCGTCTGTAACCTGCTCGGGCACAACCATAACACGAACTTCACGACCTGCCTGAATAGCAAAAGACTTGTCCACACCTTTGAAATTGTTTGTTATTTCTTCTAATTGTCTCAATCTGCTGGTATAGGTCTCCAGCGTTTCCTTTCTTGCTCCCGGTCTTGCAGCAGAGATTGTATCTGCAGCCTGTACAATGCATGCAATCAGGGAGGTGGCTTCTACATCGCCATGGTGGGATTCCACCGCATTGATCACCACGGCATTCTCCTTGTACTTCCTACAAAGCTCAGCGCCAAGCTGCACATGAGAGCCTTCCATCTCATGATCGACGGACTTGCCGATATCATGGAGCAGTCCCGCTCTCTTTGCCAGTCTCACGTCAAGCCCCATCTCAGCGGCAAGCAGCCCTGACAACTGGGCAACCTCTATGGAATGCTTCAGGGCATTCTGACCATAGCTGGTTCTGAACTTCATCTTTCCGAGTAATCTTACAAGCTCCGGGTGAATGCCATGTACTCCAACCTCAAGTACGGCGGCCTCACCTTCCTCTTTGATCATTACTTCAACTTCTCTCTGCGCCTTCTCTACCATCTCTTCGATTCTGGCAGGGTGAATGCGCCCATCTACAATTAATTTCTCAAGGGCAATTCTAGCCACCTCGCGGCGGATAGGGTCAAATCCGGAAAGAATCACTGCCTCAGGAGTATCATCAATGATCAGATCGACACCCGTCATCGTCTCAAGGGTACGGATATTGCGTCCCTCACGACCGATGATTCTGCCCTTCATTTCATCACTGGGAAGCTGCACGACGGAAATCGTAGTCTCGGAGACGTGGTCTGCAGCACATCTCTGAATTGCGGAAACAACATATTCCTTCGCCTTCTTATCCGCTTCCTCCTTGGCCTGACTCTCCAGTTCCTTGATCATCACGGCCGTTTCATGCTTCACTTCATCTTCAACAATTTTCAATAAGTAGTCTTTTGCCTGTTCAGAGGTTAAACCTGAAATTCGTTCCAGTTCCTGTAAACGTTGCTCATTCAACTTAGAGACTTCGTCCTTGATCTTGTTGATGGACTCTTCCCTCGCCGCCAAACTTTGCTCACGCCTCTCAATCGCATCGGCTTTCTTGTCAATGTTGGACTCTTTCTGCTGTACCCTGCGCTCGTCGCGCTGTACCTCGGCCCTGCGTTCCTTGATCTCCTTGTCGAGCTCGTTCTTGGAACGGATGCTCTCCTCCTTTACTTCGAGCAAGGATTCCCGCTTCTTGGCCTCCGCAGTCTTGAGTGCTTCATCGATAATCTCCCTCGCCTTCTCCTCTGCATTACCGATAGTGGTATCCGCGGCGTTCTTTAGACGGGAAGCCGTGACCTTGGCGGTAATTACAGCCGAGACAACGATGCAAACCAATGCAACTACAAGCATGATAATGATCTCTTGCAGCGTCATTACAGGAGCACCTCCTTTTATGAAATTTTCAATATTCTAACAAGCAATTCACAACAGTTCTATTCTAAACTGAAATGACCCTTCTGTCAAGTGGAATATCGTATTCGTTAAAAAATTCACGCCCTATGTTCCCCTGCCTTGATTTGTCTTCGCTTGCCGGTCATCTGGTTGACAATCAGCTGAAACACGTTGGTCCGCGCCGCCACGGTCTCGGGGATAGGGAATTCCTCCTGTCTGTAATGCGCCATGATGCATTTTAAGGCAGCCATTCTCTCCGCGTCCGGCACGGGCTCTATAAGTCCCCTGCCTATGATACTCTCATATGCCATGGAGCAGGTATGCTTCTCGTCATCAAGAATCAGCTCATGGGCGCAGTCCATCTCAAAGCTCGCCCGATTGTCCCTCGCAATCAGCTCGTGCTTCGTGCCCTCCGCCGCCCCGTGAAAGTAGAGCGTCACCTGCTGTCCCCTGACCTCCATGCCAAAATTAAGCGGCAATATGTACGGCACCTCCTGCGCGTTCAGACCGAGCCTGCAAACGTCACACCTTTTCATCACCTCGAGCTGCTCCTGAAAATCCGTAATCTCCCTGTCACTTCGTCTCATAATAATAACCATGCCTTTCCGCAACCTGCGAACTTTCATGCGTGTTTTTACGCATTGTGCAGGCGCAATATTCGCGGTTGAAAATCTTTGATTTTCAACCTATCCTCCCTTCCTGTCAACATTTGCCTTGACAAAACAAAACTGATATCATATACTAATTGCAAAAGAAGCGGTTTTTTACCGGGTGGTCTTTTCTATATGTAAAGATTCTCGCGGCATACGCGCTTCTTTTTTTATATTTATAATATCATATAAATAAAGTCCTTGATCATTAATTCGTACAAGCATTGTCGCCACATAGAAATTCCAACGAACCTCCTGCTCATTCTCTGATTGTACAGGTATGCAGAAATAAATATCATATCGATACCACCCCTTTCCGGCATTATTTGTATGCTTGTCTTTCTTATTTTCGCTCCACCGCCTATTCACTGCCGTTTCTATCAATTGAGGCAATACCTGAACAATATTTGCTTTAACCTTTGCCAATCCCCCTCGTATAATAAGTTTATAGCCAGTCAGAACAGGCTATAGACTTATTCT
>JAMPHH010000065.1 GCA_023663505.1 Muribaculum sp.
ATAATGTCCTTTTGACGTTCTTCCATAAACATAATAAACACCCCATTTGCATATTCATAATCATATTCTCTTGTTTATATTTTATTATATTCGCTTTTGCTCGTTTATGCAAGTTTTTTTAACAAAGTTGCCACATAAATGGCTATGTGGCAACGCGTAGCCATTTTTACGGGGAGAGGTATGCAGACAGATTTTAAATTATACAAGGTGGATATGGAATATATCCGTAATCTACATGATATAGATAATAAAGTGCTTTCTGTTTCTCCACAGGCGGGAAAAGATAACAAAGTTTTCGTTGGAATTGTTATTATTTGTGGTATTCAATATTGTGCAGGTTTCTAATGTACTTCATGTCTATCCGATATACTTCTAATTGTAACTGTGTCATAAAATTCTCCCATACAGAAAACCTGCCACTGGCAGCTTTTCTGCATACTAAGGCATAAAATATTTCAAGGACTGTGTTTACCATAGTCCTTGAATGTAGCGTCACCGCAGCAACGCTATCGGGCGCAGCCAAAAGATGTGCAGGAGCTTTTAGGGCACTCGGACGTAAGCACTACCATGAATGTCCATGATAACTAAATCAGTTAGTAGACAAACCTAAATTTAAATCTGATACAGACTTACTGGTTTAATCGTTTTTGTAAACATCATATTCAAATACAGTTCTATATTCTCTCCGGATAAATATATGCTGTCATTAAATACTGTGTAGATTCTGCCATCTCCATCAACAAATGAATTTCCATCAGGAGCAACTGTTCCGATTGGAAATATTGTTTCTCCAACCACATTCTTTATCGTTTCAATATCCAAAATAATCTCATCATTTCTTGCGGCTAATAGCGCATCAAACGCAAATGATGCTCCAGAATATTTTTCAGCCTGATTTTCCATATGAAGTTTTTTTAAAATATTAAGGCAATCTTCACAAGCGTTCTTTATATCAGCCGCAAAATCAGAGGGGATTTCTTGTCCCTCTTTCTGCTTTAATTCTATCATTCGTCGATAAGTAAGCGGCGCATACTCATGAAAAGATAATCCACCTAATTCACAAATAATTTGTCGTGCATATTCAAAAGACTGGTAGCCATATCTTTCAATATCCGTAATCCAGTAATCAGTATCTCTAAACTGACGACCAACATACCAGCCGTTTTTCTCAATCAACCCTAATATATATTTATCCAATAATTGTATATTCACATTACACCTACACTTAAATTTAGAACTCCCATATCTCTAAAATTACATTTTACATCATGGCAATGATGGCCATTCGGGCGTTTTATGCCATGAATATGGACTTATCATACCATATCCTACCGCTTACCACAAGCCCTGCCCACCTGCCTGCGCCAATACCGAGGCGGGCGAGGACTGGGAGGGCTTTCGCGGACTTCGGCGGAGGTTGGCGTGTTTTCTTATAGTGCGCTCAAAGCCTAGGGTGAAATGCGCACGGACGCGCATTTCAGGCTCTAGGTGCATGGATGCACCTTAGAGCCGACCCGCAAATTGCAATCCCCTTCCCCGCACTATTAGAAAACACCCAACCGCAGCCCGTCCGCGAAAGCCCTCCCAGTCCTCGCCCGCCGACACTTCCGCAGCCGTCTGGAACCCGCTTCCCCTTCCCACGCCCGATTCTACAAGTCAACAACCCGAACCACTATTGTTACCTACATATTCCCTACATGCTCCCTACATGCTCATCTCCCGCTTTAACTGCCGCATTATCTTCTTCTCCAATCTTGATATGTAAGATTGCGATATCCCCAACCTTGTGGCAACCTCCTTCTGGGTCATTTCCTCCCCGTCCGCCCTTCCCAGTCCGAAGCGCAGATTGATGATCGTGCGCTCCCTCTCCGAGAGCTTCTCCACCGCCTGCATCAAGAGCCCCCGCTCCACCTCGTTCTCGATTCCCTTATAGATCACGTCCTCGTCCGTCCCAAGGATATCCGACAACAACAATTCATTCCCGTCCCAGTCCACATTCAAGGGTTCGTCTATGGAGACCTCCATACGCGTCTTATTGTTACGTCTCAGATACATCAATATCTCATTCTCGATACAGCGGGAGGCATATGTCGCCAGCTTGATATTCTTATCCGGCTTAAAGGTATTAATGGACTTGATCAGCCCAATCGTACCGATAGAGATAAGATCCTCCACCCCCACATTGGTATTGTCAAATTTCTTGGCAATATAAACCACCAGTCTCAGATTGTGCTCGATCAGGATCGTCTTTGCCTCGTCCTCATACTCCGTGCCCAAATCACTGATCACCTCATTCTCCCTCGCCGCGTCCAAGGGCGCCGGAAGCACCTCCGCCCCTCCGATATAATGAATTTCCCCCTGCCTGCGCAGGAAGAACTTTTCCCTGCAAATCACCTTAAACTGCCGTCTGCCCGGCATTGCCACTTTTAATATCATTTTACATTCCTCTCTTTTTTATACTTTTTTAGACAATATCCCTTATATCCTCTCCCAGTACCGCGGGATTAAGAATGATCCCCACACTGTTGTCCTCCTCGCAGACCGCCACATACACATTTTGCAGCCGCCTTACCACCCCGTCGAGCTCCACCTCCATCATCGGCAGAAGATACCCCGGCAAAATCCCGCCCGCCTTGCCGATGCTGTGATAGGGCACGACACGATAGGGAATCTCCTCCTCCCCCCACAGGGCGCGGTAAAGTCCTCTGTCGATCACCGACACGGGTTTGCCGCTGACAGGCTCTCTAAGGCTATTGCCGGAATCCAAAAGCGCGGTCACACACACCTGTGTCTCCCCATTGATCAAAGTCGCCTTACAGATACTATTGCCCCGCTTCCTTCGATCTGTCCTGACGAGAAAGGCAATCAGCCAATATGCAAGCGTTCCCAAGCCCAAAATACCGCAGATACCGGTCATAAACGGCCGTAGGAAGGGCATCATGCCCTCTGCCGCCAAAAGCAGGCCGCCCATGAGAAAAGAGTACCAAAACAGTTGTCTGATAATTCTAAGCAGAATCGTGAAGCTTCTGGGACGAAAAGCGATCTCCACCATAAGCCCCGTTCCCGCGAGGAACGCCGTCGGCCACTTGACCCATGACGGTATCCCAAGCATAAACGGAACCAGATAGATCACCGCTCCCGTGCAGGCTCCCACAGCCATTCTCCTGCGAGTGGCAGTGCGCAGGGTGCTTTGGTTCACCAACATCAGAAGATACAGATTCATCACAAAATTGATTACAAACAGACTGTCTACATAAAGCTCATAATACATCTCACGCCTCTTTTCACAATCATTATAAAGGGAAAGAGGCGTATAATTTGTCAAAAGCCGTACCGGGAAAATCTTTTTTATTCGACAGAATTGTCAGAAAAAACGGGGCTGTCGCGCTTCAGTATCTTCAATGCTTAGTGCGACAGCCCCATTCGTAAGATCAGTCATATATTCGGTGCTGATATTTTATGTTATATTTATTGTGGTTACGTCTATTCCATGGCATACGCATATATGCAGGCTGCATATATTTTATGTCTACTTCTTCTGCAGGAAATCAGGAATCTTCAGGCTCTGATCCTTCACATTGCTCCTGATATCCGCAGGCTTCTGAATACCGGGCACAGGCTGAACGCCGGGCTTTACATTGCTGTTTGGCACTGCCCCGGGCTGCAGGTTAAAGCCCTTTAATGAGTTCGGTGTCATGTGGGAAGCGGGAGATCTGAACGTGTTGCCCGTTCCCACCCTGTTCACCCCTGTGGGGTCCATCTTCTCCTCGAGACCCGTGGCGATCACGGTGATGGTACATGTGTCCGTATTGCTCTCGTCATACATCGCGCCAAAGATTACATTGATCTCCTCGCCTGTCAGACTGCGCACATAATTCGACGCGTCAGAAGCGTCCGCCAACGTGATATCGCCTGACACGTTCAGTATGACATCTGTCGCTCCGGAGAGCGTGGTCTCAAGCAGCGGACTCTCCACCGCCATCTTCACAGCCTCCATCGCCTTGTCATCACCCTTGCCCTGTCCGATTCCGATATGGGCGATTCCCTTATCCTTCATAACCGTCTGCACATCTGCGAAATCCAGATTGATGATCGAGGGCACATTGATCAGATCCGTGATTCCCTGTACCGACTGCTGTAATACCTCGTCCGCCTTCTTCAACGCCTCGGGCATGGTAGTACGCCTGTCCACAATCTCAAGAAGCTTGTCATTGGGAATGACGATCAACGTATCCACGTTCTCCTTGATGCGGGCAATGCCGCTCAGCGCGTTATCCATACGGGTCTTAGCCTCAAAACGAAAAGGCTTTGTCACGACTCCCACCGTGAGAATACCCATATCCTTCGCCACCTTCGCCACCACGGGGGCTGCTCCGGTACCGGTTCCACCGCCCATTCCGCAGGTGACAAACACCATATCCGCGCCCTTCAGCGCGCCCTCAATATCCTCCAGACTCTCCTCCGCAGCCTTCTCGCCGATCTCCGGCTTCGCTCCGGCGCCCAATCCCTTGGTCAGCTTCTCGCCAATCTGCAGCAATCTGGGTGCCTTGCAGAGCTGCAACGCCTGCTTGTCCGTATTCACTCCGATAAATTCCACACCGTCTATCTGCTCGTCTATCATTCTATTTACAGCGTTATTGCCCGCACCGCCAACACCTACAACAATTATTCTGGCAGCCGCCTCCGCTTCGTTTGTCTTAATCTCCAGCAAGGGTAAATCCTCCTTTTCTAAAGCACAAAAGAATCATTCTACTTTATCTTCTAATACTCCACATAGTCTATCATATAATTATTTTGCAAATTAATCAACCTATTTTTTAATAATTTTTCCTCTTTATTGTATTTCTGCGTATACAAAGGGGTCTCACTCGGGGTTAAAGGTATATCCCCCCTTCTCATTATAGGTCTCCATCTGGAGGGTTCCCTTGCGCCCCGCAAGCTGCGGAAGCATCTCGGGCAATCGCATGATTTTGTCCTCCAACCACTGCTTTTCCTCTCCCAACGCCACCTTCACCTCCCCGAAATAAAGCGTGATCTTTGTGTCCGTGTGAAAATATATCCTGTCCGCGGACAGCTCGTATTTGTCCAAGAGCTTGGTCATCTCCAGAATCGTCCCGAACACGTCCCGATATTCCTCCGCCACAGGCAAGGGTTGTCCGAGGACGATATAATCAAAGCTCAGCCCTGTCACCTGCGGAATCCCCGCGGTCCGAATCGACGAGCTCTCCACCACATATCCGTCCTTGTCAAAGTAGACATATGTATTCATGTACTTCACATAGCCCGCCAAGGCTTTCTCGTAGACGGTGATCTTAATGGTGTCCGGCGTCAGGATATCCACGTCCATGGCGTCCAGAAATGGCACGTCCTTGATTCCGCGGCTCTTATACTTCATGGAGAGGTATAGGGAATTGTTCCCCATCGGTCCCTCCATCACCAGCTCCTTGATCTCCTCCGCCGTGTAATGCACATTGCCCTCCACATACACGGTCCGGACGGTATGCGTATCCCACACATACCATCCGACCATGCCCACGAGCAATAAGACCGCCGGTGTGATCACCATGAGCATTATGATTTTTCTTCCGTTTTGTAATCTAAACAATGACAATACGCGCTCCCAAATCGCTCAAATCTTTTCCTATATTTTCATAACCCCGCTCTATATAAGAGCAGCCGCTGATCTCTGTCTCTCCCTCTGCCATCAGACCCGCAAGCACCAACGCCGCGCCGCCCCGAAGCTCACTCGCCTCTATCTGCGCGCCCGACAGCCCCGGCACGCCGCGCACCAAGGCAATATTCTTGGTATACAGATCAATGTCCGCCCCCAATTTGCGCAAGGGCTCCACCACGCGAAAACGATTCTCGAAAATAGTCTCCTCTACACAGCTCTTGCCGTCCGCACAGGTCAGAACCGCCAATGCCATTGACTGCAGATCCGTGGGAAAGCCGGGATACACCTCCGTGCGCAGTCTCGGAATACGTTTGGGTCTCTCCGGTCCCTGCACATACAAGCCCTTCTCATAGCCGTAGCTCCAACCGTAAGGCTCTCTTGCCCTCTCGCAGTCCGGCTGACATTTGGCGCCCATGCGCTCCGCCACGCTTACTGCCGCCGCAAGCTGCTCGCAGGGGGCATTCTCCAACAGGACATCTCCCCCGCAGCCCACACAGGCAAAAAGATAGGTTCCCGCCACAATTCTGTCCGCAGGCACGTCAAATTCCGCGCCGTGCAGCTTTCTCCCGCCCTTGACGCGGAGAATGGAGGTCCCCACGTCCTCTATATCAGCTCCACAGGCTATAAGATAATGGCACAACGCCACCACCTCCGGCTCCTTGGCAGCCCCCGTGATCACGGTATCCCCCTCCGCCTGTACCGCCGCGAGCAGGATATTCTCCGTCGCCCCGACACTGGGAATGGCAAGCCGCAGCTGCGTACCTGTCAGCTTCTTTACCCTCCCGACCAGATGCCCTTCCTCCGCGGAGAAGGAGACTCCCATCTCCTCAAGTGCCTTCAAATGCAGATCAATAGGCCGTTCCCCGATCACACAGCCCCCGGGGTGTGCCATTGTCACCTCTCCAAAACGTCCCAGCATGGCTCCCAAGAGACACAGGGAGGAACGCATCCCTGTGATCGCCTCTCCTGACATCTCGCAGGCGCTTGCCTGAGAGCTGTCCACAATATATCCGTCTCCCGCCCTGTACACCTGACAGCCCAATATCTGCAGGAGACTGACCATATGATGCACGTCCGCAATTTGCGGGCAATTGCCAATGCGAGAGCTATCCCCCGTCAGCAGCGCAGCCGCCAATATCGGCAATGCCGCATTTTTGGAGCCCTGAATACGTACCTTTCCCTGTAAGGGAATGCCGCCGTGAATGTGAATTGTTGTCATACAATACCACCCTGTTTTATTTGAGGGACTTTGTGTATTGTATGTCGAAACAAGCAAATTGGTGCCTACATCTCCCGCAGCTGGATTCGCTTCGCCACGCTTAGGACCAGACCGATCTCTATCAAAAGGAACATGACGGAGGAGCCCCCATAGCTGATAAACGGTAAAGAGATTCCCGTGTTGGGTATGGTGTTCGTCACCACCGCGATATTCAAGATCGCCTGCACCGCAATATGCCCTATCACCCCGACCACCAACATCGCCCCGAACAGATCGGGTGCATTGTTGGCAATGATCATCATTCGCCAGATCAGCATGATAAACATCACGATCACCGCAATGGCGCCAAACAGCCCAAGCTCCTCACAGATAATCGAAAAAATCATATCGTTTTGGGACTCCGGCAGAAACTTAAGCTTCTGCATACTCTGTCCTAGCCCCTTGCCCCAGATACCGCCGCTGCCGATCGCATACAGCCCCTGCAGGGTCTGAAAGCCCGTGTCCTGGGACTGGCTCTCGGGGTCTAACCAAGCGGTTATGCGCCCCAGACGGAAGTTCCCCTGCCCGCCTGTCTGCACGGCGTAGAATACCACAAGCGCCGCCACCGCAATCACAATGAGCGCCATGATCACAAACTTTTTATAATCAGGGCTCGCCACAAACACCATCAACACGGCAATCGCCATGACAATCAGGGCGGAGCTCAGATTGTCGGTGATCTGCCAGATCATCACCGCGATAGGCGCGGGCACTAACAGCATGACCATAAAGCCCTTCATCGTCCGAATCCCCTTGCCCATTCTACACACCAGTAACGCCAAGAGCAGGATCATACACAGCTTCGCGATCTCCGCCGGCTGCACCTGCAGTCCGATTCCGGGAATCCTGAACCACCTTCTCGCCTTATGGGACTCGATGCCAAGGGGCGTCAGCACCATCAAAATACACACCGCCGACACGATATACCCCAACCCCGCAAACCTCTTCCAGAAATGGTAATCCAGATTCGCCACTATGATCATCATGACCAGACCGATGATAATGGCGAGAAGCTGTCGCTTCATGAAATGTCCCGCGTCCTCATATTCCAAAATCGCCGTGTAGGAGCTTGCGGAGTAAATCATCACAAGTCCAAAGCCCAAGAGAAAAAGCACGATAAACAAGAGACTGTAATCAAAAAAATATTCTGTTTGCTCCTTCCGCCTTCTACGTGATCTGCCTGCCATTCTCACACTCCCTTATCCGTTACGGTTCCCGTATCTGTTCAGAACCAGCCTCGCAAACACTGCAGGCTTACTCGGCGAGACCGTGCACATATTCCTTAAACCTCTGTCCCCGAACCTCATAATTGGGGAACATTCCCCAGCTTGCGCAGGCGGGCGACAAAAGCACCGCATCTCCCTCCTGTGCCAGATTGGTACAGAGCTCCAGACATTCCTCGTAGCTGTCCGCAAATCTGATCCTCTCCGCCGCAAAGCCATGCTCCCTCGCGCAGTTCGCAATCTTTTCCCTCGTCTGTCCTATGAGCACCAAATTTTTTACCTTTCCCTCAAACGCCTCGATCCAATCGTCATATTCGCTGCCCTTGTCGTAGCCGCCCCCAATCAATATCGTGGGCTTGCTCATAGCCATGATGCCCTGAATCGCCGCGTCGGGATTCGTCCCCTTGGAATCATTATAATAATCCACGCCGCCCTTGGTCGCCACAAACTCAATCCTGTGCTCCACCGCATGAAAATCCCTGACGACTCCCAGAATCGTCTCCATGGGAACCTCCATTCCGCGGGCGATGGCAATCGCCGCCATCACATTTTCCACGTTACAGACGCCCACCAGATTCATATCCTGATGAATATCCAACAGCTCCTCCTCGCTGCCGTCCTCCGCCCTCATGATCTTGTCGCCCCGCAGAAAATATCCGTCCCGCAATTCCTTTTGCGAGGAGAAAAGCACTACCCGCGCGGGACACCTGCCCGCAAACTCCGCCGTGTACGGATTCTCTGCATTGAGCACACAGAGCTCCTCTTTAGTCTGATTAGACGCAATTGCCTCCTTTGCCTTCACATAGGCTTCCATGGTGTGATGCCTGTTCAAATGATCCGGCGTGATATTGAGAATCGCTGAAACACGCGGCTTAAAGCTATGTATCGTCTCCAACTGGAAGGAGCTGAGCTCTCCCACCGTCACCGTGTCGGTAGAGGTCTTCACGGCTTCCAAGGTATAAGGATTGCCGATATTGCCGACCACAAACACCCGCTCCTCCCCCATATGCGCCTTCATGATCTCCCCGACCAATGTGGTGGTCGTGGTCTTGCCGTTGGTGCCTGTGATAGCGGCCACCTGCCCCCGCTCTGCCAGAAATCCAAGCTCAATCTCACCCAAAATAGGAACATTTCTCTCCCGCAGTCTGTTCACCAACGGGATATCCGTAGGCACTCCGGGGCTTAAGACCACCGCCTCCACGGACGCCTCCGCCTCGCCCGGAAGCTCCCCCGCGATACAGCACACAGGACGCATCAGGCTCCCCTCCGGCAAGCCCTGAGTCATACGCTCCTGCAAGACCTCCCCCGTCAGCTTCTCATCACTGTCATAGAGAATGATATCCGCCCCGAGACGCTCCAAGAGGCTTACCGCCCCGATTCCGCTGATTCCGGAGCCTATCACCAACGTTTTGACGTTCTCAAATTCCATGCTAATCCTCCATTCTTGCCGCAAATCGGCAATTTGGGCGCAAGCACAAATTGCCCCCTCATCTACACATAATCATATCGTATCATAATTATATCTCGCTCAAAGTAGGAGCGCCAATAGACACATCAGTGCCGTCACGATCGTAAACAGCGTCACAATCGCCGTCTCAGACCACCCGCAAAGCTCAAAATGGTGGTGCAGCGGAGCCATACGAAACAGCCTCTTGCCGCCGCTCAGCTTAAAGTACAACACCTGCAGGATCACACTCCCTGTCTCCACCAGATAAACAATACCGACAATCGCTATGTATAACGGCATCTGCAGCAGATATCCACAAGCCGCCACAAAGCCCCCCAGAGCAAGCGACCCTGTATCTCCCATAAACACCGCCGCAGGGTGCGCGTTAAACAGCAAGAACCCCAACAGCGCCCCCGCCACCGCGCAGGTGATTGGCGCGATCCCGCTGCCAATGCCAACGGCAACCACGGTAAAAAACACAGCCACCATCACAGTGACACTCCCCGCCAACCCATCAAGACCGTCGGTGAGATTGATACCGTTCACGGTTCCCAGTACGATAAAGAACAAGACAAATATATTCCACCTGCCAAAGTCAAGCCAAAGCCCCGACACGCCCGGAACCTCCATGGCTAAAGGCAGATCGGTGTAATAAAGCATATAATATGCGAAAATCCCCGTCACAATCAACTGCAGCGCCAGCTTCTGCCATGCCCTAAGCCCCATGGAACGCCTGCACACAACCTTGATATAATCATCGATAAAGCCGATCAGCCCAAACCCGACCGTCATAAAGAGCACGGGCATGATCTCAGGATAGCTCTCCAGATAATACAGAGAAACCGCCACCGCCGCAAAAACAATGAGAATCCCGCCCATGGTGGGCGTCCCGCCCTTCTTCAGGTGGGTCGCGGGTCCGTCATCACGCACGGTCTGCCCGCATTTGAGACGTCTCAGAAAAGGAATCACAATCGGTCCTCCCACCGCGGTGAGGAGAAAGGCTGCCATGACAGGTCCCACAAGGCTCATGATATTTTCTCTCATTGATTATACTCCATTATTCCCAAATACGGAAGAATATTTTCAAAAAGCTGACGCACGATGGGCGCTGACACCTGCCCGCCATAATACACTCCCTGAGGATTGTTGATGATCGCAATCGCGATGACCTGTGGGTCATCTGCCGGAGCAAAGCCGATAAATGAAGCTATGTAACGCCCGCTCCCTCTGGGCAGGGTCTGACTGGTTGCGGTCTTGCCGCCCACGCGATACCCCTCTACCTGACCATTCTTGCCGCCTCCCTCGCTCACCACCATCTCCAAGATCTCCCGCATGGTGGCGCTAGTCTCCTCCGACACGATTCCTTCCTCCACCGGGTATGTAAAGGTTTCTACCACATTTCCCTCACTGTCCAATGCCTCCATTCCAAGATGCGGCGTGATGCGCCTGCCACCGTTGATAATGGAGGAGGCTGTGGTAAGAAGCTGTATCGGCGTGATCTGAAAGGACTGACCGAAGGACACGGTCGCCAGCTCCACATTCCCCATATCCTCCATCTTGTGCATGATCGTGCCCGCCTCCCCGGGCAGATCCACACCTGTCTTCTTCTTAAGACCAAAGTCCTCAAAATAAGAATAATACTGCTCCACCCCCATGCGCAGCCCCACCGTGATAAACACCGGATTACAGGAATTCATGGTGGCATGCACAAAATCCTCACTTCCATGACCGCCCACTTTATGGCAGCGGATCTTCCTGTCGTCCACAACGATAAAGCCGGGACAGGAAAAGGTGCTCTCAGGCGTCACCACCCCCGACTCCAATCCCGCGGCGGCAGTGATGATCTTAAAGGTCGAGCCCGGCTCGTAGGTGTCACTGATACAGCCGTTTCTCCAGATATTATTCAAAATATCCTGCTGCTCCTGCGTCGAGAGCCCCTCCTGCGTCCCCTCCGGCAGCTCATATGGCTGATTTAAATCGAACTCCGGCACATTGACACAGGCATATATCTCCCCGTTCTGTGGATTCATCACCAAGATGCTGACACTGTCCGCCTCCTTCGTCTCCATTGCCTGATAAGCGAGCTGTGTGGCATAGGTCTGGATATTTCTGTCCAGACTGACACGAAGGTCATTCCCTGGCACAGGCTCCAGACGCCGCTCCCCCAGCCGTTCCACCTCGATGCCCGCGGCGTCCGTCACCGTGAGAATCGACCCTGCCTCCCCCTGCAAAACATCTTCATACTTGACCTCCAAGCCTACGATTCCCTGATTATCCCCTCCGGTGAAGCCCAACACCTTGCTCGCCAGCTCCCCGTAGGGATAATACCTTTTATAATCCTCATCTACCTTGACTCCCGCCAGATCATACTCCCGAATGCGGTCGCCTATCTCCTTGTCTACATTACTCTTGATGCGCTCCATGGAGGAATATTTCTCCACCTTCTTGCGCACACTCTCCTCCGACATTCCCAGTTCATCGCAGAGGACCTGTATCACCCTCTCCGGGTCCTCAACCTGATTGTAGATGACAGATATCGTGCAGACAGTCTTATTATCCGCCAACACCGTGCCATTTCTATCCAAAATTCTCCCCCTTGCCGCCTTGATATCGCGCTCCCTCTCGTGCAGCTCGGTCGCCAATGTCGAGTAATGCTCTGCCCGCCATACCATCAGATAGACCAGCCTGCCGAACAGAAAAAGGAACGCCGCCGTCAGGAGAAAGAACAATGTCATAATCTTCCTGCGGTGAAAGATACGGTTGTGCTCCATAGGAAACCTCAGAAAAAGGTTTTCTATACTTTATTCCCGTTTTTTTGCGGTTATGACTGCCCGCTTAAGGAGAATTGCCGGAGGGCTCCTGTACCTGATTGTCCCCTGAGAGGTTCGGATTGTCGGGACTGTCGCCCAACACCTCCCCCACTCCCGGGTCGTCCCCGATATTCGGGTCAAGCCCCTCGTCCCGAAGCGCCATCTCCGCCTCCGCCGCTGCCAGTCTTTGCCGTTCTTCCTCCTCAAGCTGCGCCGCATACATGGTAGTTATCGCAAGCTGTCTCTCCGTAAGCTCCGTCACCTCCGTGTCGTCCAGTTCCTCCGTCATGAAAATATTCAGATAGGGCAAAGCCTCTGTCAGGATATTGCGCACAATGCCCGTGGCGAACTTGGCATCAGCCTGATCGCTCGCGTTGGGTCTGTCCACCACCACATAAATAGCAACCTGCGGGTCATCGGCGGGCGCGTATCCTATGAAGGATACCACATACTGCCCGTTATCTCTCGGAAGCGTCTCCGCCGTTCCAGTCTTGCCGCCGATGGCATAGCCTGCGGGTCTCGCCGTCTTACCTGTCCTCCTTGCGCCGCCCTCCTCCATGACCACCGCGCGGCAATACTGTCTGATCAGCTCCGACGTGGATTCGGACACAGTCTGCTTCAACACGCGGGGCTCGATATTTTCCACCACCGCGCCGCTCGAATTCGTGATCTTGTTCACCATATGCGGCTCATAATAATATCCTCCGTTGATCAGAGAGCAATATCCCGTGATCATTTGAATCATCGTCACATTAAAATTCTGTCCGAAGCTGTTGGTGGCGAGATCCGCCGGTCCCATGGTCTCCTTGGGGAAAAGAAGGCTTGCCGTCCTCGCCTCCCCCGCCAGATCAATATTGGTCTTTAACCCGAAGTTAAAAATATTCTGAAAACGCGAGAACTCCTCCTTGCCAAGCCTCGCCCCAATCTTCATCAACGCCACGTTGCAGGACCATGCAATGGAATCCTGAACAGTGACGATCCCCTCTCCGCCCTTTGTATGACAGGCGATTGTATGCCCTCCAACCTCCAAGTTACCATAGCACTCAAAGCTGTCCGTGGGCTGGATCGCCCCTGTCTCCAACGCCGCCGCCACCGTGAAGGGCTTTGCCGTGGAGCCGGGCTCATAGGTGTTGGAGATACAATAATTTTTCCACAGATTGTTCAGGTTCAGCATGACCTGATCGTCGTCCATGGAATCCAAAACCTCCTGAGTGATAGGAGTGTGAGTGTTCTTGTAAACCGTGTAGCCGTTTTCGTTGATGTACTGCTCGATCAGCACACTGCCAAGCAGAGCTTCCTTGTTCCGCACATCGTTCAGATTAAAGGTGGGATAGCTCGCCATGGCGAGAATCTCCCCCGTGTTGACCCTCATCATGATACACGCCGCGCTCTCCGCGCCGTTCCCCTCACGCACCTTGTCCTTGTTCGTCTCATTAAATTCCTGCAGATTCTTCTCCACGATATTTTGCACATTGATATCTATGGTGGAATGTATGGTATTGCCGTTGATCGCCTGCTTCACGGTGCGCTCCACCTCGTCAGACTCGTTCAGATACCCGTATTCCCGACCGGGCGTGCCGCTCAGAGTGTCGTTATAATACTCCTCCAGTCCATACAGCCCCGTGTCATCGGAACGGGTAAAGCCGATCACGTCCGCCGCCATGGAATTGTTGGGATATACCCTCTTGTACTCCTCCTCAAAATACACTCCCTGAATCTTCTTGTTGGCATTCTGAGCTTCCTTGAAGGGAGTGATCTCGTCAAATGTGAGCTGTCGCAGGGCGATGTAATAACGCGATTCCAGATGGCTTTCCAGATATTCCCTGACCGCCTTCATGTCAAGCTGCGGAAAGCACGCCGCCAGAGCCTCCATGGTCGGCTCCATATAGTCCTCCTTCTCGTGCATGATATAGGAGTCAAGCTGCAGATTGTAGACCTTCTCACTGGTGGCAAGTATAGTCCCCTTGGCGTCCACGATATCCCCCCGCCTGTAGGGAATCGTCTTGGAATCGCTTATCTGCTGTGACAAGACCTGCTTTTGGTAGGTTGTCTCGTTATTTTTGACCAGATAAAAAAGATTCACACTCAATCCGGCAAAAGCCAGTAGTACAAGAATAAACAGTACCACTAGCTTTTTCTGCATTTTAGCCGTAAATTTTTTCTCTTGCTCCTTCATCAATACACCCCCGCATATCGCAGGTTTTTACCTGCGATACCACAGTCCGCTACTCCTCTATCACCCTGCGCATGTAATCATGTTTGGCGTTCTCATATGTAATGATCTGCCCCTCCTGTGCATAGGTCATTCCGAGCTCCCCAATGGCAATCTTGCGGATCTCCTCCAGATCGACATTGCGGACGATTCGATTATAATTCTCCTCGTTGGAAAGCTGCAGCGTGTTCACCTCGCTCTCCAAGGTGGAAATATGCTTTACCTTGGCTGTGATATCTGATTGCAACTGCAGATAATTGATCAGCACCACCGCACATACACAAATAGCCCCCAACAGGAAGATCACATAGCCGGGATTCATGTGATGCGCCTTGTCGCGATTTTTTCTGGTCACATGGCTGAGCTGCTTTTTGGGCTCCTCCTCAAGCTGTCTGCGCACGTCGAGATCGCGCGCGGTATTGTCATAGATATACAGATTCCCCCTTGCACCTGAATTACCTCTGTTCGCCCCGCCGTTTTGATTCGTTCTGCTGCGGGACGCCGTGCCATTGTGTGATGCCGTCCCGCCTCGGGCTGCTGCACTGCTGCGAGCTGCCGTGCCACTGTGCTGTGCTGTCCCGCCACTGTACCGTGCTGTCCCGCTACGGTCTGCCGCGCCACTGTGCTGTGCCGTCCCGCCTCGGGCTGCTGCACTGCCGCGGGCTGCCGCGCCATTGCGCGGTGCCGTCCCCTTTCTTGTCTGTGCCATAAGCCGATTACTCCTAACTCCGTTTTTTCATCGACAGCCTTCTCCAAGGTCTGTCGTCTTACATCTCATTTTTCTCGAATACGCGAAGCTTCGCACTCTTGGAACGGTTATTTTCCTCAAGCTCTCTGTCCGAGGGCAGAATCGGCTTCCTCGTCACGCTCCTGCCGAGAGGCTTCTTCCCGCACACACAAACGGGAAATTCCGGCGGACAGGTGCAGGGATTTTCCGCTTTCTTGAACGCATTCTTCACCAGTCTGTCCTCCAAGGAATGAAAGGTGATGATGCAAAGCCGCCCTCTCGGATTCAAAAGCTCTATAAAATCCTCCAAGGAGCTCTTCAATACCTCCAATTCCCTGTTGCACTCTATGCGGATCGCCTGAAAGGTCTGCTTGGACGGGTGCCCGTTCTGCCGCAGCTTCGCGGGAATCGCCGCCTTGATGATCTCGTTTAGCTCAAACGTGGTCTCAATGGGCTTGTCCTGCCTCGCCTGCACAATGTGCTTCGCTATATTCTTGGCGAACCTGTCCTCGCCATAATCCCGAATCATATAGAAAAGCTCTGACTCGGTATAACCATTTACAATATCCCTCGCAGTAAGTCTCTGCCTGCGATCCATACGCATATCCAAGGGTGCATCAAAGCGATAGGAAAACCCTCTTTCTTCCGTGTCCAACTGGTAGGAGGAAACACCCAGATCCAACAAAATACCGTCCGCGCCCCGAACTCCCAGTTCCCCAAGCACCGCCCTCGCATTGCAATAGTTGTCTCTAAGAACGGTCACGCGCTCCTCAAAGGGGGCGAGCCGTTCCTTCGCCGCCGCAATCGCCGCGTCGTCCTGATCAAAGCCATAAAGCCTGCCTGTGACGAGTCGGCTGCATACTTCGTAAGCATGCCCTGCGCCTCCCAAGGTGCCGTCCACATAAATGCCGTCCGGTCTGACACGCAGCTCCTCGATCGTCTCCTCAAGAAGTACGGAGTAATGATTGAATCCCCTAGCTTCCTTTGATTCCCTCGATTCCATAAAGTCCACCAAAATCCTGTTCCCATCAGATTGCTGTTATGTCCGCAAACCGTCATGGCATCTTCGGAATATGATGTCATCATGCAGACCGCCATAGCATCATCAGATCGTCAGTCCCAGCTCTCCCATCGCTGCCGCGATATCGTCCATATCCATATCCTCGCCGACGTCCTCGTACTTTTCCTTGCTCCAAATCTCAATACGGCTGCCGACACCTACCAACACCACATCTTTATCCAATCCGGCAAACTCCCGAAGGGCTGCCGGCAAAAGTATCCTTCCCTGCTTATCCACTTCCACCTGTGCGGCACCCGCAAGGAAGAAGCGTGCGAACTGTCTCGCCTCTTTGTTAATCAATGGCAGTGAAGTCAATTTCTGTTCAAAAGCATTCCAATCATCATTGGCATATACAAACAAACAGCCGTCCATTCCCTTGGAAACCACAAATTCCTCACCCAGAACCTCACGGAATTTGGAGGGAATGATCAACCTGCCCTTCGCGTCAATTGTATGATTGTATTCGCTCATGAACATCACAATCACCACCTTAAAGTCGGGTCTGCCACGGAAGCCGTGAGTCCTGTTCAGCGGAGCTGCCACTTTCTCCCCACTTTATGACACTTCATACCACTTCCACCCACTTGTAAGACGATTCTAATACATAATCGGAAAAAAAGCAAGCAAAATCAAGCGGCGATTTTGGGCGAAAAGACGCAAAAAAAGCCCTCTGCAAAGGGCTTTTTTAGTAAAAAGTACAACATATAGTGTGGTGGGGGATTGTCCCATACCACATTTTCTCTTTAAAAAAAATTAAAAATTTTTTAAAATTTTTTTATTTTTATCCCCAAAAAAGGCATTTGGGGCGCGGATCAGACGTTAAACCGGAACACTATAAACCGAAATTTCATCATGTCTATACAATTCCGTCCTTTCACATTATGTT
>JAMPHH010000066.1 GCA_023663505.1 Muribaculum sp.
ACGCGCACTCGGGACTTTCACCCGTTAGAGAACGCCCATGCTGGGCAAACAAAACACAGGTGAGCATAAGCCCACCTGTGCGTCTGTTTCGTCATGCAATTATCTCTGTACGCGTCCGGAAGCGTCGCCGCCTGCAAGAGTCTCAACCTCTTTTCTGGAAACAAGGTTGAAGTCGCCGGGAATGGTGTGCTTCAAAGCGGAAGCAGCAACACCATACTCAAGAGCAGACTTGAAATCCTTGCCGTCCACAAGACCGCAGATCACGCCGCCCGCAAAGGAATCGCCGCCACCCACACGGTCAACGATAGGGTGAATGCTGTACTCCTTGGAGTGATAGAACTCCTTGGTATCTCTGGAATAAATACATGCAGACCAACCGTTGTCGGAAGCGGAATGGCTCACGCGCAGGGAGGAGATGCAATACTCAAAGTTGTAATCAGCAACCATCTGCTCGAAGATGGACTTGTAGCCCGCAAGCTCCAAATCGCCGCTGGTAACATCTGTGTTGCCGGGCTTGTAGCCAAGCACCAGCTCTGCATCTTCCTCGTTACCGATGCAGACGTCAACGTACTTCATCAGGTTCTTCATCACCTTCTGAGCCTTCTCGGAGGACCACAGCTTCTTACGGAAGTTAAGGTCAACGGAAACCTTCACGTTATGCTTCTTTGCAGCGATCAGTGCCTTCTCGGTCAGCTCTGCAGCCGCGTCAGATACAGCGGGAGTGATACCGGTAAAGTGGAACCAATCCGCCCCTGCAAAAATCTCATCAAAGTTGAAATCAGATTCCTTCGCGGTAGAGATAGAGGAATGCGCTCTATCATAAACCACCTTGGAGGGTCTCATGGAAGAACCGCTCTCCAAATAGTAGATGCCAAGTCTCTCGCCACATTTAGCAATGTGCTTGGTCTCAACACCATATTTTCTCAAAGCAGCAACCGCACACTCACCAATCTCGTTGTCGGGAACCGCGGTAACGAACTCTGCATCATGACCATAATTAGCCAGAGATACAGCAACATTCGCCTCGCCGCCGCCGTAGCAGACATCAAACTCGTCAGCCTGAATAAATTTCTCGTTGTTGGGGGTGGACAGTCTCAGCATGATCTCACCCATGGTAATCACTTTTGCCATAGTCTTATATTCCTTTCTCACTTTAAATAATATTTTAGGCGGGGACGGTTGACTGCCGTCCCCTTATTTCACTTCAATTGCTTCCAACCTCAGCGGGCTGTCTGTCACGTTTTAGTGTTCTCCAAACTCTGACGCTTATTTCTGCACCAAATGAACAGCAAAGCCGCCTATTTCTTCCTTCAGATAGATTGCCTTCAAGCCGCCTTTTGCGTCCTTCTTGGCTGTGGAATCATCAAACTCCACACCCAGAACCGTGCTCAGATAGTTCACCGCTCTCTCGATATAGTTGGTGCGGATAGCGATATGTCCGTTCTTGCCAAGGTAGGGCTCCTTCATTACCTCCAAAGCAGTCCCCGCGAACACGGAGCTGTTGCCAACCTTTGCAGGCATACCAAAGATAAATGCAAAGCGGTTAGCCGCCTTCTCTGCCTCATCTGCATTCGCAGCGTTCACGCCTACATGCGCAAGCTCAAAGCCAAGCATAGTCTGTACCGCCTCGCGGGTCAACTGCTCGATCTTATCCCACTCTCCCGCATTGATCAAGTCTCCGGGAACCATCCAAGAACCGCCGCAGGCGATGATCTTGGGGAAGTCAAGATAGGAGGTCAGATTCTTTGCGTTTACGCCGCCTGTGGGCATGAACTTCATATTCACATAGGGAGCTGCCATAGCCTTGATCTTAGCGAGACCGCCTGACTGCTCCGCAGGGAAAAACTTCACCACGTCAAGACCAAGCTCAATCGCCTGCTCGATATCGGAGGGACTGGAGGTACCGGGAGTGATGGGGATCCCCTTCTCGATACAATATTTCACAGTCTTGGGATTCAGACCGGGGCTTACGATAAACTTGGAACCCGCCGCCACCGCTGCGTCCACCTGCTCCGCATTCAAGACAGTCCCCGCGCCCACGCACATGTTGGGGAAATTATCCGTCATGATCTTGATAGCCTCTGCCGCCGCACTTGTACGGAAAGTAACCTCCGCACAGGGAAGCCCCCCTGCGCACAGAGCCTTCGCCAAAGGAAGCGCATCCTTTGCGTCGTCAATTTTTACAACCGGCACAATGCCAATCTTGCTGATTTGCTCTAATACTGCATTCATAGTAATCCTCTTTCTGCCGCCCTACGCGGCTGCGTTAATCACAATCTTTATTGACCCAGAACCTCTTTCACTGCAGCTGCGAGCTTGTCACATTTGCAGTTCGCAAAGAAATACTCTTGGAACTTTGCGCCGGAGAGCGCGCCCTTCACCAAATCACGATCCAGATTTTTCAAAATGCTGACCATGTCCGTGTGGGTCACTTCCTTCACCTTGTCCAAAATCTTCTTGTTGCGCTGCTCAGGCTCCACTCTCTCGGGAGGATATCCCCCGCCGCCGGGAGCACAGAACAATTTCTCAAAAATATACTGCAGATTCAACTCCCCGCCCCAGCCAAAATTCTCAGCAAAGGGAAGCGCCACGCAGTTGCCGTCGTTTACCTGTGAGAACAGATACGCGTCCAATGGAGACTCGATATGCCCACAGAGCACCTTGGGAAAGGAGTTGCAGGCGAGCATAGCGCCCTCTCCCGTACCACAGCCCGTAATCACATAATCCGCCGCCCCTGAATTCAACAGCACTGCCGCCAGAATGCCGTTTTGCACATAGGTGATCGAATTAGGGTCCTCGGCACCGCACATGCCATAATTGAACACCTCATGTCCCATGGGCTCCACTACCTTCTTAAGCGTGCTGCAGATCATCTCATTCTTAGCCGCCTGACTGTTCTCATTTATCAAAGCGATTTTCATAATGCTCATCATACCTTTCTGTTGAGATTCTTTTCGCAGACAAAACACTTTTCGCGGACAAAACATAGCTTTTCTTAGGCAGCATACCTTGCTGCCTTAGAAATGCTTTTTGTCCTTAGCTAGGCTGCTTTCCAATGTAAGCAAGGATTCCGCCGTCAACATAAAGGATATGTCCGTTCACTGCGTCCGATGCGCTAGATGCGAGGAACACAGCGGGACCTGTAAGCTCCTCGGCCTCAAGCCATCTGCCTGCCGGAGTTCTCGCGCAGATAAACTCGTCGAAGGGGTGTCTGCTGCCGTCAGCCTGCTTCTCACGCAAAGGCGCCGTCTGGGGTGTAGCGATATAGCCGGGTCCGATGCCGTTACACTGAATGTTGTACTGGGCATACTCTGCACAGATATTCTTGGTCAGCATCTTCAGTCCGCCCTTACCTGCCGCATATGCAGATACGGTCTCGCGTCCAAGCTCGGACATCATGGAGCAGATGTTGATGATCTTTCCGCCGCCCTTCTTGATCATGGAAGGAATCACAGCCTTTGCAACGATAAAGGGAGCGTTTAAGTCAACGTCAACCACCTGTCTGAACTCGTCCGCACTCATCTCGGTCATGGGGATTCTCTTGATGATACCCGCATTGTTCACCAGAATATCGATCACGCCAACCTCTTTCTCGATCTGTGCCACCATCTCATTTACAGCCTTCTCGTCGGTAACATCGCACACATAGCCGTGCGCCTTGATGCCCTTCTCCTCATATGACTTTAATCCAACCTCCATCTTGTCCTGAGTACGGTCATTGAAGCAGATGGTTGCACCTGCCTCTGCGTAGGCGGTAGCGATCGCAAACCCGATACCATAGGACGCGCCTGTCACCAACGCCACTTTGCCCTCCAGACTGAAATTCGTGTACTTACTCATGTTTTACCTTCTCCTTTTCTACATTATTTATTGTAATATCCGTGCCGGACGCAGTATCACGCCGACACAGACATTCATTCACAGTATATTTTCCCATGAACAAAACGGATTACATCAAATCCTTCATGTCCACGCCGTCCATATCGTCAAAGTCCTGATTCTCGCCTACCATGCCCCAGATAAAGGTGTACGCTCTAGAACCGCAGCCGGAATGAATGGACCAGCTGGGGGAGATCACAGCCTCCTCGTTCCTCATCACAATATGGCGGGTCTCCTGAGGCTCGCCCATGTAATGCATCACAAAAGCGTCCTCGGGCATCTCAAAATACAGATAAACCTCCATACGTCTGTCATGAGTGTGGCAGGGCATCGTATTCCACACACTGCCGGGCTCCAACTTCGTCATTCCCATCTCCAACTGGCAGCTCTCCACCTGACCGGGAAGAATGTACTTGCAGATAACCCTGTGGTTGGCGTCCTCCAAAGAACCCAACTCTACCTTATTCTCGTCCTTCACGATTACCACGCCCTCCGCGGGAGCTCCCTCGGGCTTGATCAGTACCGTGGGGCAGGTCCTGTGTGCAGGAGCGGAATTTAAGTAAAATTTCGCCGGGTTCTTCCCGTCATCGCTTGCAAACACGATATCCTTGGATCCCATACCGATATACATGCCCTCCTTGAAGCCGACATTATACACCTTGCCGTCAACGGTGATCGTGCCTGAGCCTCCGATGTTAATGACGCCCAGCTCTCTCCTCTGGCAGAAGTATTCGGCACGAAGCTCGTCCCCCGCCGTCAGCTTGATGGGCGATACAGGTACCGCCGCACCTGTGATGATTCTGTCGATGTGGCTGTATACCATCTTGATCTCGCCGGGTACGAAAAGGTTCCGAATCAGAAACTCCTCTCTCAGACGCTCTGTGGTATAATGCTTCACATCTCTTGGTGATACTGCTGTTCTAAGTTCCACCTTACGCCTCTCTTTCCTTGGCGGGAGCCATTCCTGTACATTCCTGCACATATTGTGGTTCGCACTCCGCCAATTATGATTTTCATGAAAGTACATTGATTATAACATAAAACCCTGCACAATTCCACTAGGAAACATAATTTTTCAGAAAAATTTTAGTAAATCTTGCCAAAATCATTTCTTTCATATAATTCATCTGAGTATGAAAAAGCTTTCTATGTTTTGTCGTATTTTGATATAATCCTGCTTTAAGATGGGGCATAACCGTGAATTTTGACTGATAGATATGTTAATAGATATATTAAGCCGGAAATGTTAAGCTCATAAATAATCTCATGAGAAAAATCTCATAAAAAATCTCACGCAAAAAACAGCTAACGCTTTCCGAAAGCCCTATTGCGTTTCCCTTTTATATTGGTAGAAAAACTCCTTAAGTCCCGTCAGCGCCCTTGCAAGCACAGGTATCTCCTCCTCGTCCATGGTGCGCATCATAGCGTCCACCATCTGCATGTGGTATTCCCTGTGCTTGTCATAGGCGCGAAGCCCCTTCTCCGTCAGGTGCACGTTCACCACGCGGCGGTCCTCCTCGCTGCGCTGTCTGTCCACATAGCCCTTCCTGACCAGACCGTTCATGGAGGTGGTGAGCGACCCCATGGTAATCCTCAGCTTCCCCGCCACGGTGGACATCTTGCCTCCCTCGGGTCCCACCGCGTCAATCACATGCATCTCGTTATTGGTGAGATCACTGTATTCATCAGTGATAATTACATCTTCCTCCAAGCGCATTATTTCATTAAAAAGATGTACTAAAACGTCATTAAATACCTCTCGGCTATCCATGCTCCTTCACCATCCTCAAAATTTGCGGAATCTCTGATAACGCAGCTCCAAAAGCTCATCTGCGCCAAGCCTTCCGTATTTTTGCATAAACTCCGCGATTCTCTGTTCCAGCTCGGCGGTCACACCCTCCATCGTCTCCTTTGAGAAGCTCTCGCTCTCCCCGATCACACGCTCCACGATCCCCATCTGATACAGATCCTGAGCCGTGAGCCGCATGAGTGCCGCCGCCTCCTTCGCCTTGGAGCCGTCCTTCCAAAGAATCGAGGCAAAGCCCTCCGGAGAAAGAATAGAATAAATCGCATGCTCCAACATCCAGACCTCGTCCGCCACCGCGAAGGCAAGCGCGCCGCCGCTGCCGCCCTCCCCGATCACGATAGAGAGCACGGGTACCTTCACGCCGAACAACTCACAGATATTGCGGGCAATCGCCTCGCCCTGTCCCTGCTCCTCCGCCTCCATACCGCAAAAGGCTCCCGGTGTGTCCACGAAGAAGATCACAGGTCTGCCAAACTTCTCCGCCTGCTTTAACAAACGCATGGATTTGCGGTAGCCGTCCGGCGATACCATGCCGAAATTCCTTGCAATGTTGCCCTTCGTTCCCTCGCCCTTCTCCTGTGCGATCACTGTCACGGGCGTCCCCCTGAACATGGCAATCCCGCCGATGACAGCAGGGTCATCGCGAAGATACCTGTCCCCGTGCAGCTCCACGAACTCCGTAAAAATACGCTCTATATAGTCATTCCCCACGGGACGCTTCTTATCCCTTGCGCGTTCCACATGCTCCCATGCGCTCATAGGCGCATAATCAGGCTCATTTCTCAGAACGCTCTGCGGTTCGCCTCCCGTCTGCCCCTCCGAAAGCTGCTCCGCATGCGGCAGCCTGTGCAGTCTCAGCAATCCCGCCAAGGTCTCCCGCATCTGCTCTCTGGGCACGATCATGTCCAAAAATCCATGCTCCAACAGGAATTCCGCCCGTTGGAAGCCCTTGGGAAGCTTCTGGCGGATCGTCTGCTCGATGACTCTGGGACCCGCGAAGCCTATCAATGCCCCCGGCTCTGCCAGAATCATATCCCCCAGCATGGCAAAGCTCGCCGTCACGCCGCCCGTGGTGGGATCTGTCAAAACGCTGATATACAAAAGTCCCGCCTCGCTATGACGCTTCACCGCCGCCGAGGTCTTCGCCATCTGCATCAGAGAGACGATTCCCTCCTGCATTCTGGCGCCGCCGGAGCAAGCGAACAGAATCACCGGCAAACACTCCTTGGTGGCGCGTTCAAACGCCCGCGCGATCTTCTCCCCCACGATCTCTCCCATGCTTGCCATGAGGAAACGCCCGTCCATAACTCCGAGCACAACAGGCATACCCTCTATCTCTGCCTTTCCCGTGACAATGGCTTCCTTAAGCTTCGTCTTCTCCTGAAGCTCCCTCACCTTCTCCCCATAGCCCTTATAGCGCAGGGGATTGGAGAAGGGAATATCCATATCCCACTCCTCGAAGCTGTCCTCGTCCGCAATCTGTCTGATCCTCTTATAAGCGGGAACCCGAAAATAATTGCTGCAATGAGGGCAAATGTAGGAATTTGCCTTGACCTCCTCCACAAACACCGCCGATTTGCAGACGTTACATCTGCGCAGAAGCCCTTGGGGAACCTCCGGCGCCCCCTCCTCTTTATCTTCGTTTAAGGGAATATATTTCGCTGTCTTTTTAAATAAATGATTATTCTTCAATCTTCACACCGCCGATTTCATGGTTTTTAAGAAAATCCACATTGATATCACCCGCCTGATAATCCGCATTGCTCAGGATTTCAAACTGATAATCCACATTCGTCTCCACACCGCCTATTATCACCTCGCCCATGGCGCTGAGCATCTTGGCGATCGCCTCCGCCCTGTTCTCCCCATGCACGATCAGCTTGGCAAGCATGGAATCATAGTAGGGTGGAATCCGATAACCGCTGTAAATTCCGGTATCCACGCGAATCCCCTGACCCCCGGGCAGATGCAGCGTGGATATCAGTCCCGGAGAAGGACGGAAGTTCTGCTTCGGATTCTCCGCGTTGACGCGGCACTCGATAGCGTGTCCCCGAATCTGCACATCGTCCTGCCTAATACCAAGGGGCTCTCCCGCCGCGATCCGAATCTGTTCCTTGATCAAATCGATCCCTGTCACCCACTCCGTCACCGGGTGTTCCACCTGAATGCGGGTGTTCATTTCCATAAAATAAAAGCGTCCATCCGCCTCCAACAGGAATTCGATGGTTCCCGCACTGACATAATTCGCAGCCTTAGCCGCCCGCACCGCCATCTCGCCCATCCTTTGACGAAGCGACTCCGACACCGCAGGAGACGGGGACTCCTCTATCATCTTCTGATGCTTCCTCTGAATGGAACAATCCCGCTCCCCCAAGTGAATAACATTTCCCTTATTGTCCGCAAGAATCTGAAACTCAATATGTCTGGGGTGCTCAACGAAATGCTCTATATACATTTGATTATCGCCAAATGCCGCCTGTGCCTCCTTTTGGGCGGTGAGAAACGCTTTTTCAAACTCTTCCTTGGAAAAAGCCGTGCGCATCCCCTTGCCGCCCCCGCCAAGCACCGCTTTCACGATTACGGGATAGCCTATTTCCGCCGCCAGTGCAAGCCCCTCTGCCACATCCGTCACCGGACTGTCCGTTCCGGGGATCACGGGCACTCCCGCCGCCACCATGGTATTCCTCGCCGCCTGCTTGTTGCCCATATTGGAGATCACCTCAGAGGGCGGTCCCACGAACGTCACGTTGCACCGCTCACAAACCTGTGCAAAACGCGCGTTTTCCGAGAGAAAACCATAGCCCGGGTGAATCGCGTCCGCGCCGGTGATCATTGCCGCACTCATAATCCGTTCCATATTCAGATAGCTGTCCGTCGAGGAACCCGGTCCGATACACACGGCCTCGTCCGCAAGCTCCGAGTGAAGGCTGTCCGCATCCGCCTCGGAATACACAGCCACCGTCTCTATCCCCAGCTCCCTGCATGCCCTGATAATCCGCACGGCGATCTCGCCGCGGTTAGCAATCAATAACTTACGAATCATATCTATACTCCTGCACAATCTCAGCCCACGGCAAAGGTCAGCTCCGCCTTCACCACCAGCTTGTCGTCCACATACGCCTTCGCCTCGCCAACGCCCACGGGACCCTTCTGCCTTATGATTCTGGTCTCGAGGCGCAGTCTGTCACCCGGCACCACCTTGCCCTTAAAACGGCAGTTATCCACCCCGCCAAAATATGCAATTTTCCCTTTGTTCTCCGGCATGGACAGAATCGCCACGGCACCCGCCTGTGCCAGAGCCTCCACGATCAATACACCCGGCATCACAGGCTCCGTCGGGAAATGCCCCGCAAAGAAGTCCTCCCTAAAGGTCACGCATTTATAACCTATCGCATACTCGCCCGGCACATAATCCTCGATGCCGTCCAACAATAGAAAAGGGTGTCTGTGAGGAATGATCTCCTCAATCTGTTTCACACTTAAAGCGTTCATTTTTTGCTCCTGTTCCGTGCGTCATGACACACTTAAACCCACGTTCGGTCACTTAATGCAGAACAACGGCTGCCCGTACTCCACCGGCTCGCCATCCTGCACCAGTATCTCACTCACCACGCCATCGTAATCACTCTCGATCTCGTTCATCAGCTTCATTGCCTCCACGATGGCAAGCACCTGTCCCTTTTGCACAGTGTCCCCGACCTTGACAAAGGGCTCCGCATCCTCCGCGGGAGCCACATAAAAGGTTCCCACCAAGGGCGAGGTGACGATCTGTCCGTCGGGAATCGTCTGTTCGCCGGACGGTATCACCGTCTCCACCGCGGTCTGCACCACAGCCTGCGGTCTCTCGCCCGGGACAGCCGCACCGGATGCATATACCACAGGCTTGCTTCCCTTGATCGTCAGCTTCAAATCCTCCGTCTCATAGCGGAAGGACTGCAATCCCGCAGCCGAAACATGATCTATCAATGCTAAAATATCTTCCAATTCCATATTCTGTCCTCTCTAACCGTTACAGTCAGCATTCATCTGAACTGTAACCCCTAATCCGCATATTTCTTAATTATAAGCGTTGCGTTGTGCCCACCAAAGCCAAGTGAATTGCTCATGGCATAAGTGATATCCGCCTGTGTCGGAGCGCCGATTGTGTAATCCAAGTCCATCTCCTCGTCCACATGCTCTGTACCCACGGTCTGATGTATGAAGCCCTCCTGAATACTCTTGACACAGGTTACAAACTCCACTCCGCCCGCCGCTCCCAACAGATGCCCTATCATGGACTTGGTGGAATTGATCTTCACATGATACGCCGCCTCGCCAAAGGCAAGCTTGATCGCCCTCGTCTCAAACAGATCATTGTGATGGGTCGCCGTGCCGTGGGCATTGATGTAGTCCACCTCCGCAGGCGTGATTCCCGCCTCGTTCATGGCGTCTGTCATGGCTCTTGCCGCCCCGCTGCCATCCTCCGCGGGGGATGTGATATGATAAGCGTCGCCAGTTGCGCCGTACCCGACAACCTCCGCCAAGATTTTACTTCCTCTCTTTTTCGCATGCTCCAATTCCTCCAGCACCACGATTCCCGCTCCCTCACCCATGACAAAGCCGCTTCTGTCCTTGTCAAAGGGAAGTGAAGCCCTTTTCGGGTCCTCGCAAGTGCTCAGGGCGGTCAGGGACATAAAGCCTGCCACGCCAATAGGACATACGGAAGCCTCCGTACCTCCGGCGATCATCACATCTGCATCGCCATACTGAATCGCCCGAAAAGCGTCCCCGATACAGTTGGTTCCCGTGGCGCATGCCGTCACGACATTCGTGCATTTCCCTCTGGCTCCGGTGGCGATGGACACGTTTCCCGCCGCCATATTCGAGATCATTTTGGGAACCAACAAGGGGTCTACTCTGGAAGGTCCCTTTTCATTCAGCTTAAGAACCGCAGCCTCCATCGCTTGCAGGCTGCCTATGCCTGAGCCGACGATCACCCCCACACGAAAGGGATCCTCCTGCTCCATATGAAGCCCCGCGTCCTCCAAGGCGGACATAGCCGCCACCACTGCGTATTGTGAGAACAACTCCATTCTTCGGGCTGACCTTGCGTCCAGATATTTCCCCGGGCCAAAGTCCTTAACCTCCGCTGCCAGCTTCGCCTTGTAGCCCTCAGTATCAAATTTTGTAATTTTGTCAATGCCGACCTTGCCCTCCTTCACTGCGCTCCAGAAGGAATCCACATCATTTCCGATAGGGGTCACTGCCCCAAGTCCGGTCACAACCACTCGTCTTTTCATAATTATCCCCATTTCTGCGCTGCTCAAGCTTCAACTATGTTGACACCGCACATAAACAGCCTTGTGTCAAGTCATTTTTGACTTTGCAGCGCGCAGACACAAATTGCGGTTGGAAAAATTTTTTTCAACTTACATGCTCATGCCGCCGTCCACGGCAAGCACCTGTCCGGTAATATAGGAAGCCTGCTCTGACACTAGGAAAGCCACGGCATCCGCCACATTCTCCGGTGCGCCAAAATGTCCCAGCGGAATAGTTGCCGCAGCCTCCCCGCGCACCTTCTCGGAGAGCTCCGCCGTCATATCCGTGTCAATAAAGCCGGGGGCAACGGCGTTGACAGTGATTCCCCGCGAGCCAAGCTCCTTTGCCGCACTCTTGGTCAACCCGATCACTCCCGCCTTGGAAGCCGCGTAATTCGCCTGCCCCGCATTGCCGTGAAGCCCTACCACAGAAGAAATATTGACGATCCTGCCGCCCCTTTGCTTTAACATCTGCCTTGCAGCCTGCCTGATACAATGGAAGGTCCCCCGCAGATTCACATCCAACACCTTGGCAAAATCCTCGTCCGACATCGCCATCAATAAACCGTCCTTCGTGATACCGGCATTATTCACCAGAATATCCAAGCGCCCATACTGTCCGATGATCTCCTTGAAAAAAGCTTCACATGCGTCAAAATCACTTACATTACAGCCATACGCGACAGCCTCGCCGCCCGCCTCCGCAATTTCCTCCTTGACATGCTCAGCCGCCTTCTGGGATCCATTATAATTGATCACCACCAAGATGCCATCCGCCGCAAGCCTGCGCGCAATAGCCCTCCCGATTCCCCGGGAAGCTCCGGTCACGATCGCCACTTTTTTGCCCTTATCCATGCTTTCCATCATTCTCTTACCTTATCGCTTTCTTCCTATATAAAACTGCCTCTATAAAAGCCGCTCCTATAAAAGCTGCTTCAACACCGCATCCATATCCTCCACGGTCTCGATGTTATATGCCGATACTTCCTTATTGATCTTCTTTAAGAATCCAGTCAGGGTTCTGCCGGGACCAATCTCTACAAAGGTATCCACCCCTTCTGCGAGCATTAGCTCAACACTTTGCTGCCATCTCACGGAGGAATAAATCTGCCTTGCCAGAAGCTCCTTGATCTCATGATTATCTTTCACAAGCTCCGCCGTCACATTGGTCACATAGGGAATCTTTAATTCCCCGAGCCCAACTTTCGCAAGCTCACCCGCAAGCTGTTCCCCTGCCTCCTTCAGCATCATTGAATGAAACGGTCCGCTGACCACGAGCTCCACCACGCGCTTAGCGCCCGCCGATTTCAGACTTTCCATGGCGGCGTCCAGAGCCCCTCGCATACCGGTGATCACGATCTGCCCGGGGCAGTTGTAATTGGCGATGCTCACACCCTCAATGGGATCGACGACGCGCTCGATCGCTTCGGCGTCCATGCCCAATACCGCAGCCATTCCTCCCTGTCCGGCGGGCACCGCCTGCTCCATGAGGATACCGCGCTTTCTCACGGTTACGATTGCGTCCTGCACACTCATGGCTCCCGTGGTCGCAATAGCACAATACTCCCCCAAGCTCAGACCCGCGGTAATATCAGGGTGCAGTCCCTGCTCCTCCACCACCTTCTCCATCGCCATGGAGGTTGTCACCATAGCCGCCTGTGTATACTGTGTCAGATTCAGTCTGTCATTTTCCTCAAAGCAAAGCTCCTTCACATTCATGCCCAGCCAAGCACCAGCCTTCTCATAAATCTCCCTCGCCGTGCCAAACTGCTTGTAGAAATCCAGCCCCATTCCAACCTTCTGGGCTCCCTGTCCCGGATACAGAAAAGCAATCTTACTCATATACATTCGTTCCTTTCATCAGCCCCTCGGCCTCGCTCACCAGCTTCTCAATCACCTGCTTACATGTCAGTATCTCGGTAATCATGCCTGCGATCTGTCCCGACATCACATTGCCGTTCTCCACGTCGCCATCCACCACGGCGCGGCGCAAGCCCCCCACCGTCATCGTTTCCAGCTTCTCAAAGTCCACGCCCTCCGCCTCCAAGCGCAGATACTCTCTGGTCATCTGATTGCGCAGGCACCTCACCGGGTGCCCGGTGCTTCTCCCCGTCACCTTGGTGTCAATATCCTTAGCCTTCAGTATGTATTCCTTATATTTGTCATGCACGACGGCTTCCTTGGTCGCCACGAAGCGGGTTCCAAGCTGGCAGCCCGACGCTCCCAGCATAAATGCCGCTGCCACACCTCTGCCGTCCGCGATACCTCCAGCCGCGATCACGGGAACCTTTACGGCATCCGCCACCTGAGGCACCAGTACCATGGTGGTAAGCTCTCCTATATGACCTCCGGACTCCGTCCCTTCCGCTACCACGGCATCTACTCCGCAGCGCTCCAAACGCTTTGCCAACGCAACTGACGCAACCACGGGAATCACCTTGATACCCGCGTTCTTCCACGGCTCCATATATTTCTCCGGATTACCCGCTCCGGTAGTAACCACAGCCACTCTCTCCTCAGCCACCACCTTTGCCACGTCCTCTGCATAGGGACTCATCAGCATGATATTGACGCCGAACGGCTTATCCGTCAGCTTCCTCGCCTCTCGAATCTGCTCCCGAACCCAATCGGCGGGAGCGTTCGCCGCGCCTATCAAGCCCAAGCCTCCTGCCTCGCTGACTGCCGCCGCCAAGTGGTGCTCCGCGACCCATGCCATTCCTCCCTGTATGATGGGATATTCAATCCCCAACAACTTGGTAATCTCTGTCTTCATATTAATCCCCATTTCTGTGCTTTTCTGCGCATAAACAACCTTGTGTCAGGCAGCCCTTTATGCATTTAAATACTTTTCCACATCTCCAAGCGTGTTGATATTTGCCAGCTCCTCTGAAGGAATCTCCACTCCGGTAGCCTCCTCCAAAGCCATTACCAGTTCAAAAAGATCCAGTGAATCCGCATTCAAATCCTCCTTAAAGGAAGTCTCCGCCGTCAGGGTAGCCTTGTCTACACCCATGGATTCTGCAACGATTTCTTTGATTTTCTCTAACATTTTTTGTTCTCCTTTTGATTGTTTTATTGTTGATTCATAATACCTTGATCTATGCAATTACCAGACGATCAAGCTTGCCCCGTAGGAGAGACCTCCCCCAAAGCCCGCCAACACAAGCTTCATGCCGCGCTTAAGCTTCCCCGCCCGATTCAACTCATCTAACAAGATAGGAATGCTTGCAGATGAGGTGTTGCCATACTCAGCGATATTCATAGGAAACCGCTCCAAATTCAAACCCAATCTCTTTGCCACGGCGCTCACGATTCGAGCGTTGGCCTGATGCAAAATAAAATAATCAATCTCCTCCACCGCGGTCTGCTCCCGCTCAAGCACCTCCGTGATAATCCCCGGAATCTTGGACACCGCAAACTTGAACACCTCGCCGCCGTCCATATGTAAATAGGGCCTCGGATTCTCCGCTCCGGAATCCTCTCCCTCCCCGAGAAACCTCTTATTCCCGCATGCGCAGGTCAAGACACTCCCCTTACTTCCCACGGAATGCGTCACCTGTGTGTAATGCCCTTCCTCCACAGCCCGAAGCACCGCGGCTCCCGCGCCGTCCCCGAACAAAATACAGGTGCTTCGATCCGTCCAATCCGTCAGGTTTGAGAGGCACTCCGCCCCGACAATCAAGGCAGTATGATAAATTCCCTGCGCTATGTACGCCTGTGCCGTGTTCAGCGCAAATATAAAACCCGTGCACGCACCATTCAGGTCAAAGCAGGTGGCATGAGACGCATCGAGCAGACGCTGCACCTCACATGCCGTATTGGGCACGAGATTCCCCGGCGAAGTCGTCGCAACGATGATCAGGTCGATCTCCTCCGCACTCACTCCGGCATTGTCCAGAGCAGCTTCCGCAGCTCTTTCCGCGATCACGGCCGTAGTCTCGCCCTCCTCCGCCACATGCCGCTTCACGATTCCCGTGCGCTCCCTGATCCATTCATCGTTGGTATCCACCATCTCAGCCAGTCTGTTATTGTCCCAGATTTGGGCGGGGGCATAGGAGCCTGTTCCCTCTATCTTTCCAATCATGCTAATCTCCATAAAAATGTAACTATCCAAATATTTTTGTTTTCAAACCAATTATTTTGTCTCTCAAATTATATCACCTTAAAAGTATTTGTCAACACTTATTTTTTCCTTTTCTTTTTGTAAAAGCTGTGATATAATTGCTTATATGAGTGCAGCAAACCCATCAAGGGGGTATAGCTCAGTTGGGAGAGCGCTTGCATGGCATGCAAGAGGTCGTGGGTTCAAGTCCCATTATCTCCACTCTGTGGTGTAGATGTATCAAAAAACGATAAAGTATACATAAAAGGAGATTACCATGAGATTAATTACGCGTTCAGACTTTGACGGTCTTGCCTGTGGAGCTCTTTTGAAGGAAGCAGGCATCATTGACAGTTGGAAATTTGCACATCCCAAGGATTTGCAGGACGGCTTGGTGGAGGTAAACGAGAATGACTGCCTTGCCAATGTGCCCTATGTAGAGGGCTGCGGACTGTGGTTTGACCACCACTCCAGCGAGCACGAGAGACTGCAGCTCGCCGGAAAATATAAAGGGGAGAGCCGTATCACCCCCTCCTGCGCGCGCATTATTTACGAATATTACGGTGGGCGCGAGAAGTTCCCGCAGTTTGACGACATGATGATCGCCGTGGACAAGGTGGATTCCGGAGATCTCACGATTGATGAGATTCAGCACCCTACGGGTTGGATATTGGTCGGTTTCCTCATGGATCCCAGAACCGGTTTGGGCAGATGGCGCAATTTCACCATCTCCAACTATCAGTTGATGGAAAAGCTCATTGACGCATGCCGTACCATGACCACGGAGGAGATCTTAAATCTCCCCGACGTGCAGGAACGTATCGCCGTATACAATGAACAGACCGAGAAATTCATGGAAATGGTCAAGGAGCACACTCGCGTGGACGGCAAGCTCATTGTCTCCGACCTGCGAGGGGTTGACCCCATCTACTCCGGCAACCGCTTCCTGATTTACAGCATGTATCCCGAGCAGAATATTTCCGCTTGGATCGTCAGCGGGCGCGGCGGTCAGGGCTGCTCTGCCGCGGTAGGTTACAGCATCCTGAACAAAACCTCCACGGTGGACGTGGGAAGCCTAATGCTCAAGTACCATGGCGGCGGTCACAAAAAGGTGGGCACCTGCCAGTTCAGCAATGAGAACATGGACGCCGAGCTGCCCAAGATGCTTGAGGAGCTGTCCACTCTGGCGAATCAGTAAATCCCATCGGATTTGATCAACAACAAAAAGCGTATTTCAGAACCATATATTACAAGGGTTTTGAAATACGCTTTTATAGCACACGATTCAATATTGGCTGATATGCAGTTATTGGTTAATTGCCATCTTCAAGCATTGACTGGAAAATATCTTGTAATTCTACCAATTTTTCATTATCCGGAGTTATTTTCAATGCCTCATTTATTACACTTAAAGCTAATCGGATAAAACCCTGAAACTGTTTATTTGTCATGCCCATATCTGCTACCATCCTTTCACCGCCTTCTTAAATTTATAGAAAGGGGAATGTCAAGACCGCTGTAAACTCAACGCTTTGACATTCCCATTACATCGGAGTGGCGGGATTCGAACTCGCGACCTCCGCCTCCCTAAGACGGCGC
>JAMPHH010000067.1 GCA_023663505.1 Muribaculum sp.
ATTTTATGATATTCTTTTGAAACTTTTCAGGCACTTCATAATTTTTTAAATGCTCCATATCCAGCCAGCTCTTTATTTCCTCTCGAATCAACCTTATAAGCAATCTCATCATACCCTAAAGGATTATGCGCCCCTATCTGCGGCGTAACACCAAATTTAACATAGATAAGTCCCGGCTCCTTTTTCCCAATATCCACAATCGTTATTTCGTAATTGTAAATTACAATTTCTCCCGCATAATATTCTGAATAGAAATTTGTAGCCTCCTTCGTAATATCCTCAACCTCCACGCTCCCCCCCGAAAAGAAAAAGAAGGAAAAGAGCCTCACTGGGGTATCCGGCAAGGCTCTCATTACTGCTTATATTCTACTTCCCCGAATCAGCGATCGACGCCTGCGCCGCCGCGAGCCTTGCTATAGGCACTCTAAACGGCGAACAGGACACATAATCCAAACCAATCCTATGGCAGAATTCCACGGAAGCAGGGTCGCCGCCATGCTCTCCGCAGATACCGATATGCAAATCGGGATTCACAGGCTTGCCAAGCTTAATGGACAGCTCCATAAGCTTGCCCACGCCGGTCTGATCAAGCTTGGCAAACGGATCATTCTCAAAAATCTTCGTGTCATAATATGCATTCAGGAACTTCCCTGCATCATCGCGGGAGAATCCAAAGGTCATCTGGGTCAGGTCATTCGTGCCAAAGCAGAAGAAATCGGCTTCCTTGGCAATCTCGTCCGCGGTAAGCGCCGCTCTGGGAATCTCAATCATAGTTCCCACCTCATAGTCAAGCTTGATGCCCGATGCCGCGATCTCCGCGTCCGCCGTCTCCACAACCACCTTCTTGACAAACTTAAGCTCCTTGACCTCACAAACCAAAGGAATCATGATCTCAGGCTTTACCGTCCAATCAGCATGCGCCTTCTGCACCTCGATTGCCGCGCGGATAACAGCCTTAGTCTGCATCTTGGCAATCTCGGGATAGGTGACAGCCAGACGGCAGCCCCTGTGCCCCATCATGGGGTTAAACTCATGCAGGGACGCGATGATAGTCTTGATAGCGTCAACAGATTTGCCCTGAGCCTTGGCAAGCTTCTCGATATCAGCCTCCTCAGTGGGAACAAACTCGTGCAAAGGCGGGTCTAAGAAACGAATGGTGACAGGATTGCCCTCCAACGCCTCATAAAGCTGCTTGAAGTCATTCTGCTGATAGGGCAGAATCTTCTCCAATGCCGCCTCTCTCTCCTCCACCGTGTCAGCGCATATCATCTCACGGAACGCCGCGATTCTGTTCTCGTCAAAGAACATATGCTCTGTACGGCAAAGCCCGATGCCCTCCGCGCCAAGCTCTCTCGCTTTTCTGGCGTCCGCAGGAGTGTCCGCGTTCGTGCGCACCTTCAGTCTGCGATATTTGTCAGCCCATGCCATAACCCGTCCGAACTCACCTGCGATCGTCGCGTCCACGGTCGGAATCTCGCCGTCATAAATATTGCCGGTGGTTCCGTCAATCGAAAGCCAGTCTCCCTCATGGAACTCCTTGCCTGCCAATGTAAACTTCTTATTCTCCTCGTCCATCGCGATATCCCCACAGCCGGATACACAGCAGGTACCCATGCCGCGGGCAACCACTGCCGCATGGGAGGTCATGCCGCCGCGGACAGTCAATATTCCCTGTGCGACCTTCATGCCTGTGATGTCCTCGGGAGAGGTCTCCAAGCGCACCAAAACCACGCGCTCACCCTTCGCCGCCTGTGCCTCCGCATCCTCCGCGGTAAACACGATCTTACCGCAGGCAGCGCCGGGAGACGCGCCGAGTCCCTTACCCATGGGGGTAGCCGCCTTCAAAGCCGCCGCGTCAAACTGAGGGTGCAGCAGGGTGTCAAGATTGCGGGGATCGATCATCGCGACCGCCTCCTTCTCGCTCCTCATACCCTCGTCCACCAAGTCGCAGGCAATCTTAAGCGCCGCCTGCGCGGTTCTCTTGCCATTTCTGGTCTGCAGCATATACAGCTTGCCATGCTCCACGGTAAACTCCATGTCCTGCATGTCTCTGTAATGACTCTCCAAGGTCTTGCACACATCTTCAAACTGTGCAAACGCCTCGGGGAACTTGTCCGCCATCTCCGCAATCTTCATAGGGGTGCGCACACCTGCAACCACGTCCTCGCCCTGCGCGTTGGTGAGGAACTCGCCGAACAGTCCCTTCGCACCGGTGGCAGGGTCACGGGTGAACGCAACACCTGTACCGCAGTCATCGCCCATGTTGCCAAATGCCATGGACTGCACATTGACAGCGGTTCCCCAAGAATAAGGGATATCGTTGTCCCGGCGGTACACGTTCGCGCGGGGATTGTCCCAAGAACGGAACACCGCCTTGATCGCACCCATAAGCTGTTCCTTGGGATCGTCAGGGAAATCCGCGCCGATCTTGGACTTGTATTCAGCCTTGAACTGTGACGCAAGCTCCTTCAAGTCCTCCGCCGTAAGCTCAACGTCCTGCTTCACGCCCTTCTTTTCCTTCATCTCATCAATGAGCTGTTCGAAATATTTCTTCCCCACCTCCATGACAACGTCGGAATACATCTGTATAAATCTTCTGTAGCAGTCCCACGCCCAACGGGGATTGCCGGACTTCTCGGCAATGACATTGACCACCTGCTCGTTCAGCCCCAGATTCAGGATCGTATCCATCATGCCGGGCATGGAAGCCCTTGCGCCGGAGCGTACAGACACAAGCAGAGGATTCTCCAAATCCCCAAACCTCTTGCCCGTGATCTCCTCCATCTTCACAATATGATCGTTGATCTGGCTCTGGATCTCTGCATTGATCTCACGCCCGTCCTCGTAATATTGTGTGCACGCCTCTGTCGTGATCGTGAAGCCCTGCGGAACGGGAAGCCCGATATTGGTCATCTCCGCCAGATTCGCACCCTTGCCGCCCAGCAGCTCGCGCATGTCGGCGTTGCCCTCAGTGAACAAGTAAACCCATTTTTTCATAAAAAATCTCCCTCTTTTCTTTTAGAACTTTTCCAAACATACCCATTATATCATGTGTGAAAAAAATATCAAGTCTGAGGTAAAAAACTGTCGAAGATAAAAATATCAAAGTGCTTTCTCGCCCTGTTAAGCTCCTCCTGACTCTTGATCGTCCATGCCACCGCCGTGTTATGATACAGCCTCCTGCATATCCTGCGGGACAGAACACTGTAATAAATATGATGATATGCCACGAAATCGGGTTTGCCGATAAAGTTGACCAGCAGGTTCTGCACTACGAAATAAGCCGGTCCCCGAAACGTCCCTTCCTTGGAAAAAGCGTCCGCAAGCTGCCCGCGCATCACCTTCCCGTGATGGCAGCGAAACCACCAAAGGGCAATCGGATTAAAGGACTCCATGCAATACAGCCCGCGATATTCCCTAAGGAGCCTGTCCGCAATCGGACACAGGGACATATCCATGTATTCCATCTTAAACTCCACGATCAAGGGCACCCTTCCGTCCACAAGCCTTAACACGTCCTCAAACTTAGGGATATGCTGCGCGGAATTGCACAACGGGAACTGCTGCAGCTCCTCATAGGTGTAATCGCTCACTCTCCCCTCCACTCCGCAGACGCGGCTTAGGGTCTCGTCATGAAATACCACCGGAATCCTGTCCTTGGAGAGACGGATATCCAATTCTATCCCATATCCTGCCTCAACCGCCTTGGCAAATGCCGCCATGGAATTCTCCGGTGCGTCAGATTCATTATCATGCAGCCCCCTGTGCGCATAATACCATTTTCTAAACGGGGCTGACGAGGGCTTGTGCCATATACGGGGCATGATCATCAACATATAAAGCAGCGGCTGCGCAACGATCACGATTACCGCGAGCTTCAACAACAGATACAATATACTCATTTTTCTTCCTCTTTCCTGTCAAGGCTCAGCACAGGGCTGAACCGTTACCTGATTTTCCGCAATCGAGTTTACACCTCTTGGGCAAATAATGCAATGACCTTTAGAAGTTTTTAAGAAAACTTTTCATAAATCTTACTTGGCGCGTTGACGATACGCCCAATACTTATTCAGCACATAATTCATAGGGACGGTGATCAACAGATTTAACCCCGCCGCCAACAGCTCACCCAGAAACCGCGCATCCGCCTGCTCCAACCCGTGTCCCGCAAACCATAACGCCAAGGGCTCCATGAAACGCCCTATTTTCACGATATCGATCCATAGAGCCAAGAGCGCCGCATGTGCCAGATACCCCCATAAATATGCGATATAGGTCTTGCAAAACACCCTCCACCAGACTCTTTGCTCCCCGTCCTTACGCTCCTTAAACACATATTTATTGTTCCAATAATACGCATTTATCACACTTAAGGAAAACCCGATAAAGCTGGCGGGAATATAATGCATTCTGAAAAAAACCAGAACTGCGTAAACACCCTCGCTGATAAGCGTGTTCGACACCCCCACCAATGCAAATTTAACAAATTGCCAGATACTTGCCTTTTTTTTCATTCATATACCCCTGTATATCGCAGGTTTTATCTGCGATACTACAGTCTGATAGACTGCACCAATAAATAGTTTGAAAATTTATTTTTAAACTTCCAAACATGCTGCCAACGGCGGCACAAACAATCAATGGAAAGAAGCGCTTGCCTCCCGGCATCATCACCCGCGGAAATAATACCGCACGTATTTTCCGTCCACCATATCAGTGTAACCAAAATCGTTCTCGATATATTGCATGATCCAGCTGTCCTCCGCTTCCTTAAGCTCCCCGTACCAACAATCCACCACGATCACGTCCGGGGTCTTCTCGGGATACAGCTCCCAATACGTCAGCAGCCGCTCGTCATAACTGGTGGGATCCACAATCGAAAAGTGACAGACCTGCGCCCCCGTGAACATATAGGGAGATGTCCCCGCCGTTCCCACCATATTGGTCACGATCAGACATTTGCTGCCCTCTCCCACATATTTCTGAAATTCCTCATAGGTACTGTTGGTAATATATGCCTGCATATAATTGGTGATAATGCCCGCCGAGGGACCCTTGCGGATAATCCCCCCAACGCCAAGCACCGTATTGGTCGGCGTTTTGCCCGCCCGCAGCGTGAAGCCCTTGCCAAACACGGACACGAAGGCAAGGGAGAAAAGCAGTAGGTAAATCCAAGGTCTCCCCCTTTGCCCGCACTGCTCCTCCAAGGCAATCACGATTGCCGCCACGCCCAGTAATATCCCCGTCAGCCCGTGGGGAATCGCATACCAGACCCCCAGATCACTCATATAAATGACCGCAAGGATCGTCAGCGCACTCCCCGACAGCCCGATTGCGAGCGCCTTCCTTCGCCCGTCAGCCCTTCTCCAGACCAACGCGGCTGCCAACAGGATCACGATCAGGTGAATCTGCGGCTCCTCGTATCCCTTCCTCGGCACAAGCCAATAGAAAAGCTGAACCGCCTCCCCCGCGATCACCAGCCAAACCGCCAAAATCGGAAGCCCCGGCTTATGAGCATCGGAGCCCTCCCTTTCCCAAAGCCTGCCCGTAATCCGCCATAACACAAGGGCAATGACAAGAATAACCGCCATCAGGACGGCAAATGTCTTAAAATCCCTGAGCAGCGCCGTCGCTCTGGACTCCGCGGTCAGCGACATGTCATGCGTCAGGTCAAAATCCACCACATACCGCACATTCCGAAGGAACTCCTCCAAGGTGACATGAGACAGCACCCGCCACAGCCACACCGCAGCGCTGACCGCACAGGTTCCCGCAAAGATAAGACAGTCCGCCAAGCCCCTCACCCGCCCCTGCCTCCTGTAAGACCTCCAAAAGATACATATCAGCAAAAAAGGAAACAACACCAGACTGGACGGATAGGACAAGACCTCAAACGCCATTCCGAGCCCCGCCGCAACGAGCCATAAAAAGCGTCTTGACAGACCCGAGCCGGAATCCGAGGAATTTTGCTCCCCTGTATCATGCTGCATCAACGACAGAACGATCACCGTATAAAACCAAACCTGTAAATTAGAGAACTCCGGTATCTGTATGATCTTGGGCACAATGTTAAAATAGCAAAGCCCCAACAGAAAGGCATACTCCTTTTCCATAAAACGTTCTAAGCTTTTGCACAGCCATAAGGATAAAGCCAATTGAATCAATGTGGTACAGACGCGCAGGAAAATCACCACTCCCGTGACAGTGCCCGTCACGGCAGCGTAGACCTTCATCAGCAATACGCACAGAAAGGCAGATGTCTGATGCGGCTCCCACATCGTGCCAAACAGCGTGTCCCCCGACATATTACGGTAAGCCATCACCACCTGATACTCCTCGTCCAAGGTATAATCCACCAGTATAACCTTGAGAGCCGCCAGCACACTGCCAGCGATCAACAATATTTTAAGAAGCTTCAGCCACTTCCTTGTATTGAAGGACACGCTCATGCTCTCTCCTTCTCCTGACATTCGGGCTCCCTCTCCTCGTCAATGATAAACGGAGGTCTGGAGCGGGACGCGTCCAAGGTTCTCCACAGATATTCCCCAAGTATCCCGAGCATGGACAGTATCAATCCCGCAGACAGCAAAATCACGCACATCAGGGACGCCCAGCCGATGATGGGAACCCCCTTTGTGAAATATTCCACCAACACACTGACAAGAAGCGCCAGTGCAAACAGGTCAAACACCACCCCGATACCTGTCATAAAGCGGATAGGCGCATAGGAAAAGCTCAGCATGGAATCCACCACCAGCTTGAACTTCTTGGCAAGGGTCCACCTTGACTTGCCCTTCTCCCTGTCTTTCCTGTCAAAATACACCATATCCGTCCGAAAGCCTGCCCACAGCACCTGCAGGGTCAGACTGGAATTCTTCTCGTCCAGACGCTCCAACACCTCGATCACCTTGCGGTCTATCAGATAGCAGTCACAGCCTCCCACGGGCATATTTTTGTTGACGAACCTGCGCACCATCGCATAATACAGATTGGCAAAAAACACCTTGACGCGATTCTCGTCCCGGGAGCGTCTGACCGCGAGCACCACCTTGTTGCCCTTCTTCCAGCTCTCATACATCTCGAGGATCAGGGTGGAATCCTCCTGCAGATCCGCCTGCTTCGTCACGGCGCAGTCGCCGCTGCAGACGCTCAAGCCCGCCAACAGGGCTGCATGTTCCCCAAAATTGCGGGAAAGCTTGACCAGTCTGACGTGAGCGTCCAATGCCTTGATCTCGTTCATGATCCTCCAAGAATCGTCCCCCGAGCCGTCGTCAACGAACACCAGTTCATAGTCGCCAAGCTTCCCCAGAATCTTGTCCTTCATATCCTGATACAGGTCCATCAGAGTGTCTTCATTATAATAAACCGGAACCACGATGGATAATTTGCTCATACTAATCCCCATTTCTGCGCTACCCGCGCTTCGACGATGTTGAAGCCGCGCATCAGCAGCTTTGCGGCATGCCTCACAGCCTGCCGATCTCCCTCAGATAATCATGATAATCCCTGATATACTCCGCGCCGTCATAATGCCTGCTGCACAGCACCAAAAGAATGGAATCCGACGAAAAATCATACATATCCTTCCAGAGCATAGGCGGCAGATACAGCCCCATACCGGGCTGATCCAGCTCGATCACGGCGCTCTCCTCGCCGTTGTCCACGCGCACCTTGCTGCTTCCGCCCACATTCACCAACAAAAACTCCGTCTCCCTGTTGGCGTGCTGTCCGCGAACCACCGTATCGTCGGAGCCATAGATATAGAATACCCTTTTGATGTCAAAGGGAATATCCATTCCGTCTCCTTCGATCACGACAAGATTCCCTCTCTCGTCGCCCAAATCCCTGAAAAATAATATTTTGTACTGCTCCTCAAGTTTCATAAATGATACCCCTGTCTGTTTTTCTGCGGATCAGCCCGCCGTCAAAACCGATTCAACGCCTCTATCACGCGCTCCTGTTCCTCTGCCGTCATGCCGTTATACATGGGAATAGAGAGCACCGTGTCCGCATAGTGCTCCGTAACCGGGAAGCTCCCCCTCCCATAGCCCAGATAAGCATACGCCTCCGACAGATGGGGCGGAATCGGATAGTGAATGATCGTCCCGATCTCCTGTCCGTCCAGATAATCTGTCAGCCGCTGCCGCTCCTCGCAGCGAATGACATATTGATGCCACACGCTGTCCCCGTGCTCGCGCACCTTGGGAAGCAGGAGCTCCGGATTGCGGATTCCCTCGTCATAACGCCCTGCAAGACTCCTGCGCTCCTCTGTAAGCTCCCGCATATGCGACAGGCGAACCCTCAAAAGTCCCGCCTGAAGCTCATCTAATCTGGAATTTGCGCCCACTACCTTATTGTAATAGCGTCTCTCACTCCCGTAATTGCGATACATCTTCATGTCCGCGGCAATCCCCGCGTCGTCCGTCACGATCGCGCCGCCGTCGCCAAAGCCGCCCAGATTCTTGGACGGATAAAAGGAAAAGCAGCCGATATCCCCAAAGGTTCCCGTCATTTTACCGTCAACACATGCCCCGTGGGACTGGGCACAGTCCTCCACCAGTCTGAGTCCGTGCTTTCGGCAAAGCTCCACGATCGGCGTCATATTGGAAGCCTGCCCATACAGATGCACCACGAGAATCGCCTTGGTCCGCTCCGTGATTTTCTCCTCAATCCTGTCCGCGTCTATGTTAAAATACTCGTCAGGCTCCACCAAAACAGGAACCGCGCCGTTGATCGTGATCCCCATGACACTGGCAATATATGTGTTCGCCTGTACTATCACCTCGTCCCCCGCGCCGATTCCCAAGACGCGAAACGCAAGCCAGAGGGCATCTAACCCGCTGGCAAGACCCACGCAATATTTTGCGCCGGTATATGCGGCAAACTCCTCCTCGAAAGCCTCCACCTCCCTGCCCAGCACATACCAGCCCGAGCGGAGCACCTCGAGCGCCTTTGCCTCGAACTCCCCCTGATACATTTCAAATCCTCTGTCCAAGCGATTTGGCATAATCTTCATCTGAATACCCCCGCATATCGCATGCTTATGCCTGCGATATTACAGTCTGATAGACTGCACCAATAAATAGTCCCTATTACCAAATTATACAGAAAATCCCTATATGGTCAAGCGTTTTGTGCCGACCCTGCTACCTGTGGATATAATACCGCCAATATTCCCCGTCAATCACCTCGTCCGCCTCAAACTCCTCTATCAGCCACTCCACCACCCTGTTGTATTCCCCCACCATCAGGCTGCCTCCATAGCATTTTGCCACCACCACGTTGGGATATTTATCGGGATTCTCCTCCCAATATTTAAACAGTCTCTCTGAATAGGTCGGGGTGGAGATCGTGGAATCAGCGCATATTTCCACGTCCTGATACAAATATACCGTTGGAGTGAGCGTCGGATAGCTGATCACCAGCACCCTGTCCCCGGGCTGTATCAGCTCCTGCCATTCCGCATAAGACACGTCCGCCACATAAGTTCCCTCCCTGTTCACGATTCCCTTTAACGGACCATACCTCGCCGTCCAATCCACGCCAAAGATACTGTCCTCACGGAAGCTGGACGGGGCGGTCATCCAACCGTTTAAATAGACCAGATTGCGAAAAAACATGACCGCACAGAGCATCATGATCGGGCAAAATCTCCAAAGAGCCTGTCTCCACAAGCCTTCCCTCCCCTCCTGCACTGTTCCAAACGCCTTCCCCAAGGGCAAAAGGCTGACACACAGATTGGGAATCAGATAAGGAAGGGTTGGAAACAGGCCTAAATCAGACAATATCAGTGTGGCGGCAAAGCCCCCCGCTCCGATCGCCTGCCCGATTACAAAAATCTTTTTTTCCGTGGGATCCAGATATCGCATGGTCAACAAGGCGACACATTCCACAACCAGATATAGGACAAAAAAATGATGCTTGTTCCCTGCCTCCTCAACCCGCAGGCTAATTAAATAACATACGATATATAAAGCCACGAACCAAGAGAAGGCGCTATGCCAAAATCCGCTCACGGATTTATGCCCCCCCACACGAATCATGCGGCAAACGGCTGCCGCAATGACAGCGCCTATCGCCAAAACAAATATATATATCATGTCGTTCGCCAACACCGACAGATCCTGCCCCATGAAAGCCAGCCGCTCGCCAAGCCCCACCGCATGGCTCTCGTCCCCCGACCAGATGTAATAAATATATTCCCAAAACCTCCCCGGGTTCCCATGCATAAAATACAATAAATATGCGCCTCCGCCGACGGCGCACACACCTGTAAAGATACATATGTCCCGCATTTTGTGCCCGGAATACATGCAAATCAACACTACGCAGGGAATCCACACTAGCGCGCAGCTCGGGTACGCCAAGACCTCCACGCACAGGCACACCGCCCCCGCAAACAACCATATGGGTTTCCCCTCCCCAAGCAAATAAGTGATCAGGCAGCACATCAACAACAGCGCGAACCAAATCTGCAGATTGGCAAAATCAGGCAGCACACTGTCCTTCGGGTAAGTATTAAGCGCCAGAAAAAGCGCACCAAAGGCAATCCGTTTGTCGATATATTTGCGCAGCGTTCCATAGACGGCAAAAGCAACCGTGGTCTTACAGAGAACTCCCACCGCGTTGGCATAGACCATGATACCCGTCGTGGAATTTGTTATCTTCAGAAATATCCACTCAAAAAAGGCAAGAAAAAAGGCGGAGGTCTGATGAGCCTCCCACATCTCGGAGAACATCTCGTCCCCCCTGATAAGCCTGTAAGCCATCGTCACCTGATATTCCGCGTCTATTTGACAGCTTGTAAAAATATTTTTTACATTGACAAGAAGAGAGCACAGCAGCAGAAAGGCAGCCGCGCCCGCCAACAATCTATGCTTCTTTTCCGACATTCACTTCTCCGTTTCCAAATTAATTCCCTGCCTTGAATATGGTAATTATAACATAATTGCTTCGCAATCATGTTTTTATGGCCATTCGGCCGTTTCCTGCCTTGAATATGGTATATTATAACATAATTGCTCCACAATCATGTTTCCATGGCCATTCGGCCGTTTCCTGCCTTGAATATGGTATATTATAACATTAGCACAAATATTGCGCAATCTATTATTTTATATCATATTGCAACGGTCTTTCATACCAGTCAAGCCATAGAACAATTTGTTAGTTGAGCATATTTGCTTTGTACAGGTAACAAGGCGGGAGAAGACCGGGAGTGTTTGGCGGACTTCGGCGGAGGTTGGAGCGTTTTCTTATAGTGCGTTCACAAAGTAGGGTGAAATGCGCACGGATGCGCATTTCAGGCTCTAGGTGCATGGATGCACCTTAGAGCCGACCCGTAAATTGCAATACCCTTCCCCGCACTATTAGAAAACACCCAACCGCAGCCAGTCCGCCAAACACTCCCAGTCTTCTCCCGCCGCCCCTCCGCACTACAATTTGAAAGCTGAACTTCAACAGTCTTTCATATTCAATTGTGTTTTTGGTTGAAAAAATCTGATGTTTATGTATAATAAGAAGGTAGCCCCAAAAAGCTGCAAATATTGAAAATGCGAGGTTTGATTATGATCAGTGCAAACAATGTGACGTATAGAGTAGGCAAGAAGGCATTATTTGAAGATGTGAACATCAAATTCACCGAGGGCAACTGCTACGGGCTGATCGGCGCCAACGGCGCGGGAAAGTCCACCTTTTTGAAAATCCTGTCAGGCAGTCTGGAGACCACCAAGGGCGATATCGCCATCACCCCCGGACAGCGGCTCTCGGTGTTGGAACAGGATCATTTTAAATATGATGACAATGTCGTGATGGATACCGTGATCATGGGAAACGAGCGTCTCTTTCAGATCATGAAGGAAAAGGAAGCCATCTATGCCAAGGAGGATTTCTCCGATGAGGACGGCATCCGCGCCAGCGAGCTTGAGGCAGAGTTTGCCGAGATGGACGGTTGGGAAGCGGAATCTAATGCCGCCATGCTGCTCAACGGTCTGGGCATTGACACGGCGTATCACTATGCTGTCATGAAGGATCTGGAGAGCCCGATCAAGGTGAAGGTGCTGTTGGCAAAGGCGCTGTTTGGCAATCCGGATATCCTGCTTTTGGACGAGCCCACCAACCATCTGGATCTGGACGCCATCGCGTGGCTGGAGGATTTCCTGATTGATTTCGAGAACACTGTCATCGTGGTGAGCCATGACAGATATTTCCTGAATAAGGTCTGTACGCAGATCGCGGACATTGATTACAGCAAGATTCAGCTCTACGCGGGCAATTATGACTTCTGGTATGAGTCAAGCCAGCTGCTCATCAAGCAAATGAAGGAAGCCAACAAGAAAAAGGAGGAGAAGATCAAGGAGCTGCAGGAATTTATCTCCCGTTTCTCCGCGAATGCCTCCAAGTCCAAGCAGGCAACCTCGAGAAAACGCGCCTTGGAGAAAATCGAACTGGACGAGATCAAGCCCTCCTCCAGAAAATATCCCTATATCGACTTTCGCCCCGAGCGAGAGATCGGCAATGAGGTATTGGCTGTGGAGCATCTCTCCAAGACGATCAATGGCGAGAAGATTCTAAGCGACGTCTCCTTTGTCATGGGGCACGATGACAAGATTGCCTTCGTGGGCAGCAACGAGATTGCCAAGACAACCTTATTCCAGATTCTCGCAGGGGAATTGGAGCCTGACGAGGGGAGCTACAAATGGGGCGTGACGACCTCCCAAGCATACTTTCCCAAGGATAACACTGCGGAATTTGACAATGACCTGACCATCACGGACTGGCTCACGGGCTATTCCCCCGTAAAGGACGTGACCTATGTGCGCGGTTTCTTAGGACGTATGCTTTTTGCCGGCGAGGACGGTGTGAAGAAGGTGAAGGTGCTCTCCGGCGGCGAGAAGGTGAGGTGCCTGCTGTCCAAGATGATGATCAGCGGCGCAAACTGCCTGATCTTGGACGAGCCCACCAACCATTTGGACATGGAGGCGATCACGGCGCTGAACAACGGGCTGATCAAATTCCCCGGCGTGGCACTCTTCTCCTGTCATGACCATCAGTTTGTGGAGACCACCGCCAACCGAATCATAGAGATTCTTCCCGACGGCTCCATCATTGACAAGATCACGACCTACGACGAATACTTGGCAAATGACGAGATGGCAAGAAAGAGAACCGTATTTACAGCCAATAAAGAGGACGACGAGGACTGAGCAAGGCGAAAGGAATCATAAGATGAACACCACAACCGAAAGTGAAAATAAGGTCGATCTGCGTGTAGCTCAACCCGATAGAACTGACCTACGTGTAACTCGACCTGCTAAGGTCGATTTACGTGTAACTCAACCCGATAGGGTTGACTTACATGTGCACTCCACCCGCTCGGACGGTACCTTCTCCCCCTCCGAGCTGGTGGATTATGCAATTGAGAAGGGGCTATCCGCCTTCGCCCTGACTGATCACGATACAGTGGACGGTCTGGACGAAGCCATGGCTTACGCCGCTAGGCTGCGCCGTAAATCTGCTTCCTCCGAAGCCGCAGACAGCCATGGGGCAGCCGATACCGATAGAGACAGCGCGGCTGTCTCCGACCCCTGCGAATCCCAAGCCGTACTTGTCCCCGAGGTAATCCCCGGCGTGGAATTGTCCACGGAATATCAGGGGCGTGACATTCATATCGTGGGACTCTTTATTGACCATAAAAACCCTGAATTTCAGGATTATCTGCGCCAGTTTGTGGATTCCCGCAATCTGCGCAACGAGAAGATGTGTAAGCTTTTGCAGGAGCACGGCATCGATATCAGCTATGAGAAGCTGCTCGCGGAATTCCCCGATTCCGTGATCACCCGCGCCCATTATGCCAAGTATCTGTTAAACCACGGCTATATCAAAAGCATGAAGGAAGCCTTTGAGCGTTATGTCGGGGATCATTGCCCCTGCTATGTCCCCCGCGAGAAGGTTACGCCCGCGCAGGCAGTGGAGCTGATACTCAATGCGGACGGCGTTCCTATACTGGCACACCCGATTCTCTACGGCATGGGCGATGAGCGGTTGGACACCTTGGTCGCCGAGCTAAAAGAGGTCGGACTGATGGGCATCGAAGCGCTATACAGCACCTATGACGCCGCAGACGAACGCCAAATCCGCCGTCTCGCCCAAAAATACAATCTGCTCCTAAGCGGCGGCTCCGATTTCCACGGTGCGAACAAGCCGGGACTGGATCTCGCCGTGGGCTATGGAAAGCTGTATGTCCCCGCCAAGCTTTTGGAGGAGATACGCGCCGCACGCGGCAGCCTTCTTTTTACGGATATGGACGGCACGCTGCTGCTTAGCAACAGCACCCTAAGCCCCGCCATGCATGACGCACTGGATCGCATGACTGCTGCGGGTCATCACCTGATCCTCTCCTCCGGCAGACCACTCCCCAGTATTTTGGAGGTATGCCGTAAGGAGAATATCGATTATCCCAATATGCTGATCCTGTCCAACAATGGCGCGCTAGTGTATGACTGCGACAGGAAAATCCCCATTTTGGAATATCGCATTTCCCAAGAGGATATCCTACATATCGTCCGCAGCGCGGAATCCATCGGGCTCCACATTCACGGCTACACTGCGGAGGAGATCGTCTGCCACGGCATGAACGCGGAGCTGGAATTCTACACCCGACGAATCCATATGCCTTTGAAATGTGTGGAAAATATAGCGGACAGCCTGCCTGACGGCTGTTACAAGCTACAGGCGATTCACCTGACGGATAGGACTGTATTGGAGCGATTCCGTGATTCTTTGGCGGATTATTGCGGCGACCGTATCCAGATGATATTTTCCAACGAACAATATCTGGAGATTCTCCCCGCTCAGGCAGGCAAGGGCAACGCCCTGCGCTTTATCGCGGATTACCTGCACACTCCCCTCTCCCGCACCTTCGCGGCAGGGGACGCAGAGAACGACATCTCCATGCTCGAAGCGTCCGGAACGGGTATCGCCATGGCGAACGCACAGGACGCCGTCAAACAATCCGCCCGCATCATCACCCAAAGGAGCAATGACGAGGACGGATTATTAGAGGTGCTGGAAAAATATTTTCGTTAAGGCAAACCCTTGATAGATATATTGCCCGCAGGCATCAGTCTGAGGTTAAGTCAATCGTAATTGCGCAATCCTCCAATATTTCCTCCGAGCCCGATATCTGATTCCCGTCCGCGCCCCATTGCACGCGCACGGGAATCAGCGTCAAGGTGGGCGAGGACGCGTCAAAGCCCGTGATTTCCAAATCCTGCGTGAACCTGACACTGTTTCCCTTTTCCTCATATTCGGAATAGGCGCAGGAACGCAGCCATTCATTCCTTGTAAGTCTCCTGCCGGAAACGTCCTCGATGAGATATTCCCCAAACCGTAAGATGTCCACCATATCAGCATCGTTTACCATCCATTTTAACTGCAGATTAGTCACAGAAGGGGCAACTGTCACCGTATAGGAAGCAATCTGTCCGTAATCTAGCTTCACTGCATTGCCATTCGCCCGCACAGCGCTCCCAAGCTTGTCTGATTCTATGATGAAGGAATAATCCAATCTGCTGTCAGGAGCAGTATACAGCCCCACCCTTACCTGAAGCGTGTTCATGTCCGTCTCCTGCAACGCCCCGTCCACCACGGAGACCTTGCATTCATAGAGCCCGCTGCCCTCCTGAGTCTCAACCGCATACTCCAAACGGCTGTCAATCCCATTGATATAGACATGGTCACTCAAATCAAAGAACTCATAGGCGGACTTCACCCAGAACATCAATGTAGCCCCGTCATAATAGGCATCTGTAACCGTAAATGGTGCCTTCTCCCAAGCGGTATCATTCATAGTGATTATACTATCCGAATCTATGTCATGAATCACAGCCTCCTCCACGATATCCGCATTGGCTCCCAAGCCTGTGAGCCAATTGTGAAACGTCGGCAATCCGGCAGCCGCGGCGGTACCCCCCGCCAAGAACAGACAGGCGGCAGGAATAAGGGCTTTATAGGCTTTCCGGCCACCCTTTCCACCCCCCCGTATAGAATTTAGCTGATTATCCACAGCCTTTGAAACGACAGCCTCAAAGCTTTCGGGGGTCTCGGGAAAGCTTCGGTACAATTGCTCCGTAAATGTATCATGATATGTTTTCATATGCTTCCTCCATAATGTGGCGCAGACTTTTCCGTCCGCGGCTCAATCGACTTTTGACAGTTCCAACCGAAATGCGCATGATCTGAGCTATTTCCTGAACGGAATAGCCCTCCAGATAATGCAGCACGATAGCTAAGCGATACTCTCTTTTTAAAGCGCTGAGCGCTTCATACAGCTCAGAATAATCCTCGCCGCTATATTCCTCTGTCTCCGGCTCCTCCATGAGCGGGGCGGTTCTATTTCGTTTCTTTAGCAGCGCGTAGCATTCATGAATCAAGATTCTTGTCAGCCACGTCTTGGCGTATCTCTCCTGCCGCAGAGTATCCAGCTTGGCAAAGCCTGTGGCAATCGCCTCCTGCACGGCGTCCTCGCAGTCCGCATCGTTTTTTAGTATAGTCTTTGATATGCGGTAGAGACTGTCCGTGGAAGCGAGCACTACCTCGGCAAACGCTTCTTTATCCATCGCGCTTTCCTCCTCGTATAATAAGTTTATAGCCAGTCAGAACAGGCTATAGACTTATTCT
>JAMPHH010000068.1 GCA_023663505.1 Muribaculum sp.
CCAGTCCTCCAATGCGTCTTCAGGGGCTCGAACCCTGGACACCCTGATTAAGAGTCAGGTGCTCTACCAACTGAGCTAAAGACGCAAACCATTTGTTTTATAACATGTTTTACAACGCAAGAATCATTATAGTACATAGTATTTCCAAATGCAAGTATTTTTTTATATTTTTTTCAAATTTTTTTAAAAAAATATAAATTTTCTCGTTTTATGCCCCACATATCGCAGATTTTTACCTGCGATACCGCCACTGATAAGCAATTTGAAAATTCACCCTTCAACATTACTTACATGGTTTGCGCTGCATTCACCGCAATATCCGTATAGCTCTATCTTGTGCCCGATCACCGTAAAATCCGACAGCTCCCCTTCCCCGTCGTCCCCATGGCGATGCCCGAAATGCCCGATTGTAAAAGGGCAGCCCTGCAGCGGTATCCTCTTGCGGCAGTCAAGACAGACCGCATAATGTGTATGCTCTCCCCGTTCCAGCTCATACACCACCGTGTCATCACCCACCCAAGTCGTGCTGTTTACAATTCCGTTTTCCTCGAACGCCGCCAAAATCCGATAGATTGTGGAAAGGGCATAAGTGTCATTTTGCGCTAATTGTCCCGTCAACATATAAATCTGCTGTGCGGAAAGCGGTTCTGTGGCATCAGACAGTACCTGATACACACATTTGCGTTGCTTCGTCCATTTGATTCCCTGTGGGTATTCCATCATTTTTAAACTGCCCCCATTTGTCCCATATTTTTCCTGTAACTATCCAAAAACAACCTCGCAAACACTGCCTGACTCTCAACATCTGCAATTTCTTTTCATAGTATAAATTCTGCCGCGATTCCCGTCAAGACTCCAACGCCGTACAAAATCCCGATGATCCCCAGATTCTCCTTGGGGTGGTGATTGACACGGCAAAGCACCAAGACTCCCACGCCCGCGCCCACCAACAGCCCCGCCAACATGGAGCCCATACTGATCAAGCCTCCAAGATAAAGCTCCGTGATCACCACAGACGCCGCGCAGTTTGGAATCAGACCCACACAGCCTGCTACCAAGGGTCCCAAGACGGGACGGTCTAACAAGAGCCCTGCGAGTACCTCCTCGCCCATAAGCTCCAAGATCAGATTCATGGCAAAGCTGATCAGCAGAACAAATACACCCACCTGTACGGTATGCTTCAACGCGGAACGAAAAACCCCCTTCTCGCAGTCACAATGCTCCTGCTCACAGATATCATGTATGTGAGTCTGTTCCCCCTGCCTGCCGCGGCACACCAGATCTATCACGAACCCTGCCGCCATACCCACCAAGACCTTTGCCAGCAGGATTCCGAGAATGGTCTCTGCCGAAGCCTGAGAGGAAAGCATGACCGGAAGCATTTCATCTGATGTGGACAGAAATATGGCGATCAATGTTCCCATGCTGATCACCCGCCCCGCATAGAGATTTGACGCCGCCGCCGAGAATCCGCACTGAGGTATCACGCCCAATGCCGCGCCAATCGCCGGACCCAGCCTGCCCGCTCTTTGCACCCAATACTGCACCCTGCTCTCCGTATGATGTTCCAAAGCCTCCATTGCCAGATAGGTCAGAAACAGCACCACTATGACAAAATAGCTGTCCTCTATCATATGCTCCAAGGCATGCTTTACCGCATATAACATGATTTCCTCCAAAAAAGCAAAAAATATAGTTCTAAACGCAAATGCAACTCATTCGCATTTAGAACTATACCACATTCTGTCCGTTTGTCAAGCCTTTTATGAATCGAAACCGTTCCAGTTAAAGTTAGCCTGCTCAGTATTGGACGGCTGAGTCTTATTGTATCTGATATTCAGAAAGCTCGTCAAATCCCTCAGGAACATTTTCTCCAATTCCGGCGCATAGCCTGTAATCGCACGTGGACAGAGCGTTGCGAGCTTATCGACCTGTGCGTTGGCAGTCCTTTCGTCCTTCGCGTCTATTGTACAGAGTGACCCATTGACAAAGCCCACCATCAAATAATAGGAACGCGCCACGGTAATAAAGTTTCTCTTGTGCTTAACAGTCTTGGTATAAACCCAAACCACGTCAGCCGTTTTGCGGAATATCGTTGACGCCCCCTGCTGTCCGCAAAGGAACTCTTGGTTGCACCTCAGCCCATAATTATTCGCTGTGGATTTTAAAAACTCCTCCACATGCTCCCGTGTCATATCAGGACTGGAGCTGCTCGCAATATATTGCCTGACCTCCTTCTGGTAGCGTCCTGAAAAGACGGATATCAGCATAAACAGACTTGCTATTATACAGCCCGCCGCCAAAATCAAGAACAAGTAAACGCCCCACTGCGGAGCCACTCCCACCTTGTCGATGTCCAAATAATAGGGCAGGAAATGCTCCCTTTCGCTCGCACTGATTCCCCCTTGGAGCAAGTACTGACTATATAGTCTCTGGCTGTCTGAGGGCATCTTTTTGATAGTTCCCTTCACCTCATACTGCGCCGCATACACGGCGTCTGTGCTGCCATCATTTTCTATAAAGTCGTAATAAGCCTCCATGAGCTTCTCCGCCTGCTCCATATCGCTCTTCTGAACCAACATGCCCATATAGTCGTCCTCGCCGGCGTCAATGATATACTCTCTGGAGACCACCTGACCACGTCTGGAAGTTTCACAATAATAATCATAAATGATATAAATCGTCCCTGTGACATAGGTTCCGTCAATATCACCCTGATAATCCAAGGAATCCATATCCATCGAACCCTCTTTAAGCATTTTCATGCTTGGCATCACTGCCACCAGAATGCCGACAGCCATAATGACCAGAACAATTACCTGAAAAATGACAGCTTTAAAGCTTTGCATCTTAAGTGCCTTCATTTGTTTCCCATCATCGTCTTTCCTATATGTGTTGCAACAGCTCAGCCCTCGGCGGAACCGTAAGGCAGACGCCGTATGGCTGAACCGTTACGTGTTGTTTACATCACACCCATCTGCGGTATCTGCGGAGCATTGTCCTTCTTGATCTTATTGAGGATCACAGAGGAATAAACCGCAACCGCGATCAATACGATCCAGCTCTTGAAAGGAATGCTGACAGACAGCATTGACAGGATTGCAGCAATCAGTCTAAATGGCGTTGAAGCGTAAAGGGAGATAGTATACAACTCCATGTAAGGCAGATTCGTCCCTCCCATGATACTGGAGACGATCAGCAAAATAATGGAGTTGACAAAAGCACCCCACAGGATTGCGCAAAACGTGACAACAAACATAAAGACAATGCCAATCACGACAAAGAGATTACCAAGCTGAATGACCGTCTCTCTGTCAAGCCCCCCCAGCCCTTCTGTAATTTCATCATAATACGCCTCCCTGTATCCTTGCTCTGCCGAATAAGCAATCATCAGCTCAGAGTCCATCAGCAATACTGATGTATAGTCCTCCTCGTATCCCAAGCTCTCCAATTCGTCTGTCCAATAATCATACCGAAAGAATTCACCCTCATAATTGATAAACTCCGCATCTGTGTCAATCATGATCAGAATGCCCTCTTCTTCCCATTCAAAGGGCTCGTCCATGGTCAGAAATCCGTCCTCTGAGAGTTCAAAATCAGGAACATACTGTTCAACAATACCCTGCACGCCACCTGTTTTGGCAACAAACATCACATAAGGAATCACTGTCGCGAGCAAAAAGATTATGATCGTCAGAATCAGGTGATACAGGAATCTCTTGCCAAATTTGTTCTTCCTGATTCCATTGTAGGCGTCCAGCTTGAAGCAGGATATACCCAGCTCCGCAAAGACATTGTAACTCTTAGTTTCCATAATATTCCCCTCCTAATTTGGTTGTAATATGGTTTATAGTATCACAACCATGCGGTTATGGGCAACTGTTATTTGTGGAAAAAAAGAAAAACAGGGGGTGTAGCTCCCAAATTCAGGAGCGGTGGGGCGGCGGGAGAGGACGGGGAGAGTTTCGCGGGCGGGCGGCGGTTGGGTGTTTTCTAATAGTGCAGGGAAGGCGGGGGCAGTTTACGGGTCGGCTCTAAGGTGCATCCATGCACCTAGAGCCTGAAATGCGCGTCCATGCGCATTTCACCCTACTTTGTTGACGCACTATAAGAAAACGCTCCAACCTCTGCCGAAGCCCGCGAAACTCTCCCCGTCCTCTCCCGCCTTGGTATCGGCGTCGTGCAGGTATGTGTGGCTTGTGAAGGATTTTGGGGAGCTGAATATGGTATGGGAAAATATAAGCAGAGGAAAAAAGAATTTTCGACAAAATGTATATCCTGTATGGTGAAATTATGGTATAATAGTCCATATTCGAGGTTGGAAACGGCCGAATGGCCATCATTATCATGATTGTGGAACAATCATGATATAATAGTCCATATTCGAGGTTGGAAACGGCCGAATGATCTGCCATGCTATTTTGGTGCAGTCTATCAGACTGCGATATGCGGGGGTATAAATATGCAAAAGAAGAAAGATGATACTATGGCTAGGATAAAGAATTTATTTGTCAAAATCAAGAAAAGTGCAAACTTCAGGCGCACCGTCAGCGGCGTCAAGTGGGTGGTTTTCTCTCTGATCTCGGGTTTGTTGATTGGGATTGTGGGAACTTTATTTTCACTGGCTATGTCCTTTGTGACCTCCACCAGACTCGCCCACCCATGGCTGATCTTCCTTCTCCCCATAGGCGGACTCGTCATCGTGGGAAGCTATTATCTGATGAAAAGTGAGGATAATGCAGGCACGAATTTGGTTCTCTCCGCCATACATTCGGGAGATTCGCTGCCCGTGAGGACGGCTCCCCTGATCTTTGTCTCCACGATCATCACACATATGCTTGGCGGTTCAGCGGGTCGTGAGGGCGCGGCGCTGCAGCTTGGCGGAAGTCTTGGAAACGGCATCGGCAAGCTTCTTCGTCTCGACGCCAAGGACAAGAATATCATGATCATGTGCGGTATGAGCGCGGCTTTCTCCGCCCTGTTCGGCACACCCGTCGCCGCCGCTGTATTTTCCATGGAGGTAGTCAGCGTGGGAATCATGCACTATTCCGCACTGGTTCCCTGTGTCATCGCCGCACTGGTCGCCCAAGGCGTGGCTTCCATGGCGGGCATCTCTCCTGAGACCTTTGTCATCGCGGAGGTACCTGACTTTACGGTTTTGTCCGCGGTCAAGATCTCCTTCCTTGCGATTCTGTGCGCATTGGTCAGCATTTTGTTCTGTGTCACCCTGCACGGCACGGAGCATCTGTACAAAAAATACTTTAAAAATCCGTTTATCCGTGTTGCCGTTGGCGGCTGTATCGTCATCGTATTAACCCTATTGGTGGGGAATCAGACCTATAACGGCGCGGGCATGGACTTTATTGAGCGCTGCATGGAAGAAGCCACGGTTCGTCCTGAAGCCTTCCTTCTGAAGATAATCTTTACCGCCGCCACGCTGTGCGCCGGATTCAAGGGCGGTGAGATCGTTCCCTCGTTCTTTACGGGGGCTGCCTTTGGCTGTCTGTTCGGATCGCTGATGGGCTTCTCGCCCACCCTCTGCACCGCCGTGGGCATGACCGCGGTGTTCTGCGGCGTGACCAACTGCCCCATCACCTCGCTCCTCATCAGCTTTGAGCTGTTTGGCTATGCGGGCGTGCCCTATTTCCTGCTGTCCATAGCGTTCAGCTACATGGTGTCCGGATACTTCGGGCTTTACCATAGCCAGAAGATCATGTACTCGAAATACAAGACGAATTATATAAACAGAAAGACAGTGTGATGCGCCATGGCATGGAAGCACATGGCGCAACATATTACTGTGTTTATGGGGTATGAATTACCGAATTTGTCATTTTCTCCAAAATATCTGCTTCAGACATTCCTCAGGTAATCTTCTGCTTCCTCTATGGATAAATTATATTTTTTAATGATTGCCGGTCTAATTTCTTCATCTTTATGACCAAAATCTCTCAAAGTATCCACAGTGCCTTGAATGCCCCTTTTTAATCCCGCTTCTTCTTTCGCTTTATCCCTTACCTGCAGCCTCGGCTCCATAATCTCCATCAACGCTTCATACATACTCTCATCTCCTATCAACTCATCAACTATTTCCCTATTCGCGCTAATACTTACTTCCAAAACAGAATCAGCTAACTCCCTGTCTTCCTTTTCCGTCATTTGCTTCCTTTGATTCAGCAGTTCTCGAAAATCTTCTTTACTTAAGTTATCCGATAATCCTTTAACCCAGATGTGAGAGGACTTATCCAGTTCATCTGTGACTACAATCTGTGTCGGAAACCAAGTCTTTCCCTCTATATAATAGACTCCGCTGCTGAACTCCACAATCTCGCAGCCATGCTCCGTAAAACAGCATTCCTATTTCACTGGCAATCTGAAAGGACGCCTCCTTTTTGATAACCAACAGGTCAATCTCCAAGGGCTTGGTATTCAGATTGTATTCCTTCTCAAAAATTAAATCAGCCCTGTCCGATCCAAAATCCAGACTCATAGCAGACACAAAAGCCGCATGCCATTGTATTTTCATTTCTTTCATGCAACCTCCTTCCTGTATTTTTAAGTATATCATTTCTTATTCTTTTATCCAAGTGCATCATACACTTTTTTGAAAAAATACTTAAAAAATCCGTTTATATGTGTTGCCGTGGGCGGCTGTATCGTCGTCGTATTAACCCTATTGGCGGAGGATCAGACCTATAACGGCGCAGGGCGGTTTCACTTTATAACTCAATTTTTTAATGTCATTTCATACACCCCCGACACTCAGGAATATTAAAAAAGAATTCTCCGATATATCTTATCAAGCAGCCTGATGGAACCTGCGATATGCTCTCTCCAATCAGTATAAAACCCTTCTCCCCACACTCTGATGGCGTAATCTATATAGCCGTGCTCATAAAAACGCATTCCTATGGATATAGGAGGGTACATGTCATATACATCAGTAGACAGTACTCCGTCTACATCTCCGGCTGATTCGTCATTCATTTTATGCTCCGCTACAAAGGCTTGAAGCTTATGAAAATACACATCAAACCCGCTTTCACTAAATATATGGTGGAATGCATTATCTTTCGTCTCATCAGACTCCAGTTCATCCAACAGATCATACATCTTGGCTATGCTGGAGACAAAGCACCTCGGCAGATATAACAACTTTGCATAAAGGTCAGCATACACTCTCAACAGGTCTTCCGCATTTGTCTCATCGTAGACCCTGACTGCGCCAATCTGCTTACAGAACTGACAACACGCCTCATATACCTCCGCCGCAAGCTCCGCATCAGTCATATTCCTTGGGCATAACCCATATGATAACCAGACTTCCAAGCCGTCAGGTGTGATCTCATGCCACTCCCTGACAGTCTCCCGACTTTCCGGAACGTCAATAAACATAAACAGCGAAGCCTGTTCGTCAGGAATCACAGCATTCCGCTTCATTGTACAGATGTAATCAATGCGCTCCACAGGCCAGTCTACACTTATCCAGCGATCCGCAGGCATCTCGTCTCCAAGATTGTATTTAGCATATATTCTCGTATACGTATTGTCAGGTTCATTGAGATCGCGACGCTCTGAAATCCGCACGGAATAGCTACCTATCGTAAATATCGCAGCCGATACTTCCTCCTCCAACAACTCTTCCTCTTTCAACTCCCGCTTCTCAGATGCTTCCGCCCATGTATTTATAAATATGATATCGTTCCCCAGATGAACACGCAGGGCTGCCTGACAGGAAGCTTCCATCTGCCGACAATGCTCCCTGAGATAGGTGTCATTTTTCCCTGCAATTTGCTTCTTCCCCATAAAGCACCTCGCTCCTTTCTTGAACGATAGTCACCAATCCGGTATGTTTAAAGCATTTATCTAAAATACAGCGTCTATGGAACAAATAAGATTATTTGTTATTTCACATCTGCCATTGGAAAAATCTCAGTCTACCGTCCACCAATAGTCAAATATTTTTCTGTAAGCCCCTCCTTTGGGAATCCCGCCTTTATACCGCCTCACCTTACGATTTGATATCGTGAGCCAGTACCTGAATCGGTTATTATGACAGCCCCGCCAATACCTCCGATAATAAGGCGCTTTACCCGCTTGCTGGTCTTCTCCCTCAACACAGTCCGCCCCTCCGTACATGACCGTCTTTTCGGATAAAGATGCTAATTTCCGGAGATGTCTCTTGTATCTTTGGTCTCGTTCCCAGCAGCTCAGCCGCTTCCTGTTGGAATGTTTTCTCATTTCCGTCAGCCACCTCCTCAGCATTCCGTATCATTAGACGTTTCTGTTTGGTGTTTTTTCATGGTAAAATTCTTCTGCAATTCCACCCCCTCATTTGGCACAAATCTCCCACAAACTGTAACATACATATATAGAATATGTACAAACAAGGACGCATAAATCAACAACCCCGCTGCAAGCAACGGGGCATCAAGCTTGCAACGCTGCAGAACAGCGGGGTATTGACCCTCGCGGCATTCGCCAAATGCTCATGCAAGCATGGCACTTGGCTCATTGCTCGCGGGAATAAATTTTATACGCCCCATAGATATACGGACAATTCCAAGTATTTTAAAATTGCAACATAAAATATTGTCGTCAGCTTTTGCCTGTTCTGCTCTTTCCATCATCCTCTTTGCAGTATTACTTTCTGCAAATTCTATCATTCCCTCATATAAACTATCCAAAAATCCTATCCTTAATCCTCCTCTACTATTTTTACAGAATCTATACCTGCCAAATCATCTCTCATACCCTTTCAGATACTTACACCCTTCCATCATTTTGCTGTATCTTCTGTTAGACGTTCGATATACCAATTCGCCTATTTTTCCCTAAACTTTCTGAATATCCCCTGCACTTTAACGCTGATTTAAAGTGTATCTAAAAGAAAAATTTGAAAAACTTAATTAGTTTTTTAAATTTAATCATAATCATTACCACCGATAAGGGTAGCAAAAATACACCTTTCTCCAGACAAAAAACAATTATACTATGCACTTCTTCGAATGGACTTATGTCCAAATAATAATCTTCTTTAAAAATAAATGAGGATATCAGTCTTAACATTAGACATGCAATACCAGCATAAAAAAATACACTGATTACGCGTTCAATTTTTTGATCTGTAATATATGTAATGTGATGCAGTATAATATACACTATTCCAACCAGTATTACCGTACAGCAAATAAAATAACTTAGCTCTCCCCAAAACATCATATCGAAGATATGCAACACTATTCCGAGAAGTAAAAAAGCCATACTAATTTTAAAGAAAAAGCTAAATTTCTTATGTTCCTTTTGAAAGATTACCGCCACGATATTTTCTCCTTGTTATAAAATAATTCCTATGTAAATTGGGGACTATACAGATTTAATTCCTAATTTCAAGTATGCCTTTATCAAATATATTGTATTAATAAAACAACTACCCTTCATATCCTTTCGGATATTTAATGTCAATAATTGGTCGTTCACTCGGCCGAGTTATTTTTACATTCATGATCTGTTTATGACACTCAAGAAGCTGATCCCTGATCCTTTTAAGTTCATTCATATCCTGCGGTACAATATATTTTTCGCTTCCTGCCTCAATAAGCTTTATATACCATTCCACCATTTCAATTTTATGGCAGCAATACGATGCAATCATCATCTTGTCATTAGCATCTCTAATTGATTCTGTTTCAATCATGATATATGATATCGTGTCATATGAGATTCTTTTTAATTTTTGTGGTCTATTAAACATTGTCTTTTCCTCCCTGCCGGTACAAAGCAATGCATATTATAAAGTAATGATAATACCAATCTCCTTTTACCCAGCATTCACTGACTCTTTTAAACAAAACAGCAAAGAGCCAGTAAATGCTGCTCAATTCTTTTACATCTGATTTTTTGTAACTTTTAAAGCTTATTCCATTGATGGCTCCCACCGCTCGGGCAATTTAACGATGTATATGGAAACGATTTACTGTAAATCATCAATGCGCATTTCCTGCACTGATATCGGATATTTCCACATTCTCCCAAATTTGTCCATTGATGTGACCCTCCACTTGGGCAGTTCGACGTACTTGGAAACGACTCGTTAGTGATTAATGTTCCACATTTCCTGCAATGATAATTTTTCATGACAAATTTCCTCCTTTTTTCTCTCTAAGTTATTGTGCCATTGACACATCAAAAGACTTTTTCTATTGCACATACACTCTATATTCATGCAAATCTTAAGTCCAATCCTATTATAGCGAATTATTTTCCCTATGTCAATTATTATATGGATAACAATTCCTCACATCAGCATTGTGCATAGAATACAATAATAGAAAAGGGGGTATGCCATCATGGAAGATTTTTTTCGACAAAGATTAACTCAACTGCGGATTCAGAAAGGAATCTCCGCAAGGGATATGAGCTTGTCATTGGGGCAAAGCGAAAGCTACATCAATAAAATCGAAAACGGGAAGGCTTTTCCCTCTATGCAGGTTTTCTTTTATATCTGTGAATATTTCGACATCACTCCGAAAGAATTTTTTGATGTAGAGAATCATAATCCGGTAATATTAGATGAATTGGTCAATGATATGAAAGTATTAACCAACAGCCAGCTTGCCTGCCTTGCCAATATTATCAAAGAATTTAAACGGTAAATCATTTTGATGACAAGCTGTCTGTCACTTTTCAAGGCTTTACCGCCTTCAGACGGCATTGTTGCGCAGGATATGCTTTCCCATGCATAAAAGCCCCTGCGTTGTCCACAGAAAATTCTTCTGCAAATTCCTTTAGATTTCCTGACAAATTAATTTATTCTTCCTGCTGTTCCGAATCCGAACATTGCGCCATATGCTTCAGCACAAATCCTTCCCCTTCATAAACACGTACAGGGTTTCCCCTGACAATACGAGTGTGCTCTCTCCATGCGGCATTAACCTGTTTTGCTCTCTGCCCCTTTTCCAAATCTGCAAGTTTTTTCTTCAGCTTTTCCATCGCCCTCTGCTTATTTTGAAACTGACTGCGCTCCTCAGTAGACTGTGCAACAAGCCCCGTCGGGATATGTGTAATCCTTACACCTGTTTCCACTTTATTCACATTCTGACCGCCTTTTCCGCCACAGTGAAACTTTTCTATACGGTATTCGCGGTCTGACGCAACCTCCTCCACGTCCGGAATAATACTTACATCAACATACCAATTTTTTCTTTTATGATTTTTGCGGAACGGACTTTGGCAAATCCACAATACCGTTCCCTCAAGACTGCTTAAATCAAGCTCCGTCTTAAAGCGAATAGAATCAAAACAGCCTTTCTCATAACCCTTCGTTTCCGATAATACCTCCAAGCGTCCATATTCCTTCTCCAATGCCGCAAACAATTTGGCGACCGCCAGCTGGCATTCAGACGGTCCCTGTCCCGCGCTGATTTGAACTATCATGATATGGTCTCCTCCTACTTTCTGCTCCCCATCTTAAAATTATAGGCAGACTTCAATATTTGCGACATTAACTTCTTTCCACACTACCTCTCAATCGAACGCTTCAGCGTTCGCTGCACACCTGAAAAATATAAAACTTCAAATAATAGCTCTGGTCCGCCGCCCACAGGATCGGGTGGTCGCATGCCTGTGTACGGAATTCCACCTGACGCAGCCGCTTGTGCGCCCCTGCTGCCGCCTCGCGGATCGTCTTGGCAAAAAGCGCTTCCTCCATAAAATGAGAGCAGGAGCAGGTCACAAGATAGCCGCCGTCCCGCACCAGCTTCAACCCCCGCAGATTGATCTCGCGGTAGCCCTTCACGGCATTTTTAACGGAATTGCGGGATTTGGTAAAGGCGGGCGGGTCGAGAATCACCACGTCAAAGCTTTTCCCCTCCGTCTCCAGCTTCGGCAAAAGTTCAAACACGTCCGCACACTCAAACGCCACTCTGTCCTCCAAATGATTTAGCTTTGCATTCTCCCTTGCCTGACTGACGGCCAGCTCCGAAGCATCTACTCCCAACACGCTCTCGGCTCCTGCAATTCCCGCATTCAACGCAAAAGAACCCGTGTGCGTGAAGCAGTCCAATACCCTTTTGCCCCGACAGATTCTATGTATGGCGGCGCGATTGTTCTTTTGGTCTAAGAAAAATCCCGTCTTCTGTCCGTCCTCCACGTCTACCAGATATTTCACGCCATTTTCCATGATCTCCACCTTCGTGTCAAACGGCTCTCCTATAAAGCCTTTATAACGCTCCATGCCCTCCTGCTCCCGCACCTTGGCGTCGCTCCGCTCATACACGCCGCGAATCACGACGCCGTCCTCCGCAAGCACCCTCTTAAGCGCCTCCACAATGGTCAGCTTCCACCTGTCAATCCCCAACGCCAAAGACTCCACCACCAGAACGTCAGAGAACTTGTCCACCACAATACCGGGCAGAAAGTCCGCCTCCCCAAAGATCAACCGACAACTCGAGGTGTCTATCGTCTCCTTTCGGTAGCTCCATGCCCTGCGCACCCTCTCCTCAAAGAAATCCTTATCTATCACCGCGTCTTTTCTGCGGGAGAGCAGCCGTATCGTGATCTTAGACTTGGTATTGATATAGCCATATCCCATGAAATATCCGTCAAAATCATGGACAGTCACCATATCTCCGTTCTCAAAGCTCCCCATAATACTGCCTATCTCGTTGTCATAAACCCACATGCCCCCTGCCTTCAGGGTGCGCCCCTCTCCCTTTTTCAGTGTCACAATTGTCTGATACATCTGATTACCTTTCCTTTCCGTCCAAGCCTTTATATATTTATTCCTGCATTTATCTCTAATATTATTCTAATTCTATTCGTTTTCCTCTTGACAATCAATCCCTTTTTATTTATTATTTTAATGTTGGCTGTTGTACGAAAAGCTGCCGCATTCATTTCGTCGCGTGGCTCAGTTTGGTAGAGCGCTGCGTTCGGGACGCAGAGGTCGCAAGTTCGAATCTTGTCGCGACGACTCGCCGGAAGCCTTGATTTTAAAAGCTTCTGGCGTTTTTTATGTCTGAAAGCGAATGATTAATATGGGACATTCCAACAAAAATTATATCCAAGGGGGGACACGCATGATGAAAACAGACCATACAAAACCATTCGATATGCACATTCCTCCTAAAAAACAGAATCCGTTCCTGATGCCGTTGATTTGGCTGGGTTCTTATGCACTGACAAGAAAGAATCATCTTAGAATCACCAAAAATCTGCGGGGGATCAGACCACCCTTTTTGGTGATTGCTACTCATCAGGGTTTTTCTGATTATTATATTGCGCCGTTGGCGCTATTTCCTTATCGGGCAAATTATGTGTCAGATGTGGAGGGCTATGCGGCATTCGGCGAATGGCTGTACCGGAGTATCGGCTGTATTGGGAAACGTCGCTTTGTTTCCGATGTCAACGTATTATTGAATATGAAGAAATGTATCCGAATGAAACAAAATGTTGTCGTTTATCCGGAGTCAAGACATTGCAATGCAGGTACGACTTCTTACTTACCGGATCATCTGGGGAAGCTCGCTAAATATCTAAATGTTCCCGTCGTCATATTATCAGCCCATGGCAGCTATCTGGAAAGCCCGCTTTGGGACGAGGAATATAGCAGAAAAGCGCCGATCACGGCAAAATTGGAATGCCTTTATACGAAAGACGAGATGACAAATGCCAGTGAGGAAGAGATACAGAAGAAAATTGCAGATGCTTTGCAATATGATGAATACGCATGGCAGCAAGAAAATAAAATTTATTTAAAGCGCAATCGTGCCAATGGCTTGCATAAGGTATTATACCAATGTCCACACTGTAAAAGTAAAAGAAGTAAAAATACATTGAGTAATGATATGCCGGGCAATATCATGATGACGTCTGATGAAAAAGGTATCAGATGCGGGGTGTGTCATGCGATGTGGAACCTTACGACACTTGGAGAATTGGAATACAACAGAGTCGAAAACATATCTGCTGATACGAGAGAGCTCCGAACAATCCCATTATGGTATGAGTGGGAGAGAAGCTGTGCCATTGATGAATGGAACAGCAGCAATCAGGAAATTGTTTATTCTGTACATGTAGAAGCCCTTCCAAATTCCAAAGGATTTATTGATTGCGGCAAGGGTGCGTTGGTATTTAATCAAGATGCATTTATCTTAACCCTTGCCGATCAACAGCTTGTATTCCCACACCGTATCAGGGAATCTGTACAGACGGAGTATAACTACAAAGGAAAAGGAATGTGTATCGTGTTGTCAACACAGGATAACTGTTACTATATTTATTCTGAGGACAAGCATTTCAATCCGACATGGATTCAGTTTGTGGGTGAATATTTGTATCAGCAGAGATGATATAGGCGTTGTCATCAAGCTTCCTTTTCGATTTTCATATGTCCTTTCCTTAATTTTGCGTATTCATGGGCTGCATCTTTGACACGGGGAATATCCGTCCATAATGATTTTATCCCTGCTATCAAGTACTTCCTTTTTATTTTTTTCTTTCATATCACTAACACTCTCACATGTCGGTAAATGAAACTTTTTTGAATTTGTATTCAACACATACTTATTTATCGTATTTTCGGCGGGAAGCGTTGAGTTCATATCTGCAAAATCGGTCTCGTCTTCAACAAGCCAGTTATCACCTGTAGCATAATCTATTCCTATCCTTGGCTGACTGTTATATATAAACACATTGAAGCATATACCAACTCCACAATCCTCAACAGAATATGCTTCAATTAAAACACCCGTAGCCACCAAATCATTCTCATCATAAAGCGGAGTCACCCGATACAAAACATGATTCTCCGTTTTTTTCACATAGTCATAGACCATATTTTCAAACGGTAACATACCGGAAACATTAAAAAACCTTGTTCCCGTTATTAAATTCTTCTCATTTGCATTTTCTCCTGCCAACTGATACGCAATCAAATGGCATCTGTTATAAAGATTTTTTCCATCAACAAAATCATATTTAACCACCTGCCAGCCCGATGGCTTAACCTGTCCGATTGCTCCTCGTTCATCTGTTGGCATTAGCTCGGTACAGATATTAGCATATGCCACCCCGCATCGCCCTAATTCATCTAAGTCGCTGTATATCTCAAATGCACTTGTGCACTCCTTTTCCTCCGATGTAAAAAAAGGAATATTTTCGTTTATCGCGATATAGGCGTCTCCGGAAAACTTCGGAATAGTTGATAATATATCTGCACTATCAACCATATAGTCAACATCGTTTTCCGCTGACTCGGTTGAGATTTCTGCAGAGTTATTTATGACATCTTGTATGTCCGTACTGTTTTCTATGGTGTTTTTTGCACGGCTATACCATAAAGCGACAATACAACATATAAAGAATATCCATATGAGAAAATTTTTTCTTTTCATAAGCATAATTATCAAAATCCATTCTTAATCAAACATGAATTTTTCAATAATTTCCACACTGCTTTCTACCTACCAACTCTTATATCCCCACCAACCCAAAATGCTCCTTCAAGGCGCTTTTATATTCTAGCGTGATGTCATCTTTCGGGCAAGCAATGAATAAATACTTTCCATTAATCTTGCTCTCCCCCATATGAATGTCTAGCTTGTCCAAGATATCCATACCAATCAACATATGATTTGCCCTGTCAAAATTTATGTAAATATTTTGCACAGATATCCTAACACCATTCAAATAAAAATTTGAAGTATCATGTAAAAATTTCATAGCTGTACAATCCATCTTATCTTCTAAGGTCAACGGTTTCTTATGTTTTCGTCCACCGCTTTCAATTCCATAACTCAGCATATATGACACATCATTTTTGATATCTTGCTCTTTACATTTCCTACAAAATTCCTCGCTTAATTTATACCTTTGCAGAGAAAGCGTACTGACCGAACAACCTGTATCCACCTTGACATCTATGTTCTCGAATGTCAATCCGATACTTTCAACATCAAAGCTGGCAAGAGTTACAAAAGATCCCCCTCGACCAATACCGGTTGGCATTATCTCCACCATCATGTGATCATTCGTCATAAACCACGCCCTCCGCCAGCTCCTCACTATCATTATAAATCGGCGTGACTGCATTTCCGCTAGTAAACAGGCTGTCATACTCAGGGGTACCACCTTCCCCAAAATATGTCAGTACACCTTCCACATCATTGCCGGAAAGTCTTTTTGTTTTCTGTAATATCATGCATATATCATAAATTTCACTTAGCTCGGATTTTCTGACTACTTTGCCAACGAGTCCTGACAAGTCTGCTAAAGTATATCTTTTTACCGTTGCTTCCATATGCAAATCCTCCTCTCCATACTCTATTTGCTTATAGTATACTTCATATACACTTAAATATCTATATTTTTTAACAGGTGTTTGTACTTCCTCCTTTTTTAAAATGCAATATCTCCGTCTCTGCTTGTTTTTTACAGGCTATACCCCCCGCTCAATACTAATCCGACTTCCGTCTTTTGTCTTCTTGACCTTGATCTGCTGTGGAATATTCTCCATCAGTTCCTCTCTGTGGCTGATGATTCCCACCAGCTTGTTACTTCCGGTTAGGTTGATTAAAATATCCATCGCGCTATCTATTGATTTACGGTCTAACGTTCCGAAGCCTTCATCTACAAAGAGCGCGTCCATCTGCACGCCGCCAAGATTA
>JAMPHH010000069.1 GCA_023663505.1 Muribaculum sp.
AGGTTCCAAGACGGCGATATGATACGCGTCAACGGTTCCAAGGGAGAGGTGGAGAGGGTTGGCTAGGTCAGATAAATCAGATAAGTCTGATAAATTGAGTCCGGTTCAGCCGCATTCCGCTAAATTAGATTCAGAGACAAAGGAGCAACGCCGCGAGCGGATGATTAACGCGCCGCTCCTGCCGCTGTTGATCAAAACCGCAATTCCCACAATCATCGGAATGTTGGTCACGACACTTTACAATCTCACCGATACCTTCTGGATCGGCAAGATGGACAACAAGAGCATGACCGCCGCCGTGGGGATCGTGTTTGCGTTCGTCTCGTTTGTTCAGGCGGTAGGATTCTGGTTTGGCTACGGCAGCGGCAATGTCATGTCCAGAAGGCTCGGGGAGGGCAATGAGCGGGAAGCGGAAATTGTGTCCTCCGACGGCGTGGTCATGGCTCTGGTCACGGGAGTCGCCCTCATGATACCAATGCTGATCTGGATAGAGCCGTTGGCGGCGCTCCTTGGCGGAAACGCATCGGAGAGTCTTATGAAATACACCGTCCGCTACCTTCGGGTCATGCTGCTGTCCGTTCCGTTCTCGCTGTTTGCGACCACGGTGTACAATCAGCTTCGATTGTGTGGAAATGTGAAGGACGGAATGGTGGGACTGCTTGTGGGAATCCTTGGCAACATGATTCTCGACCCGATCTTGATTATCCTTCTTAAGATGGAGATCTTTGGCGCGGGACTGGCGACGCTGCTCGGGCAGGTACTCGGCGCGGCGGTATTGACATTCCTCTCGTACAGGCACGGCAATATCCCCGTGAGGTTGAACGGGTGCAATCTGGGCGGGGGCAGACTGTATCATATCCTCGCAGGCGGAGCGCCGAATTTCTCCCGTCAGGGGATTACCAGTATCGCCTCCGTGCTGCTGAATGTGGCGGCTGCGGATTTCGGGGAGGCCACGATTGCGGCGTTTACCGTCTCGTCGAGGGTGGCGGCGCTGGGCTATATGATCATGATAGGCTTCGGACAGGGCTTTCAGCCAATCTGCGCCATGAATTACGGCGCGAAGAAATACGACCGTGTCGGCAAAGCGTTCCGCCTTACCGTCGGCATCGGGACGGCGCTGATGATAATCGCCGCAGCGTTGTTTGCCGTGTTTGCCAAACCGCTTGTCGGAATGTTTCTGGCGGACGACGAGGTGATACGGATAGGCGCTGTCATTTTAAGGTATCAGTGCATTTCGTTCCCGTTTCTTGCGTTCTATGCGATATCGAGTATGTATATGCAAAACTGCGGCAAATATATGACGGCACTGGTGATTTCCGTCGCAAGACAGGGGATTTTCTACATTCCCCTGTTGTTTGTACTGGGAGCGGTACTGGGAGATTTTGGGCTGTATATCGTTCAGCCGATCTCGGATATATTGTCCTTTGGGCTGTCGGCGGCGATTTTGGCCGCGAGGCGCGATAAGATGAGGACCTGAGGCTGCGCAGTCTGCGGCGGAGTCGCTATTAGGTCCGTATTTTTGCAAGCAGGGCTTCCTGTAATACCTGAGAAAAGTTGATGTTTTGTTCTAAGGCGGCTGTATTAAGCCACGCCGGAATTGTAAGGGTTTTCTTGACGGATTTTTCAAAATGAACCTTGGCATATTCCTCAACGTCCACCGTGATAATGTTGACAAAGGATTCTTTAGGGGATATCTCCAAATCCTCGGCGACTTCGACAGGATCAATTTTGTCGATGGGGGAAGCTGAAGGCGCAGCTTCCCCGTCTTTATGCAGCCAATACAGATATCCGGCAAGACAGTCAACTGCCATGGCAAGAGCCTTATCCAAAGTGTCGCCACAGGTAGCCAGATAGTTTAAGTCAGGGAAGATGACGGAATAACCGTTGGATTCCTTTATAAAGCAGGCGGGATAAGCTGATAACATATAGATACCTCCTTGTATGAGTGTTTACTGAAAATGCGGGAATTATTTGAGTCCCGCTTGTTTTAAAATGGAAATTTCAGTACCCTTGGGAATGTCTTTGCAATGAAATGGAATCGTGACTTTGCCGTGTTTAGTTGGGTGGACATAATGTTTGTGTGAACCATCTTGTGATTTGAATATCCATCCGTCCGCAAGGATGATTTTTTCCATTTCCTTTGGTTTCTTTGGCATACAGTGTACCTCTCTTGGATATTATATTAATTGAAAATACGTATAATGTCAATACGTGTTGCGATTTCTCGAACGATTTATATCTTAACAAAATCAATAAGATATAGTGATAAACTTGCTCCCTATTGACAAGAGCTTGGAGTAGGAGTATACTGAAAATGGTTAGCGGCTACTAACTGATGTAGCCGCTTTTGCTTAAAGCAGGGTTAGCACATGCTAACCAAATTATAAAATATTGAGGGCTGCTTTGTCGGTCAATAACCTTGATATAGGCACTGGCATAAAGTCAACTGCGCTGACAGGGTAATTTTATTGAAAAGGAGACACAATCTTATGGTATGGGAAAGGACAGTATTGGACGGCATTGCGGTGTGCGCGGTGTTTAATGTGACGGCGGCGCTGTTATGGATGCTTGTGCCGAATGCCTTCTCCAAAATGCTGCCTGCGGAGATCAGGAAGGCGGCTCCAAAGAGGGAAAAGAAGGAAATAGCCATACTGGCGGGTGTGCTTTATCCGCTGTACATACTGATATTTATATATATGGCTGTCAGCGCAAGGCAGGCGGGCGTCGTTGGCTTTTGGAACCTGTTTTGGACGGGCTATGTGGAGATGTTCTTTGTCAACCTTGGGGATTTTTTTGGTCTGGACTGTTTTTTCAGAGGAGTTGTGAAGAAAAGAGGACTCATGCTGCAAGGGACGGAGCATTGCGAGGCATGGAATCTGAAAAGGTGGCTGCTTACACTGGCGATTCCCGAGCACTGTATTATGTGGCCCTTGATTGTATGTCCGCTGACGGGACTGATCTGTGCAGGGATTGGAGCGCTTTTGTAAGGGCATTTGGGGGAACCTGTGCGACTCGGCTATATTGACTGATCTGCGCAGGGATCGGGGCGCTTTTGTAAGCCTTTGATGAACGGACGGACATGCATTGTTTACAAGGTCGGTATTGAACTGTTATTTTAATAAATTCGGAGGTATATGTCCTATGTCAGAAGATATCATTGTAAAGCACTGCTCACCGACATTGGCGGGAATGAAAACAGGAAACTTGTTTTCCTGTCCGTTTGCGGACGAGGAGGAGATGAGATACAGTGTGCGGCAGTGGAATCGGACGTTGGTGTGCAAAGGGCTGCGGGTGCTTCCGCTTAAATTCAAGGACAACCGCGCCTTGGTGTATGTTTATCGCGTTTCAAGTCTCTCCCGTGACCTGAAGGACGATGCCGTCCGCAGACTGCTGAAGGAGAAGGGGTATGAAACGGAGGCGCCGGAACTATGTATTGTCAGGTTGATACGGAAGCTGGAGGGCTGTGATGAATTCCCTCATGAGATCGGGCTGTTTCTGGGCTATCCGCCGGAGGACGTGAGCGGCTTCATCGAGAACGGAGCGGAGGGCTACAAGCTCGTAGGGTATTGGAAGGTTTATGGCAATGAAGAAAAAGCGCGGCTGACCTTTGCGCGATATAAAAAATGCACAGACGTCTATACTGCGCAGTTTGCCAAGGATAAGTCGATTGAGCGGCTCACGGTCGCCGGTTGATGCTTCATATTTTTCAGCATTTTTTCCGGAGACGGTTGGCTGTAAGGGATATAATTCCTTTGGGTTTAACGGGAAAAGTCAGATTGCGAAAATGATTCTTTTTGCGGTTATTTCTGCGGCGGTCGCGGGTGTCCTTTGCGTCATTTAGGCAGATTTCTATTATTTTTACTTCGGGGAGGAGTATGGCTATGATTTTTATTTTACAGGTGGTTCTGTATCTGCTCTTTTTTACGGCTTCTGTCAAGCTGCTGGTTTTGAATGATCCTGTCAGGGGAATTTTCTTTTACCCGAAGCCGATTCAGCAGCGGGTCTTTGAGATGGGGCTGACTACAAGGGAAGAAGCGGGAAAGCGTAGGGCTGCATTTTTTATCGTATTGATATTGGGGATCGTTATACTGCCTGTGGTATTTATCGGGGGTTGGAGCGGTATTTCCGACTTTAGGACGGCGTTTATCAGGGCGTTGATTTTCTTGGAGGTGATGAATTGGTACGATGGCATCATAGTGGACGAAATATGGGTGAGATTTGATAAGTTTTGGGTCATAAAGGGAACAGAGGATATGTCTCATGTGAAGGGTTGGAAATTTGTTTTGACAGAAAGAATCATAATGACGCTTGTTTATATTCCCGTGGCAGCGGTAATTGCAAAGCTTGCGGTTATGATTTAAAGGCGAAACGGCTCGCTGCCCCGTGCGATTCTGTGAATGGGGGCTTAGCTGTTACGAGGGATACAACCGGATATGAGAATGTATTTGAGGTTTCTTGACATACCTTGCAGTGTGTGGTAGACTTACGGAGATTAGCAATAACTAACTCGAATCCAAGGGAGGTGATTATTATAAAGTGGCATAGGTTTTGGGCATGGTGTGCGGTTTTTGCATGGTCATGGTGGTGATTACGGGATATGAGCATCAGTGAACATTCAAATTTAACTAAGGAGGTTATGTGATGAATTGGAACAAATACTATAAGAATTTAGCTGTCTTTGCAGGCGGTGTATTGTTTGGCTCTGCGGGACTAAAGCTTCTGTCGAGCAAGGACGCGAAAAAGGTGTACACCCATGTCACCGCCGCAGCTCTGCGGATGAAGGATTCGGTGATGGAGACGATGACTACGGTGCAGGAAAATGCCGCTGATATTCTTGCGTCGGCAAAGGATATCAACGCTCAGCGCGTGGAGCAGGAAAGCGTGACAGAGGACGCTTTCGAGGAATGAGTACATATGTTGAGTGGCAGGCTTTAGAAAGGCGTGGCTGTTAAAATGAAATTTATTGTGAAGCATGAGAGTATTGGGCGCATTCGGGTTCAGATGGCGGTATCTCATATGTCGGTAGAGCAGGCGGATTTGTTGGAAGTCTATCTTTCAGGGCTGCCGCAGGTCGCTCATGTGACGGTACATGAACGTACCCGCTGCGCCATTGTGGAGTATCAAGGCTCTAAAGAGGAGATACTTTTGGCAATCAGCCGTTTCAGTTATCAGATGGACGGTTTAAAGGAACAACTGCCGCTTCATAGCAGCAGGGAATTGAATCGGGTTTATCAGGAGAAGCTGGCAGGCATGGTTGTTATGAAGGCGGCAAACAGGATATTTTTCCCCGCGCCGCTCAGGGCGGTAACAGCCGTATGGAAAGCGGTTCCCTATCTTTTCCGCGGGCTGCGTTGTCTTTTGCGTGGGCAATTGTATGTGGAGGTGCTGGACGCCTTGTCTATCGGGATATCCTTGCTTCGGGGGGATTTTTCCACGGCTTCCTCCGTGCGTTTTCTGTTGGGTTTAGGGGAACTGTTGGAGGAATGGACGCACAAAAAGTCAGTCAGCGACTTGGCACAGTGTATGTCGCTTAACATTGATAGGGTCTGGTTGAAAACGTCGGAGGGTGAGGTGATGGTGCCGCTTTCACAGATCCAGACCGATGATAGAGTGTGTGTCCGCATGGGCAGTATGATTCCGTTGGACGGGGTCATCGCAGAGGGCGAGGTGATGGTAAATCAGGCATCTCTTACCGGAGAGTCGGTTCCGGTGCCTAAGAGTGTGGGAATGACGGTCTATGCGGGAACGGTGGTTGAGGAGGGCGAGTGTGTGATTCGGGTATCAGGTCAGTCCGGCAGCAGTCGTTACGAAAGAATAGTTGCCATGATTGAGCAGTCGGAATCTCTAAAATCCACAGCGGAAAGCCGTGCGTCGCATCTGGCTGACCGACTGGTTCCCTATACACTGACGGGAAGCATGGTCACTTATCTGCTCACCCGCAATCTGACCCGTGCCTTGTCTGTTCTGATGGTGGATTTTTCCTGTGCCTTGAAGCTGTCCATGCCCCTTGCCGTGCTTTCTGCCATGCGTGAGGCCAGTGGGTTCCATATCATGGTAAAGGGTGGTAAATATCTGGAGGCGGTCGCACAGGCAGATACCATTATTTTTGACAAAACAGGTACATTGACTCGCGCTTGTCCAATGGTGGTCAAGGTCATTCCCTTTGGCGGTCATGACGAGGAGGATATGCTTCGGGTAGCTGCCTGTTTGGAGGAACATTTCCCGCATTCCATGGCGAACGCGGTGGTTCAGGCAGCAAGGGAGAGAGGGCTTTCCCATGAGGAGATGCACTCCGAGGTGGAATATATTGTGGCGCACGGCATTGCCAGTACGATCAATGGAAAGCGTGTTGTGATCGGCAGCGCCCATTTTGTGTTTGAAGATGAACAGTGCAGTATTTTGGAGGAGGACAGGGAGCGGTATCAAAGTCCGCCCGACCGATATTCTCACCTGTATTTGGCGATTGGCGGCGTGTTGGCGGCGGTGGTCTGTATTTCTGACCCGCTGCGGGCGGAGGCGGAGAGTGTGATTCAAAATCTGCGCAGCTTAGGGATAGGGCAGATTGTCATGCTTACCGGCGACAGCGAACGTACTGCTGCGGCGATTGCGGAGGAGGTGGGCGTGGATACCTACCGTGCGGAGGTTCTGCCCGCGGACAAGGCGGACTTTGTGGAGGCGGAGAGGGCAAAAGGGCATACTGTCATTATGATTGGGGACGGCATCAATGATTCTCCTGCGCTGTCCAAGGCAAATGTAGGTATAGCTGTCAGCGATGGGGCGGCTATCGCAAGAGAAATCGCAGACATTACCATTGCCGCGGATCATCTGTCAGAGCTTATTATCCTGCGGAGGCTTGCGGATCGTCTGATGAAGCGCATTCGTTCCAATTATCGTTTTGTGATGAGGTTTAACGGCAGTCTGATTATGTTGGGAGTATTGGGAATCTTGCCGCCTGCTACATCGGCGATGCTGCATAATCTCTCTACTCTTGGTATCAGTATGCGCAGCATGACGAATCTGTTGGGGGAAATGGCGGAAAGGCGTGGTTATTATGATGACGAGTGAGGAATACAAAAAGCTGTCGCTGAAGGAGTTTGATCAGGCGGCGGCAAAATTTGATGACAATGACCCGAGCGTCTACAACATGTGCCGCAAGGATTATCCGGACGTACTGGCGGAGGTGGTGAGCGAGCCGTTCTCCGACATGTTGGACGCGGGCTGCGGCACGGGTGCGATGCTTGGAATGTTCAAGAGGGATCAGCCGGACAAAAATTACACAGGCGTGGATCTTTCGGAGAAAATGATAGAGACCGCCAAGAAAAAACATCTGGAAGGGGTGTGCTTTGTCGCCGGAGACTGTGAGAATCTGCCTTTTGCGGCAGACAGCTTTGACGTGGTCACCTGTTCCATGAGCTTCCACCACTATCCGAATCCCGAGCAGTTCTTCATAAGCCTTAAGCGGGTGCTGCGCCCGGGAGGGCGTCTGGTCTTGAGGGATATGGCTTCAAGCAGCGGGTTGTTGATGTGGTTTTTTAACCGTGTAGAAATACCTCTGGTCAACACGATCCTGCGCAAAGGGGACGTCCATGTATACACGAGGGCGGATATACAGAGACTCTGCGACGTGAGCGGGCTGACGCTGGAGCGGTACGAGGTGAGAAAGGGCTTCCGCCTGCACTGCGTCGTCAGGAAGGCGCGGTAAAAGAAAGGGAGATACAATGGGAAAGACAGATAATCATTTTAACAATATCGGCGTCAGCAGCGAAGCGGATATGCCGAGAATCAGACATCTTATGAAGGTCGGTCTTGTCGCTGCGGTCATGGTATTGGCTGGGGACATGCTGTTAGGTTATGGGGCGGCGGATTCGGAGGTGTCCGGTATTCCGATAACCTTTGCAAGATATCTGACCGTATCGGACGGAAGAATATTCTGGTCGGCAATGTTAGGGCTGATAGGGATTCCGCTGGAGTGCCTCTGCTATTTTGCGATTTATCGTCTGATAGCCGGCAAAAGCGAAAGGTATGCGCATACATATCGCGCGGGGATTTTTGGCTGCCTGATATTTGGAGGCTGCGGGGTTCACGTTCCCTGCTGCGCGGTGGTTTATTTTCTAAAGAAAATGTATGCGTATAATCCTGATACGGCGCTTGAGATGACAATGAAATATCTGGCCTATTTCCTTGCGCCCGCGACGGTTCTGTTTTTGTTTTTCTTTTATATCCTGATGGTGACGCAGATAAGAGCCTTCGCCAAAGGATTGACGCCGCTTCCGAAATGGGCATGGATATTTTCGGTTTTGTTCGGTCTGTTGGCGGCAGCAGTATTAAAGCTTCCCAATCTGCCGCTGACAAACGCGCTTGCGACGGGGTGGATCAGCATCGGGAATCTCTGGATGTTTGGCGGACTGCTTCTGATAACGGGAAAGAAATAGAATAGAGGGGATTGGAAAGGCATGGGCATTAATATGGATTTACAACTGGGAGACGTTCAGGAAACAGCCCTGATTCCGCTTGCAGTCAGGGCGAATGAGACAAAGCGAGAGAATGCGCGGATCCGTGATGAAAAAGCGGTGGAGATCATAGACACGCTTAAGGTTGACACAAAGGATATTGATAAATTTATGTCCCATGAGGGCGTGGTGGCAAGGACGATCATGTTTGACAGGACGCTGAAAAAGCTGTTGGAAAAATACCCGGATGCGGTCTGCCTCAATATCGGATGCGGGCTAGATGACCGCTTTTCACGGGTGGATAACGGAAAACTAAGATGGTTCAATGTAGACCTTGCGGATTCCATAGAGGTGCGGAAGAAGGTTTTTGCGAAAAGGGAGCATGAATATATGTTGGCAGGGGATATTCTTAAGACAGACTGGATAACGGATATCCCGAAGGCGGATATGGTGATCGTGATCGCCGAGGGGCTGCTCATGTATTTTTCTAAAGAACAGGTAAGGACGATCCTGAACAATCTTACTGATTCCTTTGGACGCGGATTTCTGCTTGCGGAACTGATGCATCCGAAAATGATGAAGGAAAAAGTACATGATACGGTAAAGCATACCAATGCGAGGTTTGGGTGGGGAACCGAAACGGGAAAGGATTTGTTGGAACTCAATCCGAAACTGGAACTGGTAAGGGAGAACAGCTTCTGGGACGAGATGAAAAAATACACGCTTGTGGGGAAAATAGGGAGCGTGGTAGCGAAGGACTTAAATAATCGGCTTGCCGTTTACAGATGGGGAAGCTGACGGAGATTATCCTGCAAAAACAGTAGAAAGAAGGCTATCCGATGAGTGTGATATATAGCATTCCGAAGCCGATACCTCGCGCGGCTAAATCAAAGCGGGGTTCTATGATCAAGGAGGATTTTATGGCTCGCGCCCGTGTGGCTCAGAATAAACAGAAATATTCTATCCCTGAAATAAAGGGCTTTGATCAACATATTGAGGAAATATCCGGCTGTAAGGTTATTGTAGTCTCTAAGGCGGGATATCACCATGAGAAGGCGATCGTATATTACGCCGGAGGGGAGAAAAGACGAAGAACAGGTGATCTCCTTCATGAATGAAAAAGTGAAATAGGCTGAAGCGATATGCCTAAAGCGTGATACGAGGAGGATTGGTGATGGAAAAGATACATTTTAGTACCGAAACGGACGGGTTTTACGGGACATATTGGAAATGCAGGGAAGGTCGTGATGCTGCAATTATTTTGATGCTTGGGGACGATCCGGATGATTACATGGCACGAAACGGCGTGAAGTGGTTACATAAACTCGGCGTCCATGTTATGTCTATGTCACCCGCTAAAAAGGACTATGGTCATCATAATTATCCGTTGGAACGGATAGAAACGGCAATTAAATGGTTAAAAAATCAGGGTATGGGCAGGATTGGCATAGTCGGCGCTTCCACTACCGGAACGCTCGCCCTGACGGCTGCGTCCTATTTTGAGGATATCACGCTGACAATAGGCATAACGCCAAGCGATTTTATCTGGCAGGGATTTATGCAGGGCAGGCGGGATGGCTGCAAGGAATGGCCCATAGAGGGTGAGTCCCTGTTTTCCTATAAAGGCAAGCCCCTGCCTTATATGCCGTTTGCGTACCAACACCCAGATTACTGGCATCTCATAGCCGCTGAGAGCAAAAGGACAGGGGATATGGTCAATTCATGGAAACTGTTTGACGATTCGGAAAAAGCCCATCCCCATACGGAGGATGAGATGATCAGGGTTGAAAATATTAAGGGGCGTCTTTTGCTGATCGGGGCTTCAGATGATGCCCTGTGGGATACGGTTAAGTATATACGCAGAATGGAAGAAAGGCTGAAAAGCAGACCTCATGAGTGCAAGGTGGAAATCGCAGTCTATGAACACGGGACGCATTTTATATTTCCGGAAAGTATGCTCAGGGCAATGTTTCCTGTTTTTTCAGGGACATTTGTCAAGCTGGCATTTTCGGCTGCGCAAAAGTATCCTAAAGAATGTAAAGAAACCCGCGTGGATGTTGACAGGAAGATAAGAAAAGTGATTGCAGAGTGGAGTGAAACACTCTCTTGACAAAGATATGCGTGGAGGACGCGAAAAGTATATCGCCATGATGGGGAAGTACCATCATGCGGGATTCTTCTGAGTTTATATATCGGCGTATAAATTGTTGTCCTTTGATATCAGGGCTGCCGGAACCGGCGCTATGCGCCAGTGGCGCATGTTCAGCGCCGACCGTAGTGGAACGGAGACCGGCAGCCTAAAAATAAAAGCATGAGTTAGTAAAAACTAACCATTGCGCAGTAGAAAAACAAAAACAAATTTTTATTGTCAAAAAAGGAGGTCATTCGATGAAACAAGAAAAAAAGAACGATGTAGCTGTCCTGCTGGAATATGCGGGAAACCGCAAGGGACTGACATTTTTGGGACTGGCGCTATCGGCGGTGTCCATGCTCCTTAGCATGGCGCCCTACATTTGCATCTGGCTGGCGGCACATGATCTGATCGAGGCAGCTCCGGAATGGACACGGGCGGAGAATGTTTCCCGATATGGTTGGATAGCCTTTGCATTTGCGGTAGGTGGCATTATCCTGTATTTTGCGGGACTGATGTGCACCCATCTGGCTGCTTTCCGTACAGCTTCCAACATACGAAAGCAAGGGGTTGCCCATGTGATGAAGGCCCCGTTGGGATTTTTTGATTCCAACGCTTCCGGCCTGATTCGCGGGCGGTTGGATGCGGCGGCAGCCGACACCGAAACGCTGCTGGCACATAATCTTGCAGACATCGTGGGCACTGTCGTGCTGTTTTTGTCGATGTTTATCATGATGTTTCTATTTGACTGGCGAATGGGGGCAGCCTGCCTTTTGGCGGCGGTTATTTCGATAATCGCTATGTTCTCCATGATGGGAGGCAAAAATGCTGCGCTCATGGCAGAATACCAAGCGGCTCAGGATCGCATGGCAAAGGCAGGAACGGAATATGTGAGGGGGATTCCCGTAGTGAAAATATTCCAGCAGACGGTCTACTCGTTCAAGGCTTTTCAGGAGGCCATCGAAGATTACAGCAGCAAAGCCGAACATTATCAGGCTGATGTGTGCCGTGTTCCTCAGTCTGTTAATTTAACTTTTACCGAAGGGGCTTTCGTGTTTCTGGTTCCGGTGGCGCTGTTCCTTGCCCCGGGTGCGTTGGCAAATGGCAGTTTTGCCGGATTTGTTACTGATTTTGCTTTTTATGCCGTATTTTCAGCTATTATTTCTACTGCGCTTGCAAAAATAATGTTTGCTGCCTCCGGAATGATGCTGGCCAGTACCGCTTTAGGGCGTATCAATCAGGTGATGGAAGCGCCTGTTCTGGAAGCACCCGGTAATCCGCAGACACCCCGTGGTAACAAAGTAGAATTTAAGGATGTGAGCTTTACCTATAACGGAGCGGAAAGTCCGGCTCTCTCCCATGTGTCCTTCACGGCACAGCCGGGGCAGACCGTGGCTCTGGTGGGACCGTCAGGCGGCGGAAAGACAACGGCAGCCAGCCTGATCCCACGTTTTTGGGATGCGACGTCCGGTGTGGTGGAGGTCGGCGGAGTAAATGTTGCCCAGATCGATCCGCATGTTCTTATGGATCAGGTTGCCTTCGTATTCCAGAATAGCCGTTTGTTCAAAGCATCTATTTTGGAAAATGTCCGGGCTGCCCGTCCGGAAGCAACAAGAGAACAGGTGACGGCTGCGCTGATGGCTGCCCAGTGCAAGGATATTATTGATAAACTGCCGGATGGTCTTGATACACAGATCGGCGCTGAAGGAACCTATCTTTCCGGCGGTGAACAGCAGCGTATCGCACTGGCCAGAGCCATTTTGAAGGACGCTCCCATCGTGGTGCTGGACGAGGCTACTGCTTTTGCCGATCCTGAGAATGAAGCGCTGATCCAGAAAGCCTTTGCCGCCCTGACGAAAAACCGCACTGTTATTATGATCGCCCACCGTCTTTCCACTGTTGTGGATGCAGATAAGATTATTGTTCTGGAGGAAGGGCGCATTGCCGAGCAGGGTACCCATGCGGAGCTGACTGCTTCAGGAGGTCTGTATGCCCGGATGTGGACGGACTATAACAAGGCGGTCCAATGGAGGATTTCCAAGAAGATCACAGCGAACGACAAGGATAATTGCCGTTCGTCGCAAAAGGAGGGAAAATAAATGTTTGGAAAAGAGTTTCAGCGAAAATATGCCCTGACCGATCAGGGCGTCCGGAACACAAAGAAGGGCGCATTTTGGACAGTTATTGTGAATCTGGTCGTTATGGGCGGCGCCGGAATCCTGTATCTGGTGATGTCTGGTTTTATGGGAACCCTGACAGAGGGAAAACCGCTGTCCGACTCAGTGTCAGTCGTTGGACTGTTGGTTCTCTTTGCCATCTTGTCCTTTGTGACGCATCTTCAGCAATATGGAGCCACCTACGGGCTGGTATATAATGAGGTCAAAACCACACGTCTCAGTCTGGCGGAACGGCTCCGTAAACTGCCGCTGGGGTATTTTGGCAAGCGGGATCTGGCGGATTTAACCGAGACCCTTATGGGGGACGTGAATCGGATGGAGCATGTCTGGTCCCATGTGCTGGGGTATCTGTACGGCGCTTACATCTCTACGGCAGTCATCGCCGTGTGCCTGTTTGTCTACGATTGGCGGCTGGCGATTGCCTGCCTGTGGGGTGTACCGGTAGCTTTTGGACTGCTGTTTGGCAGTCGTAAGCTTGCTGCCCGGAGTGCCGAGCAGACGAAAAAAGCAGCCGTCCGGGTATCGGACGGTATTCAGGAAGCATTGGAAAATGTCAGAGAGATCCGTGCCACAAATCAGGAGGAACGGTATCTGAACGGACTGAAGTCAAAGATTGACGAGCATGAATGCGTTACGATTCGGGGTGAACTGGGAACCGGTCTTTTTGTCAATGCCGCCAGTGTTATCATGCGGTTGGGTGTGGCAACCACCATTCTGACAGGTGTGGATCTAATCCTGTCAGGCAGCATCGATTTTCTCCTTTTGTTCCTGTTTTTGCTTGTCATTACCCGTGTCTATGCGCCATTCGACCAAAGCCTGGCGATCATTGCGGAAATGTTTGTTTCGCAGGTGTCGGCTGACCGCATGAATGAAATTTATGATACGCCTGCAGCGGAGGGCGTAGAAATATTCGAGCCGGTAGGACATGATATTGTCTTTGAGCATGTGGGCTTTTCTTATGATGAAAAGGAAGTCCTGCAAGATGTGAGCTTTACCGCGAAAGAGGGCGAAGTCACGGCGTTGGTAGGTCCTTCCGGCTCCGGTAAAAGCACCTGTGCCCGGCTTGCCGCAAGGCTGTGGGATATTTCCAGAGGCGTGATCCGTGTAGGCGGCGTGGATATTTCTACCGTAGACCCTGAGGTGCTGCTGCGGGATTATTCTATGGTGTTTCAGGATGTGGTGTTATTCGATGATACAGTGATGGAAAACATCCGTCTTGGCAAGCGTGGCGCAACAGACGAAGAAGTGCGGGCTGCGGCAAAAGCGGCAAACTGCGATGAGTTTGTCCGCAGACTTCCCCAAGGCTATGACACCCCTATCGGGGAGAATGGCGCGAAGCTTTCCGGCGGGGAACGGCAGCGGCTCTCCATTGCCAGAGCCCTGCTTAAAGATGCGCCTATCGTTCTCCTTGACGAGGCAACCGCCAGTCTGGATGTAGAGAACGAGACAAAGGTTCAGGGGGCGCTCTCCCGCCTGCTGGCCGGAAAGACTGTATTGGTGATCGCCCACCGGATGCGTACAGTGGAGGCGGCCGATAAGATCATTGTTCTGGAAGGCGGCCGTGTAGCGGAAGAAGGGACGCCGGAGGAACTGATGGAGAAAAACGGCCTTTACCGCCGCATGGTGGAGCTGCAGCGGCAAAACGCCGGGTGGAGGCTAAATTAATGGAGGGTATATTTGCGTGGATGGAAACGTAATCTAAAAGCGCCCTCAATAATTCAGAAGCAGCATGACCGCACCGAGGGCTGTTAAAATTGCGCCGGTCACTAAACCAACGGTGCGGTTATCGACTTTATTCCCGCGGGCAATGAGCCAAACGGCCATGCTTGCATGGACATTTGGCGAATGCCGCGAGGGTCAATACCCCGCTGCTTGCAGCGTTTCAAATTCCATGCCCCGTTGCTTGCAGCGGGGTTATTGACTGGCGAACCGGGCTGAACCCACAGAAGCCGCAGTTGCTGTTACAATACAGATCAACAGCACGTCCCAGCGTTCAAAAGCGATCGACGGGTCTATCATAATATGGCTGGTTGATGCTATGAGTGCCGTAAAGGTCATAATAAATGTACTGGTTCCAACAGCGGTTTTCTGATCCATTCCTAAAAATGCGGTAAAGACCACCAGCATCATCATTCCTCCCCCTGAGCCGACAAAGCCTGTTTCGAAGCCGATCGTCAGCCCGAAAAAAGGGAAATGGCGATGCCCTTCCAGCCGAGCCAATGACATCTGATGCCAAAGCGATCGCCGTGGCGTGATACGCTCCCGTTTCCCCGGCGAAGGAAGGGCAAAGTACGATCAGGATAGGCACCATAACGGTAGCGGCGGAAAGCCCCGCAAGACCTGTGCCGATTCCTGCGCCCAAGGCGGCAATGATATACCAGATATATTCCATAAAATCCCTCCTTGAAATCTTGACATAAAACAAAGTCGGATACACTGTATTATAATCAACAGGCGTCTGATTTGCAACCGACAGATGAGGCAGTTTTATGTATGACCCGCTACGGGAGGCATGGTTTTCAACAAGGTAAAACCTGAATGAATAGTATGCTTGAAAATCAGCCAAAACTAGGATATAATTGAAAATAAAGCAGGTAATGACAAAATGAAGGGAGATTGAAGAATGGGGGTAATGGAGATGACAGAAAAAGAAATACAAATGGTTAGAAAAGCTACACTTTATGATTTGCGGTTAATATTTACGGACGGGGAAAAGAAACAGTACACAACGGAGGAGCTTGTTGAATTGCTTGACAAGATAGCGCTTGCAAAAGAACAAGTGTAGCAGAAAGGGCGGGAGCCGTAGCGGAGGAGTTATCTGAGCGGCGAGGACTATGGCAATCCGTTTGTCATGCTCAGGTTAGGGGAGTGCTGAAATCCCTGAGCCGCATTATCGGAGCAGCATACCGATTCCGGCGCAGAGCAGTCCGAGCGGAACGCAGAGGATTGGTCCCTTTACCCAATGGTCGAAAATGCCGAATTTCTTCATCCAAGGACCGGTTTGCCACATCTCG
>JAMPHH010000006.1 GCA_023663505.1 Muribaculum sp.
ATTTTTCTTGAAATTTCAAGCGGTCTCACCTGTTTTGTGGGTGGGAAAGTTGAGTCAATAAGAATAATCGGAGTTGAAAATCTCCGTTTTTTTGTGTAGAAAAATTTTCATAGTTTTTCAGGCTTTGCCTCCAAGATTTGAATGAGGTCATACGCCATCGCCTTGCGGGTATCTTGTCTTTCTGCTTCGGCTTCCATGCGGTTGTCCTCCTTCCTTTTTAGGATGTCTTTATTATAACACAAGCAACGGTTTACACCAAGAGGGAATTTATAAGATTTAAAGAGAGAGGATATGATTGGATGAAAAGAGGGATTGTGGCAGGGGGATTGGCGTTTGTGCTTTTGTTGGCGGGGATCATGCTATTGTGGAGATGGCAGAAGCCGGAGGCGCAGGAGGAGGGGAATCCTGTGAAGGCGGATGGGGAGTTTGCGCAGTCACTTGGGGAATCCGCTCGGACAGAGGAGATGGCTTCCGGCGAGGTTTCAATTACGCAAGGGGGCTTGGAGTGTGTGGCAATCCGCGTAGGGCAGAGCGGGTCGGATGCTCTGGCGGCTTCCGGAAGCGGCGTGGTCTTGGAGATGTCGGAGGATGTGCTGTGGGTCGTGACTGCGGGGCATGTGTTGGAGAGAGCGGGAGATGAGAATCCCGTGTATGTGGATTTCCCGAATGTGCAGGACTTCGTGAAAGACATGACGGCGCAGCACGCGAATTATGATATGGCGGCACAACGCATGGATTATGACTATGCGGCAGAGCGGCGCACGGACTATTGTCTTGCGGAGGAGCAACGCACGGACTATGGTTTTGCAGTGGAGCAGCGCGAGGATAATGACTTTGTGGCGGTGCAGTGTTTGGATTATGCTGTCGTGACGGAGGCTGACTTGGCTTTCCTGAGATTGGAGAGGGAGGAGCTTCCTGAGGATGTGTGGCAGGATTTGAGAGCTGCAGAGAAGGACAAGGACAGCTATGACGCGCTTCAGGCATCGGATAAGGTGTATCTGTCGGGGTATCGGGAGGGCAGCTTGCTTGTTTGTGAGGGGATTTTGGAAGAATTTTGGATTTATGTGGAGGATTTTGAACAATATATGATGCTGGCAAGGTGTGAGGTTTATTCGGGAATGTCAGGGGGAGGGCTCTATGACGGGGAAGGGCATCTGATTGGTATTGTCTGTGGGAATAATGAGCAGGGAGAGGTGGCGGCAGTGCCGCTGCATGTGGTGGAGTCGAGATTTGAGGATATCAGATTTTAAAATATCTGGCGAGGGTGTTGACAAAATAAAATCTATTTGATATCATAATGATATCAAAACGATGAGCTTTTATAAAGCATAGCTCTATAGCTGTCGTCAGAATATGATTCCCGCGGGCAATGAGCGCAAATCCGATAAATGTGTATTGGCGAATGCCGCAAGGGGGTGTTGACGGTTCGTTTGTGGGCTATGACAAATCACAAGGGAGGATAAGGAGATGGAGGAGAAGCTTTACACAACCAAGAAAAACGGAATAATCGGGTTACTGGCGGTGATAGGCGTTTATGTGTTGGCGATAGCGGCGATTATTTACGGTGCGGTTCAGTTAGGGAGCGGCGCTCTCGGCTCGGGAGTGTTGGTTGCGCTCGGGATTATTGTGTGCTGTGTCGCTTGGATTCCGCTTTGCGGGCTTAAGATTCTGAGACCGCAGGAAGCGTTGGTATTGACCCTGTTCGGGCGATATATTGGTACATTGAAGGAGGAGGGGTTCTACATGGTGAATCCTTTCTGTGCCGCGGTGAATCCGGCGGCGCACACCAAGCTTGCCCAGAGCGGCGACACACAGCCCAAGTCGGCGGCGGGATCTTCGCCGGCGGAAATGGCAGCAGTCACAGTGGAGGTGGCGAGCAAAAAGATTTCCTTGAAGGCGATGACGCTGAGCAACGGAAGGCAGAAGATCAACGATTGTCTTGGCAATCCGGTGGAGATAGGGATTGCGGTGATCTGGCGCGTGAGGGACACGGCGAAGGCGGTTTTTAACGTAGACAATTACAAGGAATATCTGTCACTGCAATGTGACAGCGCGCTTCGGGATGTTGTGCGCATTTATCCCTATGACGTGGCTCAGAATGTGGACACCACAGGGGACGGCATGGCGGACGAGGGGAGTCTTAGAGGCTCGGCGGAGATCGTGGCAGCCCGTATCAAGGATAAGATTCAGAGCAAGGTGAACGAGGCGGGGCTTGAGATTATTGAAGCGCGGATCACCTATCTCGCATATGCGCCGGAGATCGCATCTGTCATGCTGCAGCGGCAGCAGGCGTCCGCAATCGTTGACGCGCGCAAAATGATCGTGGACGGTGCGGTAGGCATGGTGGAGATGGCATTGGAGCGCCTAAACGAGAAGCAGACGGTGCAGCTTGATGAGGAGCGGAAGGCGGCAATGGTATCTAACCTGCTCGTGGTTCTGTGCGGCAACCATGACGCTCAGCCCGTCGTGAACTCGGGAAGCCTGTACTGATGGCTGAGAAGAAACAAGTTCCCCTTCGCCTGTCCGAGAAGTTGTATGCCGATATTGCCGCATGGGCAGAAGACGATTTTCGCTCTGTGAACGGACAGATTGAATATCTGTTGTCAGAGTGTGTCAGACAGCGCAAGAAGGATGGAAAATATGTGTCGGAGGAGCTTGACGTGCCGCCCGAGCTGGATATTCATTAGGGCGGGAGTTAAGTCAACAACCCCACTGCGACACTTCCTTGAGATTTGTGTCTGCACGCTGCATGCCACAAACTCGTTATGCGCAGAAAACAGCGCAGAAATGAGGATAAATATGAGAAAATTATACATTACCAAATGGCATATTGCGATTGAGATTGTCGCTTATGTGCTGATCGCTGCGTCGTTTATCGTGGCTATCGTGGGACAATATACGCTACCCGACCGTATGCCCACTCATTATGATTTGGCGGGAAACGTAGATGGATATGGCTCACCGAGCTTCCTTTTTGTCATGCCGGTCACCATGCTTATCTGCAATCTGCTCATCAGCATGATCGCGCATTTTATGAATCCCGCCCTGTGGAACATGCCCTTTAAGATAAAGCCTGACAGGAAGGTCGCGGTGTATCGGGATATCGTGTCCCTATATGTGTGGATAGAGTTGGAGATTGCGCTGTTCAATCTGGGGTTTGTTGTCATGTGCTATACACAGAGAATGGAGGGAATCATGCTCCTTGCGATGGTTTTCATGGCCGCGCCCATGATCACGGTGATTTGCTGTGTTATATTGGCGGCAAGGCATAACAAATAAGTAATAGTTCAGCCATAGAATGATTTGTTAGTTGAGCATATTTTCTTTGCACGGGTATCAAGGCGGGAGATGACGGCGAGTGTTTTGCGGACTTCGGCGGAGGTTGGAGCGTTTTCTTATAGTGCGTTCAGAACCTAGGGTGAAATGCGCATGGATGCGCATTTTAGGCTCTAGGTGCATGGATGCACCTTAGAGCCGACCCGCAAATTGCAATATCCACCCCCGCACTATTAGAAAACACCCAACCGCAGCCAGTCCGCAAAACACCCCCTGTCATCTCCCGCCGCCCCTGTACTATGATTTGAAGGCTGACCCCTTACAAAATGCTATTACAAAATACCCCCTTAGGGAAGATATTTGATTGCTTTTCTCGCCCTCGCATGTTATGATATATGTACTTATTTTTTGTGAGGAGAGAGTATGTATTCTGTATTCATTGCGGTGCAATATTTGGGAATCATTGTCCTTGTGGCGGAGATTTTGTATATATATCGTCAGAAAAGCTCACAGCTGCAGACCCTGATGCTGACAGTGGCGGTCTCCACGCTGATCAACTTTATCGGGTATTTATTTGAGATGCGTGCCACAACGCAGGAGTTGGCATTGCAGGCGGTCAAGTTTATCTATCTTGGAAAACCGTATATTCTCTTGGGGACTTTCCTTTTTATCATTCAATATTATAAGGTGAAATGCCCGCCGTGGGTGAAGGGGGCGCTGTGCTGCCTTCACATCGGCATCACCGTTTTGGTGCTGGAATGTGAGAGGATTCCATGGTATTATAGCAGTATAGGCTATACATATGACGGCTATTTCCCGCATCTGGTGCTGGGCAAGGGATTTGCCTATCTTATTTACAGCGGCATGATCGTGGTGTATTTGACGGTGATCCTTGTACTCGGAGTGATCCATTACCGTAGGACGGCTGACAAGGTGGAGCGCAAGAGAATCGTTTATCTGAGCGGCGCCTCGGTCATTTCGGCGGCGGGGCTTTTGATTTATTTTAGCGGCATTACCAGAGGGTATGACTCTACGCTCCCCGCGTATGTGATCTCCACGACTCTGCTGTTTATCTCGATGCTGCGTTACAATCTGTTGGATACCATGGATTTGGTGCGCGAGAGCGTGATGGACGATTTTTCAGACGGTCTGGTGGTTTTGGACGGGGATTCGAGGTTGATCTATGCCAATCCCGTGGTACAGAAGATCTATCCTGATCTGGGTACGGAGAATTATGCGGCTGTGTTGGAGGAGCTTGACAAGCTGGTCTCTTACAAGGAGCAGTTTTTCAAGAAGGACAGGATTTATCAGATTGATGAAAAGGAGATTATCCGAGGGCAGACCACCTACGGAAAGATGTATATAGTCGGCGATATCACGGATCAGTACAACTATACGGTTCAGTTGGAGAAACAGACCATTATTGCGGAGCAGGCGAATCGGGCAAAATCAGACTTCCTCGCGAAGATGTCCCATGAGATACGCACTCCTATTAACTCCGTTCTGGGCATGAATGAGATGATCCTGCGCGAGTGCAGCGAGCCGGACATACGGAAATACGCAAGAGATGTGAAGTCCTCGGCGAATGCTCTGCTCAGTATCATCAACGAGATTTTGGATCTGTCCAAGATAGAATCCGGCAAGCTGGAGATCATTCCGGTGGAATATGAGTTAAACAGCCTATTAAATGACGTGTTACATATGATTTATGTGAGGGCAAGGGACAAGGGTCTGAAGCTGGAGATTCAGGTGCAGGAGACCATTCCGAACAAGCTGTATGGCGATGATGTGAGAATCCGTCAGATTTTGACCAATCTATTGACTAATGCGGTCAAATACACCTTGGAGGGCAGCGTCACCCTGCGGATCAACGGCAGGCTTGAGGGAGAGTCCGTGACCCTGCGCTGTGAAGTGATCGATACGGGAATCGGGATCATGGAAGCGACAGAGACGGAGGGGAGGGAGGATATCGCTTCTCATGAGAGAACGGCTTCTCATGAGGGAACGGCTTCTCATGAGGGAAAGGCTTCTCATGAGGGAATGAATTCTCATGAGGAACAGCCGCAGCTTTTACCTGAGATAGAGGAATTTGACCTCGGCTATGCAAGGATGAATCTGCGTGATGACGGGCTGATCCGCCAGACGATGCTGCAGATTCGCCAGACCATGAAGGGCGAGATGGAGGCATTGGACAGACTGGCAGGAGAGCTTGAGGGTGCGCAGGGGAAGCTGCCCTGCAGGAATACCGTATTCGATTACACAGAACATTTATCGTTCTTTGCTGGGCAAATTTTATGTGCAGTTTTGTCCTGTGGACGAGGAAATGTTTGAGCAGATGCATCAGTTGATGGCACCGGATTTGGCGTTGGTCTCTCTGGTCGGCATGAAGGAGGAGGGGAAGACGGTTTTGGCGTGCATGAAGGACAAACACCCTAAGCTGCCGGTGCTTTGCGTGGGCAATCCTGCGGAGCTTAGCATGTTTGAGAGCGAGTTTGCGGAGAAGCAATTCTCCAAGCTGGTTCGTCCTGTTACCATCAGGGAGATCACGGAGGGAATCTATCAGTTGCTCAATATTCAGCTGGTTGGCGGTATGCTTTCCAACACAAGGGTAAACCGCAGGAAGCGTATCCTGCTGGTCGATGACAGCGCGATTCAGCTTCGCACCATGAAGGGGCTTTTGCAGACTGACTATGATGTGGATATGGCGACATCGGCAAAGGAGGCGATGACCCTGATCTATAAAAACGTGCCGGATCTGATATTTTTGGATTATGACATGCCGCAATGTGACGGGAAGATGACCTTTGAAATGTTCAAGAATGACTCGATCTCCAGCGATATACCGGTGGTGTTTCTCACGGGCGTCACCGAGAAAAATAAGGTTTTGTCGGTGCTCAATATGTATCCGGCGGATTATTTGGTCAAGCCGGTGGATAAAAGCCGTGTGATGGAGACGATACACAATGTGTTTGAACAGTGAGAGACAGGCGCGGGGATTGTTGACTGAGGCTGTCCTGTTGAGAAGGAAAGAGGGATAAAGTATATGAGAGAGGTTACACTTGGTTCTACGGGAATTACCACTGTGCAGAATGCCTTTGGCGCTCTGCCGATACAGCGGACGGATATGGGGACGGCGAAGGATATCCTTCGCAGGGCTTACGAGGGCGGTATGCGCTTCTTTGACACGGCGAGGGCGTACAGCGACAGCGAGGAAAAGCTGGGCGAGGCGTTTGGCGATATCTGGGAGGAGGGAGAGCGGGAGAAATTCTTCATTGCCACCAAGACAATGGCGAAAACGCCGGAAGAATTCAGGGAGCAGTTGAAGACCTCCCTGCACAATCTGCGCACGGATTACATAGATATCTACCAATTTCATTGTGTGAATCAATGCTATGCGCCCGGGGACGGTACGGGGATGTACGAGTGTATGCAGGAGGCGAAGGCGCAGGGGAAGATTCGTCATATCGGTGTGACGGCACACAAGCTTGAGGTTGCCTTTGAATGTGTGAGATCCGGTCTGTACGAGACCTTGCAGTTCCCGTTTAGCTATCTATCCTCCGGGAAGGAGATAGAGTTGGTGCAAGCCTGCAAGGAGGCAAACATGGGATTTATTGCCATGAAGGGGCTTGCGGGCGGTTTGATCCACAACGCGAAGGCGGCTATGGCGTTTATGCTGCAGTTTGACAATGTGCTGCCGATCTGGGGGATTCAGAGAATGGAGGAGCTCGAGGAATGGCTGGAGTTTATGGAGCATGAGCCCGCTTATGATGACGAGGTGAAGGCTTTCATTGGGAAGGAGCAGGAGGAGCTCGCCGGAGATTTCTGCAGAGGGTGCGGTTATTGTATGCCATGTCCGGCGGGAATTATGATCAATCAGTGCGCCAGAATGTCGCTTATGCTGCGCCGCACGCCCGCGGGGAACTGGCTGTCAGGAAATATGCAGGCGGAGATGGCAAAGATTGAGGACTGCCTAAACTGCGGGCAGTGTAAGACAAGGTGTCCCTATGAGCTCGACACGCCGGAGCTTCTTAAGAAGAATCTGGAGGACTACAAGCTTGTGCTTGCGGGCAAGGTGGAGGTATAACAGACAGACATATGGTATCAGAGTCAAAGCTTGGCGGAGGGCTGAGCTGTAACGGTATAGAAGTTATTCGTTTTGCGAATATTGTGCCTGCACAATGCGTAAAAACGCATGAAAATTCGCAGGTTACGGAAAGGCATGGTGATTATTATGATAGAATCGGATAAGAGCAAGATTGACAATGCGGTAAGCCAACTGGAGGAGTGGCTGAGTGACCCGAGGGAGTTGGGGAAAAAGCCTTCCAAGGTCGAGTATGTGGAGTCCTTTGAGGACGAGGACGGCATAAGCTGTATGATTTTTAAATTCAAGAAATCCATGCTTTCCAAGTGGCTGCTCGGAATTGTCAGCGATTCCGGCGTGTTCAGCGACATGAAGGAATTTGACGAGGGCAGGGCGAGACAGGACGCCGAGGAATGTCTGACCTTTCTCAAAAATTATTGGAAGAATCTCGCGGCGAAGCAGGCGGGGACGGAGAATCAGGAATATGAGGGGCATAAGGGCGCTTTCGCTGGCTTCATACTCTTGTCGGACAAGTCTTGGGATAAGGAGCAGTTCAAGCGGGACTTGAAGGCGGATTGGGGGATCGACCCCGAGTATGACGAGGGCGATGACAGCTATGACAGGGAAGGCGACGGGTGCGACGCCATGCTCTTTGAATTGGGAAGTCAGCGTGTTGTATTGGGCTATATGAACGTCCCCGTGCCGGGCGGGGAAGCGGAGGAGAACGCGGCGTATAATTATATGTGGCAGGAGGCCGTGGAGGTGACTAAGACGCATCAGGCACAGATCATGGTGGCTGTCTTGGGGGAGCATCGGGATATAAAGCAGGACGGATTGCTTTTTGTGAAGCTGGTGTCGAGTCTCTGCAAGCAGCCTAACGCGATCGGCGTCTACGCCAACGGCGTGGTGTACGAGCCCAAGTTTTATTTTGCAATGAAGGAGTTTATCGAAAACGGAATGTATCCGCTGATGGGCGTGGTGTGGTTTGGAATGCTGCGCTCGGAAAAGGGGATTAACCTGTATACCCTTGGAATGGATTCATTTGGCAAGGCTGAGATGGAGATTTTGGACGTGACGGGAGATTTCTCGGACGCAAGGGATTTCCTGACCAATATTGCGGGCTACTGCATCGATCAGGACGTGGTGCTCCATGACGGGGAGACCATTGGGCTGACCGCCGACCAACGCTGCAGAATCACCAAGAGTCCCGGAGTCAGCGTGGAGGGCGAGACCTTGAAGATTGCTTACAGCGAGTAGGCGGCAGACAGCCGAATGTGAATCTGCGTGTCTTGTGCGGGCGTTACATATCCTTTTTGTTCAGAATATTGCTGCCGAGCAGCGTGAAGAACGTGATATAAAGAACGCATGTTATTACAAAGGGGACATATCCTGATTTCATCAGCTCCTGCGGGGAGTTGGAGTTCATGCCGTATGCCATGAGCGAGTAGAGCCAGATATGTCCCAAATCCTTTGCCAGAAAGACAAGTCCGGAGAGCCCGCCGCACAGGGCGATCGCCACGGGGAGGGCAAAGCTCCTGATAAAGAGGGAGATGGTCAGTTGGAGCGACGCCATGACGATGCCGCCCAGTGTACCGAACAGACACCAGATGATCAGCTCCCTGAGGGGGAGCGGTGCGCTCATGCCGATCAGCTTGCCCGACAGGACGAAAAGCAGACCGATCCAGAGCTCGCTGAGCAGGATCATCAGACCCGCGCAGGCAAGCTTGGCGATGAATATTTTGTGCTTGGACACGGGCAGGGACAGCACCTTGTTCCAATTATGACAGTTCTCCTCAAGACGCATGATGTAGGAGCAGTAGATGCCCACCATGATGGGCAGGAAGAAATAGTCCGTAAACAGTGTGTGCTGTGTCCAAAGGCTGTACCATTCGCTCTGGAGGATCTCTATATTGCCCAGATAGTTGAGCGTCCCCAAGAGGGCGGGAATGATCGGCATGAATAGGAACGCCAGCCAGATGGGGGTGCGTTTTAATTTCTTGGTCTCTGTTTTGATTAATTTGAATATCATATGCTTAAAGCTCCTTTCGACAGAAAATCTTTTTCCCAATCAGGTAAATCCCTATGGTCAGGGCAATCAAGACGCCAAATGACGTCCAATCATATCCCATATGCTCCATATATGCGTAGGTGTAGCGGGTTTCCTTGGTGTAGCCATACATTCCCACAAACTGTAACGCCCCATAGTAGCCCCAGATGACCGTGCGCCGAAGAAGCGGATATTGGGGCAGGAACATGGTGAACAGTCCGACAAATTCCCCGAGAATCCCCGTGAAGAAGGGCACGGCGGGATTCTTGAAAATCATGGAGAGCGCATGCTGAAAGCAGTACACGGCGGCAGTCGGGGTCAGGGTAAAGAGGAGATAGAGCAGATAAAGGCTGATTGGACAGCTTCCCCTGAACCCGTAAAGCGCGCCGTAAATAATCGTCGCCGCCCAGAACAGTATTACACAGGACTGTGTGATAAGCATACCGTAGAGCAGCTTGGCGTCATAGAGCCTGCCCCTAGGGGTCAGGGTGCAGATCAGCTTGAGACAGCTCCCCTTGTGCTCTAAATCGCAGAGCCTTGAGGCGATGATGACAGATAGCAGGGGGAAGAATATGCTGTTGATCAGGGGGAACTGGTAGAGGACGACATACCAGCCGTTTTGCAGCATGAACTCCCTTGCATCTCCCGATTTGTGGTCATAAAATGCCCATACGCAGGCGATGGCTGTCACAAACAGCGCGCTCAGGATAATGTGGCGTCTATTGGTTTTCAGGTATTCGCATTTTAATAATTTTCTCATAAGCTCATGTCCTTTCCTGTGAGGTCAAGGAAGATCTCCTCCAAGCTTTTACCGGAATCAAGCCTGTGCAGCTCCTCCAGAGCACCCTGATACTTCATCTTGCCGTTGGCGATGATCCCGATATCGTCCACAAGCTGGTCAATCTCGGAGAGCAGGTGGCTTGAGACGATCACTGTCATGCCGTATTTGGCGGGGAGGGAGCGGATAAGCTCGCGCATCTCCTGAATGCCCGCGGGGTCGAGACCGTTGGTGGGTTCGTCCAGAATCAGAAGCTTGGGGAAAGCCAGAAGCGCGCCCGCAAGCCCCAAACGCTGCTTCATGCCGAGGGAGTAGGCGGCGGTACGCTTTCCCTCCTGTCTGTCTAAGCGGACAATCCGTAATACCTCGTCGATATTGCTGTCGGGAAGGTCTAAGATCATGGAGCAGATCTTCAGATTTTCCCTTGCGGTCAGATTGCCGTAATAGGAGGGGGACTCGATCAGAGAGCCGATATTCTGCAGGGTTTCTATGCGGTTTTGGGCGTTGCAGGGTCTCCCGAAGATGGAGATCTGTCCGGCGGTGGGGTTGACCAAGCCGAGCAGCATCTTGAGCGTGGTGGACTTGCCCGCGCCGTTTGGTCCTAGGAATCCGTAGATTCTGCCCTCGCGGACGGACATGTCGAGATTGCTCACGGGATAGAGCTGCCCGTATTTTTTGGTGAGACCTGTTGTTTTCACGATTTCCTGTTGCATGATTTTCTTTTACCTCACTTTCTTTTTGTGTAACAGTGCAGTGCAAGATACAGCTTAGCGCATAGGGATTGCAATAAGCTTAAAATATCCTTACGGCAACCTTAAATCTGTAAAAAAGACAGACTTGCTCTTTCAATTATTTTAAGGTAGTGTTATTTTTGTAATAGGAACAGTGATAACAGTTCAATGGAAGGTCGGGCTGTATCCGAAGCGACAGGCTCAAAATTATCTGTCAGGAAGCGGGGAGTGGGCATGAAGGATCTGTATAATAAGAAAATCTTGATCGTTGATGACGAGCCTGAGCTGTTGAAAATGGTGGAAGGCGCATTGTTCCAAGCGGGCTTCTATAATATCAGGACAGCCGTCTGCTGCAGGGAGGCGCAGGAGATTGCAAGGACACAGCCGGTCGCCCTCTTTCTGCTTGACGTGAATCTGCCTGACGGGAATGGGTTTATGCTGTATCAGGAGCTGCGAAGGTATTCCGATGCTCCCGTGGTGTTTCTCACGGCGAGAGATGCGGGGGAGGATCGGATTCGCGGACTGGATATGGGGGCGGACGACTATATTGTGAAGCCCTTTCTCATGGAGGAGATGGTGCTTCGGGTGAAGGCGCTGCTTCGCAGGACTTACGGAATACAGCAAAAGGAGTCGGGCTTCTGGCTGGGCGAGCGGTATGTGGATTTCGAGCGGGCGGCTGTACTTGCGGGGGGGAAGGAGATTCCCCTGACAGCCAAGGAATATATCCTGCTTGCGAAGCTTCGGGAGAATCACGGACGCATCGTGACCAATGACGGGCTGTGTCTGGCGGCTTGGGGAGAGGATTATTACGGGCATGAAAACACGCTGATGGTGCATATCAGGAGGCTTCGCAAGAAGCTTGAGGAGAACCCTTCTGCGCCGAGATATCTGATTACAGTGAAAGGGCTTGGATACAAGCTGGTGAACGGGAATGAAGAAGCTGGCGTTTAGGATTTTTATATCCTTTTCCTTTATGGCTGCGGTGGTCGCCACCGTGCTTTTGGTGGTGAATCTGTTTGGAATCGTATTTATCGGTATGGATAGGGCGTATACCAAGGGAAGCTCGCCGACGCGGCTGCTGATGCAGGTCGAGAACGCCTTGGAATGTACGCAGGAGGGGATCGGGCTGCGGGAGGAGGTGGAGCTGCCGGAGGGTCATTGGTGTATCCTTTTGGACGACGCGGGGGATATCGTATGGTCACTCAATCAGCCGGAGGATATTCCGCTGCATTATTCTATCAAGGATATCGCAAGGATTACCCGTTGGTATTTGAATGATTATCCGGTATATGTCCGAATCGAGGAGTATGGTCTGCTGATACTGGGGATACCCAAGTTCTCCGTGGGCAAATATAATCTGGACTATTCCATGGAATGGTTTAACACTCTGTTTGAGAGGATTGGGCAGATTGTCGGGCTGAATTTGATACTTGCGCTTGTACTTGCGTTCGTGTTGGGGATTCATTTTTATGGGAAGCTGCGTCAGCTTGTGGGAGGGGTGCAGGATCTGCGGGACGAGAAGGAGGTGCGGCTTCCCGAGAAGGGGATCTTTAAGGAGCTTGCGAGGAGCCTGAACGAAACCTCGGGGAGCATACAGCGGAAGAACAGGCAGCTTGCCATACGGGACACCGCCAGACAGAATTGGACGGCGGGCATCTCCCACGATATCCGTACCCCTCTTGCGGTGCTGATGGGGAATGCGGAGGCTCTCGAGCATGACGAGTCGCTGCCCGAGGAGGCGAGACAGAGGTGCGCCGCCATTGTCAGGCAGAGTATGCGGGTGAAACAGATGGTGGAGGATTTGAACCTGATATCCTCACTGGAATATGATATGCAGTCCGAGCGCAAGAAGCCTGTGAAGCTCTGTCCCATGATTCGCGGTATTGTGACGGATATGCTCAACGGCGGGTTGTCGGAGGGCTTTGAGATCGAGCTTGACCTGCGGTTTGAGGGGGCGGTGGTCATGGGGGACGAGTCCCTGCTGGAGCGGGCGGTCTTTAATATCATTCACAATGCCGTCAGTCACAACCCTGAGGGCTGTCAAATCCATATCAGTGAATATAGGGAGGGGGATATGGCGGTTATCTGTGTGCGGGACAATGGCGCGGGTGTGCCGGAGGAGGTGCTTGCCAATATGGACAAGATGCCGCGCAGTACGCATGGAATCGGACTGCCCTTGGTCTGGAGGATCGCGCGCGTCCACGGGGGGCGGTTTGTGGGATATAATGATGGGGGATTCTGCGGGAGACTGGAGCTGCCTTGGAGATAATAGGTTGAAAAATAAATTTTTCAACCGCGAATTTGTGCCTGCGGCCCAAAGTTCGCAGATTGCGGAAAGAATGGGGATTAGGTTATTAAACACAATTAGTTGACATATATAAGTTTCATTGTTATAATTAGTTTCACTACGGTAGTGAAAGCGGTGATTGGAGTGAAAATAAATAGAATTGGATTAGAATGCGTAGAAAATAAGTTTTTAAAGATTCCTAATATTCAGAGGTATGAGGTTGTCCGTAGAACAGATGATGGTTTTATTGCCTTGGTGGAGATGGAAGACGGATATGAATTTCATATAAATGCCTGCTTTATGAATAGGGTGTTTCCGTCTACCATTATGGACCTGATTAAAAAGCAGGATAAAAGTCAGGGAGTCAGTATTTTGGTTGCTCCATATATTTCGGAGCGCACTGCGCAAATATGTGAAGACAAAGGAATGGGTTATTTCGATTATGCCGGAAATTGTTGGTTTGTAGGTCATTCTATCTTTTTGTCAGAGAAAGGAAATAAGAATCAGCAGCCGAAAGAACATAAGGCAGTGTCTATATTTGAAAGGTCATCGGTTGTATCTTCATTTATTTTGCGTGAGCTTTTTGCAGATGTAACTAAGATATGGAGGCTGAAATATTTAGCCGAAAAGGTAGATTGTAGTATTGGTCAGGTATCTAAGCTGATGAATTTTCTGGTAGAAAACGCATGGGCAGAAAAGGTGTACAGTGGTTATAGAATGATTGATTCGGAGTCTCTTTTGTTGGAATGGAGCAAAGGCTATGGAAAAAAGAAAATGACAGTCTGCCCATGTTATAGTCTGGACAATATTTCTGTTATTGAAGATAATTTAAAGCAATTAAAGAAAGATATGGGAATTGATTCGTATCTCACCGGATTGTCCGGTGGGGCGCGCTATGCTCCGGTGGTTCGTTATAATAAGGTGCATGTATACATTGCACCGGAGGATATTCAGGAAGCAATTAATTATTTAGACGTGAAGGAAGTAAGCAGTGGTGCGAATGTGCTTATTTTTCCATTAGAGAATGATTCTTATATCAGGGATTATAGAGTGATTGGCGAGTCCGTAGTAGTGTCCCCGCTGCAAATATATTTGGATTGTATGCAGATAAAGGGAAGGGGAGAAGAAATGGCGGAGGCGGTTTTGAGGAAGGAGATTATTAAGTGACAAAGGATAAGGATTTGAAAAGCAGTGCGGACTATTCGGAAGGTCAGAAAAGAGCTGCACATAGAGTTCTTGTGGAATTGGTTAATATCTTTCGGGAATATGAGGAGGAGATTCGTGTGGTGGGAGGCTGGGTTCCGGATTTGATGTTCCCGGGAGAAGGACATGTAGGAAGCGTGGACGTTGATATTATGATTAATCATTTAACCTTGCATGATGAAGGCTACCGGAATATGTCACGAATATTAAAGGCAAATGGTTATGAGGAACATTCTGAAAAGTATTTTTCTTTTGTGAAAACGGTGGTTGTGGATGGCGTATCCTATGATGTAGACGTGGATATACTTGCGGGAATGTATGGGGGAACGCAGCCAAAGAAGAAAAGCCAACACGTACAAGGGATTAAGGCTTTAAAGGCTACCGGAGGAAATTTTGCATTTGAATTTCCGGCTCAAAAAATAAATGTGGAAGCAGAGCGTCCGGACGGAGCGATAGATGTGGCTAATGTGAGTGTTGTGGCGGTAGTTCCTTACATAATAATGAAAACGGCAGCAATGGGCAGAGGAAAGGCGAAGGATGCCTATGACATATATTTTATCATTAAGCATTATATCGGTGGAGTGAAAGAATTGGCAAAGGAGTTTGAACCTGTGAAGGGGCAAAAGCTTGTAACAGAGGCAAAAGAGAAGCTGGCAGGTAAATTTGCTTCAGAGAATCATGCCGGTTCAAGAGATGTGGCAGATTTTTTGGATTTGGAAGATAACGAGAGTATAGAAATGACGAAGCGAGATGCCTATGAACAAGTGCAGGCGTTATTAGGACTAATGTAGGTATTAAGATGTATTAATAAATCAGGATCAGCGGGAGAACCTATGACAATACGATACTTTGTTTTAAAGAGGTATGATTATGGACGATATTTTCTATATGAGTCCTAAAAATATTGAAATAAAGGATATTGATGAAATTGCCCGCAGAATCAATGTGAAAAATACATTTATTCCTCAATCAAAGGATATTCTGACGGTTGAATATTGTGATGGGGTTATTGCGCAGTGGTTTTGCATGAGTCCGGAGGAATTTCGGGAATCAGAGGATATGAGGTTTTTGACAGAGCATAAAATAAAATCGATTTTCTGTATTGCTCATCATCAATATCATTTTTCATTCATATCGCTCCATTTAAAATTATTGCTGCAGGAGTATGGCGGTTGGATTGGGAGTGATGAGGACGGTTTTCAGCCTTTGATAACTCTTGCATGAAATTTACATTGCGGGAAATTTTGTATGATGATATGATAGGGGCGAGATATTCCGCTGTTAATTGGTCAGGAAGAAGACTCATGGAGGAAGGCGGCGGTGAAAAAGCATGAGGGAGGTACAAATGGAGGAGAAATCTAGGCTGAAGAAGTCGGACAGGGTGCGTTTTACGCTTTTTATTGTAATTCACATCGTGTTATGCCTGTCAGCGTTCTTATGCGTTTGGGGATTGGAGCAATTCGTAGCTTTGGATTCAATGGACGCGTCTTTAGGTATAATTTTCGCCTTGGGATTTATTTTAGAAGTGGTACTCGTTCTATTTATTCAGCTTTTGTGCCCTATGGTGATGTTAGTGGAGGCGGCTTTTTTGGTGATTGTGTTGCGATTTACCGCTGTGAAGAAGGACACTCGGGTTACGGGCTATGAGCTAAAAGCGACGTTGGCGGTCATGCTTGTGGGTGTCGCTCTGACATGGGTCGTGGGTGTGATTTTCAATGGGCTGGGAGCCGTGTTGATGATGGGCACAATGTTTTTTTCGGTTCTAATCTTGGAGCTGGCAATGTATTGGATTGCTTTGTGGGAAGGACAAAAAAAGTCCACACATCTTTCTTCTCAATGCATATATTATGACAACTAAATCTATTCAAGGTGTCATTATGCCCAATCTCACAGATACTTTGACTGAAAATGCCGAGAGTCGCGGCACGCTTCAAGTGAGCGTGGTATCCGCGCTCGGCTTGATACCCGTGGAAAACGCCGCTGTCACCATATCCTACACCGGTGTTCCCGAACAAATAATCGAGAGTCTGACCACCGACAGCTCCGGTCAAACTCCCACTGTCAGCCTGCCGGCTCCGCCGATCGCCTTGTCCCTCGACCCTGACGCGGCGGTTCAGCCCTATTCGGAATACAATATCACTGTCACCGCGGAGGGCTATGAGCCTGTCTTGGTGTCCGGCTCGGAGCTTCTTCCCGACCGCCTGTCCCTTCAGCCGATTGTCATGAATCCGTTGGAGACCACCGACGAGGCGGAGAAGATTGTTGATATCCCTGCCCACACGCTGTTTGGCGACTACCCTCCCAAGATTCCCGAGGAGGAGATCAAGCCCGTGGCGGAGACGGGTGAGATTGTTCTAAGCCGTGTGGTCGTTCCCGAATATGTCATCGTGCATGACGGCGCTCCCTCCGATTCCACCGCGTCCAACTACTGGGTGCGCTACAAGGATTACATTAAAAATGTGGCGTCCTGTGAAATCTACTCCACTTGGCCGGAAGCCGCCCTCTATGCCAATATCTTGGCAATCATGTCCTTTACCCTGAACAGGGTATATACGGAGTGGTATCGCAATCAGGGCTATAATTTTACTATCACCTCCTCCACCGCCTATGACCAAAAGTGGATTTACGGACGCAATATCTTTGAAAATATTGATTACTTGGTGGATTCGATTTTTGCCAACTATCTCGCCCGTCCCGGCGTGCGGCAGCCTATCTTTACGTCCTACTGTGACGGCAACCGCGTGACCTGCAACGGCTTGAGTCAGTGGGGCTCCAAATATCTGGCTGACCAAGGGTATTCCGCTATTGAGATTATCCGCTATTATTACGGCAATGATATGTATATCGCCACGGCGGACATTATCTCAGGCGTTCCATCCTCCTATCCCGGCTATGACCTGACGATTGGTTCCTCGGGAGACAAGGTGAGGCAGCTTCAAACACAGGTAAACCGCATCGCGAGGAATTATCCCGCTATCCCCACAATAGTCGCGGACGGAATTTACGGTCCTGCCACGGCGGAGAGCGTTCGCACCTTCCAACGCATTTTTAATCTCCCCCAGACCGGAGTGACGGATTATCCTACATGGTATGAGATCTCCGATATCTATGTGGGGGTTTCCAGAATCGCCGAGCCCGGATAAAGCATGACGGAAAGGCGCTGTTAATGGCTTTGCGTTCTAAGTATTATATAATCAGTTCGAGGTGGAGCTGCCGCGCTGAACTGCTGCGGGCGGCTCCATATTTTTTAAGTCAATAACCCCGCTGCAAGCAACGGGGCATGGAATTTGAAACGCTGCAAGCAGCGGGGTATTGACCCTCGCGGCATTCGCCAAATGTCCATGCAAGCATGGCCGTTTGGCTCATTGCCCGCGGGAATAAAATTGTAAATAAAATCACAAAAAAGCTTGACGGGGGGGTATTTCTTGGTGTATCATTGTATTAAATAGTTAATACAGTAATGCAGAAAGGAAGTGAGTGAATGGCATGGAGCATGGATTCTGACAGGCCTATCTATGCGCAGCTTGTGGAACGAATCAAGATGCAGATCGTGTCAGGGTATTATCCCTGTGGTGCCAAGCTGCCAAGCGTCAGGGAGCTGGCGGAGGTAGCGGCGGTCAACCCCAACACGATGCAGCGGGCTTTTGCGGAGTTGGAGCGCAGCGGCTTGATACTGACCCAACGGACTAACGGGAGAACGGTCACGGAGGACAAGGCGATGGTTGAGGGAGTGCGCCGTGATATGGCGAGGCTGCATATGAATACTTTTGTGGACAAGATGCGTGAGCTAGGGTATACTGGAGATGAAATTCTGACACTCTTGAAGGAGGTTTTGGAATTATGAATGAATTAGTGGAATTTGTAGGCGTCACCAAATCCTACGACCAGAAAAGACTGGCTGTGGATAATGTGAACCTGAAGCTGCCCAAGGGTAAGATCATCGGTCTCCTTGGACCCAACGGAAGCGGCAAGACAACCTTGATCAAAATGATGAACGGGCTGTTGGTGCCGACTGCGGGCAGCATCATGATCAACGGAGTGCCCGTAGGCGCGCAGACCAAGGCGATGGTCGCGTACCTGCCTGACAGGATGTATCTTACGGGCAATAAGAGAGTGGAGCAGATATTGGATTATTTCGTGGATTTCTATGCGGATTTCTCAAGACAGAAGGCGGAGCAGATGTTGGCGAGTCTGGGGATCGACCCCACGGCACGTCTGAACAGTCTCTCCAAGGGAACAAAGGAGAAGGTGCAGCTGATTCTGGTGATGAGCCGCAATGCGGATCTCTATGTGTTGGACGAGCCTATCGCGGGAGTGGACCCCGCGGCGAGGGACTATATCCTTCGCACGATCATCAACAATTACAATCCCGAGGCCACGGTTATGATATCCACTCATTTGATCAGCGATATCGAGCAGGTGTTGGACGAGGTGATCTTTATGCGTTATGGAAAGCTTGTGCTCTATACCTCCGTGGATAATATCAGGGAGGAGAAGGGCAAATCCGTGGACGCGTATTTTAGGGAGGTGTTCGCATGTTAGGCAAAATAATCAGGCATGAATTTAAAGATACGGGCAAGGTGTGCGGGCTGATATTGACGGTGATTGCCGTGGTGACATTGATTGGCGCGTTGGCGCTGATATTGCCCGCCGTGTTTATGGAGGACGCTTGGAGTTTCAAGAATGACACGGCAGGTACGTTGCTTATTTTAATGTTGACCATGACCATGATGATCTATGTCGTCATGCTGATGGGCGTGACCTATGGAATGATGATATATCAGGGGGTGCATTTCTATAAGACGATGTATTCCGATGAGGGATACCTGACCCAAACCCTCCCCGTGACAAAGCATCAGTTGCTTTTCGGTAAGACATTGGTGGCGGGGATATGGTATCTGGTGATGATGCTCTGCATTGGAATATCAGTGATTTTGTTGATACTTTCATTGGCGTTCTCAGTTGGCGCGGGACTCCCGACCCCGTCTGAGATGAGGGATATTATGTGGCAGGTGGGGGAGCTCAGTCGAGAGATTGGCTTTGAGACGCTGCATATGGTTATATCGGTCGTTCTGCTGCTCCTGATTTCACCTTTTTCCGCGATGTTAATGATATTCGGAGGACTCACGATAGGACAGCTCGCAAGCAAACACAAGGCTATGATGGGTATTCTTGCATACTTTGGGATTATGATCGTATATATGCTCATCGGCAATATTGTGCAGTTCATTTTCAACTTTGGCGGTTTACTTTCGGGTGGCGGTCCCAGCGTTGCGTTTGCCTATGATGGTACGACTATCGTAGCGTTGGTCATGGGAGTCAGCATGTACTTTATCTCACACTACATTCTGACCAATCGGTTGAACATGGAATAACAGCTCGACCATGAGATGATTTGCAGGCTGAACGTTAGCTGAACCGTTACCTGAATCTTTCTCCGAAAATATTTGCCCTCCGACATTATTTTTGGTATACTGGAAGTTAGTATTGGACGCAAGGCGGGTGAGTGGCGATGCAGGGGATTGTTGACCAGATTTTAGACGGAAAATATGATTATGAGAATGGCTCTCTGGACTTCTCTTGTGCGAAGCTGGAACTTGCTATGCACAAGGGGGAAGTCTGCGAGGGCTCTTTTCACGTGTATTCCTCCGGCAGCGGCGTCACGCAGGGCTTTGTCAGCACGACGGATATGCGTATGGAATGCCTGACAAGGGAATTTGTTGGGAACGGTGAGGAGATTTTCTATTGCTTTCACGGGGAGCATCTCGAGGAGGGAGATGTTGTCAAGGGGAGCTTTTGCATCATCAGCAATCAGGGCGAGTATTACCTGCCCTTCGTGATCACAGTGGAGCATCATGTGCCCGTGTCCTCGATTGGAAACGTGAAGAATCTTTTTCATTTTGCCAATCTCGCCAAGAGCAATTGGGGGGAAGCCGTGGCTCTGTTTTATTCTCCGGAGTTTGTCAGCGTGCTTGACAGCGGCGACAGGAAGCTTTATGACTGTTATCTGGGGCTTTCCGCGCACCCCGACAATGAGCAGAACGTGGAGGAATTCCTGATCCAGATCAATAAGAAGCAGCGTGTGGAATTCCTGACGAGGGAGAGCGGGATCAAGAGGGAGATGGCGTCCTCCGCTTACGGAGTGGTGGAGGAGGAGCTCAATATCATGAGAAACGGTTGGGGCTACACTGCATTGCAGGTGGAGTGCGAGGGGGATTTTGTGTTCACGGAGAAGGAGTTTTTGAGCGACGACGATTTTCTGGGGAATCATTGTACCCTTCCTGTGTTTATTGACACACAGCTCTGTCGTCAGGGCAGGAATTTTGGGAAAATATATATTTATAATTCACATACCTCCATTGTCATTCCCGTGACCGTGAGTGTGGGGGAGGAATCCGCCGACAGGCGGGAGCGTATGCAGAGGAAGCGGGAGCTGATACGGCTGATGGAGTGCTATCAGGACTTTCGCATGAAGAAAATCAGCTCCGCCATATGGCAGAAGGAGACTGGAGAGCTGGTGGAGGCTATGGTGGCTCGGAATGACAGGGACGCGGCGGCAAGATTATTTCAGGCGCAGCTATTGATCTCTGGGGAGCGTTACAACGAGGCGGATTGGATTCTGGGACATGTGGCGGATATGTTGGAGAGCATGGGAGAGGAGGACGATACGCTGTACGCCTATTATCTCTATCTGACCACCTTGGTTCAGCGCGAGGAGGATTATGTGAATCAGGTGACTGCGGAGGTGGAGCGGCTCTATGGGCATGACCGCGGCAATTGGCGGATTGCGTGGCTACTTCTGTATCTCTCCGAGGAGTACAACAAGACGGCGACCTCCAAATGGGACTTTCTGGAAAAACAGTTCAAGCGGGGGTGCAGCAGCCCGATCCTCTATATCGAGGGGCTTAGTCTCTTTAACAGCAACCCGACCCTTCTGCGCAAGCTTGACGATTACGCGCTTCAGGTTCTGTATTATGGGGCGAGGCAGGACGGCGTGAGACCGGAGCTTGTGGAGCAGTTCCTCTATCTGGCAGGCAGGGGACGGGACTTTTCTCCGGTGCTTTTAAAGCTTTTACAGCGGCTCTATCAAAATAATCAGGACGTTAGGATCCTGCAGGAGATCTGCGCCCTGCTTGTGCGGGGCGGACGCGTGGGAGCGGCATATTTTGAGTGGTATGAGATGGGGGTGGAGGCGCAGCTTCGGATCACCAATCTCTATGAATATTATATGATGTCCATAGACCTGCGGACGGCGAGGGAGCTGCCACGCATGGTTTTGATGTATTTTTCTTATCAGAATAATCTGGATTTGGAGCACAGCGCCTTCCTGTATTGGTATGTGGTACAGCACAGGATAGAACTGGGGGAGCTATATGAGAGCTACCGGCCGCACATGGAGCATTTCGTGGTGGACCAGATTCAAAAGGAGCACATCAATCGGCATTTGGCGGGGCTTTATCAGGAGCTGCTCGCTCCCGCGATGGTCAACGGGCAGACGGCGGGGGCTTTGGCAAAGCTTTTGTTCGCCCATTGTATCCGTGTGGAGGATCTGCGGCTGAAAAGGGTGATCGTGTATCAGCCGGGAAGTCTTAAGGAAAATGTTTATCCATTACAGGACGGCAGTACATGGGTGCCCCTGTATGGCAATGACTGTACGATTTTGTTCGAGGACGCCTACGGCAACCGTTTTGTCAAAAATGTGGAGTACACGTTGGAGAAGCTGATGATCCCGGGGAAATATCTGCGCATGATATCGGGTATGGTTGAGGATTGTCTGGAGCTTGATCTTTATCTTAACGAGCATGAGCGGGAGACGGAGATGCTCTCGGCGGAGGTTCAGGGGCGGTCGCTTCGGCTCTCGGACAGCGAGTGGGTTGCGGAGCATATTCGCAGGAAGCTGTATTTAAAGGTGCTGAAATATTATTATGACACGGATAATATGGAGGCGTTGGACAATTGTCTGGAGACGATTCCCGTGGAGCTTTTCAATCTGGAGGAGCGTGCGGTGGTTCTGCGTTATATGGTTCTTCGCGGCAGGTATGAGGACGCGTGGGGGTGGGTGGTAGAGTTTTCACCTGCCTTCGTGGAGCAAAAGACGCTGATGCGGCTCGTCGGCGAGAGGATTCAGCATTTGGAGGGCGGAGAGGACACGATTCTCACGGAGGTAGCGCTTCACATATTCAGACAGGGGAAATATGACAGTCGGCTGATACAGTATTTGGCGGAGTTTGCACATGCCCCTACCAAGGAGCTGCGGGATATCTGGAAGGCGGCGCGCTCCTTTGAGGTGAACAGGTATTATCTGAGCGAGAGGATCCTGCTGCAGATGCTGTTCTCGGGAGCCTTTGTGGGGGAGCGCAAGGAGATATTCGATTATTATGTATCGCAGGGCGCTAACACTCGGATTGAGGAGGCTTTTCTGGCGCGCTGTTCGTATGACTATTTTGTGAAGGAGCGGTTGACGGACGCGATCGTGTTCCGAGAGATTTATAAAATGTATCAGCAGCAGGAGGAAGTCCAGAGAATCTGTAAGCTCGCGTTGATGAAGTATTATGCGGAGAATCTTCGCGAGGTGACGGCGGAGCTTTTGTCTGTCATCGGGGAATTCCTGCAGGAGATGCTGTCGGAGAGGATTCATTTGAACTTTTTCAGGTGCTTTGCGGGAATGGATTTCCCGCAGGAATTTATGCTGCGGGAAATGATGGATAAGACCATTGTGGAGTATCGGGCGCACCCCGGCGCAAGGGCGACGATTCATTATGTTGTAATGCGGGAGGACGGGGAGTCCTCCGAGTATCTGACAGAGCCTATGCGGGAGGTGTACGGCGGCTTGTGCTTTAAGGAGTTTGTGTTGTTTTTTGGGGAAAGCCTCCAATATTATATCATGGAGGAGCGCGACGGGGAGGAGCAGCTCACGGAGAGCGGCAATCTCCAAAAGAGCGACATTCGTGGGAATGCCGTGGAATGGCGGTATGAGATACTCAATGATATCCTGATCAGCAGGACGTTGGAGGACTTTGATACCTTGGACGGCCTGACAGATGAATATTGCCGCAAGGTTTACATGAATGAGAATCTTTTCACATTGCAGTAAGGGGGTGAGGGCATGGGTCTGTTGCATCACAATAAATTGATCGTGGGCTATGATCTGGGGGAACGATTTTCTCAGATCAGCTATTGTATCGGTGGCGGCGAGGTGGAGACCTTGTCCTCCGTTGCGGGAGAGGAATGCTATAATATTCCCACGATGCTCTGTAAGCGCACGGGCGTGAACCAGTGGTTTTATGGCAAGGAGGCGCAGCGCTGCGCACAGGAGGGCGAGGGGATTCTGGTGGAGAATGTCCTGCAGCTTGCCATTGTGGGGGAGCAGGTGCAGATCGACGGGACAATCTTTGACCCCGTGGCGCTGTTGGCTTTGTTTATCAAGCGAAGCCTTGGGCTGCTCTCGCAGGTGTCATCTCCCGAGAAGCTGGCTGTGTTGATGATCACCTGCGAGAAGCTGGACGGGAGACTGATCGATGTGCTGAATCAGGCGGTCGGCAGCCTGCGGCTGAAGACGGACAAGGTATTTTATCAAAGCCATGCGGAGAGCTTTTATAACTATGTGATTCAGCAGCCGGCGGAGCTGTGGAAGGCAAGAGCCCTATTGCTTGAGTACCGCGGGGCGAAGGTGAAGGCGTATTGCATGGACTGCAACAGGCACACGACGCCTGTGGTGGCTTATATCGAGGAGGGGGAGTTCGACATGCCCGCCTACGAGCCGATGCCGGAGGAGGAGACCCTGCGGCGGGATAAGATGGAGCGACTGGACAGGGAGTTTGACAGGATTGCGTCGCAGGTCTGCAAAAACATGGCGGTTACCTCCGTCTATCTGATCGGTGAGCATTATTCCGACGAGTGGATGAAGGAGTCCCTGAGGGGGCTCTGTATGGGGCGCAGGGTGTTCCAAGGGGATAACCTGTACAGCAAGGGGGCGTGCCACGCGGCTATGGAGCGGCAGAATCCCAGTGAGGTGGGACAGGCGCATGTGTTCTTGGGCGAGGATAAATTAAAGTCCAATATCGGCATGAATATATTGAATCAGGGTCAGGAGTCTTATTTTGCGCTGTTGGACGCGGGGGTGAACTGGTATGAGGCGGAGCAGCGCTTTGAGTTCTATATGCGGGGCGGCAATGAACTGGAGCTGCAGTTAATCTCCCTGATTGGCGGGGAGAGCCGCAGGGTACAGATCGTGCTTGAGGACATGCTGCCCGGAATGAGCAGGATGCGGGCGCATCTGTTCCTCACGGGGGAGAAGGAGCTTGTTGCGGAGATTGAGGATTTGGGCTTTGGAAGCTTTCGACCCGCCACCAATCAGGTGTGGCGCAAGGAGATTGCATTGTAGGGCGGGAAGGAATCAGGTTAGACATAGGCGGCTGTTTGGCAGGTGAATGCAGATGTGAGGAACGGCTGCGGATACAGGAGATAAGAGTGATGCGTGTCAGCGTGTGCGTGGGAAATTATGCGACAACTCCATATTATATCGCGGGACTGGAGGTTCCGGTCTACTGCATGGAGGAGCTGTGCTTCTGCCTGAAGGAGAACGCTTTTCTGTTGGATATCTCCCTGATGCGGGACGAACTGGTGGAGTGGATTGACAGGGAGTGCGGTCTGAAGGTCTTGGCGGGCGAGCTGTACAATCAGATTCATAAGCAGGGGTCGCTGAGCGGCTTTGTGACCATGATTTTGGAGTATGTGGGCTTCTATGAGACCAAGGAAATAGACGAGGTGGAACAGATTCTACGGCAGGGAGCGGGGCTGTCCAATATCGAGAGGAGAAAGGGGCAGATTGACTACCTTGTCAGGAAGAAAAAATACGCGGCTGCCATTCGGGGTTATGACAATCTATTGGCAAAGTGGACGGAGATGGAGCTTGCGGGCGGAGAGCTTCCCGCCGCGAAGGTGCGGGGGGCGATACTGCACAATAAGGCGGTGGCTCTGGCGGGAATGATGCTTTACGGATATAGCGCGGATTATTTTAAGGAAGCATATGACACGGACGGGCTCATGGTTCACTACAAGGCGTATCTGGCGGCAAAGCGCATGGAGCTTGACGAGAACGCTTATATTTCCTTCGCGGCGGAGCAGACTATCGGGTATGAGCACACGTTGGAGCTTGAGAAGCGTATGGAGCGTCTGTTGGAGGATTGGAAGCTGCAGCCGGAATTTCAACAGCTTCTGGCGAACAGGGAGTATCGAAGGAACGGTGAGAGGCAGCAGTATTATGATGGCAACGAGGAGATCATCAGGAACCTGAAAAGCGATTATCGCAACAGCGCCGGAGAATAAAGGAGCATTTGTATGGGATTTTTAAGTAAACTCTTTCATTTTGTTGGTTCAAGGAAAAGGCGGGAGGAGCCGGAATACGATTGGGACGAGATCGTCTATGACCATTCCGAGGTGGACTTTACCGACGAGGAGCAGAGAAGCAGATATATCACAAACTGTCTGGAGCAGATTGCGGAGGCGTCCAGGGAGCTCAATCTTTTAAACGGAGAGTACACCTTAGTGACCTCCTATCTGACGGATATGGAGGAGATCGAGGCGCTTCCTGAGGAGAACAGACAGGACTTAAACCATGTGGCAAACCGTCTGTTGGTGCTCGAGCAGGAGAGAAAGCAGTATTTTGACAAGAAAAACCGCATGAAGGACAGCGATTATTTCCGTATGCGCAAGCAGGAGGACGAGGTGCAGGAGGGGATTGGCAAGCTCAAGGAGGCTGAGAAGTACAGTAAGCTTGTCAAGCAGGACATGCAGCGGCTTGACAGAGAGCGGCACGCCTACGAATATCGGAAAAAGGAGCTCTACACCATGCAGGCGAACCTGCGGGGTATGGCGGTGATATTTATATCCGCACTGGCTGCCTGTCTGCTGATGTTGGCGGTGCTGCAGTTTGGGTTCAAAATGGATACCTATGTGGGGTATTTTATCACGGTGTTGGCGGGGGCGATTGCAATCACCGTGGTATGCGTGAAGTACATTGACGCCGACAAGGAGATACTCACGGTGGAGCGGGCGGTGAGCAAGCTGATACAGCTGCAGAACAAGGTCAAGATCCGATATGTGAACAACACGAAGCTCTTGGAGTATTATTATATCAAATACAGCACCAAAAGTGCAGATGAATTGGAGAAGTGTTGGCAGAGCTATCAGGAGGAGAAGGAGGAGCGCAAGCAGTTCGCGGAGGCGGAGGCAAAGACGGAGTATTTTCAGCATGAGCTTGTCAAGCTTCTGTCCCAATTTCGGGTCAGCGACCCCATGCGTTGGATCAATCAGGCGAGCGCGCTGTTAGACCCAAGGGAGATGGTGGAGATCCGCCATGAGCTGATATTGCGCAGACAGTCGCTCAGACAACAGCTTGATTACAATAATGATGTGGCGCAGACTGCAAGGAAGGAGATTATGGCGGTGGCGAGGGAGCACCCGCAGTATGGGGCGGAGATTATGGAGATGGTGGACAGGTACGATCAGGAAGGGGAGTAGCGGTAATGATTCAGGGGGGCGAGTCACGCTGGCGGACGGACATTATTCCTATTCAGACACGCTCCCGCTCCGTGGGAAACGTAGCGGACACATAACGCACCAAAGTACGGTGCGTAAGTGCCGACGTTTCCCAAGGGTCTTCATAGGAACAATGCCCGCCCGTCAGCTGAATGCGGCAACTGAATGAATTATTACCGCATGGGGAATTTATAAATTTATGTTGAGTTTTTTGGGGAAGTGTGGTTAGCTATATAATAGGGGGGTAAAGATACCTGTTTTGTTAACAAATCGGGAGTTGTGGAGGAAAGTATGGGAATCGGAATAATCAGTACAGATAAAGGGGATTTTACTTTTCAATCAGCAGATGATGCAATAAAATTTATACAGACAGAGGCACAGGAAAATGGTGATATATGGATTAGCGGAGAGTTGCCGTATCCTTGCATTGCTGTTACTGTCAACGGGGAATATGCTGCTGTTAATTTTTTTCAAAATGACACGGGCGACATGTGGTTGTCCTATAATGATAAAAATCAAAAAGAAGTTACTTTTGTGGCAGGAGGGGACGAATGGAAACCCGATGTCGAAGCAATTATTACTTTAAATGATGCGTTTTCATGTATTAGGGAATTTTTAGATACATATGAAAGACCAACCTGTATTCAGTGGCAAGAATTATAAATCCCATGTTGTAGTGTAGTTAATAGGAACACTTTTCCAAAAAGGGAGTTTTATAATAGTGATAAAATAATAAGAAAAGCGAGGTATAGGAGATGAGCGCACAGGAAATGAAGCCTATAAAAGAGGGGAAGGTACGGGAGATTTATGACAATGGGGACTCTCTGATCATGGTGGCGACGGACCGCATAAGCTGCTTTGACGTGATCTTGAATAATACCGTGACTAAGAAGGGTACGGTTCTCACACAGATTTCTAAGTTCTGGTTTGATATGACGGAGGATATTATCCCCAATCATATGATTTCCGTAGATGTGAAGGATATGCCGGAGTATTTCAGGAGACCGGAATTTGACGGCAACAGTATGATGTGCAGGAAGCTGACCATGCTGCCGGTGGAATGCATCGTGAGAGGATATATCACGGGAAGCGGTTGGGCGAGCTACAAGGAGAATGGAACGGTGTGCGGCATTCGTCTTCCAGAGGGGCTGAAGGAGTCAGACAAGCTGCCGGAGCCGATTTACACGCCCTCCACCAAGGCGGAGATAGGTGATCATGACGAGAATATCTCTTATGAGCAGAGCGTGGAATATCTTGAGAAGCGGTTTCCCGGAAAGGGCGAGGAGTATGCCTCCAAGCTTCGGGACTATACGATCGCATTATACAGGAAGTGTGCGGATTACGCGCTGACGAAGGGGATTATCATTGCGGACACCAAGTTTGAGTTTGGCTTGGACGAGAATGGCAATATCGTGTTGGGAGACGAGATGCTCACCCCCGACAGCTCGCGTTTCTGGCCCGCGGAGGGGTACGAGGCGGGACACGGACAGCCTTCCTTTGACAAGCAGTTTGCAAGAGACTGGCTGAAGGCGAACGAGGGGCATAATTGGACGCTTCCCCAAGAGATCGTGGACAAAACGATTGACAAATATCTCCAAGCTTACGAGCTTCTCACGGGGAAGAAGCTGGGGTAGTGACATAGAATACATAGTAATAGAAGGTTTTGCGTTGCGGCTTGGCGAAAAGGTCAAGCTGTGACGGTTTTGCAGCAATGGGGCTGTCACTGCGTTGGCAGTCTGCCCTGCTGTGGAGATTGTCAAGGTGCGGGTGGCAGTCAGACCGAAAGGGAACACAGGAGGGATAAGGGTGAGAGCAGATATGATTGACAACATTTATATTCAGACGCAGGAACAGGATAAGCTGAGAGAGGAATGCGGCGTTTTCGGGGCTTATGATTTTGACGGCGGGGACGTGTCCGCCACTATCTATTACGGGCTTTTGGCGCTGCAGCACAGGGGACAGGAGAGCTGCGGCATTGCGGTCAGCGACACGAACGGTCCCAAGGGAAAGGTGCTTTCCGCCAAGGATATGGGACTGGTGAACGAGGCTTTTACTCCGGAGCATTTGGAGAAGCTAAAGGGTGATATCGGAGTTGGACATGTGAGATATTCCACTGCGGGCAGCTCCACAAGGGAGAATGCACAGCCCTTGGTGCTAAACTATGTGAAGGGGACGTTAGGGCTTGCCCACAACGGCAATCTGATCAATGCGCCGGAGCTTAGAAGGGAGCTTGCCTACACGGGGGCGATTTTTCAGACCACCATTGACTCGGAGGTCATCGCCTACCATATTGCAAGAGAACGCCTGAACTCCAAGACGGTGGAGGAGGCTGTGGGACGCGCTATGGGAAAGCTCAAGGGTGCGTACTCTCTGGTCATTATGTCTCCAAGAAAGCTCATCGGCGCAAGAGACCCCTTTGGTTTCAGACCGTTGTGTATCGGCAAGAGGGAGAACATGTATCTGTTGGCGAGCGAGAGCTGTGCGTTGGACACGATCGGGGCGCAGTTCGTGCGGGACGTGCTGCCCGGGGAGATCGTGACTATCTCCCCCGAGAAGGGGATTGAGTCCGATATGAGCCATGCCCTGCCGGAGGCGGAGCATGCCAGATGCGTGTTTGAGTATATCTATTTTGCGAGACCGGACAGCACGCTTGACAACACAAGCGTGTATCACTCCCGAATCATGGCGGGGAAATTCCTTGCCATGGACTCTCCGGTGGAAGCGGATATCGTGGTGGGAGTGCCGGAGTCCGGCAACTGTGCCGCCATGGGCTATTCCATGCAGTCGGGCATTCCTTACGGGATTGCCTTTATGAAGAATACCTATGTGGGCAGAACCTTTATCAAGCCCGGTCAGAAAAGCAGGGAGAGCAGCGTGCAGGTGAAGCTCAATCCCATTCGGGAGGCGGTGGAGGGCAAGCGGGTCATCATGATCGATGACAGCATTGTGCGGGGCACCACTTCTGACAGAATCGTCAGAATGCTTCGGGAGGCAGGGGCAAAGGAGGTACATATGCGCGTCAGCTCGCCGCCTTTTCTGTGGCCCTGTTATTTTGGCACGGACGTTCCGGCAAGGGAGCAATTGATTGCCTACAACCGCACCGTGTCTGAGGTTTGTGGAATCATCGGCGCGGACAGCTTGGCTTATTTGGGACTGGAGCGTCTGAACGAGATCGTGGGAGGACTTGGCATCTGCAAGGGCTGCTTTACCGGACAATACCCTATGGAGCCGCCTGTAGAGGATATCCGAGGGGAGTTTGACGCGTAAGCTTTTGTGAGACAGGATATCGCTCACGGGTTGGAGAGTGCGTTGGAAACGAATGCCGTGCGCCGCTTTGACAGGGAGGTATGAGATGATGATTAAGATCTGCGGGCTCACAGATGTGAGAGAGGCGGAATATTTGAACCGCAATCAGGTGGATTTTGCGGGCTTTGTTCTTTTCTATGAAAAGAGCAGGCGCAATATGACCTTGGAGGGGGCGCGGCCGATCATGGAGAGACTGTCGCCCAAGATCAAAAAGGTGGCTGTGACGGTGTCGCCCACCTTGGAGCAGGCGCGACGAATCGAGGAGAGCGGTTTTGACTATATACAGATTCACGGGGAACTTTCAAGGGAGGTGCTGTCAGACGGCAGTATCCCTATCCTGCGGGCTTTTAATATCCATGACATGGAGCAATACGAGTATTACCAGAGCTGTCCTAGGATTGCGGGTTATGTGTTCGACGCCTGCGAGCCGGGCAGCGGCAAGGCGTTTGACTGGACGCTGCTGAAGGGGCTTGCGAGGGACGACAGGCTGTTCCTCTTGGCGGGCGGGCTGAACGCGGAGAACGTGCAGAGGGCGATTCAGGCGGTGCAGCCCGACGGGGTGGACGTCTCCTCGGGGGTGGAATATGAGGACGGACAAGGGAAAGACCCTGAGAGGATCGACGAGTTTGTGAGAGCTGTGAGGGAAGGACTATGTGGATAAAAAGCAGAGACTGCATTAGAAAGGGAATCATCTTTCTCGTTCTGGCGTCATTATCGTTTACGTCATGTGCAGAAAATAAAGAGAACACCGATGTCGGACAAAGCATCGAGGCTGCAGTCATGTCAGAGCTGGCATATGCAGTACAAAACGATCTGGAGGTTGACGGGGCGCCAATTTCCATACCCTGTACAAAGAACGAGTTTTTAAAGGCATTGGGGAAAAAATATAGTTTTGACGAATACAATGACTTGTATTATGACAAAAAGAGAACAATGCTGTATGTCACGACGGATTATTATGATGAGGATAAAATCAGATGCGTTGGATTTCGCTATGACGATCACAGCAGGAGGACAGGCAGTTATATTACGTCCGAGATTGAAAAGGGTGTTCTCACGCTTCGGTCTGTGAAGGGAGATATTCCATATTCCATGGAAGATGTGTTGGAGGCTTATACAATGCCCAACATTGACATTTCGGGATCGGAAACAAAGCTGCAAAGACTGCTCTTTTATGATGGAGAGGATCATGAGAAAAGTGCGTATACAATGCAATGCGTGTTTTCGGAAAGAGGGTGCGAAAGCATCATAATTAATTTTTATGAGACAAACGAAAATATAGACTAATTGTAGGAGGAGACATCAATATGAGTACAGATCGCTATCAAAGCCCTTTGTCTGAGAGATATGCCAGTAAGGAGATGCAGTATATCTTCTCGCCGGATATGAAGTTCCGCACTTGGAGAAAGCTTTGGATCGCCTTGGCTGAGACAGAGAAGGAGCTGGGGCTGTCACAAAACGGCGAGCCCGTGATCACGGACGAGCAGATCGCAGAGCTGAAGGCACATGCGGAGGATATCAATTACGAGGTGGCTAAGGCAAGAGAGAAGGAGGTGCGGCATGACGTTATGAGCCATGTGTACGCCTATGGACAGCAGTGTCCGAAGGCGGCGGGCATTATCCATTTGGGGGCAACCTCATGTTATGTGGGGGACAACACGGATATCATCGTGATGACGGAAGCCCTGAAGCTGGTGAAGAAGAAGCTGGTGAACGTGATGAAGGAGCTGGCGGATTTTGCCGATAAGTACAAGGCGCAGCCCACACTGGCGTTCACACATTTTCAGCCTGCGCAGCCCACCACTGTGGGGAAAAGGGCAACCCTTTGGCTGCAGGAGTTCTCCCTTGATTTGGAGGATTTAGAGCATGTGCTTGGCAGCATGAAGCTGTTGGGCTCTAAGGGGACCACGGGGACACAGGCGTCCTTTTTGGAGCTCTTTGACGGGGATCAGGAGACGATTGACAAGATTGACCCCATGATCGCGGCAAAGATGGGATTTAAGGAGTGCTATCCCGTGTCGGGACAGACCTATTCCAGAAAGGTGGACACCAGAGTGGCGAATGTGTTGGCGGGAATTGCTGCCTCCGCTCACAAGATGAGCAACGATATCCGCCTGCTTCAGCATTTGAAGGAGGTGGAGGAGCCCTTCGAGAAAAGCCAGATCGGTTCATCGGCGATGGCTTACAAGCGAAATCCCATGCGGAGTGAGCGTATCGCCTCTCTGTCCAGATATGTGATGATTGACGCGCTGAACCCCGCAATCACCAGTGCGACACAGTGGTTCGAGCGGACACTGGACGACTCCGCCAACAAGAGACTCTCCATTCCTGAGGGCTTCCTTGCCATTGACGGGATTCTGGATCTGTGTCTGAATGTGGTGGACGGACTGGTTGTTTATCCCAAGGTGATCGAAAAGAGGCTGAGGAGCGAGCTGCCCTTTATGGCAACGGAAAATATCATGATGGACGCGGTGAAGGCGGGAGGAAACCGTCAGGAGCTGCATGAGCGTATCCGCGAGCTGTCAATGGAGGCGGGACGCAATGTGAAGGTGGAGGGGAAGGACAACAATCTGTTGGAGCTGATCGCTGCCGACCCTGTCTTTCACATGAGCTTGGAGGATCTGCAGAAATGCATGGAGCCCTCCCGATATGTGGGACGCTCCAAGGAGCAGGTTGAGGCGTTTCTGGTCAATGTCATCAATCCAATCTTGGAGGAAAATAAGGAGCTGCTGGGTGTGAAGGCGGAGATCAACGTGTAAGGCTGAATAATAAGGGGAGAGTACATATGGGCGGATTTTTTGGTGTTGCAGCAAAGGAAAATTGTGTTTTTGATTTATTTTTTGGGACAGACTATCATTCCCACCTCGGCACGCGTCGGGCGGGAATGGCGGTATATAGCCGCGAGAAGGGGTATGATCGGGCGATTCACAATATCGAGAACGCCCCGTTTCGCACGAAATTTGACAAGGACGTCAATGTGATGGAGGGGCAGCTTGGGATCGGCTGTATCTCTGATTATGAGCCGCAGCCTTTGATCGTGCGCTCTCATCATGGCACCTATGCCATTACCACGGTGGGCAAGATCAACAATATGGAGGAGATTCTGGACGAGCTGTTCTCCAAGAGTCATTCTCATTTTCTGGAAATGAGCGGCGGGGATATCAATGTCACGGAGCTTGTGGCGGCGATCGTCAACCAGAGGGATAATCTGGTGGAGGGCATTCAGTATGCTCAGGAGCTGATCGACGGTTCCATGACGATTCTGGTGATGACCCCCAAGGGGATATATGCCGCGAGAGATCGGCTTGGCAGGACCCCAATCGTGATTGGTAAGAAGGAAGACGCCTACTGCGTGTCCTTTGAGAGCTTTGCCTTTTTAAATCTGGGTTATGTGCCGTTGCGCGAGCTGGGGCCGGGGGAGATAGCGGTGGTGACGGCGGAGGGTGTTCACACCTTGGTCAATCCCGGGAAGGATTTAAAAATATGTACATTCTTGTGGGTGTATTACGGTTATCCTTCCTCCTCCTACGAGGGGGTCAGCGTGGAGAAAATGCGCAATAACTGCGGCGCGCACTTGGCGGAGAGGGACAATGTGCAGCCGGATATCGTGGCGGGTGTGCCGGATTCAGGTATCGCCCACGCGATCGGTTACGCGAACCGTTCAGGGATTCCCTTCTCAAGACCATTTGTGAAGTATACACCTACGTGGCCCCGCTCCTTCATGCCTACCATACAGACACAGCGGAATCTTATCGCCAAGATGAAGCTGATTCCGGTGCATGACTTGATACAGGGTAAGAGCCTGCTCTTGATTGATGACTCTATCGTGAGGGGAACGCAGCTTCGGGAGACCACGGAATTCCTGTACCAGAGCGGCGCCAAGGAGGTACATATCAGACCCGCTTGCCCGCCGCTCTTGTACGGCTGTAAATATCTGAACTTCTCCCGCTCCTCCTCGGAGATGGATTTGATCGCGAGAAGGATACTCAAGGAGATTGAGCAGGAGGGCAAAAAGATTGACCTGAAGGCATATGTGGATCCTGATACCCCCGAATATGAGGATATGGTGGGGCGTATCGGAAAGCAGCTTAATTTTACCACATTGCGCTTCAATCGACTGGACGACATGCTTGATGCCGTTGGAATCGGCAGGGAGAAGCTCTGTACCTACTGTTGGGACGGCAGGGAGGACTGAAGCGACGAGGTGGAGTCATAATGATTCCTGCGAGGGTTGTTGACTTGGCGGAGAGCTGAGTCGTGACGCGGAATTGTATTATAAAGAAGAACTTTCTCATAATATTTTCGTCCTTATAAAAGAGGGCGGGTGTCGGAGGGAAGTGCGGACGCAAGACTGACTATGTTCATGCTTTAACATGCTTGGGGCATGAGTAGCACAGAAATGGAGGGTAGATTGAAAAATCATAGATTTTTCAATCAGAAATTTGTGCTTGCGCCCAAATTTCCGGATTGCGGCAAGAATGGGTATTAGTGTGAAAAATCACAGATTTTTCACACGCGAATTTGTGCCTGCACAATGCGTAAAAACACGCATGAAAGTTCGCAGGTTACGGAAAGGCATGGTTATTATTATGAGAAAAAAGGTTGTTCTATTCACGGCTGTTGTTGCGATTGTGATGGTGCTGACGGGCTGCGGGCAGGCGGGGGGAATTACCGAGCCTGATGGCGGCATAGGGAGCGCAGCAGGTGAGCTTGGTGCGGGCGGTGCGAAGAGTGTTGCGGGTAAGCTTAGCGTGGGCGACGCGGCGGACGCGGGAGGTGCATTCGGAACGTCTAAGGAGACAGGCGGTGACACTCAGAACCCCGCGGATTCACGGCAGGGGAACGTCTCACAGCCGACATGGAATGAGGCTCCGCAGACGGTTCGCGAGGTAATGCGGATTGTTGACGGCGCGGAGAAAGGGTGTCTTGTGCTTGCGGGAGAGGAGGCAGGAGAGCTCTACACGTTGTATGTCTCCGATATTGCCGTGTATTTGGACGGGGAACCCGCGGACGCTTCCGTGCTCGAGGACGGTATGATGGCGGAGGTTGTTTACAGCGAGCTGTTGGAGACCTATCCCGCACAGCTTGGGGGCGCGGAGTCTGTATCTGTGTACAGCCGCGGGACCAAGTATGATCCGTTGGGAACCTATTATGATTTGTGCGGCTTGTATCTGCAGGTTTTGGACGACCTTTGGGACAGGGACAGCGGACTGAATGACGGAGCGGCATATGTGAGCATTGATTTGTCCGACGCTCCCGGCGGGCTGACGGAAGGGGAGAAGTCTGCGATTGCGTATGTTTTTGGCTGTATGCATCAGGTAGAGGCTCTGACCTATTCCTATGAGGAGCTGGCGGAGAAAGGATATCTGGCGGAGGTGGAGTGGGCGAGCCACCCGCAGGGTATCCCCGCGGTATATCAGTGGGAGGACGGCGTGCTGTTCTCTATCACGGCGCATGATTGGGCGGAGGGAGAGGCGTATTCCCTGCCTGTCCTTAAGTTTGACGCCAAGAAATGGCGCTCGCCGTTGGGAGCTTATTATTTTCACGACTGCAGCGCGATGTGGGCGGAAGGCGGTTCATGGGGCGGCTATTCCATCGGCGGTGAGATGATATCGTAGAGCTAGAGGAGTTTGAAGCGGCAATTTGTTTAAAAATGATCTTACACAGACGAATTTATTCACGCAAGGGTCAATACCAAAGCATTCTGTGAATGCTTGTGCTCTGCGGCGTTGCAAGCTTGATGCCTATGCATCTGCGATGCATTTTGCTTTGCAGCGGGGTTGTTGACTCGTCCGGCAAATATTGCGCCTGCACAATGCGTAAAACACGCATGAAAATTCGCGGGCTGCGGAAAGGCATGGTTATTAAATGCTATGAAGATTGCAGTGACTTATGAAAACGGGGAAATATTTCAGCATTTTGGGCACACGGAAAGCTTTAAAATATACGAGGCGGAGGACGGGCAGATTGTCAGGGAGCACGTGATCCAGACGTTGGGAAATGGACACGGCGCCTTGGCGGGATTGCTTGTCGGCGCAAGGGTGGACGTGCTGATCTGCGGCGGTATCGGAGCAGGCGCACAGGCGGCGTTGGCGGAGGAAGGCATCGAGCTGTACGGCGGTGTGTCGGGAAATGCGGACGAAGCGGTCAGGGCATTGTTAGACGGGCGGCTCAGCTATCAGCCCGACGTTCGGTGCAGCCACCACGGGGAGCATTCCTGTGGGGAGCATTCTCACAACGAGCACTCCTGCGGCGAACATTCCTGCAGGGATCATGGTCAGGCGTAGTGATGACGGTTCAGCGGAGGGGTGAAGGAAAATATCTGCAATCGGTTAGAGCGTGAATCGTAACAACCGCATGAGGAATGGTAACAGTTAAGCCATATGGCACCGCAAAGTCAAAATTGCGTTTCTATGCAATTATGAGAGGCTAACGAGGAATGTGAAAAGAATACGGGAAACATTTTACTTGTGGCATAAAATGTGTTATAATCTGTTTGTGTGCCGAGGAATGATTGGTCTTGTGCATGTGCAATACCATGAGGCTGACTGTTGGCATAAGCTTCTTGACGGGAGATTACAGATTATAATATGTCGTGCCGCGCAAGCGGCAGGGAACGGAGGATAGAATGGTTAAGGCAGTAGTAGGCGCCAACTGGGGCGATGAAGGCAAGGGTAAGATCACGGACATGATGGCGGAGAACGCGGATATTGTTATCCGTTTTCAGGGAGGCGCTAACGCGGGGCATACGATAGTGAATGACTATGGGAAATTTGCGCTGCACACTCTGCCCTCGGGCGTATTTTACAATCATATTACCAGTATTATCGGTAACGGGGTAGCGCTGAACATTCCTGTTTTGTTCAATGAGATCAAATCCCTCACGGACAGGAACGTGCCAAACCCCAAGCTTTTGGTGTCCGACCGCGCACAAATCGTGATGCCGTATCATATTTTGTTTGACCAGTATGAGGAGGAACGTCTGGGTGGGAAGTCCTTTGGCTCCACCAAGTCAGGGATTGCTCCTTTCTATTCCGATAAATATGCCAAGATTGGTTTTCAGGTGAGTGAGCTTTTTGACGAGGAGAGGCTTGCGGAGAAGGTGGAGCGGGTGTGCGAGACGAAGAATGTGCTTTTGGAGCATCTTTATCATAAGCCTGTGATTGACACCAAGGAGCTGTTGAGCACCCTGCGTGAATATAGGGATATGATTGCGCCTTATGCGTGCGATGTGTCTGCATTTTTGGATAAAGCCCTGAAAGAAAATAAGACGATTCTGTTGGAGGGGCAGCTTGGCACCTTGAAGGATCCTGACCACGGCATTTATCCTATGGTGACTTCCTCCTCCACGTTGGCGGCTTACGGCGCAATCGGGGCGGGGCTGCCGCCCTATGAGATCAAGCAGGTGGTCACGGTTTGTAAAGCATATTCCTCAGCGGTGGGCGCGGGTGCGTTTGTGTCGGAGATATTTGGTGACGAGGCGGAGGAGCTGCGCAGGCGGGGCGGAGACGGCGGAGAGTACGGTGCGACCACGGGGCGTCCCCGAAGAATGGGGTGGTTTGACTGTGTTGCTTCCAAATACGGCTGTCGTCTGCAGGGAACCACAGATGTTGCGTTTACGGTGCTTGATGTGTTGGGTTATCTTGACGAGATTCCCGTGTGCGTGGGATATGAGATTGACGGCGGGGTGACAACGGATTTCCCTGTCACCGTGAAGCTTGAGAAGGCGAAGCCCGTTCTTGAGAAGCTTCCCGGCTGGAAGTGTGAGATCCGCGGCATCAGGAAATATGAGGATTTGCCGGAGAATTGCCGCAGATATGTGGAGTTTATCGAGCAGCGCATCGGCTATCCCATTACCATGATCAGCAATGGTCCGAGCCGGAAGGATATCATATATCGTGAGAGCCCTTTGGCAAAGCAGGGGATAGAGTAAAATGATACATAATGTGATCTTTGATATAGGCAATGTGCTGACGGATTTTCGTTGGCAGGGTTTTTTGCGTGACAAGGGCTTTGACGAGGAAATGGTTCAAAGAATCGGCAGGGCGTCAATAGAGAGCCCGCTGTGGGCTGAGTTCGACAGGGGCGTCATGCCGGATTCGGAGCTGATGGAGGCTTTTATGAAGCTTGACCCTGAGATAGAGCGGGAGCTTCATTTGGCTTATGATGATGTTCACGGCATGGTGACGATTCGCGATTATGCCGTTCCTTGGGTGCAGGAATTGAAGGCAAAGGGGTATCGGGTCTGGTATCTGTCGAATTTCTCCAAGAAGGCGGAGAAGGAATGTAGTGACGCTCTGGCGTTCATACCCTATATGGACGGGGGAATCCTGTCATGGAAGGATAAGCTGATCAAGCCCGACCCGAGGATTTACAGACTTTTGTTGGACAGGTATGGGCTGCGGGCGGAGGAATGCGTGTTCATTGACGATACGCCCGTCAATATACAGACCGCGGAGGAACAAGGTATTCATGGCATTGTGTTCAAGGACCGCGAGCAGGTTATCAGGGATATGCGGGAGCTTGGCATGGAGGTTTAGAGGGCAGAATCTCAATTCGCTCCCGCCAAGCGAAGCTGCTCCTGTAAGCGTTGGATTTCAGCCTCGTATTTAGCCGTCTGCTTGGCGATCTCCTCATTTTGTTTGGCGATCTTCGCCTCATATATGTCCTTCTGCTTGGCAATCTCCGTTTCTTGCCTGCTCAGCTTCGCTTCATACTCAGCCTTCATTTCCCTGTACTCATCACTAGGCAGTTTAAGCAACCTTGCTGTCATTCTATCGACCTCCCCTTGCAGTTCGCTGTGTTCCGCAAATACTCGTTCCGCTGTATGGTGAATTAGCTTCACATAGTCGCCGCACTGCAGCTCTGTAAGATTACCTGCGGACACCTCGTTCTCTAAAATCAATATAACCTCATTTAAATAATCTGTCAATTCCTTTTTTGTGAGCTTTTTGAGGTTTTTCTGCGTGCGGAAGCAAAGTATTTTGTACGGCAGGAACAGGGTCAAATGCTTCTCGCTGATCTCCTCTAAGGAATAACTTTGGATTTTGATGGTCGGGATTTTATAGATATGCTCACTGTTGTCCTGAAACAATATGTGGCATTGCAGATAGTCGGGAATCGCGCTGTTATTTTCGGGATAGATTACCGCGGAACGAGGGAATCTCAGCGTGATATCACCCGTGTCAGCATCTATGTTTTTCGTATGAGTGATTGCGAAATGCGCGTCATACGCAAACATGCGGATTACCATTTCATTGTCGTTTTTCATTTGGCACTCCAAATGATAATAATCCGTGCCGTCCACTACAAGCGCGATATCCATAAACGTGGAGCTTGGCGGTTCCTCTGCGCTTTCCCAAAATGTGGAGGTCTCTGTACTTAGCAGGGTAATGGGGGTTCCTTCGGGATAAGCTTTCCCGTATACCTCTTTGAATAACGGAAACAACTGCTCAGGCATGATATCAACAATGGCTTTTAAAATCTCGTCCCACAGCTTGCGACCGTCATAAGCCGTGGTCTCTCTCATAGGTGTAGTATCTGACATAAAATTATCCTCGTAGTCTTTCTTTTCTCTTTTGGTGCAATGGGTAAAGCATTGCAAATGTTGAAGGGTTACTTTGAAGTTGAGAACTGAGAAATGTGGCGAAACGCCGGAATGTTATGACAAAATTGCCATGACCGTGATGGAGATGGCAATAAATGTCCTTCGCATGGGTTTACTATATCAGATATAGGGAGATTTGTAAATAGGGATTTTTGATTTGTTTGTTAAGGTTTGTATGGTTTGTAAAGGTGACAGCGCAGTCTGTAAATTTGCAAAATTGGGCTAAGGTGTCGGAAGGTGAAAGAAGTAGCTGGGACGGGGTGGCTCCAATGGGGCGGCGGGAGAGGACTGGGAGGGGTTTTGCGGACTGGCTGCGGTTGGGTGTTTTCTAATAGTGCGGGGAAGTGTGATGGCAATTTACGGGTCGGCTCTAAGGTGCATCCATGCACCGTAGAGCCTGCAATGCGCATCCGTGCGCATTGCACCCTGCTTTCCCGAGCGCACTATAAGAAAACACGCCAACCTCCGCCGAAGTCCGCAAAACCCCTCCCAGTCCTCTCCCGCCTTGGTATTGGCACCAAGCAAGCGGTGTCAAGCAACCCACACATGGTTTGTAAAGCATTTTATGGATGGATTGTTGCTATGTGAGGTGTTTGTGTTTTATAAATGGGAAACTCAAATGGAGAAACTGATATATTTCTTGACACGCGGGCTCGGGGGGTAAAATGAGGGGCGAGAAAGCTTGCACTAACAGGCGAAAAATTGATAGAAGGGATACGGCGTATGGAGAAAGCGATTTTGGGTGAAAGGGAGAAGGTTTTGGAGAAATGCAGGCAGGCAAAGGCTCGGGCACAGGCGTTGGTGGAGAAGGGGGAGTATGAGATTGTACAAAGCTTGGCTGAAAGTATTGGAAAACGAATAGATACGATTGCAGACACATGTAAGGTGGAAAAGTATGATCTCTGCTTTCTTGGAGAGGTGGGTGTGGGAAAGTCAACAGCAATCTGTGCCCTGACAGGGTTAATTGATAAAACGTTTCTCGACCCGAAGAAGAAAGGGACTATCAAAAATATTCCCCTGCTCAAAACTGCCAGTGGAGCGACAACTGTATGTGAGACGAAGATCCTTCGGACGGAAGGACGAAGCATGATCAAAATCAAAGGTCTTCCCAAGGACAGTTTTCAGACCTATGTGGAAGAATTTTGTGATGATATCTTTAATAAGGGAGCGAATGGTGCGTTGATACCTTTGGAGGTTGCTAGGGTAATCCGTAATATGTCAGATTATCCCTGTGATGGCGGAATGCTTAAAAGTGAGGAGAGTGACATAAAAGCCTATCTTGAAAATTCAAAAGCCGAAGGTTTAGCTTGCACGAAAGAAAATCTACTGGATTCAATCAACAGGAAAATCAATTATGAGGGGCGCAAATTGACGGAAGTCGTGTTTGAGGAAGGACGATTTGAGGACTGGGTGAAGAAGCAGATTGAAGAACTCAATGATGGCAAGAATATAAACGCGCCATTTCCGGAGCAGATAGAAATTCATGTCAATGACAGGGACTTGGCATTGGATATCCCAGATTATATCGGGGCAATTGTAGATACGAGGGGGATTGATACATACAAAGGTTCCAACTGGTGGCGGGAGGATATTTCTGATTCCATATGTAAAAAGAATAGCATTTCTATTATGTGTGACGGGGTATCAGCTCTGGGGGCGGAAGATAAGATAAGGGGATTATTAGAGCATATTTTGACGTTGGAAGGGGAAGATTGTTTTCACAGAATTTTCCTGTTGGGATTGGAGAGAGGAAATGAGATAATCCAGTCTAATGATGCCGAGGGTAGTTATGAGAATGGCATCAAAATTAAGAGAAATGAAGCTTGTGGAAGAATGGCGAGTATTAAGATTCCTTTTGATAAAGAGCATATTTATTTCTATGGTGCCTTGTCTGGTATCGATTATCATTCTCAAAGTGGGAAGATATCAGAAGTGGACGAACTTGTGCGTCAGGAAGCAAAGCAGAAATTTTGGGATTGGCTGCGAGCGAGACTGGAAGCAATGTGTCAAAAATTTGACATGGAGATAGACAAATTGACACAAAATTTGGAATGCTTGGAGCAGGGGCGATTGCCGGAAGATATTACACCATCATATAATGCAATGGAAAATATAGTGGAGAACTTAAAGATTATAAGGAAAGAGCCAAAGACTACCCTGCCAAATAAAATAAGGGAAATGGAAAATTATCATGCGGGAATTGTCAGGGGATGCGTTAATCGAAATGGAAGATATGAAAGACTTGATTTGTATAATAATTTGGTTTATCAAGCGGGTGCCAATATTTTTCAAGAGGAATGTGAAACGGGAAAGGAAGCGTTGCTTATGGATCTGACAAAAATATGTAAGCCGGAGAATGAATTTTGGCAAATCGTTATTGATGCATTGGAAAGAGAAATAAAGGGGCGGTATGGGGCGTATTACAAAGAAAGCTGCGAATATTACAGAGAATGCTTCAGTCAGTCCATGGAAAATAATCACGGCTTGTGGGAGCGTCTTAGGCGATATTGGGGTGAGAGCAGCGGAGGATATAGAGAAAAGGTTATAAAAAATATTATTGCTGAAATGGAGAAAGAGAAGATTGAAGATAAGATAAAGGAAAAGGATTTATGTGCGGATTACATAGATGATGTTAGTGAAACGTTGGACTTTTATCTAAATAGGAATGAATGATAATATTGAAAGGGCAAAAGGGATAACAAATGAAAAGAAAAAAATTTCTAAAAAAAATAATGGCAGCAATACTGTGTGTGAGCATGATACTTTCTGGTATACATATATCTGACGGCACTCGGGTGCAGGCGGCAGAGCTTGAGGGTAATGTCTCTGCAAATGATGCCCCAATCGAGGTTACAGTGTCTGAAAATGCAGCAGAATCCGTGGATACCGTGTCGGCAAATGGTGCAGGGCGTGCGGAAAGCGACAGTAACACTACAAAAGAAGAAATAGTAGTGGAAGAAAGTCATGTAGCTGAGCAGGAGATGGAGAGCGGTTTTCATGACAATGATGATGCGGGGGACGATGAAGATAATATAAAAGCGCAAAACTCTGATACAATAGGCGGTATAGTGTTTCAGGACGATGATATCGCACATGGTACTGATAAAAATATTACTTGGGTGATTGATAGAGATGGTAAGCTTATTGTGGAGGGGACAGTGGAATACGGCACTATGAGCAAGCCATGGGGTGACTATCGTGAATATATAAATAAAGCAGAAATTCATGTGACAGGCATAAAAGATGCAAGCAATATGTTTTGTAATTACAGTAGTTTAGAGAGCTTGGATTTGACTGGACTGGATACAAGTAAAGTGACGAACATGAGCAGTATGTTTTCTGGCTGCAGCGGGTTAACCAGTTTGGATTTAAGCGGGTTGGACACGAGCAAAGTGACGAACATGAGCAGTATGTTTGATTATTGCAGCAATTTGGCGAGCCTAGACCTGAGCGGGTTGGACACGAGCAAAGTGACGAACATGAGCAGTATGTTTGATGGTTGCGGCAGTTTGGCGAGCCTAGACCTGAGCGGGTTGGACACGAGCAAAGTGATGAACATGAGCTATATGTTTGATGGTTGCGGCAATTTGGCGAGCCTAGACCTGAGCGGGTTGGACACGGGCAAAGTGATGAACATGCACAGTATGTTTGATTATTGCGTCAGTTTGGCGAGCCTAGACCTGAGCGGGTTGGACACGAGCAAAGTGACGAACATGAGCGATATGTTTATGAGTTGCAACAATTTGGTGAACCTAGAGCTGAGCGGACTTGACACAAGCAAAGTGACAAATATGGGTAGTATGTTTTCTTACTGTAAAAGTTTAAAGAGCCTAGATTTGAGTGATTTTGATATGAGCAATGTGGTAAATGTGAAAGATATGCTTCATGGTTGTTATGAGTTGACTTTGATTAATACTCCGCGCAATATTCCCGAAGACATAGAGGTTTTGATGCCTGATAATGAATATAGAATCTGGTATCGCTCCGATGGTTCTGTCGTAAACACATTGCCCACAGGACTTAGTCATAGCATTGTGCTGCAAAAGGGCAGCGTTCCTGTCGAGAAGAACCAAGTTGTAGCAGACACTCCAATAGCACAGGGAACTGCTGTAATATTTGTTGGTGACCGCTCTGACCGTGGCATGATCCCTATATCAGGTGCGCAGATTATGATAGACAATGCGGATAGCTATATCACGGGAGATGATGGACGTGTCGAATTGCAGCTTGCGGGTTCTCACACGATTTCAGTCGAGAAGGAGGGGTATATCAGTAAACAGGTGCAAAAGACTTTTTCCACCAATACTTCTACAGGGAATTTTGTTTGGATTGACCTCTACCAAAAATCGTCTGATTTAACAATACTGTCAGCCACGTTGAATGTATCAGGGGAGGACTGTGACCTCTTGAATACCTCTAATCCGCTGTGTCTGACATACACAGCCTTGGATCAGGTCAAAGACGGTGTTTCCACCGATCTTGTGTTTACGGTGACGACTCAGGGAAAACCCGTCAAATATCAGTTGATTCAAAACGGCAAGGTATTGATGGAAAGCGAGGACGGTACTTTTAAAGTACAAGGAAAATATGTAAAGGATTCTGATAATTCCTATACATATTACGCAGAGATGTTTTCGGCAGGAAACATGCTATGTGTGAAAGTCATTGATGAAAATGGAAAGTCCAAACAATTACCACTTTCTGTTTCTATATCTAATGAGTCCTATAACGAATTAGTCAATCAAATAGAAGACATGAGCGCTACTGATTCAGATGCAATAAAGGAGATACTGGGTCACGAGTTCTCGGTTGACGTGTCTGAGGACGTGCCTATTTTGGGTGGCGCGGATTCAACATTGAAATTTGGTCTGAAGAACCTTCCATTTGCAATCTCTGTTGACAGGGAACAGGGCATTGCCAGAATTGCCGTGAACATGGGAGAGTTTGATGTCAAGGACGATAAGATATGGAATGACATCAAACAGGAATATAATAATGCTCAAAAACGGGTGAAACAAACATTCATTTCCTCTAATTCACCTAAACAGAAATATGGAGTCGGAGCTTTTTCGGCAAATGCCTGTATCATGGGTTATGGAGAGGGGCAAATTATTGAGCTGGATAACAGTGTGGATGTCACAATTGGGTTAATCGTTGAAATGGAGGGTTCGGATGCATATACCAAGCAGTCAATTGTCTCGTTTGTACCTGTTGCTGTCACCTTTGACGACAGCACAGAGTTGTCTGCACAGGGGGAGCTTACTCTGACTTACGCACCTTCAAGTGGTTTTACGGTTAAGGACAGCAATATTGCATTATCATCGTCTGTATCTTCCAGACTCGTGGCAGGCGTAAGGGTAGAGAGCGCAAAAACCATTGGTGTCAGCGGGTCGCTTATGTTGGATTATGCACATACCCTTAAGCCTATGCATGATTTGGTGAAGCTTAGCGGAAATGCAATGATTCATTCCGCTTTGGAAGCACCGATTACGGTTCCATTTGTGGAGATGGCTGTCGGGTCACGGATTAGTAGTGAAGACGACCCATTGGTACTCTATGACAGTGATCCAAAGGCAAAGATGGTTGGTTCGGGCGCACTTTATTCCGCCGCTAATTCCAAGACCCTTGCCTCCGCCCGCATTTTGGACTATGCCTATCAGGAGGCGTCACCGCGCATATTGAAGCTCGGGGACAGATTGTTCTTGTTCTATCTGGACGGCGTGGAGGGACGTGAGGCACAGAACCAGACTGCGCTGTTTTATCGGATATCTGACGACAATGGCGTTACATGGTCGGAAGCTGCCCGCGCGGATAATGGCGTGAACGAGACCGCCGACTGTGACTTTGATATTGCGACGGACGGGACGGATATTTATGCCTTATGGTCAGATGCGGGAGACGTATACGGGGAGGAGATACTGTCCATGGACAGCAAATCCGCCGTGGCAAAGCTCGGCAGGGAGATGGATTTGATGCTGTCTGTGATCGATGGCAGCACGGGAACTGTACGCGACACCTCAGTGATCAGCACGGACAGCGGGGATCTGCTGCCAAAGCTTTTCGTTGATGACAGTAAGACCGTGACGGCTGCATGGATCACGAATGACGCTTCGGCGGAGGAGGGGCTGCTCTCCACCGCTAATAAGATGGGTATCTGCTATGCGTCCTCTGTTGACAATTATCAGGTGCGGACGCTTTCTCTGGGAGAGGGGCAGTACCCGCAGACATTGGACGTCGGGCTGCTTGGGACAAAGGTATGTATTGCCGCGGGCTTGGACACGGACGGGAATCTGGGCACGCAAGATGACAGGGATATTTACATAGCTTATACCGATACGGACGGTCAATTATCTGCGCTCAACGCCCCTAACGGGATTGTGGATAGCGTTCCACTTTTTGGTAATGCGGGAGGGCAGAGCTGCCTGTTCTGGTATCAGGACGGCTGTATTGTATATACTGTTGACGGGCAGACCACCCTTTCTGTCCTGACGGAGGAATACAGGCATTCATCGGGACAGGATTTCTCGCTGTTGGAATCTGCCATGGGAGATGGCGGTGCTGTTGTCTGGACAACGACCTCGAACACCACGGCGAATGGCGTAGACGTCTATTGTGCTGATTTGGACGGCGAGGTCTGGTCGGCGCCTTATCGTCTCGGAGAGCTTGACAGTGAGTTTACAACGCATCTCGACGGCTGGCTGGACAGTGACGGGGGATATCATTTGACTTATATGGGAAGTGAATATGCGGACGATAAGATTAAGGCGCATATTTGTCTGGACGAGCCGGAGGAGATCATTGATACCACTGTCACATGGTATGCGGAGCTTGACGAGAAAGTGGGGGAGGTTTACCCTCTGCATCTGGTTGTCACGAATAACGGCAATCACACTGTGGAAAGCCTGAAAATAAATTCAAAGGACGGAAGTATTCAAGATGTGCTTACCGACCTTGACATTGCGGCGGGGACCTCGGGGGAAGTGACATGGGACGGTATCACGCTGCCCGAGACTATGACGGAGATTTATACACAGGAGCTTACGGTTCTTGCGGACGGTGAGACGGACGCGGGGGATAATTCGATATCACTTTCCCTTGGCGCGCCTGATTTTGCGATCGAGGTCAGCTCGGATTACAGCAGCGGTGATCTCATCGCGGGGGTGATGGTGAGCAACAGCGGAATCCTTCCCGCAGACGCGGTGATAAGGATTTATCAGGACGAGGCGCATGAAAAGGAGATCTTCAGCACGGGTATAATGAATATCGGGGGCGGGGAGATCAAGGTTACTATGCTTGATATGTCCCAAATGCATGAACTCACACCGACCTTTTATTTCACGGTGTCCGACTCCAAGGGCAGGGAGATCTACACAAGTGACAACGAAGCCTTCCTGTATGCGGGAAAGGGGCTCTGGCTCGAATATGACAATGATGCGGATAAGCCCGACGACCAAGACCCCGACAATCCTGACAATCCTGATAAGCCCGACGACCAAGACCCTGACAAGCCCGATCAGCCTGACGATCCGGACGCCCTTGTCCTCAAGGCGGAGAAGACCCAGACCGTCTACGAGTACGGAGACGAGTTGAAGCTCGATGACCTCACGGTGACGCTTGGCAAAAAGGGCGATGAGACGGCGGAGCCCGTCACGGAATATACCACCAATGCGGACGAGCTCAGTATGCTGAAGCTCGGTGAGCAGGACTTGGTGATTACATACGGGGAGTACAGGGCGGCTGTGACGATTACGGTGGAGCCGCGCACTTTAAACGGGGATAACACGGCGGTAACGCTTTCTGATGTCTCATACGTCTATGATGGCATGGCGAAGGAGCCGCTTCCGCAGTCCGTGAAGGTAAACGGCGCGGAGTTGGTAAACGGCACGGATTATGCCGTGTCTTGGAGCGACAACATCAATATAGGAACTGCAACGCTGACCATCACGGGACAGGGCAATTATCGTGGGACGCTCGACGTGCATTTTGAGATTACGAAGGAGGAAGTGAAGGAGGAGGGCGGTTATACTGTCAGCTTTGACCTAAACGGTCACGGGACACTCGCCCCCATAACAGGAATCAGGCAGGGCAGCCTGATTGACGAGCCACAGCCGCCCGAGGCGCAGGGCTACCGCTTTGCGGGGTGGTATCGCGACAGCGACTGCACCGTTTCATGGCAGTTTGACACGGACGTGGTGGAAGCCGACCTGACGCTCTATGCCGATTGGCGCGTCGTGTTGGGAGGCGGTAGCAATGCGGGCGGCGAGACCGGAGGAGACATCGGAAGCGGTGAGGGCGTTGAAGGCGGAGTAACCTCCAACGAGGAGCTGAGTGTACAGGATATCCGCAGCCAGACCTACACAGGCAAGGCAATCAAGCCCACGGTTCGCGTGTATTTCGGTGAGGATTCCACGCCTTTAAAGGCGGGAAGCGACTATACGATCAAGTATTTTAACAATATTGATGCTGACACGAGCGTGGAGACCTTAATGGGCGGTATCAGCTCCGACGGCGTGGAGGGGAAGCAGGGCTTCACCAAGCAGCTTGCCTACGTGGTGATCACGGGAAAGGGCAATTATAAGGGCACGGTCTACCAGAACTTCCACATCGCCCCCGCGTCCCTTTCCAACAAGGACGGTGATGCGCCCGCGGCAGGCTTTACCTTGAAATGCACGGAGCAGCTGGTGACAAACGCTAAGAAGTCGCAGAAGCCATTTACTTCCTTAAAGTATAAGAAAGCGATGAAGGCGGGGAAGGATTACGAGGTTGTCATCACGGCGCTTGCAGCATTTGATGGGGCGAATAAGCCGCTCACAGGCGAAAGCGTGGTCGCACGCTCCACGGAGACAGGCGTCCTTCCCGCTATCCCCGCGGGCTGTCACGGAAGCTTTGTGATGCGTGTCGCAGGGCTCGGGAACTATGCGGGGGCATTTGAAAAGACCATTTATGTGACAGACAAGAGCCATCTGATGAAGAACGTGTCAGTCACACTGGGCAAAAACCAGAAAAAGGTGGAATACACGGGGCAGGATATCGTCCTGCGCGCCGGATACTATGACGCGTCCGCCAAGGCGTATTATACGGTAGGGGAGGACGGAGCTGTCAGCGCGCAGACGGAGCCAAACGGTGACAATGTATTTACCGTGAGGGTTGGCAGGGAATACTTGCTTTACGGCAGGGACTACACGGTAAGTTTTCAAAATAACCGCGGCGTGGGAACGGCGACCATGATACTCACGGGCAAGGGCGATTACGCAGGCAGTAAGAGCGTGACCTTCCGAATCAACGGGAAGGCGTTTAACGCCAAGGCAACCCGCGTGGACGGCTTCCAGTCCGCTCTGACCTACAATGGCAGAGCATTGACCCAGAGCGGCGTGACCCTGACGGACACGGGTACGGGTCAAAAGCTTATATACGGACAGGACTATACGGTCACCTACAAAAACAACGTGAAAAAGGGCACCGCGACCATGACCTTCACCGCCAAGGCGTCCTCGGGTTACAGCGGCAGCTTCCAAAAGACCTTCCGCGTGACGGCAGCGACGCTCCCCGACACGGTGACGGCAGTGGCGGTCGATACCACACAGGACAAGATTGTATATGAGGGGTCAAGCATTAGACTGAACGGAGCGGTGGTTTACACGAGGGAAGGAGTCAAGCCGTCGGGACGCGTGCGGCTCTGCAACAGCACCACGGGCGAGCCGTTGAAGGAGGGCGTTGATTACACCGTCACCTACCGGAACAATACCGCGGTCAGCACGGCTGACCAAGCCGTCATGCTGTTTAAAGGCAAGAATAATTACACGGGGACGCTGCAGATTGCTTTCCGCATCAGTGCCGCAGACATGATCGCGCAGTCCGGTCTGAAAGCGACTACAACGGCAATCGCCTTCAACGGCAGCAAGGCGGAGAATTATGAGTACCGTCCGACGGTCAGACTCACAGACGGCAAGAAGGCGTTGAACGCGGGGAAGGACTACGAGGTTACATACATCAACTGTACACATAAAGCGGTGACTGCTTACTTGGCGGCGTTGTCCGTCTCCCCGCTCACGGGGCAATCCTACGAGCAGCTGCGCCCCTACGCGCGAATCGACGCGAAGGAAGGCAGCGGCTATCAGGGAAGCATGACCGTTGACCTGACCATATACAGAGCCAAGCTTAACGCAGCGAATCTCTATGTGGTGGTCGCACCTGACGCCCGCCAGACCACTTACAGCGGCAGACAGGTAACGCCCACCGTGACCGTTTACTATGGAGAGGAACAAGCCGTCAAAGCCGCAAGACAGGCACAGGAGACCTCGGAGAACGTCCTGACTAGCGCAAGCGGCACATACAAGCTGACCAAGCTGGCGCTAAAGACTGACAAGGAGACAGGAGACTACACCCTTCTCTACGGCGCGAACATCACCGCAGGCAAGAACAAGGGAAGCGTGACCATCAGCGGCACAGGGCTGTACGGCGGCAAGGTCACCGTGAAATTCGACATCAGCCCCAGAGATGTGTATTCATAAACACTAACAAATACCATATTTCCAAGGTGCAGCCATCTGGAAAACATTGTACTGGTACCAAGGCGGGAGAAGGACGGGGGTGTTCTGCGGACTTCGGCGGAGGTTGGAGCGTTTTCTTATAGTGCGTCCAAAGCCTAGGGTGAAATGCGCACGGATGCGCATTTCAGGCTTTATGGTGCATGGATGCACCTTAAAGCCGACCCGCAAACCGCAATCCCCTTCCCCGCACTATTAGAAAACACCCAACCGCAGCCAGTCCGCAGAACACCCCCGTCCTTCTCCCGCCGCCCCATAATTAGCTATTTCCTTGACTTTCATTCACCCTCCGTATCTGTCAGTTGCCCAACCGTCTCCCTCGGGTCATCAGGATCCCCAATCGCCTTACCGCCCGTGAGCCTTCCATACATCCAACTATAAAGGAAGATAATCACAGGTATCACAAACGTGCAGCCAAGACTTAACATAAAGAATCGCCCCGAGGCGGAAGTGTCAATCACAGCCATCACCAAAGTCAACACATACATTAACACCAACAAAACCACCCCCACCATGGCTACCACCTGTTTGGAGGTGATTTTCTTTCTGTCCTCTTTTCCCGTCCCTTGTGTTTTTTCGTTCTCCATATTCATAAGCGCACCTCTTTTTTCCGAATCTGTAACTATTCAAAACCAACCGCATAAACACTGCATATTTGTTTGGTTCAGAACAGCTATCGAATTTATATGCTCTTAAAATTGCCTCACTCCCATAATTATATTGTTACACCCATCAGGTGTCAATTACAAAGTTATTCCTGCAGTCAATGGGCATTTGACGAAGGTTGCGGGGATATTGACTTTTGCATACAACAAATTCCATAGGAAATATTGTTTTTTGACACGAATTGTTATATACTTACTCTGTACCAATTTTTTTGAAAATACAGGATAAGGACGGTATATGGAGTATGGCATTATTGCAACAATGGCGAGAAGTCGCATACAATGAATCTGCGAACAAGGATACCCTGCAAAAGCTGTGGGCGGCTTACTTTCAGGAGGAGAAGGCGATCTACGCACAGCTCCTGAAGAACCCCGACGAGGTGGTGTCCGGCACGGTGAAGGAGCTTGCGGATAAGTATGGCGTGAACATCATGGCAATGACGGGATTCTTGGACGGCATCAACGACAGCCTGAAGGAGCCCAACCCCATCGAGGAGATGGAGGAAGACACACAGGTGCAGTTGGGCTTTGACAAAGAGAAGCTCTATAAAAATATGGTGGCGGCGGAGGCTGACTGGCTATATAATCTGGAGGAGTGGGACGCTATCTACGACGAGGAGACCAGAAAGCGGCTTTACAAGGAGCAAAAATCCTCCACAACCGTTATCAAGGCGCCCAAGGTATATCCAAATGACCCTTGTCCCTGCGGCAGCGGCAAGAAGTACAAGAAATGCTGCGGAAGGAAATAAATGACGGGGATATACTAAGGAGAATATTAGGAGGAGTATAGCGTTGAACATAGCATCTTTTATCTCTCCTAAGGCGGAGGTTACTTACCTGCGGGACAACATGACGATCCGGCAGGGACTTGAGAAGCTTAAGCGAAGCGGCTATGCGGCAGTGCCCGTGATCGATTCCGAGAATCGGTATGTGGGTGTGGTCAGTGAGGGGGATTTCCTCTGGAATATCTTGAATCACAATGAACAACTGGAAAATGTGACCATGAAGACAGTGGAGCACCTGACGCTTCGGGATATCATTCAAAACGGCAAGGTTCAGCCGGTCTGCATTGACACGGATATGGAGCAGCTTCTGGGGCAGGCGCAAATGCAGAACTTTGTTCCGGTGATTGATGACAGAAATGTGTTTATCGGGATAGTCACCAGAGGTGACGTCCTGAAATATTTTATCAAAAAGCAGCTTGCGGCGGCGAGCCGATGAACCAATTAGAATGATGATATACATAAAGGAAGGGGTTTACAATGAAGAAACTGGAAGAATATGTGAGAAGTATTCCTGATTTTCCCGAGGAGGGCATTATTTTTCGCGATGTGACAAGTGTCCTGCAGGACGCGGACGGTCTGCAGCTTGCGATTGACACGATGCAGGAGCTTGTGAAGGATTTGGATTATGACGTGGTGGTGGGAGCGGAATCCCGCGGATTTATTTTTGGGACTCCGATTGCATATAATAATCGAAAGCCGTTCGTTTTGATCCGCAAGAAGGGAAAGCTTCCCTGTGAGACCGTGGAGGTGTCCTATGACTTGGAGTATGGACAGGCTACCATCGAGATGCACAAGGACAGCATCAAGCCCGGACAAAGAGTCTTGGTGGTAGACGACCTGATCGCGACAGGCGGCACTACCGAGGCTATGATCAAGCTGATCGAGACTCTCGGCGGCAAGGTCGTGGGAGTCGTGGTGCTTATGGAGCTTGCGGGCTTGAAGGGGCGGGAGAGGATCGCCGGGTACCGTCTGGACTCCGCGATCTGCTACCCCGGCAAATAATACGCGCCACTGTAAATGTAAGGGAATTTAGAAACGTCGGTCACATGGGAGCAGCTATGACAGAAGAAAAGAATGAGGTTATCTTTGTTGATGACCGTATAAATGAAGCTGAGGAGTTTGTAGCCCCTGAAACACTGTATCAGAGGCTTATTACCCATGTGCAGAAATACCACCCCAGCGACGATATCTCCATGATAGCCAAGGCATACGAGGTGGCGAGCAGGGCGCATAAGGATCAGCTTCGCAAGTCGGGGGAGCCGTATATCATTCACCCCTTGAACGTGGCGATCATTCTGGCGGATTTGGAGCTGGACAAGGAGACGATCGTGGCGGGGCTTCTGCATGACGTGGTGGAAGATACCGTGATGACCGACGAGGATCTGGAGCGGGAGTTTGGGCAGGACGTGGCATTACTGGTGGACGGCGTGACCAAGCTGGAAAAGCTGCCGCTCTCCTCCGGCGGGGAGCAGCCTGATGCCAAGCTTGAGATTCAGGCGGAGAACCTTAGAAAGATGTTCTTAGCCATGGCGAAGGATATCCGCGTAATCCTGATCAAGCTGGCGGACCGCCTGCACAACATGAGAACCTTGAGGTATCAGCGTCCCGAGAGCCAACAGCGCATCGCCAAGGAGACCTTGGAGATTTATTGTCCTATCGCCCAGAGATTGGGTATCAGCAAGATCAAGATCGAGTTAGATGATTTATCCCTGAAATATTTGGAGCCGGAGGTCTATTATGATCTGGTGGATAAGATCGCAGTGCGCAAGAGCGTGCGGGAGAGCTATATCCAAGGCATAGTGGACGAGGTGAAGGCTCATGTGGAGAACGCGGGCATCGAGGCGAAGGTGGACGGTCGCGTCAAGCACTTTTTCAGTATTTATAAGAAAATGAAGAATCAGAATAAGACGCTTGATCAGATCTATGATCTGTTTGCCGTGCGGATCATCGTGGAGACGGTGAAGGACTGCTATGCGGCTCTGGGCGTGATTCATGAGATGTACAAGCCTATTCCCGGACGTTTTAAGGACTATATCGCCATGCCCAAGCCCAATCGGTATCAATCGCTGCACACTACCTTGATCGGCACCTCGGGGCAGCCCTTTGAGGTTCAGATACGTACCTTTGAGATGCATAAGGCGGCGGAATATGGTATCGCGGCGCATTGGAAGTACAAGGAGGCGTCTGACGGCAAGAGGGTGGAGGAGCAGGAGGAGGAGAAGCTTGTCTGGCTGCGGCAGATTTTGGAGTGGCAGCAGGACATGTCCGACAACAGGGAGTTTATGAACCTGTTGAAGAACGATCTGGATCTGTTCTCGGATCATGTTTATTGCTTCACGCCCTCGGGCGAGGTGAAGAATCTTCCCGCAGGCTCCACGCCGATTGATTTTGCCTATCATATTCATTCCGCGGTGGGCAACAAGATGGTGGGCGCAAGGGTGAACGGCAAGCTTGTGACGATCGACTATGAGATTCACAACGGCGACCGTATCGAGATCATCACCTCACAGAATTCCAAGGGTCCCAGCAGGGATTGGCTGAATGTGGTCAAGAGCACTCAGGCTAAGAACAAGATCAACCAGTGGTTCAAGAACGAGCTTAAGGAAGATAATATCGTCAGGGGGAAGGAGCTTCTGGCTGCCTACTGTAAGACGAGGGGAATCAATTATTCAAACCTGTCCAAGCAGGACTATATGGATGTGGTGCTGCGCAAGTACGGATTTCGGGATTGGGACAGCGTTCTGGCGGCAGTGGGACATGGCGCCCTGAAGGAAGGGCAGATCATCAACAAGATGCAGGAGCTCTATGACAGGGAGCACAAAAAGGAGCTCACCAACGAGGAGGTTCTGCAGAGCATTGCGGCGGCGACAGCCACCAGTGCAAACCGTCCGGAGCATATACGTTCCAGAAGCGGGATCGTGGTAAAGGGCATAGCGGATTTGTCCGTGCGCTTTTCCAAGTGCTGCTCTCCGGTGCCGGGGGACGAGATCGTGGGCTTTATCACCAGAGGGCGGGGAATCTCCATTCACCGTACCGATTGCGTCAATATGCTTGGGCTACCCGAGATGGAACGCGCGAGGCTGATAGACGCGGAGTGGCAGAAGGTTGAGGAGACTGTATCTGAGAAATACGAGGCGGAGATCAAGATTTATGCAAATGACAGAAATGGTCTGTTGGCGGATATCACCAAGGCTCTCACGGAGAAGGAGATCAATATCCTCTCCATGAACACCCGCACGAGCAGACAGGGGGTTGCCACGCTGTTGGTTTCCTTTGAGATCAGCGGCAGGGAGGAGCTCGGCAGAATCGTCGATAAGATTCGGGGGATTGAGAGCGTGATCGAGATTGAGAGAACTTCAGGTTGAGGGAAGCGAGGGTAAATATGGGTGAGTTAAAAATCGGACGCATGGTGCTTGGAGTCTGCGGCACGAATACCTATTTCGTGTATCGGGAAGGGGCAAAGGAGTGTATCGTCATCGACCCTGCGGATTGCGGAAGGCAGATTTTTGCCAAGCTGAATCAAAATAATCTTCGGGTGGCAGGAATCCTTCTGACTCATGGGCATTTCGACCATATCTGGGGTGTGGAGGGCTTGAAGGCGGCGGCAAATGAGGTTGCAGAGCATCATGGATATGCCGCGGTGAATGTGTATGCATGCGAGGCGGAGCGTGAGCTTTTGCGGGACGCGGGGCTGAACGTGTCGGAGAACGCAGGGCGGGCTTGTACTCTGGACGCAGACGTCTATGTGAATGACGGGGACGAGATATCTATTGGAGATATTGATTGCAGGGTGATCGCCACCCCCGGACACACGGCGGGCGGCTGCTGCTTTTATTTTGAGGAGGCGGGCTTTTGTGTCTGCGGGGATACGATTTTCCAAGAGTCTGTGGGAAGGACGGATTTCCCCACGGGGAGTATGGGAACACTGGTACGCTCCATTCAGGAGAAGCTTTTTGTATTGCCGGAGGATATCAAGCTTTATCCGGGGCATGGGGACAGCACCACGGTAGGACATGAGAAAAAGTATAATCCCTTTTGCGGGTAAGCATTAACATAAGGGCAGTTCGCGGAGCGGGCTGCCTGTTGTTGACTAGGGTTTTGATAGAGAGGGTTTGGGAAGGAGACGGGATATGGGAGTAGATAGCAGTCTGGCGCATTCGGTGATCAGGGAGGTCGAGAAGGTCATTGTCGGAAAAGATGCGTGTGTGGAGAAGGTGATGGAGGCAATCTTGGCAGGAGGACATGTGCTTTTGGAGGACGTGCCGGGAGTGGGTAAGACGGAGCTGGCATTGGCTTTCTCCAAGGCGATGGGCTTGACCACCAACCGCATTCAGTTCACGCCGGACGTGATGCCTGCGGATATCACGGGCTTCTCCATGTATCAGAGGGAGACGGGGGAGTTTACTTATCGCCCGGGGGCGGTCATGTGTAATCTGCTGTTGGCTGATGAGATCAACAGGACCGCGCCCAAGACCCAGTCGGCGCTTCTTGAGGTGATGGAAGAGGCGCGTGTCACGGTGGACGGCGTGACCAGACAGGTGCCTCGGCCCTTTATCGTTCTGGCGACCCAGAATCCGCTCGGCTTCGCGGGAACGCAGAGACTTCCCGAGGCACAGATGGATCGCTTCCTGATCTGCATCAGTATGGGATATCCCGACATTGAGGACGAGATCGAGATGCTAAAACAGCGTCATACAGGTAAGCCGATGGAGCAGGTGCAGGCGGTAGCGGACGAGCAGGCTATCATTCGCATGCAGCAGGAGACGGGACAGATATTTATCCATGATAAGATATATCGGTATATGGTCTTGTTGGCGGACGCCACCAGACGGCACCCGTATCTGGAGCTGGGTATCAGCCCGCGCGGAACACTTGCACTTGGAAAGGTGGCGCGCGCGGCGGCATATCTGGAGGGACGGGATTATGTGTCGCCGGAGGATATCATCAAGGTGCTCAGAGATGTCGCCGTACATAGAATGCGCATCAACGGAAAAGGCAAGGGCGAGAATTGCACGATAGATGACATTTTGGACGAGGTGTTGAAGCAAGTGGAGAAGCCACAGAGGGGAACAAGATAGGCATATGGCGCGGCAGAGGTTTATTTATGGGGGATTATTGCTTGCAGCGGTCTGGTATTCCATGCTGTATAGTTATAGGGGAGTGCGGTTTGGCATCGCGGTCATGATACTGATTCCGTTGATTGGCACCGTACAAATGATATATGGCTTGCGCACAGGCAAGATGTCCATGGAGACCGCAGGACAAGCTCTGGAAAGAGGGGCGGAGGGAGTGCTGCGGCTTCGCTATGAGAACAGGGGCTTTCTCCCGATTGCGGCGGTGTGCGTTACCTTGGAATGGGAAGCTCCCGGGGAGACCGTGCAGGTGACGAGGCACTGGATTCGCGAGATCCCGGGCAACGGGAGCTCGGATTGTGAAGTCAGGGTGCAGGCTGCCCATTGCGGGCGGGCTCTTGTCAGAATGCGGAGGGTCAGGCTCTATGATTATCTGGGGCTGTGCGCTGTCAACCAAAAGGACAGGGCTGAGAGAAGCATTTATATCACGCCGACGTTAAAGCCCCTTGCAATCGATCAGGCAAAGGCGGCATACATAGGCTCGATTGGCGAGGACAGGGATATGATGGAGGGGTATGAGATTCGGGACTACCGCGCGGGGGACAGCCTTCACAGAGTCCATTGGAAGCTCACGGCGCGCACTGACGAGCTGCAGATTCGGGACTTTGAGGGGAGAAGGACGGACAGCGCCGAGCTTTACCTGAGTATGCATGATCTGGTCAGGGACGAGCAGGGGGCGCAGATATGGGACGGCTATCTTGAACTGGCGGTGGGATTGATGCTTGCGCTCTATCGCGGCGGGAGACTGGGCAGGGTTGTCTGGTTCAGGTCGGGTCAGAGGGAGGAGCAGGAGGTAAACAGGGAGGAGGATATCATCGATTGCATGTATCGCCTTCTCGCGTTGGATATCACGCAGCTTGGCGGGGACGTTCCGGAGGAGGAAGCCCTGCATCTGGATATGGATATGCGGGTATACAGAGGGGCGTTGTGTGTATATGGATAAAAGGAGCTTATACGGACAATTGAGAACGGGACTCTTGCTTACGCTTGCAGTCGCAGCGGATATATGCGCATGGTGCTCGCTGTTGACCGTGAACCCTCATTTTGTATGGCTGAGTCTCGGGGCGATTGCGGCGGTATTGGCTGCTTATCTGGTGTGTTTGGGGCAAAAGCCGCGTACTCGAATCGGCGGAGCTGTGTTGTATTTGGCGGTCTGTGCGGGACTCGGGCTTGTCAAGAGCGGGACGGTCATGCGCGGGGGAGTCTTGGCGCTGCAGCCTATGGTGGAGCGGATCAATCTGCGGCAAAATATTCATCTGACGCTGCCTGATGCGGCGGGGGCAGGGACGGGAGCGCTCACGTTCGCCCTGCTGTTATTTTTGGCAGTCCAGATATTGCCGCTGGTCTATGCGGTGCTGCGGCGAAAGGTCTGGGTGGCGGGATTGGTGTATTTAATGCCGGTGCTTGTCAGCAGCGCCTCGCAATCCTTTCCGGATATCTCAGCCGTGGCAGGCATGATATTTGCAATGGGAATGATTGCGGTATCGGCGCGCTTTCAGGGGGACAGGAATACGGAAAACAGGGCTTTTTTGGTGATGCAGCTCCTGACGGGGGCGGCTGCGGCTGTGGCGTATTGGGTGATTTTGCCGCCCATGGACGAGCTGTACGAGGATATCACCGACGCCAGAATGTATTTGACCTTTGTGGTCAACGAGCGAATCCTTCCTGAGGTGCAAACTGTGTGGAGCTGGGGCGGAATGTTCAAGAGCGGAACGATTGAGGGGGAGCTTGTTCAGGAGAAGGGATTTTCATACACTCAGTCGGAATTTTTTGAGGTAACGGTGGACGAGTATCCTCGAGTGACGGTCTATCTGAGGGGATTTGTGGGAGACACCTACACGGGAAGCGCATGGGAGGCGGAGGAGGAAGACAGACTGGCGCGGTATTATGCGGAGCATGGCTTCACGCCGCCTGAGGATTACGCGTCGCTCGTCAACAACAGCTATGAGATATTAGAGCGTTGTCAGGCGGAAGGGGCGGAGCCCTATACCATGACCATAGAGGAGCTGCAGGGGGATAATGTATACAGCCTGTACCCTTACGGAGCCAGACTGGAGGAAAACGGGGCGGTTCATGCGGACGGTTCTCTGGACAAGCAGGGGGAGAGCTGCTCTTATGAGTATTACCCCATATGGACATACGATAGCGTAAACAGGAATATGGAGACGGAGCTGTTGTCAGGGCTGAATCAGGAGAGCCTGATGTACAGACAGTATGTGTATGACAATTATAGGGACTACCCGCAGGAGCTTTTGCCAAGGCTGTCCGCTTGGTTGGAGACCGTGGGAACGGAAACGAGTGATGTCCGCTACTCCGTGTACAATATAGTGAACCTGTTGGATCAGACGGCGAATTATGATTTAAATGTGCCTGCATGTCCTCCCGAGCAGGATTTTGTGGAGAACTTTCTGTTTGAGCGTCGGGCGGGGTATTGTGCCCATTTCGCCTCCGCAGCGGTGCTGATGCTTCGCAGGCAGGGGATTCCCGCCAGATATGCCACGGGATACTGCGCGCACCCGAGCGAGTTTGTGGAGAACGGGGACGGCACTTACACAGCCGTGATCAGGGACAGACAGGCTCATGCGTGGGCGGAGATATATCTGGGCGTACTGGGCTGGGTGCCGATTGAGTTCACTCCGACAGATGTGGCATTCCCACAGGATAACCGCTGGGAAATGCTTCAGCAGTTTGAGGTGGTAGCGGGAGAGGACTTCTTGGATTTCTCGGAGTTTTGGGAGGACGGGGAGGAGTTGTCCGAGGACGACGAGGAAGATGAGGAGGACGAGGAGGAAGATGAGGAAGATGACGAGGACGAGGAGGAAGATGATGACGAGGAAGCTCTCGAGGAGGTCATTGATTCCGAGGAGTCCGAAGGGTGGCGGAATCAGCGGGCACTCCTATGGGGAGCAGCAGGCGGACTGGCATTGCTTCTGGTATTGTCATGGGGGGTGGCTGCCTGTCACAGACATAGAAGGCGCGTATTGTATCAGAAAATGGAAGCTGCCGAGCGGGTGTGCGACCAGTACAGGAGATTGGTGAGGATCATGCTTCACGCAGGCGCGGACAGTCAGATCATGAAGGAGTGGGATTGTCTCGTGGCGGAGCTGAAGCGGCTGAATATCGCATACACGAAAGGAGAGCTTGACAGGCTTTTGAGCGAGGTGGACGCATGTACTTACGGAAGCTCTCAGCCTGACGCGGCGAGCCTGCAGGAGGTGGAGCGCATATGCAAGGGGCTGCGTGGACAGCTTTACGGGCATATTCCCCTCTGGAAAAGGCGGATCGTGGTTCGATGGCAGGAATGGGAAGGGAAGTATTATGCTGATAATAGAGTTGAACAGGGCAAATTATGAATATGATGTCAATTCTCTTGTGAGGGCATTTTATCCGGGGGAGAACGTGACGATTCTCACCCCCGAGAGCACCGTGCAGCGCAGGCGGCAGACCGAGGAGAGCGCACAGCGGTGTATACAGGCAGACGAGCGGATATTGCGTATGAGCGTGGAGCTTTCCGAGGGAGGCGCCCGTGTGGAGCTTGGCGGACAGCTCTTTACATGGGATCACGGGCGGGTGGCTGACTACCCGTACAAGCAGGAGTTTAAGCGATTCCTCTACGGGAGTCTGCGGCAGTTTACTAGAAAGGCTCTGCCGTGGGGGAGTCTCACGGGTATTCGTCCCACCAAGCTTGCCTTTGGAATGCTAGAGCAGGGCTGCACGGAGCAGGAGATTCTGGACACCTTTACGGGGACTTACGATGTGAGCGGGGAGAAAGCGCGGCTCGGACTGGATATCGCGAGAAGGGAGCGGGAGATTCTAAGGACGGTGGAGCATGAGGGCGACAGCGAGGGATACAGCCTTTATGTCGGGATTCCTTTTTGTCCCACGACCTGTCTGTATTGTTCCTTTACCTCCTTTCCGATTGCGGGATATAAGAAGCTTGTGGACGCCTATATCGATTGTCTGATTCGTGAGATGGAGGCGGTGTCAAGCCTTATGAGCGGGAGGGCTTTGGACAGCGTCTATATCGGGGGCGGCACACCCACCACCTTGGAGCCGGAGCAGCTTGTCAGACTGATCAAGGCCCTAAAGCGCTATTTTGACTTTGGCACGGTGAAGGAATTTACCGTGGAGGCGGGCAGGGCGGACAGTATCACGAGGGAGAAGCTGGAGGCTTTGTATGGAGAGCGTGTCAGTCGAATCTCCGTCAATCCCCAGACCATGAACCAACGGACGTTGGATATCATTGGCAGAAGGGCGACGGTGGAGCAGGTGGAGGCGGCATATCGGCTTGCCAGAGAGGTGGGATTTGACAATATCAATATGGACTTGATATTGGGGCTTCCCGGGGAGACGGAGGACGATGTGCGCAGAACAATAGACCAAGTGACGGCTTTGGCGCCGGACAGCCTGACCGTTCATTCCTTGGCGATCAAGCGCGCTTCCCACATGAGCCAGTGGATTCAGGAGAACGGCGTGGAGACCCTGCGCAACACCGACGAAACTATGCGAATTGCGGCGGAGGGCGCGCGTCGCCTTGGAATGGAGCCCTATTACCTCTATCGGCAGAAGAATATGTCCGGCAATTTCGAGAACGTTGGGTATGCAAAGCCCGGGAAATATGGGCTGTATAATATTTTGATCATGGAGGAAGTGCAGAGTATCGTGGCATTGGGGGCGGGTTCGATTACCAAGAGGGTGTACACGGACGGGCGGATCGAGCGGTGCGAGAATGTGAAGGAGGTTGCCCAGTATATCGGGCGAATCGAGGAGATGATAGAGCGGAAAAAGAGGCTGTTGGCTGATTGATAATGGGTATCGAAGATCACGCAATATGCGGGGGTGTTTGTAATGTATTGTACTTCTATGCAATTCAGACTTTTAAATGAAAGTGAGCTTGTTTCCTTGGAGCGCAGGGGGCGGATAAAATTTCCCAAGCCATACCGAGATTTTATGAAGACCTATGGTGTCGGAACCTATGGCGGCGCAATCTGTATCAGTGCTCCTGATTTTGATATCCTACAGGATTCTGAGGAGTGTGGTTTTTGGCAGTATGAAGGTGCTCCTATTACGCAGGAACAGTTCTCTGAATGTGTGGTGATAGGGAACAGCATCGACGGCGATTATATTGCGCTTCATGCCCTGATTGATGGTTATATTCTATTGCCGAGGGGTTCTGACATCATACAGTTATTCCCTTATGATGAGGCTTTTATATGCACAATAAACAGGATTGGAAATTTTCTTTATGAGGATAGTTTGGAGGATTATTTTGAACCGGTGGGAAGCAGCTATTTGTTTTTGCGTGCTGCCTATGGAACTCCGCAGATACTTGCTGAACGTTTTCAGGCTGCATTCGGAAGTGACTATCTGATTGAAAATGAGTATGCTTGCGAAGTATTTTTGATTCACATGGGCGGTTATGTCCGTTTTAATCTCGCATATGGATTTGAGGTTGCCGTTTTTTATAGTGATTATGGGGTAGAGTGCTTTGAAAGGGTAAAGGAATTTTTACATGAGAATGGCTGTGTTTGAGATTCAGATGTTAAACCCTATAGACTTTATCAGAAGATTGGAGGGAGATTTAAATGGTTAGTGATATTGAAATTATGAACAGAGGGATCAATTGTTTGTTAGAGACACTGGGAGTAGTGGAAACGGAACGATTTATTGCAGTGATCAATAGGGAAAAATTTGATTATACAAAGTGGCAGAGAGAGAGATTTGAGAATATGAGTTCTGATGATTTTAATAGTGCGGCAATTGCTTACTCCAAAGAAAATCCATTTTGTAAAAAGGAATAAATTGTAGACGGTTATTTATAGTATGATTTTGAAATTTTTTTGTACCAAAGGGATAATGTCGATGAGTAGGGTGATAAATTTATGAATAAAATCATAGTCAGAGATGCAAGGCTTGAAGATGCAGGACGTATTTTGGAGATTTACGCATATTATGTCGAGCATACAGCGATTTCTTTTGAGTACGACGTGCCAACGCTCTCAGAATTTCAAACACGCATGACCAATACCATGAAAAGATATCCTTATCTTGTGATTGAAAAAGATGAGATGATTCAGGGTTACGCATATGCGGGACCTTTTGTGGGCAGGGCTGCTTATGGTTGGTCGTGTGAGTTGACGATTTATCTCGATCATACAGCGCTGAAATGTGGCTTGGGCAGGAAATTGTATGAAGAATTGGAAGCCAGATTAGGCAGAATGGGAATTTTGAATCTGTATGCCTGTATTGGTTATCCGGATACGGAAGATGAATACCTCAACAGGAACAGCGCAGGGTTTCATGCACATCTTGGCTTTTCAACAGTCGGGGAATTCCACAAATGCGGATATAAATTTGGACGCTGGTATAATATGATCTGGGTGGAAAAAATCATTGGACAGCATCGCGACTCTAAATAGCTGCAGAATGCTGTTAAATATGCGTAAAATAATAATTTGCAAAGGATTGCCTGCAAAACTCTGTTGTGTTATTATATTGAAAACTGAAAGTTAAGCAAAATTGAGGGGGTCGTATGGTTTATTTTCTGCTGACACTGTTCTTTACGGTGTTGATGACATTCGTACTTCCATTTGTTCTCATGATGTTTGGGGGTATGTCGTCATTTGGTGCAATATTGTGTATATTGATGGTAATGTTTGCGGCTTTTTGGCTTATGCGGGGATATGGATATGTGATCATGATAGCAGATTCTCCGCATAAACCGTTACGCAGGCTGTGGCTTTATGTGCCTGTCCTTCTGCCGCTGATGTGGTATCTGTTGAATACAGGGATATGCAATGTAGGGAGTGTTTATATTCGTGAATTGGGCAGAGTATTGCCGGGACTTTGGGGAGGACATGCATTTGGATTTTGTTCATGTCTTGTATTGGGCGAGAGAATTAGCGAGCTTGATGTAAGGCATATCGAGCTGCTTGGGAATCTGCTCTATGATGCGGTTCTTATTGTGGGATTTGCCGAGGGAGAGCGTTGTTCGGTTAAGGAGACGGGAGTGGAGAGAAAGCCCTTTTTCTATCACAAAAAGGCGGTAATCATAGCTGTCGTGGTGGCTTTGGGCGCTTACGGGGCAAGTGAGGTGGTTCTTTACAAGGAGCGTGAAAATATTGTGACGCCGGTGTATCGTTCTTATAACTTTGATTATGCGGGAGGGTTTTCCAGTATTGATTTGCGCAATTATTCCGTGGAGAACGAAGAAAATATTCTGGCAAAGCTTGAGGAGCCTGCCGCCTTCACCATAGAGGAACCGCAGGAGATGCCCGTGATGGACGGGGCGGAGGCGGCATATCCCGTGTATTCCGCCTTTGCAAATGCCTGTTACATAAATATTAGTGCAATCCAGAAAAGGGCAAGTGAATCCGATTCAGATGCCGTCATGCCGATTCAGTTTACCAACACAATCTATGCTTATGAAAAGCTATTGTCGGGGGAGATTGATATTTTTTTCGGCGCAAGACCTTCGGAAGCCCAGTTACAAATGGCGGCGGAGGCAGGGGTAGAGTTTTCGTTTGAATTTGGAGCTTGGAATAATGGGATTCAAAATCTTTACGGACTGGAAATTCGTATCGCAAGAGAATTATCGGGGGAAAATCGAAGAGCTAATATTCCGCCGCATTTGTTAGAATATTGTCTCTCAAAAAGAGTTAAAAAGGAGCTTAGCTACCCACGGATTCTGAGGGAAGACAAAATTGCCGATTGCAGTAATGTATTTTTAGAGACGGAATTGCTTTTAGCGCTGTATAACATTATTGGACTGGGTGAAACAGGGCTATATCCTGAGCTTAATGAAAATTGGGAGAAGCTTGAAGAAGCCATAAACATTTATATTGATTGTCTTAGGACATATAATTAGTAGAGGAGGGCGGAGTGATGGGATTCATTATTTGGGCAATATTTGGTGGCATTATGATTGTATTGGGAGTCAAAGCCTTTTTTTCGGAAAAGGCAGTTGGCTTTTGGGCAAATATCAAGCCGATTAAGGTGAATGATATAAAAGGATATAATCATGCGACAGGCAAACTGTTTATTCTGTATGGTGTAATTTTAATTGTATTGGGAATACCGTTACTTGGCGGTCAAAATGCACCGTATATTTTATTGTCGGTATTAGGGCTGATGTTGGAAACAATAGCAGCTATGGCAATTTACAGCTTGGTGATTACTAGGAAGTACCAAGCTGATTAGAAGCCGCTAGAGAAAGCGTTGACATTTTGGAGAGAAACTTCGTCCAGAAGGCAAACTATGCCGTTAAGCTGTATGAAAAAATAGGGTATGAGGTCGTTGATGAGAACGAAGAAGAATATATAATGCTTTATCGTTTGAGATAAGATTACTGCTGTGATGATCGATGGACATGTGCGCGTGATTGTGCTATCCTATTAGATATATTAAGCAGATTTTGTGGTGCAAAAGAATTGACGTTTCAAGGTATTATTTGCGTAGTGGTTATGGAGGTGTTTTATGTATTATTCTTATGTTATGGGAATCGGTGATGAGATTCTTATTTTGAAGGATAGAGGATTTACTATTGAAAAATTTGGCAGCAATTATGGTGTTGCCTTTCCAAAAGAAAAAGCAGGTGATTGGGAACAATTTATAAGCCAATACCTAGAGTTAGGCTATTGGAATGAGTATCTGTCAGATAATGGCGTCATCTTTTTATTCCACCTTAAAGACGGAATAAAAAGATATGATGTAAAGGATTATCAGAATGAAGAAGTCTTATCCTTGTGTGAAAAGCTTTGTGAGTGTGAATTTAAATCCATAAAGGACATGTTAAAGGAAAATCATTATTATAAGGATAAGATAGTTTGAAAATCAGAATTTGACAGCGCATTGCAGAATATAATGCGGGGCTATTTGTATTGTGTCCAAATATTGACAGTTGGAATGAAAAAATGTATCATGTAAAAGGTTAATTCATTACAGAAAGGACAGATAGTTATGGCACTGAGCAAGAAGCCCACCAAGGGCATGAAGGATATTTTGCCCCGCGAGATGCAGATTCGGGACTATGTCATCAGCGTGATCAAGGAGACTTACGGGCAGTTTGGCTTTACCTCCATTGAGACACCCTGCGTGGAGAATATTGCCAATCTCAGCAATAAGCAGGGCGGCGATAATGAGAAGCTGATCTTCAAGATTTTAAAAAGGGGTCAGAAGCTGAATATGGAGACGGCGGTCACGGAGGAGGATTTGGTGGACTCGGGGCTTCGGTATGACCTGACGGTTCCTTTGGTGCGCTTCTATTCCAACAACGCGGCTCAGCTTCCCATGCCCTTCAAGGCACTGCAGATCGGGAACGTGTGGCGGGCGGACAATCCCCAGAGAGGGCGGTATCGTCAGTTTATGCAGTGTGATATTGATATTTTGGGAGAGCCCTCCAATCTGGCGGAGATCGAGCTGATACTGGCGACCACCACCACCGTGAGTAAGCTGGGGTTCAAGAACTTTCAGATTCGCATCAATGACAGAAGGATCCTGAAGGCGATGGCGGCTTACGCAGGATTTGCCGAGGAGGATTACGAGGGCGTGTTTATCACCTTGGATAAGATGGACAAAATCGGGACGGACGGCGTGAAGGCGGAGCTTTTGGAGAACGGTCACAGCGAAGAGCAGTGTGATAAGTATTTGGGGCTTTTTGCTGCGGTGGAGAAGGCGCCCGACGGGGTAAAATGCCTGATAGAGCAGCTGGGGGATTATCTGGACAGTGAGGTCATGGACTCTTTTCAGGAGATTCTTGCAAGCGTCAGGGCGACCAAGGCGGACACCTTTGAGCTGGTGTTTGACCCCACGTTGGTGCGTGGCATGAGCTATTACACGGGGACGATCTTTGAGATTGCCATGCCGGAGTTTGGTGGAAGCTGTGGCGGCGGAGGACGCTATGACAAGATGGTGGGGAAGTTCACGGGGCAGGACGTTCCTGCGTGTGGATTTTCTATCGGATTCGAGCGCATCGTGCTTCTGTTGTTGGAGAGCGGGTTTCAGGTGCCCGCACACCCGGGGCGGGTGGCATATCTGGTGGAGAAGGGCGTGTCCGGCGAGGCTTTGTGCAGGGTGATCACTAAGGCGCAGGAAGCCAGAAGGGACGGGACGCAGGTGTTGGTGGCAAGAATGAACAAGAACAAGAAGTTTCAGAAGGAGCAATTACAGCAGGAGGGCTACGAGGAGTTTGAGGAGTTCTATCGGGAGGGGCTTAAGAACTGACTTATACCTTGAGAGCGATATCTCGGATTGCTGCGATCAACAGATAGGGACGATAAATAAAAAACAACAAATAAAAGATGACAAATAAAAAGAAGCGAGGTCGGGTACAATGGCAGAATCAATGAAGGGTTTAAAGCGCACCCACCGCTGTGGGGAGCTCTCGGCGGCGAATGTCGGGGAGACGGTCACGGTCATGGGCTGGGTGCAGAAGCAGAGGAATAAAGGCGGACTTGTTTTTGTGGATATGCGCGACAGGGCGGGTATCCTGCAGGTGATTTTTGAGGAGAAGGATTGCGGCGGGGAGAACTTCGCAAAGGCGGAGAAGCTTCGCAGCGAGTTTGTGATAGCGGTCGTGGGCAAGGTATCCAAGCGCGAGGGAGCTGTGAACGAGAATCTGGCCACGGGCGAGATCGAGGTTCGGGCAGAGCAGCTTCGGATTCTCTCCGAGGCGGAGACACCTCCTTTTCCCATTGAGTCGGATTCTAAGACCAAGGAGGAGCTGCGGCTGAAATATCGTTATCTGGATTTGAGAAGACCGGATCTGCAGCGCAATCTGATTCTTCGGAGCAAGATTGCCACGACGATTCGCGCCTTTTTGAGCGGGGAGGGGTTCTTGGAGATTGAGACCCCCATTTTGAACAAGTCAACCCCCGAGGGCGCGAGGGATTATCTGGTGCCGAGCCGTGTGCACCCGGGCTGCTTTTATGCGCTGCCCCAGTCGCCTCAGATTTTCAAGCAGCTCTTGATGTGTTCCGGCTATGACAGATATTTTCAGATTGCAAAATGCTTCCGCGACGAGGATCTGCGGGCGGATCGTCAGCCGGAGTTTACACAGGTGGACTTGGAGATGTCTTTTGTGGACGTCGATGATGTCATTGACGCTACCGAGCGTATGGTGGCGAGGGTGTGCGAGGAGGCAATCGGGCTTAAGGTACAGCTTCCTATGAAGCGTATGACTTGGCAGGAGGCAATGGAGCGCTTTGGCTCGGACAAGCCGGATACCCGTTTTGGAATGGAACTGACAGATGTGTCGGAAACGGTGAAGGGCTGTGGGTTTGGAGTGTTTAGCGGCGCGTTGGAATCAGGCGGCAGCGTCCGCGGCATCAATGTGAAGGGGCAGGCGGAAATGCCCCGCAAGAAGATTGATGCGTTGGTGGAGTTTGCGAAGGGCTATGGCGCCAAGGGGCTGGCGTATCTCTCCGTGATGCCGGACGGGTCTTACAAATCTTCCTTTGACAAGTTTATGACAGAGGAGGAGCTAAAGGCGTTGGTGACTGTCATGCAGGGTGAGGCGGGGGATTTGCTTTTATTCGCGGCGGACAGATTGAAAATTGTGTACTCTGTGTTGGGGGCGTTGCGTGTCGAGGTGGCGAAAAAGATCGGGCTGATTGACGAGGAACGGTTTGATTTCCTGTGGGTGACAGAGTTTCCCCAGTTTGAGTGGAGCGATGAGGAGGAGAGATATGTGGCGATGCATCACCCCTTCACCATGCCTATGGAGGAGGATTTGGAGCTGCTGCAGACAGATCCCGGAAGGGTGCGCGCGAAGGCTTATGATATTGTGTTAAACGGCATGGAGCTCGGGGGCGGCAGCGTGAGAATCTTCCAGAGTGATGTGCAGGAGCGTATGTTTGAGGCTCTTGGCTTTACGAAGGAGAAGGCGCATGAACAGTTCGGTTTCCTGTTGGACGCCTTCAAGTATGGCGTGCCTCCCCATGCGGGACTGGCTATCGGGTTGGATCGTTTCGTGATGCTCTTGGTGAAGGCGGAGAGTATCAGGGAGGTTATCGCGTTCCCCAAGGTGAAGGACGCCTCCTGTCTGATGTCCGAGGCTCCCGGACCCGTGGAGCCTGCGCAGCTTGAGGAATTGGCTCTGGCTGTGAAGGAATAGGGATTTGTGACAAGGCTGTCATAACGCGCGGGCGGAAAGTCCTGTCTGTTATGGCAGCCCTTTATAACGCTGTATCCTAAGAGCGGCGTTTGGGGTGGCATGGAGGAAATGGAAGTTTATCTGCTCTCGGTGGAGGAATTAAATAATAACGACGCGAAGGCGGAGCGTCTGCGTGAGCTTGCCATGAGGAATATGGATTCTGTCAGACTGGAGAAGGTGAAGGCGCTCAAGCAAGGGGAGACAGGCAATCTGGCGATTGGGGCGGGACTGCTGCTGCAGCTTGCGGTGCGGCGGGGGCACGCAAGGTGTCCTGAGATGTGTCCCAGTCTGTATTCAGAAATGTATTCCAAGCTGCCGTCCGTGGTATCTGCTAATATATGCCCCGAGCTGTGTCCCAATGCATCTGACAAGCTGTCTCCCGACGTAGTTCCTACATGTCTTCAGGTGTCGCAGGTTCTTGACCTTCTGGGCGGCGGGGAGCCGATGCAGGCCGAATATTGCTATGGGGAGCATGGAAAGCCTGATTTTGCGGGGGGAGGACTTCATTTTAATCTGTCTCACTCGGGGCAGTATGTGTGCTGTGCGTTGGCGGAGGAGGAAGTCGGGATCGACATACAGAGAATGCGTCCCATGAAAAATATGCGCGTGGCGGAGCGATTTTTCTCTCAGGGGGAAAATGATCTGCTGCAGGAATGTGGGAGCGAAAAGGAGAGGCAGGAGCTTTTCTATCGTATCTGGGTCAGAAAGGAAGCTTACGCCAAGCTCAGCGGAGCGGGAATCGCGGCTGTTGTGGAGTGCGATGTGATGACGAAGCCCTTGGAGAGCGTGTGTTGGCAGGAGCTTGAACAGCCGGAGGGGTATCGCATGGCGGTGTGCCGCTATGTGGGCGGTAAGAATGTCTTATAGTGAAAAGGTCGGGAAGGGTGAAGATGATATGTCCGGAATGAAGAAATTACTGGTGTATCTAAAGGATTATAAGAGGGAGTCCGTGTTGGCTCCGCTGTTTAAGCTGCTGGAGGCTTTTTTTGAGCTGTTGGTGCCCTTGGTGATGGCGGGTATCATTGACAGCGGTATTGAGAATGGAGACAGGGGATATATCCTAAAGATGGGGCTTTGTCTGATTGTCTTGGCTGTGGTAGGGCTTACGGCGTCTGTCACGGCACAGTTTTTTGCGGCGAAGGCGGCGGTGGGCTTTTCCACCAAATTAAGACATGCCATGTTTGGCTATATTCAGGACTTGGAGTTCTCTGATATTGACGGGGCGGGCACGTCCACTCTGATCACCCGCATGACCAGTGATATCAATCAGGTGCAGAACGGTGTGAATATGGTGCTGCGGCTTTTCCTGCGCTCGCCGATTATCGTGTTTGGCGCGATGATCATGGCGTTTACCATTGACGTGAAGTGCGCGTTGGTGTTCGTGGTGGCGATTCCGCTGTTGGCAATCGTGGTCATGGGGATCACATTTTTCACGATTCCCTTGTATAAGAAGGTGCAGGCGGGGCTTGACAAGGTGCTCTCCACCACCAGAGAGAATCTCACGGGTGTGCGTGTGATCAGGGCTTTTCACAGGGAGGCTCAGGAGGAGGAGCAGTTTCATGAGGAGAATACCTCGCTCCTACATTTGCAGCAGTTCGTGGGAAAGATCAGCGCCTGCATGAATCCGGTGACCTATGTGATCGTGAATGTGGCGATCATCGTGCTGATTTATACCGGAGCTGTACAGGTAAATGTCGGGAATCTCAGCCGCGGCGAGGTGGTGGCGATCATCAATTATATGTCTCAGGTCTTGGTGGAGCTTGTAAAGCTGGCGAATTTGATCATCACGATCACCAAGGCACTGGCATGTGCCGACCGCGTGGCGGCAGTGTTCGAGATACAGGGGGAGGAAAAGGCTCTCGGAATGTATGCTGAGGCGGTCTCGGAGCGGAGGGCACAGGGCGAGCCTTATCTGGTTTTTGACCATGTCTCTCTCACCTATCGGGGAGCGGGGGCAGAGACCCTGAAGGATATTGATTTGGTGGTGAATCAGGGCGAGACGGTGGGAATCATCGGCGGCACGGGCTCCGGCAAGTCCTCTCTGGTCAACCTGCTCCCGGGATTTTATCCCGTGACGGAGGGAAGCGTTCGTCTGCAGGGGCGGGACATAAAGGAGATTCCCGTGGAGGAGCTGCGGGGGCGCATGGGAGTGGTGCCCCAAAAGGCGGTTTTGTTCAAGGGGACGATTCGCAGTAATCTGTTGTGGGGCAATCCAAACGCCACGGATGAGGAGCTGTGGCAGGCTGTATCTCTGGCACAGGCTAAGGAAGTGGTGGAGGGCAAGGAAGGGAAGCTTGACGCGGAGATTGCCCAAAACGGACGCAATCTGTCGGGAGGACAGAGACAGAGGCTTACCATTGCGAGGGCGTTGGTGAGACGGCCGGAAATATTGATATTAGATGACAGCGCCTCCGCGTTGGACTACGCCACAGATGCAAAGCTGCGCGGCGCGCTTCGGGACATGGAGGGGAGCATGACGATCTTTATCGTGTCCCAAAGAGCCTCGTCCATTCGTCATGCGGACAAGATCATCGTGTTGGACGACGGGGAGATGGCGGGCGTGGGAACCCATGAGGAGCTTTTAGCGAATTGTGCTGTTTATCAGGAGATCTATTATTCTCAATATCCTGAGGAGAGGAAGCAGGCATGAGTCAGGAACAGAGCAAAAAGGAAATCAATCAAGGGACAATCGGAAAAGTCTTGCGTTATATCAAGCGTTATTGGGCAATGGTCGCACTGTCGCTCATACTCGCCATCGTGGTGGTCGTGTTGACATTGTATGTGCCTATCCTCACTGGAGACGCGGTAGACCTGCTCTTGGGCGAGGGACTGGTGAATATGGCGGCGATCATGGAGATCATGCTGAAAATCGGCATTGCCATTGCTGTCACGGCGGTTGCTCAATGGGTGATGAACACCTGCAACAACCATATCACTTATCATGTGATTCGGGATATCAGGGAAGACGCCTTTCGCAAGCTCCAAAGGCTGCCCCTGCAATATATGGACACACACGCCTATGGCGACGTGGTGAGCAGGGTGATCGCGGACGTGGATACCTTTGCGGACGGTCTGCTGATGGGCTTTACACAGCTTTTTACGGGGGTGCTCACGATCTTTGGCACCTTGGGATTTATGCTGATGACGAATGTACCGATCACCTTGGTGGTGGTCTGCATCACGCCGGTATCCTTTCTGGTGGCGCGCTTTATCGCCACGAAAACCTATGCCATGTTTCAGGAGCAGTCTGAGACCAGAGGAGAGCAGACCGCGCTGATCGAGGAGATGGTGGGGAATCTCAAGGTGGTAAAGACCTTTTGCAGAGAAGACGCGGTTAGGAGTCAGTTTGACGAGATCAATGGCAGATTGGAGAAATGTTCCCTTCGGGCAATCTTTTTCTCGTCCCTCACGAATCCCGCGACGCGCTTTGTCAACAGTCTGGTGTACGCGGGCGTGGGTGTGTTCGGCGCCTTTGTCGCGATCGGAGGAGGAATCAGTGTGGGGCGGCTCTCCTGCTTCTTAAGCTATGCCAATCAATATACCAAGCCTTTTAACGAGATATCAGGCGTGATCACGGAGCTGCAGAACGCCATTGCCTGTGCCGCGCGGATTTTTGCCTTGATAGAGGAGGAGCCTCAGACGCCGGAGTCGGCTCAGGCGAAGGTTCTCTCCAATGCGAGGGGAGAGGTGGCATTGGAAAATGTATACTTTCAGTATGTGGCGGATAAGCCCTTGATTCAGAACTTTAATCTGCGCGTGAAGCCTGGGCAGCGCGTGGCGATCGTGGGTCCCACGGGCTGCGGCAAGACCACGGTGATTAACCTGCTTATGCGCTTTTATGATGTGAATGAAGGCTGTATCAGGGTGGACGGACAGGATATAAGGGATTATACAAGAGGGAGCCTGCGGACTAATTACGGAATGGTGCTGCAGGAGACATGGCTTCGCGCGGGCACCATTCGGGACAATATCTGCATGGGCAGGCCGGACGCCACTCAGGAGGAGGTGCTCGCCGCTGCCAAGGCCGCCCATGCCCACAGCTTTATCAAGCGCCTTCCCAACGGCTATGACACGGTGATCACCGAGGACGGCGGCAGTCTCTCACAAGGGCAGAAGCAGCTTTTGTGTATCGCGAGGGTGATGCTCTGTCTTCCGCCAATGTTGATATTGGACGAGGCGACCTCCTCCATTGACACAAGGACGGAGATGAGGATTCAGAACGCCTTTGCCAAGATGATGGAGGGGAGAACAAGCTTTATCGTGGCGCACAGGCTTTCCACCATCAAGGAGGCGGATATTATTCTGGTGATGAAGGACGGCAATATCATTGAGCAGGGGAATCATGAGAGTCTGCTTGCGGAGGGCGGCTTCTACGCAAACCTGTATAACAGTCAGTTTGTAGGGTAGAGGGTAATGACTGCCGCGGGCAATGGGCACAAATCCAGTCAACAACCCCGCTGCAAAGCAAAATGCATCACAGATGCATAGGCATCAAGCTTGCAACGCTGCAGAGCAGTGGGGGAAGGGTTAATTATTTATGGATATGATCCGATATATAAACTAAGATAACCCGAGAACTGATCCGGCGAGTGATGAGCAAGTCAACGGAGTTGACTTTGTTAACGGAGTTGACTTTGTTAACGGAGTTGACTTTGTTAACGGAGTTGACTTTGTTAACGGAGTTGACTTTGTTAATGCGGCTGACTTGGTGCTAATGCTTATAGCGTAGCGGGGTTGTTGACTTATGGTTTTTGTGCGTGGATAGCAGCGGAGCGGGGGCCTTTCTTGAGATAATGGTTCCCACAGAGGGAAAAGGGGATAAGTATGAGAGTAGAACAGAATCAGCATATTACTTTGTTTGCGGGGCAGACGCCCGACAGCGGCTCTAAATCGGAGAGGGCAGGGCAGGATAAGAAAAACACGGTTTTTGCCGGTGATCTTAATTTTAATCAGAACGCTACCCTGCAGGAGCGTATGGAACAGCGGAAGGCTCAGGCAAGGCAGCAGGCTATGAAGATTGTGGGGGACGTGTTTGCGGCTGACAGGGCTATGGATGACGAGATGGAGGGAATCCGCGGGCATGTCAGGGAGCTCCAGCAGGAGAAGCTGGAATGTCAGCGGGAGCTTGATTGGTATAATGATGAGCAGGAACGCTTGAAGGAGGTCTATGGCGTCACAGATGACAGCGATGAGCAGAAGGAGTTAGAGCTTCTTCGCAAATGTGAGGACGGAAGCGCCACGCCGGAGGAGTGCGAACAGGCGGAGGCGCTCAAGCAGAGAGGGTTGACTGAGTACCAGAGCAGGCAGTTGGAATTGGACAAGGCGAAAGCGCCCTATCAGGAGACGATAGACAAGAATGATAAGCTGATAGAGCAGGAAAACAGGACATTAGAGGGAATGCGCCTGGAGCGTCTAAAGAAGTCACCTATGGTCAAGGCGCAGAAGCAGGCGGAGGAGCTTCTGGACGCGGCTCGGGACGAGATCATCGGCATGGCTGTGGAAGCGGGCAAGGATCATATCGACGAGGAGTCCGAGGAGCGGAAGGAGCAAGCGGAAAAGGTCGAGGAGGAGAAGGAGAAGAAAGAGGAATTTATCGAGAAGCAGAAGGAGAAGCGGGAGAAGGAAGAGGAGGAGCTTCTGGAGAATATGCCCGTCACGGAGATGCTTGCGCTTGATGAGCTGAAGACAGATACCAAGCAGGAGCTGCAGGAGATGTTGAGCAAGCTGAAGCTGGTGGCGGAGGATATCAAGGGCGCCGCAGTGGACGAGACCTTGTAAGACGATAGGAGATATTTTTAGTTGCAGTTTGGCGGAATGCTGAGCTGCAATTTTTTTGCACATTTTGTCGCCTTCTGCATATATTGGTGAAAAGGAGCGATGCAGGGAGGCTTTTTTATGGCATTGGTGGTACTTGACGCCGGACACGGAGGGGCTAATCCGGGCGCGGTCTACAACGGAAGACGCGAGAAGGATGATGCGTTGGCGTTGACCTTGGCGGTGGGAAGAATCTTGGAGGACAGCGGTGTGGATGTCTATTATACCCGCACCACGGATATCTATGAATCCCCTTATCAAAAGGCCATGGAGGGGAACGAGGTGGGAGCGGATTATTTTGTATCTATTCACCGCAATGCAAGCCCCTATTCCAACCAATACACGGGCGTGGAATCCTTAGTTTTCAATCGCTACGGCAGAGCTGCCAGACTTGCCTCCAATATCAATTACCAGTTGGAACAGGTGGGGTTTGTCAATCAAGGCGTCAATGAACGTCCGGATTTGGTGGTTTTAAATAGAACGCAGATGCCTGCCGTGCTGGTGGAGGTTGGATTTATCAACACAGATGCGGACAATGTGCTTTTTGATGAACGCTTTAATGAGATTGCGAGAGCAATTGCGAATGGGATTTTGCAGACAATATAGGAACGATTACCCGCCTGAGGCTGATTAATGGTTTGTACGGCAAATGACCTGTACGGCAAATCAGGAAGAAGCATCTTTCTGATGCACACGTCCGCACAAGGAATATCGCTGCTTTCGCAGCGTGCGGACGGCGCAAACGGAAACGACTTATGTCGTTTCCTATAAAATGCGATATAGTTATATTTCTGCCTATTTTACACGACATAATATACGATAATATGCTATATAATTATATTTTAGATAAATGGGACGAACCTCTGCGTTTGACATTGCGACTTGGGACGGGGGTATTTTGTGGAGGATTCGTTTGGCTATGTGTGACAGGGAGCGTTGCGGGTAGTTTGGCATAGGAGTGTTTGGTTTTGAATAAGATAGGGTAGATTGGATTGGGTAAAGCGGGAATTGTGGAATGACAATTTTTGATCTGCTCACAATGGCAGGCGGGCTGTCGCTTTTTTTGTATGGTATGCATATGATGGGGGAGGGGCTGTCTAACGCCGCAGGCGGGCGCATGGAACAGATCCTTGAGAAATTGACCAATTCTCCCGCGAAGGCCGTTCTGGCGGGGGCGGGGGTGACTGCCGTGATCCAGTCCTCGTCGGCGGCGACAGTGATGGTGGTGGGCTTTGTAGATGCGGGAATCATGAAGCTCAGTCAAGCCGTGGGCGTCATCATGGGCGCCAATATCGGCACCACTGTCACGTCATGGCTGTTGGGGCTTGCGGAGCTTGATATGTCCCGGGCTGTGGTTCGGTTGCTGAATCCGGTCTCATTTTATCCGATTCTGGCTGTGATCGGTGTTTCGCTGTTGCTTTTTTCTCCGAAGGACAGGTATCAGAATCTGGCGTCTTTTTTGTTGGGATTTGCATTGCTGATGTTTGGTATGGATACCATGAGCAGGGCGGTGGAGTCGTTGGCGGAGCAGCCTGAGCTCACGGGGCTTCTAAGCGGATTCTCGCACCCGATCGGGGGAATGTTGGCGGGACTGGTGCTGACCGCCGTGCTCCAGTCCTCCTCGGCATGTGTCGGTATCCTGCAGGTTCTCTGTGTCACAAGGGCGGTCAGTTATGGAATGGCGATTCCGATTATCATGGGTCAGAACATCGGAACATGTGTCACCGCGATCATCGCTTCCGTAGGCGTCGGCAAAAACGCTAAACGGGCAGCGTTGGTGCATTTGTATTTTAACATGATTGGCACAATGGTGTTCATGGCGGGCTTTTACGCGGTCAACGCTCTGTATCCCCTCGCCTTTTTGTCGAGGGCGGCAAGCGGTCTGGGCATTGCGTTTTGCCATAGCGCGTTCAATGTCGGAGCAACCCTTTTGCTTTTGCCGTTTTCTAAGTGGCTTGTGCGGCTTGCATGTCTCACTGTCAGGGAGGACGCGCCACCTGCCGTATGGAAAAGGCTACTCGGCATTCGCTGACTCGTCCTCAGCCTTTTCCTCGTCGGAGGCGGTGACCTCCGACGAGTCTTCCGAAGGTTCCTCGGAAGCGGCTTCGGGGAGGGTCAAAAGCACCTTGCAGATACGATTTTGCTCGATTCCATGAACCTGCAGCTTCGTGCCGTTTTCCAGTACAACATCCTCGCCGTCTTCCGGCAGGCGGTTTAGAGACTCGATGAGGATACCGCCTATGGAATCATAGTCCTCACTGTCAAGCTCCGTGTCCAACGCGTCGTTGATATCGTCCAGCTTCATGCTGGCCTCCACCAGATAGGAGCGTTCGTCTATCTGTTGAATCAATTCCTCCTCGTCCTCGTCGTATTCGTCTCGGATCTCACCCACGATCTCCTCCAACAGATCCTCAAGTGTCAGCATACCGATGGTGGAGCCGTATTCGTCCAACACGAATATCATATAGGTGGTTTTCTCCCGAATCTCCAGAAGCAGATCGGCAACCTTTTTAAATTCATAGGTATAATGGGCGTCACGCAGGATATTGCGCACATGGAAGTCCTCCGCGCGCTCCGTCAGGATAAAATCCTTGATATTGATAAGTCCGATGATATTGTCCTTGTCCTCCTGATAAACGGGGAGACGTGTGTACATAGATGACCTGAACACTTCCAAGACCCTGTCATAGGAATCCTCCACACCCACAGTCACCATATTGATGCGGGGAATCATGATATCCTTTGCCACCGCGTCAGAGAAGTCGAACACATTGTAGATCATTTCCCGTTCCTCTGTCTCGATTACGCCGTCCTCGTGGCTCACATCCACATAGGTTTTCAGTTCATTTTCTGTCATGGTATTGACCTTTTTGTTGGGGTCAATATGTAAAAGCTTAAGAATAAGCTGAGCCAGCTTGTCCACCACGAAGATAACAGGGGTGAGAATCTGCATCAGCGTGTAAATGATACCGGAATATGCCAGAGAAAGCTTCTCGTTGGAGAGCATTGCCCATGTTTTGGGCACGATCTCCCCACAGAGTAAAACCACGATAGTCAGGATTCCCGTGGCGATTCCTGTCGCCAGATTGATTCTCATGGCGAGCGTGGTTGCCAGTGAGGAGGCGGACAGATTCACGATATTGTTGCCAATCAAAATGGCGCTGAGCATTTTGCTGTATTGGTCCAGAATCTTGTTGACCGTGATAGCCCGTTTGTTGCCTTCCTCCGCGAGAGAACGCATACGCACACGGTTCACCGTGGTGAGCGCAGTCTCTGCCGAGGAGAAAAAGCCGGACATGAAAACCAGAATTAATATAGCTACAAATTGCACAATTATGTCGGCTTGTGCGGCCTGATTAGTTTGTATGACACTTGGATCCAAAAAAGTTCACTCTCCTTTTCATCAAATATATGATAGTGCTGTTAAAAGCAAATATACAATATATGTGTGTATGTTGTCAAGTTTTTAAAGCAATGTGAATATAAATTAAAAGTGAACAACGACAACAGCTATCTTGGGAGGGAGAATGAAATGGCGCAAAATAACATGCAGATGAGGAGCAGGCTCGCGATCGGGGAGGGAGGGATACAAATCTTCTTTTTCCTGAAAACTATCCTGTTTTCATACATATTGACTGCCGCGTTACTGCTGGTACTGGCGTTTTTGCTGTACAAAATGGAGCTTTCGGAGGGACCCGTTGCCATCGCCATCATAGTAATTTATGTGATTGCGACTTTTTTTGCGGGCTTTGTGGCAGGGAAAAAGATGCAGAGCAGGAAGTTTCTGTGGGGGCTGCTGATGGGAGTCGCTTATTTTGTTGTGCTTGCACTGGTGTCTCTGGCGGTAAAGCAAAGTCCTGCCGCGCTCAGCAATTCCTTTTTTACCACACTGGCGCTCTGTGCGGGGGGAGGTATGTTGGGCGGAATGCTTAGTTGACAGACAGCCCAAAGTGTGATATACTACAAAAAACTTTGGTTTAAGACCAAATTTTTACTTACAAGGAGGCTTTCCAAGATGAAGCATATTAAGACTTTGAATACCAGAGATTTAAAGGAATCCATGAAAAAGGGCGGATGCGGCGAGTGCCAAACATCTTGTCAGTCCGCATGCAAGACTTCCTGCACCGTAGGAAATCAGCATTGCGAGAAGATTAAATAGTCAGATGTCAATACTATAAGACTGGCGATAAGCAGCGAGTTTATTCGCTGCTTTCGTTGTGTTACAATAAGCAGACTTGCGAAGCGCGGCTGCGTTGATACAATAAGCAGACCTGTGAAGCATGGCTGCGTTTGATACAATAAGCAGACTTGCGAAGCATGGCTGCGTTTGATACAATAAGCAGACTTGCGAAGCATGGCTGCGTTTGATACAATAAGCAGACTTGCGAAGCATGGCTGCGTTTGATACAATAAGCAGACTTGCGAAGCATGGCTGCGTTTGTTAGTATGGACGAAAGGAAACCCATGATACATCAATATAAAAGTAATGGCTATAACATCGTCATGGACGTCAACAGCGGTTCTGTGCATGTGGTGGACGATATCGTGTATGATATGATCTCACTGGTGGAGCCTTTGGTGAACGAGGGAATCAAAGATGCGCCTACTATCCGCGCGGCAATTTTGAATCTGGCTAACCTCCCCTACCCCGAGGAGGAGATCTGCGAGGCGGTGGACGAGGTGTTGGAGTTGGAGCGTGAGGGACAGCTTTTTGCCCCGGATATCTATGAGGATTACATTTTTGACTTTAAGAATCGCCAGACGGTGGTGAAGGCGTTGTGTCTGCACATTGCCCATGACTGCAACCTGTCATGCAAATACTGCTTTGCCGAGGAAGGGGAATACCACGGCAAAAGAGAGCTCATGAGCTTTGAGGTGGGCAGGAAGGCGTTGGATTTTCTGGTGGCGAGCTCGGGGAATCGCGTGAATCTGGAGGTGGACTTCTTTGGCGGCGAGCCGCTGATGAACTGGGACGTGGTGAAACGTCTCGTGGAGTACGGCAGGAGCATCGAGGAGGCGAACAACAAAAGGTTCCGTTTCACCCTGACGACCAACGGCGTGCTGCTCGATGACGAGATTTTGGAGTTTGTCAACCGTGAGATGGCGAACGTGGTGTTGAGCATTGACGGGCGCAGGGAGGTGCATGACAGGATGCGGCCCTTCCGGGGCGGTCAGGGCAGTTATGATATGATTGTTCCCAAGTTCCAAAGGGTGGCGGAGAGCCGCGGGCAGATGAATTATTACGTGCGGGGAACCTTCACGCATCACAACTTGGATTTTGCGGAGGACGTGCTGCACTTGGCGGATCTGGGATTTCAACAGATCTCCGTGGAGCCCGTGGTGGCAAAGCCGACGGACGATTATGCGATCGTGGAATCTGATATTCCCAGACTGCTTGAGGAATATGACAGACTGGCGGCGGAAATGCTTCGACGAAAAAAAGAGGGACATGCTTTTAATTTCTTTCATTTTATGATAGACTTGCAGGGAGGGCCTTGTGTGGCAAAGCGTCTGTCCGGCTGTGGCTCGGGCACGGAATATCTGGCGGTGACGCCTTGGGGCGACCTATATCCCTGTCATCAGTTTGTGGGAGACGAGAAATTTCTCATGGGCAATGTGGACACGGGAATCGTGAGGAAGGATATTCAGGACGAGTTCAAGTGCTGCAATGTCTATGCAAAGGATAAATGTAAGAAATGCTTTGCAAAGTTTTATTGCAGCGGTGGCTGTGCCGCCAATGCTTATAATTTTCACGGCGATATCAAGGACGCCTATGATATCGGATGTGAGCTGCAAAGAAAGCGTATCGAATGCGCCATTATGCTGAAGGCGGCAGAGGCTGATGAGGAAACAATATAAATTTTAAGAAAGCTTTATAAAAGAAAGGACAAGAGAAAATGAAAAAGAGCAAAGCAATTGCAATTCTGCTCTGCGCAGTTCTGCTCCTCGCGGGAATAACCTATGTGGATATTTTTGGCGTGGGTGAGGACAAGGCGGGCAGCGCGTCGGACATTAAGCTGGGGCTTGATCTGGCAGGAGGCGTGAGCATCACCTATCAGGTGGTGGGAGACGAGGAACCCAGTGCAGCGGATATGGCGGAGACGATCAACAAGCTGCAAAAGCGTGTGGAAAGGTACAGCACGGAGGCATTGGTCTACAAGGAGGGCGCGGACAGGATCAATATCGAGATCCCCGGCGTCAGTGATGCCAATGCGATCCTGCAGGAGCTTGGAAGACCCGGCGCCCTTTACTTTATCGCGCATGTGGATTCGGAAGGCAATGAGAATTATTCCATGCAGATGGTTACAGGGGCGGACGGAAGCGCTGGTTACAGCTATATGTTAAACAAGTCCATAGAGGAGCTGGAGGCGGACGGTTCTATCGTGCTTCTGGGAACCGACGTGAAGGACGCGCAGGCGGGCTCACAGAGGGACGCCATGCAGAATTCGCAGTTTGTGGTTAATCTGACCCTTACAGATGAGGGTACCCAGAAATTTGCCGAGGCGACAAGGCAGGCATATGAGAGAAATAACGATACGATCGCTATTTATTATGATGGAGAATTTGTCAGCGTTCCCGGGGTGCAGGCTATTATCACCAACGGAACGGCACAGATTGACGGTATGGCGGGAATCGAGGAGGCGGAGTCTCTGGCGTCCACCATTCGTATCGGTGGCTTGAATCTGGAGCTGGAGGAGCTGCATTCCAAGGTGGTGGGCGCACAGCTTGGCGTTGAGGCAATATCCACCAGTCTGAAGGCGGGCGCGATCGGACTGGCTATCGTGATCGTATTCATGATCGCTGTCTATTTTATCGCAGGTCTCGCTTCCGCACTGGGGCTTGCACTCTATGTTGCGATTATCGTTCTGCTGCTCACGGGCTTTAACGACGTGATCACCCTGACGCTCTCGGGCGTGGCAGGTATCATTCTTTCGATTGGTATGGCGGTGGACGCTAACGTGATCATCTTTGCACGTATTCGTGAGGAGCTGGCGACCGGTAAGTCCGTGCAGAGTGCCATCAAGATTGGTTTTGACAAAGCGTTATCCGCGATCGTGGACGGCAATATCACCACCCTGATCGCGGCGGGTGTGTTGTTCTTCTTGGCGCCCGGCACTATCAAGGGCTTTGCCCAGACGTTGGCTCTCGGTATCGTGCTTTCCATGTTCACGGCTCTGGTGATCACCAGATGGATCTTAGACGCGCTCTATGCGATAGGATTCAAGGACGCCAAGTGGTACGGTGTGGCGAAGGATAGGACTCCGATCAATTTCCTGTCCAAGAAGGCTGTGTTCTTTGGTATTTCCATAGCAATCATTGCCGCGGGCTTTGTGGTGATGGGCGTTCATATGGCAAACGGTGATGACGCTTTGAATTACAGCTTGGAATTCAAGGGCGGCACGGCGACCAATGTAACCTTCAACGAGGCGATGTCCCTTCAGGACGCGACGGATACCGTGGTTCCCGTGATCGAGGATGTGACGGGAAGCGCAGTACAGGTACAGACAGTGCAGGAGTCAAGTGAGATCATCTTTAAGACCAACAGCCTGTCGGTGGAGCAGAGAGAGGCGTTGAACGAGGCATTGATCGAGAACTTTGGCGTGGACGAGTCCATGATCACCTCCGAGACCATCAGCTCCACTATCAGCAACGAGATGAAAAGCGATACCATCATCGCGGTGGTTGTGGCGATTATCTGTATGCTGATCTATATCAGGGTAAGATTTAAGGATCTTCGATTTGGCGTCAGCAGTATCGTCGCACTTGTGCATGATGTGTTGGTGGTAATCGCGTTCTATGCGGTGGCGAGAGTGTCCGTGGGCAATACCTTTATCGCGTGTATGCTGACTATCGTAGGTTATTCAATTAACGCGACGATCGTTATCTTCGACCGTGTGCGTGAAAATATGGCAGTCATGGGCTCCAAGGACGATCTGCGGGACGTGGTGAACAAGAGCATCACCCAGACACTGACCAGAAGTATTTTTACCTCGCTGACCACGTTTATCATGGTGGCATGTCTGTATGTATTGGGCGTGACCAGTATTCAGGATTTTGCCCTGCCTCTCATGGTGGGTATTATCTGCGGCGCTTATTCTTCCATATGTATCACGGGTGCGCTGTGGTATGTGCTGAGAAAGAAATTCCCGCCCAAGGCGGCTGCGAAGTAAGCAGGAAAGCTTGTGCTGTATAGAGGTTTGATGATGTATGGGTCTGTGGTCGGAATGACAACAGACCCTTCGTTATAGAGAATATTAAGGAGAATGCTATGAGTAGGGAAAAGAATGTTGAAATTTTTAATGACACAGAGCGGTTGTGCAGGGAGAATCAGATATTGCGCAGGGCTGTGGAGCAGTCAAGTCGAGGGCAGTATGTCTTGTTGGAGACGGACGAATTGAAGGCGGAGGAGGGGCATCGCTTTACGGAAGCGGCAAAGATCATCGTGTCGGGGAAAAGGAGTCTCGAGGCGGCGGGTGCATACAGGGACATGAAGGTGTGCGTACACAACTTTGCCTCCGCCACGAATCCGGGCGGTGGCGTCACCAAGGGCTCCAATGCGCAGGAGGAGGCAATCTGTCGCTGCAGCACGCTATATTTTAACATCAATGAGGACAAGGTGCGCAATACTTTTCACAGCAGACACAAATCACTGTTAAAGGCAGGCAATCTGAACGCGGCATACAATGACGACTGCATCTATACGCCCAGAGTGATAGTGTTTAAGACGGATACGGCGGAGCCGAGGCTGATGCCCGAGAAGGATTGGTATCATGTGGACGTGATCACCTGCGCGGCACCCAATCTTCGGGAGAATCCCAGTAATCAGATGAATCCGAATTCCGGAAGGCAACAGCTAAGACTGAAGGACAGCGAGCTAAAGAAGCTCCATATCAAGCGCATGGGCAGGATACTCGAGCTTGCCAAGAAGGAGCGTGAGGACGTGGTCATTCTCGGGGCGTTTGGCTGCGGTGCCTTTATGAATCCGCCAAGGGTGGTCGCGGAGGCGATGGCGGCGGTTTTGGAGCAATACAAGTATGATTTTAAGACCATAGAGTTCGCGGTGTACTGTGCTCCGGGGCGGAGTGAGAATTATGATGCTTTTCGCAGAGTCTTGGGAAGGTGAGCAAGACTGAAAGTCAATAACACCAATGCAGGCAACGGGGTATTGAGCCTCGCGGCATTCGTCAGACCAATTTCATTGGTTTAATGTTCGTGCAAGCACCGACACAAGTTGCTTATGCGCAGAAATGGGGATTAGATGGAAAAATGGTATGTAGCCGCAAAGAAGGCGGATTTTGACAAATGGGGGCAGGAGTTCCACATCAGCCCCGTACTGGCGCGCGTCATCAGGAATCGCGACCTTACGGACGAGGCGCAGGTGCGCCGATTCCTATATGGTGCCTTGGAGGACTGTTATTCCCCATGGCTCTTAAAGGACATGGACAAGGCGGTGGAAGTGTTGCTCGACGCCTTGGAGCAGGACAAAAGCATTCGCGTGATAGGGGATTATGACGTGGACGGCATTTGCTCCGCTTATATATTGACGAAGGGCTTGAGATGTCTGGGTGCGAAGGCGGACACGGCGATTCCCCACCGTATCCGCGACGGGTATGGGCTGAATGACCATTTGATAGAGATGGCAAAGGAGGACGGGGTGGAGCTGATCATCACCTGCGACAACGGAATTGCCGCGGCGCAGCAGATTGAGCTGGCGGCGTCTTTGGGAATCGACGTGATCGTGACGGATCATCATGAGGTGCCTTATGTGACGGAGGAGAGTGTGAGTCCGACCCGCAGGGAGCTGCTGCCGCCTGCCCTCGCGGTGGTAGACCCCAAGCGGGCGGATTGCGGCTATCCCTTCAAGGACATCTGCGGCGGTGTGGTGGCTTACAAATTTATGCAGGCGGTACTGGAACGCATACAGCAGGAGTCGGGGAAGGCAGGCGGAACGCTTGCCGACGCCATGGAGGAACTGTTGGAGTTTGCGGCGTTTGCCACGGTCTGCGATGTGATGGAGTTGAAGGACGAGAATCGGATCATCGTGAAGGAGGGCTTGAAACGATTGCGAAACAGCCGGAACCTCGGGCTGACCGCGCTGATGGAGGTAAACGGTCTGGAGCCTGCCAAGCTCTCCGCCTACCATTTGGGATTTGTGCTGGGTCCCTGTCTCAATGCTACGGGGCGTTTGGACACGGCGAAGCGGGCATTGGAGCTCTTGCAGAGCGACACTAAGGGGGAGGCGATGAATGCTGCGAGGGAATTGACGGAGCTGAACAACAGCCGCAAGAACCTGACGCTGCAGGGAGTGGAGCAGGCGGAAAGCTATATCAGGGAGCGGCATATGGAGGAAGATAAGGTTCTTGTTGTCTATCTTCCCGAGGTGCATGAGAGTCTGGCGGGAATTATTGCAGGGCGGATACGCGAGCATTATAACCGCCCCACGTTCATTCTCACCAAGGGGGAGGAGGGGGTCAAGGGCTCAGGACGCTCCATTGACAGCTATCATATGTTTGACGCCATGACGCAGGTACAGCACCTTTTTACAAAGTATGGCGGACACAAGCTGGCGGCGGGACTCTCCATGGAGGAGGAAAACGTGGAAAAGCTGCGGGAGGTATTGAATGAAAAATGCCGTCTGACCGAGGAGGATTTTGTTCCCAAGGTACATATTGACGTTCCCATGCCCCTTGCATATGCCAATGAGAAGCTTGCGGAGGAGCTGGAGCTCTTAGAGCCCTTCGGGGTGGGGAATCCCAAGCCCTTGTTTGCCCAAAAGGACCTAATCTTCCTGTCAGGCTTTAAGATGGGGGCTAATCAAACGAGCGCCCGCTTTCGGGTGCGGACGCCGGAGGGCGGAACGGAGCAGCTCGTGATGTTTCGGAATTTAGATGTATTTGAGGGATTTTTGAACGAAAAATACGGTGCGGGCAGTGCGACGCGGCTTTTTGAAGGCGACGGGGATTTTGCGGTGTCCGTGGTGTATCAGCTTGGGTTAAATACCTATCGGGGCAGGACGGAGAAACAGTTGGTCATACAGCATTATTGTTGACATTGCTATTCATGTCGGTATGCATTAGGATATGCTTGTTATTATTCCAAAGTCGGAATATAATATATTTTAAGCTTAGGCTGCGAATGTGGAGGACTATATGGAATATTTAACAGGAGCGCAAAAAAACGATTGACTTATGATATGGCAAAAAACAAACGAATGAGGAGAAATTATAAATGGCAGGTTCAGCGATAGATGTGATGAAAGCCTTTGACACTGCGCGAGGAGTTGGAGGCTAGATTTATCGAGTTGGAAAAGTCGGTTAGTGAACGGGTGGAGAAGTTGTTTGGAAGAAATGGTAAAAGTGTTGATAAAAATTTTCTTTAAGTATGTGTGGGTGTTGTTTGAGGCGGTGGAAATGGAATAAATGCAGGATAAGGAGACAAAATATGGATGAACTGATATTGCAAGGGCATAATGCTCCAGATCGGGGTGAGATGAATTTGTTGAATGATATTTGTGCCATCGTGGATTCTGCCAGAAATAGTGTCGCAAAACAAGCAAATATAGAGATCGCTTTGATGAATTGGCATATTGGAGAGCGAATTAATAGGGAAATCCTTGGTAATATGCGGGCGGAATATGGAAAGCAGATTGTGTCGCGACTGGCGACACAGTTGAAAGAAACTTATGGCGGAAGCAATTTTAATGTGAGGAATCTAAGACGCATGATGCAGTTTGCGACTGAATTCCCAGACACTGAAATTGTGTCGCAGTTGGCGACACAATTAAGTTGGTCACATTTTGTTGAGGTTCTTCCGTTAAAGGAACCTTTGAAGAGGGAGTTTTATCTTACGATTGCTGCCAGTGAACATTGGAGTCGTAACCTCATGAGGGAAAAAATTGACGGGATGCTCTATGAACGAACTGCAATAAGCGGAAAGCCAGAAGAAATGATATCCAAGGAACTTTCTGATTTGCGAGACAATAATATCGTGACCCCAGACTTGGTTTTTAAGGATCCATATTTTCTTGATTTTACCGGGCTGACAGGGTTTTATAGCGAGAAGGATTTGGAAGATGTGCTTATTTCTCGACTGGAAAAATTTTTAATTGAACTTGGAAACGGATTTTCTTTTGTTGCAAGACAGAAACGGATGATAATTGACGGGGAAGATTTTTATCTGGATTTATTATTTTTTCATAGAAAACTTCATAGGTTAATCGCTGTTGACCTGAAAACCAGAAAGTTTAGGGCACAGGATAAGGGGCAGATGGAATTATATCTTCGGTATCTTGATAAATATGAGAAAGAACCGGGCGAAGAAAGTCCGCTTGGAATGCTGCTTTGTTTAGAAGGTAGTGATGAACAGATAGAACTTCTCCAGCTTGATGAGGCGGGGATTAAGGTTGCGAGATATTTTACGGAATTACCATCAAAGGATGTATTGAAGAAATATATTGCCCAGCAGAAATCTATAGCAGAGAAAAGGCTGGAAAAATAAAGGATAGTGGAATTGATTGGGTAGGGAAGTGCCCTGTTCATTGGGGGGTAATGGCAAATAAATATATTATGAAGAAAGTGAAGAAAATTAAAACGACATATGAGAACGAAGACATATTGTCATTAACTATGGAGGGGGTAGTAGTACGAAATCTTGATGCGGGAGGTAAAATGCCAGCATCATTTGATGGATACCAAGTATTATATCCCAATAATTTGCTTATGTGTCTATTTGACTATGATGTAACGCCCAGATGTATTGGCTTAATAAAAAATTATGGACTTTCGCACCAGTGCCGCCAATAGAAGAACAAAATAAAATTGCGGACTATTTGGATAATAAGTGTGCAGAGATAGAGTCAATAATAAAAAAAGAACAACTAATAGTTCTTGATGAATACAGAAAATCTGTTATATATGAGTATGTTACAGGTAAGAAAGAAGTGCCCCTATGACCACAGCGGACATTGTATTAAATATGCAGATTACAATTGCCAACCACATGAAACAAGAATGGAATATTGATGCGATAGAGGAGGCTATATATGTTGGAGACAAAAAATGAAGATGAAATCAGACTTATCACTACGGAAATAGTGGAGCAGGCAAAGAACTTGTTAAAAGGGAGTATCTATAAAATTGTGTTATATGGTTCTTATGCCAGAGGGGATTTTGATATAGGATCAGATATTGATGTTATGATCATTGTGGATTGTAGCAAGGAGGAGGTTTGCCGATATAGAAAGCAGATTAGCAGAGTCGCCAGTCAGATTGGACTTGAGAATGATATAGAAGTATCACTGCTTTTGCGAGACAGGGATACCTTTGAGCAGGGAGAAGATGTATTGCCGTTTTATAAGAATATTCAAAAGGAAGGAATTGTTTTGTATGGATAAGAGATACCGTGAATTGTCAGACTACCGCTTGGAACAGGCAAAGAGATGTGTAAAGTCTGCGAAAATATTAGCGACAGACGGTGACTATAAAGGTGCGGCTAATCGCTCATATTATGCAATTTTTCATTGTATGAGAAGTGTGCTTGCATTGGATGGGACAGATTTTTCAAAACATTCAGGAGTATCCTCCTACTTCCGTAAGCAGTATATAAAGACGGGCATTTTGGACATGGAATTATCGGATATTATAAAAGATGCATTTGATATACGAAGCGATAGTGATTATGATGATTATTATGTTTTGTCAAAAGATGATGTTGAAAAACAGATTGAAAATGCAGAAAAATTCGCCTTGTAATAGAAGCATACCTCAAAAAAAGAGAGGAATGATTAGGAATATATTATTGTTGATTAGATTTCCAGACAGCTTTTCGGGAGGAACAGAAGTGAAAGGAAATTTCATAAAAAAGCTCCGGCGTATTATAATTGTCATGATCATGGCAGTAATCCTCCTGACAGCCTGTGGCGGCGGAGAAGAAGCGGAGCAGGAAATACAGTCAGAAGAACAAACGGAAGAACAGAATGCACATTCGAGCGCATTGCAGTCAGACGTCCAAGACGAAACCCAAACGGAGTCTCGGACCGAGCCCGAACCCGAAATGGGGCATGACAACTGGGCGCAGGCATATCTTTCGGTAATAGATGAGCTATGGGAGGACTGGAATAGGGACGAGCTGGATTTTGCCCTGAGCTATGTGAATGATGATGATATCCCTGAATTAGTATTTGGTCCCAGTGGTTATTGGGTTTCTGTATACACATGGCAGGACGGGCAGGTTTATACTGTAATGGATCAGTGGCCATACGGTCTATGGGGGAGAGATTATACTTATGTACCATTTCGGAACGTAATAAAGTCGTATGTCTATGCTTATCCATACCAAGACGATAACGGATATACGCAAGAGTCTTGTGATGAATTTTATCAGATGGCGGAAAATACATATGAATTAGAATATATTTACTTATTGACCGTGGAGGACAGCATCAAATTTGCAGATGAAGCAGACGAGAAGGCGTCAAGCGTTATATATTATGAGGAGCCGAACGGGACAAAGAGGGAGATTACTGAGGAGGAGTATAATTCATATTATTATGCGCAAGAGGAAGAATATTTAGAGCTTAGAGGGAATTCCACGGTCGATGAGATCATAAATGAACTGGTACAGGCAAGTCAGCAGCCTTCAAATGAGGAAGAATCGGGAAATATGCCGTTGGACATTACATGGGACGATTATCGTAGTGGGAGCTATGAGACGTGGCTGCATTTTTCCTTCAGCGATGGTACGCAGATTGACAAAGAACTGCGGTGCTCTCCAAGTACGGTGAAAAAGGTTGAGTTTGCGGATATTACCGGCGACGGGACTGATGAAGCGCTTATTTATGTGTATTTTTGGAACACGGCAACTGAATTTAACTTAATACATTTCTTTCGGATAGAGGAGAATGGCGTGGTAGAGATATCGCCCGAGTCAGAGCTTGAGGAGCTTGCGGATAATGTATGGGACGTAACAGACTACGATTTCTCAATGAAGGAATATGATATGCCCGTACTTACGATGGCGTCTTATGCAAAAGAGAATATGTTGGTGTACAATGATAAAAAAGTGTCAGTCGGATATCAGGACGGCAGATGGCAGATATTAGAGCGGTTCGACTGCCCAACCCCCGGGCTTAAATAAAACATATATCTTTTTTAGAAACATTCTATTTTATTTTTATATTTTAATTATAAACTGGACACAATTTGGACACATTTATCGCTTATTATATATCTCAGATAGTTGATTAATTCACTATCTCCCCCTCATAAGAAAACGGAAAAATCCCGACATTGTCGGGATTTTTCTGTTGTAGAAAATGTCAAAATGGAGTAAAATAGATAAGATGGCTATATAATAGGTATAGCACATGAGGAAAGGATTTGGGTCATGGAATCAAATACAAGACCGGAGCCAAAGACAATGCTGCTGTCAGAGCTTTTGGACAGAATAGAATACGAATGTGTGCGCGGGAGCGCGGAGCTTGCCGTGAGCGGGGTGGTCTACGATTCCCGCAGGGTGGAGAGGGGCTGCCTTTTTATCTGCATCAAGGGCGCCAATTTCGACGGACATGGCTTTGCGGCGGAGGCGGTAAGGCAGGGCGCGGGCGCACTGGTGGTCTCAGATGACGTGGAGGTGCCGCAGGGGGCGGAGGTGACGATCCTTCGGGTGGCGGACACCCGTTATGCCATGGCGTTTATCTCGGCGGCGTGGTTCGGACACCCTGCGGAGAAGCTGAAGACCATCGGCATCACGGGGACAAAGGGCAAGACCACCTCCACCTATCTGGTAAAATCCATTTTGGAGAACGCGGGTTTCCGTGTGGGGCTGATTGGCACCATCGAGGTCATCATCGGGGAAAAAAATATTCATGCGGACAATACCACGCCGGAGTCCTATCTGCTGCAGCAGTATTTTGCGGAGATGGTGCAGGCGGGTCTGGAGGTAGTGGTGATGGAGGTCTCGTCTCAGGCGTTGATGCTGCACCGCACTCAAGGCTTCGTGTTTGACTATGGTATCTTTACCAATCTGGAGCCGGATCACATCGGACCGAATGAGCACAAGGATTTTGAGGATTATCTGCGCTGCAAGTCCTTATTGTTCAGACAGTGTCTTGTGGGGATTGGCAACGGGGACGACAGCCATTTCGCTCAGGTGATGGAGGGACACACCTGTGCCTTGGAAAGCTTCGGCATGGGGGAGACGTGTTCTCTGCGGGCTGAGCGTCTGAGCTTGGTGCACAAGCCGGGCGAGCTGGGAGTGCGGTTCATGGTAAAGTCGGACGGGGACGCGCCCTTCGAGGTGGAGGTGCCCACGCCGGGGAGGTTCAGCGTCTACAATGCCCTGACCGCGATTGCCATCTGCAGGCATTTTCAGGTGGCAGTGAAGGATATTCAGCGTTCCCTGCTCTCGGCGCATGTCAAGGGACGGATTGAGATGGTCAGGGTGTCTGACGAGTTCACGCTGCTGATCGACTATGCCCATAATGCGATGGCGCTTGAGAGTCTTCTGACCACGCTCAGGGAATATGAGCCTCACAGACTGGTGTGTCTCTTTGGCTGCGGCGGCAATCGGTCGAGGTCGAGACGCTTTGAGATGGGGGAGGTCAGCGGGAGATTGGCTGATCTGACCATTATCACCTCGGATAATCCCCGTTTTGAGGAGCCGCAGGCGATCATAGAGGATATCAAGACAGGGATCGCCAAGACAGAAGGCCGTTATGTGGAGATCTGTGACCGCAAGGAGGCGATCCGTTATGCCATAGAGCACGGCGAGCCGGGGGATATCATCGTGCTTGCGGGCAAGGGACATGAGGACTATCAGGAGATAAAGGGCGTGAAGTATCCCATGGACGAGAGGGATTTGATTCGGGAGGTTCTGGAGGGACGCTGAGTGCAGGAACAGTACGCGGATATCATTGTGGATATCTCACATGAAAAATTAGATAAACCGTTTCAATATAGAGTGCCCGCAAGACTGCAGGGCAGACTGGAGCCGGGTACGTGTGTGCAGATTCCTTTTGGAAACGGCAACAGGCTGATCAAGGGCTATGTGTTGGAGCTGAGCGAGAAATGCAAGTTTGACCCGGCTCGCATTAAGGAAATTGCGGGGATTGCGCCGAAGGACGTAGATGTCACGGACAAAATGATCGTTTTGGCGGCATGGATTCGGCAAAATTACGGCTCCACCATGATACAGGCGTTAAAGACCGTGCTTCCCGCCAGACAGTCGGTGAAAAAGCAGGAGCATCGCTTTGTGGAGGTGCTGATGAATAGGGAGGAGCTGACTTCCCTTCTGGGCGAGGCAGGGCGAAGGAAGCAGACCGCCAAGGCAAGGCTTTTGGAAGCGCTTCTGGCACAGGAGGACATCGGCAAAGGGGCGGACAGGGCGATTCCGTATCATTGGATCACGGGTAAGCTTAATGTGTCCGCCGCCACCGTCAAGAGTCTGGAAAAGGCGGGGGCGCTGCGTATCATCACCACGGCAGATTTCCGCAATCCGGTCAAGCTGGGGCAGGAGTCATTGTCCGCGCGGGGCGGAGAGACGGGGACGATAGAGCTGAGCAATCATCAAAGACGGATTGTCGATGAGGTCTTGCAGGATTTTGACGAGGGTGATATCGGGACATATCTGATACACGGTATCACCGGAAGCGGCAAGACGCAGGTTTATATGGAATTGATCGCGGGTGTGGTGGAGCGGGGAAGGCAGGCGATCGTGCTCATACCGGAGATCGCGCTGACCTATCAGACATTGCTTCGTTTTTACAGAAGGTTTGGGGACAGGGTAAGTGTCATGAATTCCACGCTCTCCCCCGGAGAGAAATATGACCAGTGCGAGAGAGCCAAGAACGGGGAGATCGATGTGATCATAGGTCCCCGCTCCGCACTGTTCACTCCCTTTCCCAAGATAGGGCTCATCATTATGGACGAGGAGCATGAGGGGAGCTATAAAAGTGAGTCCACCCCCAAGTATCATGCGAGGGAGACCGCCATGGAGGTGGCAAGGCTGCACGGGGCGAGCGTGGTGCTCGGGTCGGCGACGCCCTCCATGGAAGCGTTTTATCGGGCGGATCAGGGGGAATACAAGCTCTTTACCCTGACAGAGCGGCTGACGGGCGGCACCCTGCCCACGGTCTACACCGTGGATCTGCGGGAGGAATTAAAGCGGGGCAATCGCTCAATCTTTAGCGGCAAGCTGCAGGAGCTTTTGGCGGACAGACTGCAAAAGGGGCAGCAGAGCATGTTATTTTTAAACCGCAGAGGGTATGCGGGCTTTATCTCCTGCAGGGCGTGCGGGCATGTGATGAAATGCCCTCATTGCGACGTGTCGCTGTCAGAGCACGCGGACGGCAGTCTGGTCTGCCATTACTGTGGTTATAGGGAAGTGAAGCCGGGGCTTTGCCCCAAGTGTGCGTCCAAATATCTGTTGGGCTTCCGCGCGGGAACCCAACAGGTGGAGGAGAAGCTAGGGAAGCTTTTTCCGGGAGTGCGGACGCTTAGAATGGACGGGGACACCACTAAGACCAAGGACAGCTATGAGAAGATTTTATCCGCCTTTGCGAACGAGGAGGCAGATGTGTTGATCGGCACGCAGATGATCGTGAAGGGGCATGATTTTCCCAAGGTCACACTGGTGGGAATATTGGCGGCGGATCTGTCCCTGAGCGCGGCGGATTTCCGGGCGGGAGAGCGGACGTTCCAGCTGCTGACGCAGGCTGTGGGACGGGCGGGGCGCGGAACGCTTCCGGGGGAGGCTGTGATACAGACCTATCAGCCGGAGCATTATGCGGTGACCCGCGCCGCGGCGCAGGATTACGAGGGCTTCTATCAGGAGGAGATCCTCTATCGGGAGCTGGGCGGTTATCCGCCGGCGGCACATATGTTGGCAGTACAGATTTTTGCTGACAGTGAGGAGTCGGGGGAGAACATAGCCCGCCGTCTGGCGGACGCGGTGAAGGCGGACGGCACTCCGGTATTGGGACCCGCTCCGGCGTCCATTGGTAAAATAAATGATATTTACCGTTTTGTATTTTATGTCAAAAATACGGATTACGGACAACTGGTGCAGGTCAAGGACCGGTTGGAGGGGCTGCTTTCCCAATGGCAGCCGAGAGAGGAACAGGTGCAGTTTGATTTTGACCCAATGAACTGCATGTAGCACAATGGAGGAGAGATATCATGGCGATTAGAAACATTCGTGAATTCGGGGACGAGGTTTTGAACAAGAAGTGCAAGGAAGTGACGGAGATGACTCCCCGCACCAAGGAGCTGATCGAGGATATGCTGGAGACTATGTACGAAGCGAACGGCGTGGGTCTGGCGGCGCCGCAGGTGGGGGTTTTAAAGCGTATCGTGGTGATCGACGTGACGGGGGAAGACCCTTATATTTTGATCAACCCGCGTATCGTTGAGAGCAGTGGCGAGCAGACCGGACCCGAGGGGTGCTTAAGTCTCCCCGGCAAAAACGGTATAGTGACCAGACCGGACTATGTGAAGGCAGTGGCATTAGACGTGAATATGAAGCCTTTTGAGGTGGAGGGGACGGAGCTTCTGGCGAGGGCGATCTGCCACGAGGTGGATCACTTGGAGGGACATCTCTATGTGGAGAAGGTGGAAGGTGAGCTGCAGGACGTGGTTCCTGACGAGGAGGATTCAAAATAAATGAAGATTGTATTTATGGGAACTCCGGATTTTGCGGTGGGCGCATTGGAGGCGTTGGTACAGGCGGGGCATGACATTGTGCTTGTGGTGACCCAGCCGGATAAGGCGAGGGGAAGGAGCGGTCAGCTTCAGCCGCCGCCTGTGAAGGAATGCGCGCTGAAATATCAGATTCCGGTGATGCAGCCGCACAGGATCAAGACGCCGGAGGCAATAGAGGAGCTCAAGCGGTATCCGGCGGACGTGTATATAGTGGCTGCCTTCGGGCAGATTCTCTCGCAGGAGATCTTGGATATGCCAAGGCTTGGCTGTCTGAACATTCACGCCTCTCTCCTTCCAAGGTACAGGGGAGCGTCTCCGATTCAGCATGTGATCATAGACGGGGAGAGCGAGACAGGTGTCACGATCATGCAGATGGACGCGGGCGTGGACACGGGGGATATGCTTTACAAAAAGAGCATTCCCATTGCGCGTGATGACACCTACGCGACGCTTCATGACAAGCTGATGGTCTTGGGCGGAGAGGCGATCGTGGAGGCGCTGTCCTTGTTGGAGGAGGGAGAGCTTACCCCCGAGAAGCAGGAGGATTCCCTGAGCTGTCACGCGCCATTGATTGACAAGAAAATGGGAGAGATTGATTTTGCGAAGGACGCATTCGTGCTTGACAGGCTGATTCGCGGAATGACTCCATGGCCCAGCGCTTATACTGTCTATAAGGGAAAGCAGCTTAAAATATGGCGGGCAGAGCCGATTGAGGAGGTCGTGTCCGGCGTCTCGGGCGGCGAGATTGTCTCTGTGACCAAGGACTGCATCAAGGTGGCGTGCGGAGCGAATGCCCTTTGTGTGTATGAGCTGCAGCTCGAGGGGAAGAAACGCATGAGCACACATGATTTTCTCTTGGGTGTGAAGTTGCAGGTTGGAGAACATTTTGGAGCTTTGTAGCTGAATAGTTACGATATTTTATGCCAAAAAGAGGAGGAAACGGTATGCCTTACGGTTATTATGGATATTATGGTTATTATTGGGACCCCACGTATCTTCTGGTTGTGATTGGGGCGCTGCTGTGTATGGGCGCGAGCATTTTGGTGAACAGCACCATGAGTAAATACCAAAAAGTGCGCAACTCCACGGGGCTTACAGGTGCGGAGGCAGCGCAGCGTATCCTGCATTATGAAGGCATCTATGACGTGAGGGTGGAGTGTCTGCAGGATTCAAGAGGAGATCATTATGACCCGAGGGACAAGACGGTGAGACTTTCCTATGACGTGTATCACAACCCTTCCGTGACGGCGGTTGGGGTTGCCGCCCATGAGTGTGGTCATGCCATTCAGCATGCCAAGGGCTATGCGCCGCTCTCTATCCGCTCGTCTCTGGCACCCGTGGCGAGCATTGCAAGCTCTCTGGGGATTCCGCTGATCTTCTTGGGATTATTACTGGGAGGCTCTCATACCCTGATTCAGATTGGAATCTGGGCGTTTGTGTTGGCGGTGCTTTTTCAGCTTGTCACGCTTCCGGTGGAATTTAACGCTTCCCATCGGGCGGTTACGAAGATTTCCCAATACGGGCTTTTGTCGGAGCAGGAGAATACAGGTTGTAAGAAGGTCTTGACCGCCGCGGCGCTGACCTATGTGGCGGCTGCCGCTTCCTCAATATTGCAGCTGCTTCGTCTTGTGCTTTTGTTTGGCGGCGGCAGCAGGCGTGATGACTGACAGGGAAGGACACATTGAATAATGGCGGAAAATACAAGGGAGATTGTGTTAGATACCTTGCTTGCCTTGGAGCGGGGGGAGGAATTGTCCCACAGGCTGATCAAGGCAGTGCTGGATAAATATGATTATCTGGAGGAACGTGATAAGGCGTTCATCAAGCGGCTGACAGAGGGGACGATAGAGAGACAGATAGAGCTTGACTATTATCTGAACCAATGCTCTAGCGTGTCGGTGCGCAAGATGAAGCCATTGATCAGATGCCTTATGCGCATGAGCGTTTACCAACTGCTCTATATGGATAACGTGCCGGACAGCGCGGTGTGCAACGAGGCGTGTAAGCTGGCGCAAAAGCGTAAATTCGGCAATTTGAAGGGCTTTATCAACGGTGTGCTGCGCAATATGGCAAGGCAGAAGGAAAGCCTGTCCCTGCCCGATTGCAAGACGCGGCCGCAGGAATATTATTCCGTCAAATATTCCATGCCTCTTTGGTTGGTGGAGCGGTGGACGAAAAGCTACGGGGAGGAGAGGACGCGCAGGCTCTTGGAAGGGCTTTTGGAGATTCACCCCGTATCGCTCCGTTTTCGGACGAATCTGTCTGAGACGGAGCGTGAAGAGCTGCTTGGCGAGATGGAGAGGGCGGGTGTTAAGCTGTGCAGGAGCGCTCTGACCCCTTATGTCTATACCGTGGAAAATACGGAGAATATCTCGGGGCTGCCCGGCTTTGCAGAGGGAATGTTCGTGGTTCAGGACGTAAGCTCTGTCCTTGCGGTGGAGGCGGCAGGCATCAGGGCGGGAGATCTGGTGGTGGATCTCTGTGCCGCTCCCGGCGGAAAGAGCATTCTGGCGGCGGAGAGAGCGGGAAGTGCTGGCAGGGTGCTCTCGCGGGACGTATCAGAGGGAAAGGCTGCGCTTATTCGAGACAATATGGAACGCATGAGACTGGGGAACATTGAGGTGTCCGTGTTTGACGCCACGGGGACAGATAAGTCGCTTGTGGGGAAGGCAGATGTGGTGCTGGCGGATCTCCCCTGCTCGGGGCTTGGGGTTATGGGCAAGAAGCGGGATATCAAGTATCATATGAGTCCGGAGAAGATAGCGGATATCGTGCGGCTGCAGCGAGAAATCATCGGGCACAGCTGGCAGTACGTCAAGCCGGGCGGTGTGCTGCTTTACAGCACCTGCACGATCAATCCGGAGGAAAATGAAGATACGGTTCGGTGGATTGTGGAGCATTTTCCCTTTGAGATGGAGGAGGAACGTCAATTCATGCCGGGGGAGGACGAGGCAGATGGCTTTTACTATGCAAGGCTCAGAAGGCGGGTCGGGTGATCAAGTGGACAGGGAGGCATGCAAAACGCTCTCCGACAATGGGAAAAGAGATGTGAAATCACTGTCCTTGGAGGAGCTGACCGAGGAGCTGGCAGGGTATGGCGAGAAGCCCTTTCGCGCGAGGCAGATGTATGAATGGATGCATGTGAAGCTTGCGAGGGACTTTGAGGAGATGACCAATCTCTCCAAGGCATTCCGCGAGCAGTGCCGACAGCGATATCATTACACTGCTTTGGAGGTCGAGCAGATTCAGGAATCTCAGCTTGACGGGACTAAGAAGTTCCTGTTTCGTCTGGCGGACGGCAACATGGTGGAGAGCGTGTTGATGCGCTATAAGCATGGCAATTCCGTGTGCATTTCCTCCCAAGTGGGCTGCCGTATGGGGTGTAGGTTCTGTGCCTCCACGTTAGACGGGTTGGAGCGCAATCTCCTGCCCTCGGAGATGCTGGATCAGATCTATGCGATCACGAGGCTGACGGGAGAGCGGGTTTCTAATGTCGTGGTCATGGGCATCGGGGAGCCGTTGGATAACTATGACAATCTGTTGAAATTCATTCATATGCTCACGGACGAGAACGGGCTGCACATCAGCGGACGCAATCTCACCGTGTCAACCTGCGGCATCGTGCCGCGCATACGAGAGCTGGCGGAGGAAGGGCTACAGATTACCCTTGCGCTCTCCCTTCACGCCACCACGGACGAGAAAAGGCGCAGGCTCATGCCTGTGGCAAACAAATACTCGATCGGGGAGCTTATGGATGCCTGCAAATATTATTTTGACACCACGGGCAGGCGGCTCACCTTTGAGTATGCCCTTGTGGGCGGCGTCAATGACACCCCGCAGGACGCCAGAGAGCTTGCGGCGTTGGCGTCAGACTTTCACTGCCATGTGAATCTGATTCCGGTGAATCCTGTAAAGGAGCGGGATTTTGTGCAGTCGGAGGCCGGTAAAATACAGGATTTTAAGATAAAGCTTGAAAAGGCTGGGATAAACGTTACTATCAGACGTACATTAGGCTCTGATATAGATGCGTCCTGCGGGCAGTTAAGAAAAAAATACCGCGATAAGCAAAAAGCCGCTAAAACCGAAAGAATTATGTGACTTGTCCTTTTCTTTTTATTGTGTTAGAATACTTTAAGATTTAATAGTGGAATTTGTTTCCCATTCAGGAGGGATAAAACGTGCTCAAGACGTTTTCCATTACCGATATCGGTAGAAAGAGAAAAATAAATCAGGACTATGTATACACCTCGGAGGAGCCCGTGGGCAACCTGCCCAACCTGTTTATCGTGGCAGACGGCATGGGTGGACACAATGCGGGGGAGTATGCCTCCAAGCTGACAGTGGAGACCATGGTTCAGGAGATTGCGGAATCGGACGAGACTGACACGATAAAGCTCTTGGGAAGGGCGATCGCCTCGGCAAATACGCTGATTCGCAGGAAGGCAGCCGAGTCGCCCCGCATGGAGGGCATGGGAACCACGGTGGTGGCGGCAGTCTGCACTGATGACGGTCTTCGGGTGGCCAATGTGGGGGACAGTCGGCTCTATATTGTGAACAAAGAGATAAGGCAGATTACCAGAGATCATTCTCAGGTGGAGGAAATGGTGCGCGCGGGCACAATCTCTAAGGCGGAGGCAAGAGTCCACCCCGACAAGAACATCATCACCAGAGCGGTGGGGGCTATCGACGAGGTGGAGCCGGATTATTTTACGGTGGAATTAAAGGAGGGCGATCTGGTGCTCATGTGCACAGATGGTCTGACGAATATGTTGGAGGACGAAGAAATCCGCATGATAGTTGGCGGCGCGAGGGATATTGTGGAGAAAACACAGGCGCTTGTGGAGGCAGCCAACGCAAACGGCGGCAGGGATAATATTTCTGTGGTTTTGATCGAGCAGGATTAACCATGACTCTAATTAGAAAAGGAAATCAAGTATGATAAAAATAGGGATGATGCTCGGCGATCGGTATGAGATTCTGGAAAAGATCGGCACCGGCGGCATGTCAGATGTATATAAGGCAAAATGCCATAAACTGAATCGTTTCGTGGCGGTGAAGGTGTTGAAGCAGGAGTTTTCCGAGAACGCGAACTTTGTGTCAAAGTTTCGCACGGAGGCTCAGGCGGCGGCAGGACTCGCCCACCCCAATATTGTAAATGTGTATGACGTGGGTGAGGAGAACGGAATCCACTATATCGTGATGGAGCTTGTGGAGGGCATTACCCTCAAAAAATATATTGAGAAAAAGGCCAGACTTTCCTATAAAGAGGTAGTGAGCATCGCCATTCAGGTAAGTATGGGTATTGAAGCTGCGCACAATAACCATATCATTCACAGGGATATCAAGCCCCAGAACATCATTATCTCCAAGGACGGCAAGGTGAAGGTGACTGACTTTGGCATCGCCAAGGCTGCTACCAGCAACACCATTACCTCCAATGTGATGGGGTCTGTTCACTATACCTCTCCGGAGCAGGCAAGAGGGGGATACAGCGATGAGAAAAGTGATATTTATTCCCTAGGTGTGACGATGTTTGAGATGCTTACGGGGCGAGTGCCCTTCAACGGTGAGACAACGGTTGCCATTGCGATCAAGCATATTCAGGAGGAGCTGCCCTCCCCTAAGGAGTATGTGCCGGAGATTCCCGCCAGTGTTGAGGCAATTGTTCTAAAGTGTTGTCAGAAATCTCCCGACAGACGTTATCAGAGCATGGGAGAGCTGATTGCGGACCTGAAGCAGTCACTTATGAATCCGGACGAGAATTTTGTGGTTTTCTCCGACCCCGATATGGATGGGGGGACCCGTGTCATCAACGAGGGGGATATGGAGCAGATTAAGAATCGTTCCATGTATAATGACGAGTATGTGTCCAGAGAGGATTCCATGCGCCTGCGCTCGGACACAGAGGCGGTGTACGATGATGACGGGGAATATGACGATGGGGAGGATTATGATTACGACCCCAAGATGGAGCGTATCACCACTATTTTGGCGGTGGTGGCGGGAATCATTATCATCATTATCATTATTATTCTGGCGATCAAGCTATTCGGGGGGAATCTGCCCAATGGGTCGGAGGGACCTATTTTGTCCGACGAGAGCAGCGAGTCAGTGGAGACCGTGCCCATGCCGAGCGTGACAGGCATGAGTCTTGAGGATGCGCGGAATACTTTGAACAGTATGGGAATCTTCAGCACGGTGGAATATGAGGAGTCGGATACGATTGACGAGGGCGTGGTGATCAGGTCCAATGTGGAGGCGAGAACGGACGTTGAAGTGGGAAGCATCGTGACGCTGACGGTGAGCGCGGGTCTCCAGGGCGTGGAGGTCTGGGAGGTGACAGGCTATACGTTGGAGGAAGCGACCAACCGACTGACGGGGCTTGGTTTTATGGTCAATAAGGTGGAGGCGTATTCGGATACGGTGGAGTCGGGGAAGGTGATCTCCCAGTCTCCCGTGGGCGGCACGAAAGCGCCTGCGGGCAGCGTGATCACGGTCACGGTGAGTCTTGGAAAAGAGGAGAAGAAGATTCAGGTGCCAAAGCTCGTAGGGCTCACGGAGGAGGACGGAACCTTCCAAGCGATCGAGGCAGGCTTGTCGATTGGCAGTGTCTCCTATGTGTATAGCACAGAGGTTGAGGAGGGCTTGATCTGTTATCAGAGCTATTCCGAGGGAAGCTTTGTGGACGAGGGCACCGCGCTGGATATCAAGGTGAGTCAGGGACCGGAGGCGGCGACCTATAAGTGTACTGCCAATATTGTTGCCCCCACAAGGGAGGAGGCTCCGGATTATGTGGCGGGTACGGAGGTAGGGCTGCGTCTGGTGGCCGATGACGGGCGAATGCTCTTGAACACGAAGACCTCCATGTTCCCCTATGCAACGAATTATTACGGGATCAGCTCGTCGGGCGGAACACTGACCCTCACCTATACGGTGACCACCGCCGGAAGCACCACCACAGACCCGAATACAGGGGAGTCTGTCGGAACGGCGGGAAGCTCGGAGGAAAAGAGCTTTACGCGAAGAATAGAGTTTGTGCAGGAATAAAATATGCAGGGGAAGATTGTCAAAGGAATTGCCGGCTTTTATTATGTTCACGCTGTATCGGAGGGAGTCGGAAGGGTATATGAGTGCAAGGCTAAGGGAGTGTTTCGCAAGGATCACAGGAAGCCCTTGGTGGGCGATAATGTAAGGATCGACGTGTTGGACGAGGAGAATGCTCTGGGGAATATCACAGAGATCCTGCCCAGACAGAGTGAGCTGATCCGTCCGGCAGTGGCAAATGTGGATCAGGCGTTGGTGATATTTGCCATAGTCAAGCCACAGCCGAATTTTAATCTCTTGGACAGGTTTCTGGTCATGATGGGGCAGCAGGGGCTTCCCTGTGTCATCTGCTTTAATAAATTGGATATCGACGAGGACGGGCAGGGAGAGACATACAGGGAGATTTATGAGCGCTGTGGTTATCGCACATTATTGGTCAGCGCGGACAGCGGTCAGGGGGTGGACGAGCTTAAAGGTCTGCTTATGGGCAAGACAACCACGGTGGCGGGACCCAGTGGTGTGGGCAAGTCCTCTCTGGTCAATTGTTTTCAGGACAATACCCATATGCAGACAGGCAGCATCAGCGCAAAGATAGACAGGGGCAAACACACCACCCGCCATGCGGAGCTGATTGCCGTGGCGGAGAATACCTATATCTTAGACACGCCCGGGTTTAGCTCGCTAGGGCTCTTTGGACTCACCAAGGAGGAGCTTGCAGGATTCTATCCGGAGTTCGCCGCCCATGAGATGTTTTGCAGGTTTGCGGGCTGCGCCCATGTGAGCGAGCCTATATGCGGCGTCAAGGACGCCGTGGAGGAGGGGAGCATTTCCCGAATGAGATATGAGAATTATAAGCTGCTTTACGAGGAGCTGAAGGCGGAGAGGAGATACCCCAAGGGCTGAGATGGTGGTGAAACAACAATTTATGACGGACGGTAAAAGCATTTCAGTCTATCCGAGCGCAGCTCCCGACATGCCGATGATATATTTGAATTGCTTCTCGGAGGAGGGAGATCAGCTATATCAGTTATTGCAGAACGCGGGCTGTGCGGATTTCACGCTTGTGGTAATCAGCAGGCTTGCGTGGAATCATGATATGGCTCCGTGGGATATTCCGCCGATATCAAGGGACGACACGCCCTGTACGGGCGGTGCGGACGCATATTTGGAGCTCTTGGTGAATGAGATTGTTCCGATGGCTGAGAGGTTCGTATCGGGGAAGCCTGCTTGGAGAGGGCTTGCGGGCTATTCTCTGGCAGGGCTGTTTGCGGTCTATGCTCTTTATCGGACGAATATTTTCTCGCGCATCGGAAGTATGTCCGGCTCCCTGTGGTTCCCGAATTTTAGGGAATATGTCTTGGAGCATGAGATGGCGCGCAGACCCGAGGCGATATATTTCTCGCTTGGGGACAAGGAATGCAGGACGAGGAATCCGTATCTCAAAACAGTACAGGACAACACGGAAGCAATCAGCGACTTCTATTCAAAGGCGGGTATCGACACCGTATTCCGATTAAATCACGGCGGACACTTTACGGACACAGACGGAAGGACGGCGGCGGGGCTTGCGTGGCTTCTGGATTGGGGCGTGAAGGCTTTCTCCGATCAACCTCTATTATAAAATTTGTGATACCATTTGGTGGCTTCCTCCTTGTACTTGGTGGCGGTGTCCATAAGCTCCTCATATTGCTTTTGGATACTTTGTATTAAACGGTCGCGGTTTGAGAGCTCCGACTGTAATTTTGCGACTTGACCATGCGCTTCGATGAGAAGCGCATTCTTTTTCTCCAGTTCGTCTTGCGCCTCAGTGAGAAGCGCATTATTTTTGTCCAGTTCGCTTTGCACCTCTGCAAGAAGCGCTTTGGTTTTGTCCGATTCCGTTTGTGCCTCTGCAAGAAGCTCTCGACTTTGGCGGCTTTCTTCCCTGTATCGCGCAAGCTCCCTGATGGGGGCGGAGGATTCTGATAACAGCCTGTCGCATTGGAGCGACTCATTGATGGAGAATACATATTCCCCTGTGTCAAGAGACAGGTGGACGAGCAGTGACGCACCCAAGGATAATATGCGCAGTGTGGGAAGCGAGGGAAAGACTGCCTCGCCAAGCACGGAGGACGCCGCATCAGGGGAGAAAAGGGCTCCTGACAGCACAAGCTTATGCTGTGGCTGAAACGGAAGGAGAGATTTCAGGCAATAGCTGTTGTCCACGGGATTTTTGACAAAATAGAATAAGATCAGCGTGTTCTTTATCGCTGCGATTTGCGGATAAAAGCAGTCGGGTGTGCTGCGGCTGTTTATTTTATATAAATTGTCTCGCTCCATCACGCTTCGGAGTATGATGTCCTGATTCATGTTCTGGTAAACGTAGTAGATGGTGTTATTGTAAACAATATCGGAAAGGTCAGAGGAATAATCGCTGCAAAGAACGATAGGTCTGGTCAGATTCTCCCCGACGGAGGTTCTTAAGCAGATATAGTTGCCTGTGCTGTATATGATCAGATTTTTCTGCGCGTCAACCGCATATACATTTCCCATAGGAAGCCCCATTGATAGCAGCCGGTGGCGTTGACCGACACCCTGCATAATATTTGTTTTTCATATAATCATATGGCACGTTATAAGAAAAAATGACATATTATAAGGTAAAATAATTAACAGAAGGGGAAATGTCTTATGGCGAAATGTAAATCCGGAAAATGCGGCTGCAAGGCAAGGGTTGTCAGCAATGTGGTGCAGAATATGCAGGGCAATAGCTGCATAGATGTATGTGCTAATCCAATTTGTGAGTCGCCTAAGGTATTAAGCCTTATGGCACCGCTGATCTATGATGAAATCGGAATCAATCTCTGCACGTCCTTTGCGCTGGGTACAGATATTTCAACAACCTATCCGACCGCGACGTCGGCAACAGCACGTGTGCTGAATACCAGTTATACCTATGGTGATGGAAATGTTGTGATTGAGACGATTACGGGCAGGCCGAACTGCTATGTTGTCACCCTGTCCAATCTGTCGGTTGAGTTTGCCGTCAACCTTTATGACGAAAACTGCCGACTGTTGACCACGCTTTATCCCACGGCTGTCTATCTGCCGCCTGCGACGACAGATGCGACCTATGACGAGGATACCAATCCGACCTCCGTGGAGCTGGAGATCTTTGCCCCGTATGGAATCAGCTATGAAGCGGGGGCTGCCGGAGCGGCTCCGACCCCGAATATCAATTATGTTGGTTTTCTGGGAAGCAATAATTATATCAGACAGGGCTTGAACCTCTATGCTATGGCAAAGGTTCTGGGCTTGGACACAGATGACGATACGATCACGGTCGGACTGACGCTCGTGTTACAAAGCCTGTACTTTGCGGGCTACAATGTGGAGAGCGCGGGAAAGATCAACACGCCGAAGGGAAGCCTGATTCCGCCTGATAACAGCAGCTGTCTGCGCTTTGTCGCGGGAGACCTGCTGAATCTGGCAATCAAGCCCTTGGAGCTGGGACCTCCGCTCTGTGAGGAGCAGTATAAGGAGAGCTGTACCGTTCCTTGTACCTCATGGTGCGGTGCGGGAAGCGGCGCGGGTGATGACACAACCGTTTTGCCCGGTATAGGCGCGACCACCGCAGCAGGCGGCAATACTGGAACCACCGAGACCACGGGGAATACAGGCGATACGGAAGGCTGACTCCGGTGAGTAATGAGCCAAGTCAACGCAGTTGACTTTGTTAATGTAGATAAAAAGCTTTTAGGTAAAGAGGGCTGTCGTTTGAGCGGTGTGAACCGTCCGAACGGCAGCCCTTTTATGAAGGGCATCATAATAAGTATTTTACATTATGAGAAAAAATGTTAAAGTATAGGGGTAAGATGCTCCGAAAGCATCGTAAGGGTGTTTTTTGTATATTTTTGTAGACATTAAATTCGTAATGACCAAATTTCAAAAATAGGCATAAAAATGTGAAATAACTATTGATTTTATATGATGTAAACCTTGGCGGGGCTTGAAAAAAATGTTGACATATGTTGAGTTATTTGATAGTATCAAAAAGGATTAATGCGCTAATCTTAAAAAAATACTAAAAACATCTTAATTGGAGGCAATTCTCGAATGCTGACAAAATGAGGAAAGGGAGATAAAATGGACGAGAATAACAATGTAGTTGACAACGGTGGATTTTTATGGGGATTACTGGGCTGCTGTATTCCTATTGTGGGCTTGGTTTTATTCCTTGTGTGGAAGGATTCAAAGCCTAAGACCGCTAAGGCAGCGGGAATCGGCGCACTTGTATCGGTTGGGTTGAGTGTAGTTTTCTATATTATTTACTTTGTTTTAATTGGGTTATTAGGGGTAGCGGCAGCAGGAGCAATTCTTGTTTAATCGCGTCGGTACATTTTTGCGGATTTTCTTCGGATGCCATGCAAGGCCGGATCGTTCCTTCTATTTTCGCGGCAGGCAGTTTCCAATCTGCGCGCGCTGTACGGGAGAATTGGTTGGTATGTTTATCGGTGTCTTCGCTGCGATTTGTTATGGCTGCTTAGACTTTTGGATTGCATGTCTGATGATGCTTCCGCTGATTGTGGACGGATTTGTACAGAGACTGACCGCATATGAAAGCAATAACCTGCGAAGGCTGTGGACGGGAATTTTGTTCGGCATTGCTTTTATATTCATGTTTATTTATTTTCATCGCGCCTGCGTTCATATTGCGGGGTGGATTTTAAAGCTTTTCTGCGACCCGCAGAAGGTAGACAGTGTGATGGAGAGATTTGTATGATGGGAAATAAGAGAAATCGGGTTGAGCATGTAAATACAGTTTGACCCGATTTTTTGACACTGCAATATGTGCGAAATATGAAACAATAATTTTGGATCAAGCTTAGGAGGGAAAGCGATGAGAGAGTCAATGGCAATGATGGGAATGCTTTGGGGGATTATTATTTTTGTGCTCCTGTTTATGGGGGTATTCTATGTGATTTATGGAATTTCACACTCAAAGGCGCTCAAGGCGTTAGGGTATGACAAACCGTGGATGGCATGGATTCCCCTTGCAAATTGTTGGGCGCTTGCAGAGGTGGCACTGGACGGTGAGGAGGAGATGAAATTATTTGATTCGATTAGCATACCGGCAATGGTGTTTAAGCTTTGGTGGTTAATTTCGTATGCTGTTTCGATTGTCCCGGGAGTGGGAGCCATATTAAATCTCGCCATGCGGGTGATCTGTTTAGGCACCTGTTATATAAAGGTATACGCGAGACTGGATGGAAAATCAGAGGCGGAGACACAGGTGCTTGGCTATGTATCGGGCTTTCTGCCGATTATTGCCGTGGTTAAGTTCCTTATGGGACGTTATGAAGGTTAGGTCAATGGAGATTGCGAGGGTCAATATCTGCAATGTTATTTATGACTTTGCGATTGTCCTATTGTATGATGAGGAATAAGAAAATCGGGTTGAGCGTGTAAATACAGTTTGACCCGATTTTTTGACACTGCAATATGTGCGAAATATGAAGCAATGATTTTGGATCAAGCTTGGGAGGGAAGATGAATAGGTCGATGGCATTTCATGAACTGGTTTTGGGGATTTTGTTTTTTTCGATTCTGTTTATGGGGATATTTTATGTGCTTTGTGGAATTTCACACTCAAAGGCGCTCAAGGCGTTAGGGTATGCCAGACCGTGGATGGCTTGGATTCCCCTTGCAAATTACTGGGCGCTTGCAGAGGCGGCGATGGACGGTGAGGAGAATGTTGTTTTCTTTAGCACGGTCAGCGTCTCGACGGCATCTTTTAGGCTCTGGTGGTTATTTGCCTATGTTGTTTCACTTGTCCCGGGAGTGGGAACCATATTAAATATCGCCATGCGGGTGATCTGTTTAGGTACATGCTATATAAAGGTATACGCGAGACTTGATGGAAAGTCAGAGGCGGAGACACAGGTGCTTGGCTATGTATCGGGTTTTCTGCCAATTATTGCCGCGGTTAAGTTCCTTATGGGACATTATGATGCTTAGCAAGAATGCTGAACTCAAAATGGTAGGTGATAATGCGTGAACTTAGCTGGTATTTGACAAGATAACAATTAAGGGACTTAGATGATTTAATCAAATCCAGATTGCACATTATACGAACACAGAAAGGTTAAATATTAATGGATTACATAAATTATTTAGCTGAGGCTGTATATTTCTTTCAGAAATTCATTTGTCATGTTCAGCATGAAGAACCACTGCAGTTAAGTGCTCAGGCGTTTAGAGAATTGAAAATCAATGAAAGCATATATAAGGCAGCAATGAGAATATTGGTTGTCAACAATATGATTGATTTTGATGGAAAGAAATAAGAGGCAATGAATTAGGACGGTTTGTCCTTTATAAATATTGATGTAATTTGACCATCTAATTTGATCAAAGGAAATTCATTTTTATCATATTTTAAAAAATGATAAAAATGAATTGACAATAAGAATAAGAAGTAATATATTTTAATTATATCATAGGAAATAATGAACAATTTAAAGCATAAATGAGGTCATTGAATGAGGCAATTTGATTATCGCGAGAAATGGAAGGAATT
>JAMPHH010000070.1 GCA_023663505.1 Muribaculum sp.
ACGGTGGTGTGAGAGGTCGGTAGGCGAAATAATCGCCTACCTCCTACTCGATTTTCCCCAAAAGTCAGTGTTTTGCCCTTTTCAATTCGTAATATATATAACCGGCCGGTTCAGTGTACTATTTGAGAAAAGAGGTAGCTGTATTGAATGACAAAAAAATAATTGCGGCAATTGCAGCCCGCGACGAGCAGATGTTGGCATTTGTTGTAAGGAAATACACAAGGCTTCTTTGGAAGCTTGCGGCATCTGTTTTGATAAATGCGGCTTCTGCCCAAGATGTGGAGGAATGCATTGCAGATGTGTTTATCTACCTGTGGCAATACCCTGAAAGGTATGATCCCGATAAAGCGAAATTATCCTCATGGCTTTCCATGGTTACAAGGTCAAAGGCAGTTGACCGATACCGTAAGCTTATGAAAAGCAGGGAAATCTCCATAGAAGAAATTGCTCTTGAAAACATGGGATATGAAAAAGACATGACGGGAGACGAGGAAAAGGAAGCTTTATTGTCCTGTATCGCCGAATTGAGTGAGCAGGAACAGGAGTTACTTATCAGGCGCTACTTTTATGAACAAAAGCCGACGGAGATTGCAGCCGCGCTGAATCTGCCAAAGAAGCAGGTGGAGAACAGATTGTATTATGTAAAGCAGAAATTAAAGAAAATTATGGAAAGGGGACCGGAAAAATGAAAAAATATAATAGCGAAAATCTAAAGAACATACAGAGCATTGTGGAAAGAAAGGCGGGGGTGGATATCACCTCCGGCGTAAATTCGGGCGGATACCAAATAAGGAAGCTGACGCTTTTGGCGGGAGGACTATTGTGTTTTGTAATGTTAAGCGCTTTTGCCTATGCGAAATTCTCAGACCTAAACGGGGATATGGCAGGCTTTGCCTCGGTCTATCAGGGGAACGGAAGGTTTGAAATCGTTATTGTTAATGATTCGGATAAGGAATTAAGGTTACAGAATAAAGTAAAGGTCATGCAGTGGTCCACGGGCAGGGAGGTGGAAGGCGACAGCGGAAAAATCAAGATGTCAGGCGAAGCCGTAGCCCCTCATTCACAGGGAATCGTTTCCATTGATTTGTCAGAGGGCTATGATGTGGAGACCATGGAGGAAAATCTGCAGGAAAAGGATTGGTATTATTTTGTTCTGACGAACAATGATTTTGCGTTCGGTCAGGACTGGACGTGTGCTTTCGACTTTGAAATCGGGCAGACACAGGAGGTCATGGCTCAAGCTGTCAGCTCTATGGAGGAAAGGGCAGAGAGAGAAAGGGAAAAAGCAGAGGAACAGCAATATGATACAGGTGAGCTGTTTCGTTCTGACTGGTGTTGGCCGACTGTCAGCAGGAATGTGTCAGGAAGGTATGGCACACAGGCAAACGGAAGCTATTCTGATCATGTGAACATCGCAGGGGCATCAGGAGATGATATCTATGCGGTTGCGGGCGGGATCGTGACGGAAACGGCATTTGACGCAGCTTGGGGCAATTATGTGACGATAGATTTGGGAGACGGCATTACGGTGAAATATGGCGCTTTAAAGGAGGTAAAGGCGTCCGTGGGTGATGTAGTTGAGCAGGGAGAGGTGATTGCCGAGCTTGGCAAAACAGGTATGGCAACGGGACCGAACCTGATGTTTGCGGTCAGTATTGATGGGGAGGAGGTCGATCCATTTGCAGAATAGGGGCTGACAGCTAAGCGCAAACAGTGTATAATAATGTCATGGTGGGGCAAGGGGGCGGTAAACATGACAAGAGAAGAAATGAGAATAAAGCGTGAACTGAAAAGGGCGATAGAGAAGGATCTTTTAAAGCCGCTCAGCAAAAGGTACGGTTATAAATCAATCGGCGGAATGCCCTATTGTGTCCATGATGACTGGCTGTATACGATTTATGTATCCAATACACATGACCATATCCGTATGGCGCTTAGTGTAAGACCCATTGCGATAGACGAAGCGTTTTGGGAGGTTTTTGAAATGAAGGAGGAGGCGGATAAACAGCCGTTCAGTTTTCATGTGAATGCGGCTTTTGTCCCATACAGCTTTCGGCTTGATGATTGGAAGGCGCCGATAACTGCGGTAGATGATGCGGAAGCTGTACTGGAGCAGGCTTTTGTGGACGCAAATAGGAAGATTGCGGGATACTGCGAACAGCTAAAGACCATTTCTGACTTTAAAGAATTGGAGAAGGGGAATGAGCCCGTCAACCATTTGAATGTCATGCTCTGCGATATTGTCATGGGAGATTTTGAGAGTGCTCTGGCAAGAGTGGAGAACGAGCTTTCCCAAAAGCATGGCGGCGGCTTCATGAGTCTGAAGGGCGGGGACATCTATGAATATGTGCGGCGATATTGCAGGGAGCGTCTGTGAAAATGCAGGGAATATGAAAGCACCAAAAAGGGATTGCGGATAAGCAGTCCTTTTTTTGTCCTGTTGCGCTGTCAAATCGTGTTTTCGCGCAATCGGCATTAGGTAAAAATATATATGCTCCGATATTTTAAGTGAGAGCCAAGGGAGGGCATATGATAAGGATTGCAGTATGTGATGATGAAAAGAACATAAGAAGCTATCTTACCTCGCTTATCAGAGAGCAGGACACGGAATGTGAAATCGCGGAATACGCTTCTGCTGAGGAATATCTGTCAAGCAAAGCGGAGTGTGAGCTGCTGTTCTTGGATATCGAGTTAAAGGGTTTCGCGTCAGGCATGGACGGTATGGAGCTGGCAAGGCACATCAGAAGCATGGGGCATGTTCGTCAGCCCGTGATCATCTTTGTCACGGGCTACGAAAGCTATGTCTATGATGCCTTTGACGTGGACGCTTTTCAATATTTGGTGAAGCCCGTGAATCGACAGAAATTCGCGGAGGTTTTCGGACGGGTGAGGGATAAGCTTTTATCCGAGGCTGAGCAGGGAAAGAAAAACTTGGTTATTCGGTATGCGGGAGCAATCAAAACCATACCGTTGGAAAACATCTACTACATGGAAAGCCAGAGCCATAAAATAATGCTTTATATCATGGACGGGCAGAAAGGCGGTCTTCGCAGACTGGAATACTACGCCCGAATCGGGGAGCTTGAGGAAGAGCTGCAGGGGTATTTCTGCCGCATACACAAGGGCTATCTTGTCAACCTTTCACATGTGGACGAGTACAGCAGGACGGAAATCACGCTTACAAGCGGGGACAGGCTGCCATTGTCAAAATATAAGTATGAGGATTTTGTGAAAGCATATCTGCACTTTATGCAGTAAGAGGGTAACGGTTCAGCAGGGAATCGAACCGTAACATAGGAGGGAGAGACGTTGAGTGAGGCGGAGTATCGTCTGGCTATGAATATCACGGTATGCGTGGAAATTCTTTTATATGCGCTTTGTATGGCGGGGTTCTTCTATCCGTTTATGACAGGGCGGAGGGAACGGGCGCAGAGCAGATTCAAAAAGCTTTTTGCAGTGTTTTCGATTTATACGGTGATGTATTTTGTAAATATGACAATGGATATCTATGGTTGGCTGTGTATGGTGATTGTGCTCGTGCTTTTAGCAGCCGTGTCACGATTTTTGGAGATGGACAGGGAGCTTACGCTGTTCTTGGGAGTGATTTTCTACTGTATTAAAAACCTGAGCGTGCTGATTATGAGGAGCGTAAGCTTTTTGGTAGGGAAGGAGCTTGAGTGTAGGGCGGAAAATGCGGAAAGCGCGGAGATTATTTTTCGCAATGCGGCATGGAGCTTTACTTTTGAGGTGGCGTTGCAGATTAGCCTGCTTTTTATTCTATTGTGCATTGCGGGATATCTGCTTAGGAAAAGGTCAATGAAGCTGCATCTGAAGGAGCTGTGCTGCCTGCTTTTGACGCCTGTGACGGGGATTTTATTTGTATACATTATATTTCAGGTTTTGTTGATTGTGAATGATGGTAAGGTACTTCAGCTTTATGAACAGTTTCCCGTATTGCTTTGGATTGTGCCTGTGGCTGCCGCCATGTTCTATGCGGGTATCTTGCTAACCATAGTGTCCTGTCGGAAAATGATAGACTTACAGGAGGAAAGGGAAAAGTATTTTGTGGAACGGCAGCAGATTCATGCGATACAGGAGCGAATGGAGGAGGTGGAGCAGTTCTATGACGGTATCCGCCGAATGAAGCATGAAATGAACAACCATTTGACGAATATCAAGGGGTTAGTCAGAAACGGCAGCTATGAGGATATAGAGAAATATATAGACCAAATGGACGAGGGCATGAATGCTTTTGAGCTTACCATTAAGACGGGGAATGCCGTTACGGACGTGATTGTGAATGACAAGCAGAAAGCCGCTAAGAAGCAGGGAATAGAGTTTCAGTCGGAATTTTCTTATCCCAAATCGGAGGGGTATCAAGCGTATGACATAGGGGTGATTATCAGCAACCTTCTGCAAAATGCCCTTGAAGCCTGCGAGAAAATGACGGAGGGCAAGAGATATATTTATATCTCCGGCAGGCAGAAGAAAAAGTTTTATCTGATCAATGTCAAAAATTCATTTGAGGGGGAGGTGACATTTGACACTAAGACCAAGCTCCCGCTCTCCACAAAAGGAGAGACATCAACGGAGGGAGGGCTTTCCGCAAGGGAGAAGGCGATGGCTCTACATGGCATCGGCTTATCCAATGTAAAGCGTGAGGTGGATAAATACATGGGAGATGTGGACATTAAGGTAAATAAAAATGAGTTCAGCGTAACAGTGTTGTTACAGGAAAGGAGCACGAAATGACTACAAGTGGTGTATATGGCGTGGGAATAAGCAATGCTTTAGCGGGTGAATATCAGTATGTGAACAGGACACAGGTTGTCGGTTTTCAAGATGTTTTAGGGGAAAGCAAGAAATTTGTGCTTACGCCCAAATTTCAGGTTTGCGGCAAGTTGGAGGATTTGTTGAAGGAACAATATCCCACCTTGAAATATCATGTACTGGACACTTCAGGAATCAATTCTTCATTGTGGCAGCGCAATGACTATCCGTTTGAGATGTTTTTTGAAGATACTTTAAGTGAATCGGACTTGGACTGGAAGCCAAAATCAGCGAATCCTTCCATGTTGGACGCAGGCGTGCAGGCAAGACTAAACGCAGCAAGGGGAAAATATGCAATCGTCGTCCCGCCTGCATTGGAGGAAAAGCTGCAAAATAATACGGAGCTGTCCCAAGATATCATGAACAAAATATCTACATTGATCAAAGAGCAGGATACAGTGCCGAGCAGTATTGATTCCTTTAACATTACACTTGATGACGAGGGCAATGTCTCGAATTACAGGTTTTCGTGCAGCGGCGGGGAAATCACGATAACGCGCAGAAGCGGACTGCGGGAAAGCAAAGCTGACGAGACGGACGAGCTAAAAGAGCAGGAACGGAGACTGCGCTTGGCAAGGAAACGTGCAATAGAGAGAAAAGAGCAGTTGGAAAAAGCGGAGTTAGACAAAATGTATCAGCAGAGTATACGGGAAGCGATATATCTGTATGGACAGATTAAGTGAAAAGGAGGCTATGAGGATATGGATATACAGTCACTTGGACTTATGAGCAGTATTGCGGCACAGGGCAATATCAATTCCATAGTGGATAAAGGAAACAGACCATCATTTGCACAATTTTTGGCGCAGATAGGGGGAATAAATCAAATCAACCATGCTGTAAATACATCAAATAATGCAGTAAAATGTGGGGACGAATTTGAGAAGCTCTTACAGCGGGTGAACGAGGATACCGGCATTGCAGAAATGAAGAAATTTCTGGACGAAAAATTCAATATTAATACGGTGGTTGTAGATTATGGCTGCGCAAAAACGGATACACGGGCAGAAATATACGATACCGCAATGTTAAAGGAATATGATATGCATGGCGGGAGAAATGTGGTGATTTCAAGAAAAGCTCTCTTAAGAATGCAAAAGGATAGTGCATTTAGGCAAAAGGTGTATCAGTCAATCGGGGATATACCATGGTCGAGTAAGTTGACCGGAGGCGAGGTAAAAAGCAATGGAGTATTTATCCATGAGGACGGGACAGGCGGCTACTATTTGGAGTTTGATTGGGGTGATGAAGAAGATGCGGCAAAACCCCAAAAGTCCAAGGCGTCGTATGCTGACAGCTCGGAGCTAAAGAGCTTAGATGTTCTCAAATACGACGAGTTTAATGATGTAGGGGTTCAGACAGGTTTTTGGGGGGCGTTATACAGACGGGAAATGGCAGAAGTAAGGAAAACGAGAGCAAAATGAGACAGACTCTTTAATACTTATCACTCAACAGAAAATCCGCTAAATGAACGATTTTAACGCCGTTAATATTGCCGACTGCAAGCTCGTCAAGGGTTACTATATACTTGGGGTAATGGTCCCGTATTTCAAGCAGGTTGGCGAGCTCGCGGTCGGATTCTTCGGGCAGATTGCGGCACACCTGCACATAGATACGTTCATCGCGCCGTACAGCCACAAAGTCAATTTCCTTCGTTTCATTTTTCCCGATATACACCTCATAGCCCTTTCGACGGAGCTCAAAGTATACGATATTTTCCAACATCGCGGCAACGGACTTTGAATGAAAGCCCATGATGCAGTATTTGAGGGAAGGGTCGGCAAGATAGAATTTCTCCTGTGTTTTCAGCACGGACTTGCCCTGCATGTCATATCGCTGACAGCGGTAGATTACAAAGGCTTTTTCAAGCCATTCCAGATAGTTATATACTGCTTCAACAGAAAGAGAACGTCCCTCATTTTTCAAGAACTTCACAATCGCATTGGCGGAAAAGGTCTTGCCGACATTCTCAATAATATATTTTACAACGCGGTTGAACAGGTCAAAGCTCTTGATATTGTGGCGTTTTGTGATATCGTTGGTAATAACGGAATTATAAATGCCCTCCACGATCTGATATGCGGCGTTTTCATCAAAGCTGCCCAATGCGATAATGGGGAACCCACCCATGCGTATATACTCGGTAAGCAGCTCTTTTGCGGTATGTCCGTTTGCTTTCTTAAATTCCAGATACTCGGCAAAGGACAAAGGAAACACGGGAATTGTGATATATCGACCGCTCAGATAGGTGGATATTTCACTTGACATCAGTTTGGAATTGGAACCTGTGACATAAATATCCGTGTCGGCATTTTCAAGCAGACTGTTGACCGCTTTCTCCCAATTCTCAATTTCCTGTACTTCGTCAAGCAAAAGATAGTAACGTTCATTGTCAGTCATTTTTGACCGAATATGATTGTACATATCCTTATCGTTCATACCGCTATCCAAATCCTCCGAGGTATAACACATGCTGATAATATGGTCAGAGGGAACTCCGCTTTGTATCAAATCGGCTCGGAGCATCTCTAAAATGGTAGATTTACCGCAGCGGCGGATACCCGCCAGTATTTTTACCAGTGGCACATCGCGATAGGTTTTCAGGATATCCGTGTAATATGGTCTGACAATCATAACTCTGCCCCCTCTTTATCATTATACCCAAAAACTTCTGAATTATCAATAGTTTTTGCTTAAAATGAGTAAAAACTTTGAGACTAATATATTTTCTTAAAATTTAAAAAATTTGCGAATGAATCTTGTAAATCCCAAGCGTTTATTTTACAATTAGTATTGTCAGCAATGAATCACAAAAGGTAATTCCTTCTCTCATGGGACTCGCGGGACGAGTCGGAAAGGGAGGAATATGGAACAGAATACGAAAAGGAATTGTGGAGCGTCAGGGACGTTTTCGGGTATTGAGGGCAGAGCGCTTAGGCGCAGGGCGTGCTTGGGGGCTGCCGTGGTCTTGTTATGTGCTTTTTGGGCGGGCTGCGGGGAGCGGGACAGGGCGCTTGCCATTCCGTTGGGGGAGACGGTCGCGGAGGACTCGCAGATTCAAGCCCCGAGAGAGGACTTGGGCGGACAAGCGGAGGTCTCAGCCTCGACAGGTAGCCCGAATCAGGCGCAGGCGGCAGCTTCGGCGGCTGATTCTGCGTCGGGGACGGCGGCTCAGAATATGATTTATGTGCATGTGTGCGGGGCGGTGAACTCGCCGGGAGTCGTGGAGCTTCCCGAGGGGAGCCGCGCGCAGGCGGCGCTTGAGGCGGCGGGCGGCTTTGCGGAGGACGCGGCGGAGGACGCCGTGAATCTGGCGGAGGTGCTGCGGGACGGTGTGCAGCTGTATTTTCCCACAAAGGAGGAGAGCGTGGCATGGGTCGCGCAGCAGCAGGAGGAGAGCGAGGGCTTGGTAAACCTTAACACCGCGGGAGTGGAGACTCTGTGCACGCTGCCGGGAATCGGTGAAGCCAAGGCTAAGGCGATCGTGGCATATCGGGAGGCGAATGGCGCTTTTGAGTGTGTGGAGGATATCATGCAGGTGTCAGGCATCAAGGAGGGAGCCTACAATCAGATCAAGGACCTTGTGGTGGTCAGGTAGGGATATCCGAGCCGAGATTGGTTAGACTGTGAATGTGAGAGGGAGTAAGATGGCGGAGAAAAGAGTGTTGGTGGTAGACGATGAGAAGCTGATCGTGAAAGGGATTCGTTTCAGTCTGGAGCAGGACGATTTGAAGGTGGATTGTGCCTATGACGGGGAGGAAGCCTTGGAGTATGCCAGAAACAATCAATACGATATTATCCTTTTGGACGTGATGCTGCCCAAGCTGACAGGATTTGAGGTCTGTCAGCAGATTCGCGAATTTTCCAGTGTGCCGATCATAATGCTCACCGCCAAGGGGGACGATATGGACAAGATCCTCGGGTTGGAATACGGTGCGGACGACTATATCACCAAGCCCTTTAACATCTTGGAGGTCAAGGCGCGCATCAAGGCGATCATGCGGCGCGTGGAGCCCAAGACCAACACGAAGGAGACACGGAATTATTTGGAGAGAGGAGATGTTCGGCTCGACTGCGAGGGCAGGAGAGTTTACATCAACGGTCGGGAGATCAGCCTGACTGCCAAGGAATTTGAGGTATTGGAGCTTCTGATGAACAATCCTAACAAGGTGTACGGCAGGGAAGCGTTACTGCGTCTGGTCTGGGGAGAGGATTATCCCGGGGACGTGCGCACGGTGGACGTACATATCAGGCGGCTGCGCGAGAAGATTGAGGAGAGTCCCAGTGAGCCTAAGTATGTTCACACCAAATGGGGCGTTGGCTATTATTTTATGAATGATTAGTGTACCGTGCGGTACATTTGCAGGGCGTGTGATGGAAAAGATACGAAAACTAATTGAACTTGTGCGGCAGAAGATGCCCATAAAAAGCCTGCGTCTGCAGATATTCGCCATTGTTCTGGTGGCGGGGATCGTGCCCGGCATCATTGTGGGGGTGGGCATCGTGCAGAATTACGAGGATCGCGCGGTGGAGCATCGCATTGCCACGGTGCAGAATCAGCTTAAGATTGTCGCAAACCACCTGATCAGCAATGCGTACATGGCGAATTATCTGTCGGAGGAGCAGACCTATCGGGCTTCCAGAGATGTCGTTGACGCGGAGCTCGAGATGCTCTCCAATCTGTACGAGGGGCGCGTGATGATCATCAACAAGAATTTTAAGGTGGTGAAGGACACTTACAGCATCAGCGAGGGCAAAATCATCATTTCGGAGGAGGTCATCAAGTGTTTTCAGGGGGAAAATATCTCTCACTATGACCCTGAGCATGGCTATATCGAGATGACCACCCCGATCATGGATACAACGGCGAACGCTTCCGAGGGCGGCGTGGTGGCGGGCGTGATGCTCACCAGTATCTCCAACGGCAGTATCGTGGCTATGATGGAGGTGTTAAACCGACGCGTGTTGATCATAGAGACGCTTCTCGCATTGGCTGTTGTGACACTGGCGATCATTTTGTCGGTGGTGATGACGAGACCATTTAACCGCGTTACTCAGGCGATTCAAGATGTCAATGCGGGATACAGCGACAAGAGTATATCCGTACCCGACTATGCAGAGACAGTGCATATCGTGGACGCGTTCAACCAATTGTTGGGACGAATGAGAGCGTTGGACGAGTCGAGACAGGAGTTTGTGGCAAATGTGTCCCACGAGCTTAAGACTCCCATGACCTCTATCAAGGTGTTGGCGGACTCTCTGCTGATGGAGCAGAACGCTCCCGCACAGCTCTATCGGGAGTTTCTGGAGGATATCGTGTCCGAGATCGACAGGGAGAATCGGATCATCACGGATCTGCTTGCATTGGTAAAGATGGACAAAAAGGTGCAGGATATGAGCATCGCGTCAGTGAACATCAATGATCTGGTGGAGCTGATCTTAAGACGTCTGCGCCCTATCGCGCGCAAAAAGGACGTGGAGGTCGTGTTCGAGAGCATGCGCCCCGTGGTGGCGGAGGTGGACGAGGTCAAGATGACCCTGATCATGACTAATCTTGTGGAAAACTCGATCAAATACAACAAGGAGCACGGCTGGGTCAAGGTGGAGCTTGACGCTGACCATCAGTTTTTTACCTTTAAGGTCAGTGATTCTGGCATCGGTATTCCCAAGGAGTCGTTGGCGCATATCTGCGAGCGTTTTTATCGCGTGGATAAGTCCCATTCGCGGGAAATCGGCGGGACGGGACTGGGTCTGGCAATCACTAAGAGCGCGGTGCTGCTGCATCGGGGCACGCTCTCCGTGGACAGTGTGGAGGGCGAGGGCACTAGCTTTGTGGTGAAGATTCCATTGATTTATATCGTGTCATAGGCAGAGGGGCAGCTTGCGTGTGCCTCGGTGTTGCAGTCAGCGGAAGGCTGAGCTGTAACGGTGGAGGTTTGATATATGGCTGCGCTCGAATGGGGGCGCGGCGGGAATGGAGATCAATGTGAGAAAGGTTATTGTGATGTTAGGGTGCATTCTGCTCCTCGCGGGACTGACTGCATGTGCGGAGACAGAGACGGAGGAAGCCAATGTATACCAGATTTATACGGTGAACAATTCCGAGACGAAGGTGGAGAGTCATTCTTATGTCATGCAGGCGAGCGAGGAGGAAGCCATGTTGGAGGAGCTGACTGCCTGCCTTTCCTCGCGTCCGTACAAATTGGAATATAAACCGCCCTTTTCCATGGGCTTTGACGTGTTATCCATGGAGCTCTCGGGGGGGAAGCTTGCGATTGACGTGAGCGCTGCCTATCAGGAGCTTTCCGCTACCACGGAGGTGTTGGTGCGCGCCGCTATCGTGAGGACGTTCACGCAGCTCCCTTCCGTCCGCTATGTGGGAATCACGGTGGAGGGCAATCCTCTTTTTGACAATGTGGGGGACGTGGTGGGACTGATGAACACGGAGCTTTTTATTGACAATGACGGCAATGAGATCAACACCTATGATCTCACTCGCGTGAAGCTGTATTTTGCCAATATGGAGGGGGATAAATTGATTGGCGCGTACCGCGAGAAATATTATTCCACCAACGTTCCGTTGGAGCGTTTTGTGCTTGATGAGCTGATTGCGGGTCCCAGTGGTGCGGTGGAGGGACTGTATCCTTCCATTAATCCGGAGGTCAAGGTGATCAGTGTCATGACGAAGGACGGCATCTGCTATGTCAATCTGGACGCCAATTTCCTGAATGTGGTCAACAATGTCTCCACGGAGACATCTATCTATTCCATAGTAAATTCGTTGGCGGAGCTGAGCAATGTGAATAAGGTGCAGATCTTGGTGAACGGGGAGGTTCCTGCGAGCTTTAGCAATTCCGTGTACGAGAGGAATCTGGACTATGTGACCACATTGGATAAGTAGAAAACATACAGGAAAAATGTACGGAACATAAACGAAGAAAAAAGTAAATACGAAAAAGGAGGAGCGTGTATGCGTAGACCTTTATTTTGCGGCGCTGCCTGTCTGGTGGCTTTGGTGGCGTTTTGGTATTTTGTGCTGCCCAAGGCTGCGGAGGATATGCCGCCTGACGGCATGAGAGTCACGGTGGCGGGGCAGGTTTGCCAGAAGAACGAGACATCGTTTATTATTAAGGTGCGGGGCGTCGGTTCCAATCAGAATCATTCAAATCAGGACAATTCAAGTCAAAATCATTCCATTCAAAGAGAATTAAATCATGTGGGAAATAAACTGCTGTGCGAGTATGAGGCGGCGGAGCTTACGCTGGGGGCGGAGGTTATCGTGGAGGGGAATTTTTACGCCTTTGAGGGAGCGACGAATCAGGGGGAGTTTGACTATGCCCGCTATTATCATTCCTTGGGCTATGCGGGGAGACTTAGAAGGGTTGAGGTGACATGGCAGGAGTCCTGCGCTCCCGGGGTTCGGGAGACACTCTATCGGCTTCAGAGGTATTGGGAGGAGCGTTTGTATCAGATTTTTCCTGAGAAGGAGGCGTCAGTCATGACGGCGATTCTTCTGGGGGACAAATCGGGCTTGGACGAGGAGGTCAAAGAACAGTACAGGAGAAACGGAATCATACATATCCTCAGCATATCGGGGCTTCATATCACGATTCTGGGAATGGGACTCTATAAAATGCTAAAAAGACTGGGCGTGCCCGCTTGGTTTGCAGCGGTGTGCGGCGGGGGCACCTTGGTGCTGTACGGCATCATGACGGGGCTTGGCGTGTCCGTATGTCGGGCGATTGGCATGTATCTGATACGAATGCTTGCGGGGCTGTGGGGCAGAACCTATGATATGCTCACCGCCCTCGGCGTGGTGGGGGCAGTGATGGTCTGCATTCACCCGCCGTGGTTGGAGCATATGGGCTTTCTGCTCTCCTTCGGCTCTATTCTGGGTGTGGGTATGCTTTTGCCCGCATTGTCGGCTCAAGGGGAGAAGCCCGTGGAACTAAGGCGGTATGAGGAGAGTGGCTGGCGGCAGCATCTGGCAAGGACGCGGGACAAGCTGTCAGAGGGATTGCGTCAGGGAATATTGGCAGGGGTATCTATCACATTGACCACACTGCCGATACAGCTTTGGTTTTCCTATGAGGTGCCGATGTATTCCGTACTGCTGAATGTATTGGTACTGCCTTTTATGAGCGTTCTGATGGTGACGGGGCTGATTGCCATGTGCATTCCGGGGCTTGGCATCGTGGGGACGGCGGACGTGGTGATTCTCATGGGGTATGAGGGATTGTGCAGGCTGTTTGAGAGGTTGCCCGATCCAATGTGGAACCCGGGACGCCCGCAGCTTTGGCAGGTGGCGCTGTTCTATCTGTTGTGGGGGATCGTGGCATGGAGCGTGTGGCTTGTGAAAAAGCATAAAAAGCGCAGGGCGGTGATTGTCGGCGTCAAGGTGGCACAGTGGATAATACTTGCGGCAGCGGTCGTCCTGCTCGGGTTGTCAACATTTCGGGGGGACGCAGTGACATTTCTCGATGTGGGACAGGGTGATTGTATCTGTGTGCGGCTTTCCTCGGGGGAGGTGTATTTGTTCGACTGCGGGAGCAGCAGCCGAAGCCATGTGGGGGAAAGGGTTCTGATTCCCTTTTTGAAATATCATGGGATTCAAAAGATTGACGCGATATTTGTCTCTCATGGGGACGCGGATCACATGAATGGGATCATAGAGCTTCTGGAATTAAGCGGAGAGGAACATATTGAGATCGGACAGCTTGTGCTCCCGGGGATCGACAGAGGGCTTTGGGAGGAGGAATTTGGAGAACTGCTTGCGGCGGCAGGCGGTGCAGATGGTGGGAGCGGTGAAGACGGCGGGAATAGTGCAGATGGCGAGAGCGGTGTAGATGGCGGGAATAGAGCGAGCAATGACCGATTTGGTCAACAGAGTGGGGTTCCCGTGGCTTTTGTACGGGCGGGAGACAGCTTTGGCTCTCAGGATACTTTTTTGTGCCTGCACCCTGCGTCGGACGGCGGGGGAGCGGGCGGAAACGAGGGCTCGGAGTGCTTCTATATCGAGCTTCGGGAGGGTGTGAATCGTCTCTCCTTGCTGCTTGTGGGGGACGTGGAGGGGAAGGGGGAGCGTGAGCTGCTTGCGGAATTGCAGGAGCGGGGAATTCGTGATGTGACGGTGTTCAAGGTGGCGCACCACGGCTCTAAGAACAGCACCCCCGTGGAAGTCCTGAGCCAAATCAGCCCAAGGCTTTCGGTGATTTCCTGTGGGAGAAATAATCGGTACGGGCACCCCCATGAGGAATTGCTAGAGCGGTTGGAGTCATCGGGGACGGCTATTTATGACACGCCCCATGCGGGGGCGGTGACACTCAGACTGGATAAGCGGGGGGCTTCGATAGAGACATATCAGTAGGCGTAAAAAGGCACATAGTTTACATTTTACGGGATAACCCGTTACTGTTTCCATGTGCCTTTACTAATGCATGTGCCTGCCCAAAATGAGCAGTAGCTGCCATTTTCTAATGTACTACACACTTGTGCTATATGTATTGTAGTATGCTTGAGCCGCTCCTATATCTAACGCGAATCTTCTGCAGAGCTTTTCCACAATCGTCTCCCCTGATTTGCCTTCCTCTATATTATCGAGGATAAAAATTTTGATTCCTTCTTTCCTGCCGTCCTCTTTCGCCTTGATTGTCGCTTCTTGCCATTCCTGCTGAATCTCGTCCCATGCCTGACACATATTGACTTCTCCTTCCTCTCCCTGTTCGTCCAGTTTCTTCAGTATCTGTGTGTTGTCTGTCATGATTGCTATTGTCCTCGCCGTTTCTGCAGGTACGTTTACAAAGTCCTCGCTTTGATATAATGCCTTCATCGCTTCCTTGTTCCTGCGGGTGCCGAGGGCGGCAAACAGTAGGCGCAGGTCTGTCTGGAATACGGACAGCTCCTTAAGGTCTTCAACGCACACCAAACTCAGTCCATAATCATGAAACAATTTCTTGCGCAGCTTCTTGTTTGACCCGAATTTCATCATGTCTCCAAGACTCTTTGGTCCGTCCCAATGTTTCGTGCCGTGGTAGAGACAGATTGTGTACGCGGGGTGCAGCCTGTCCTCTTGCCCAAACCTTGTCTCTTGTCGGCTGATGCTTTTCTTCTTCCGATTGAGCTTGCGCCTCTTGCCATTCTCAATCTCTCGAATCTGCTGTTCGTACTCCAAACTGTCATAGAGCATGATCCGCCACGGCATTGTATAGTCGATATCGCTCTGGTTCTCTATCGCCACCACGGAGAAGCTGCCACCTTCCTTGAGATGTTTCTTAATATCGCGGTAGCGGTTCTGCGTTTCGAGGGCATTTCCTCGATGCGCAACCGCACCAATCCTTTGACCGCACTCTACCTCTGTCTGCACATATCGTCCTGCACCTTCCTCAAGTGCGTCAGCCAGCAGCACCTCCTCGCCGTCAAACACTGCACCGTTAAACAAATCCGCAAATCTCCCATTGTCCGAGAGATAGCTATACATAGCATCATCATATTTTCCCATAAATAACCTCCCTGCGGGGAGCATCTGCAAGTCCGCCCCTCCGTCTCTTTTATTTTTCTGTCAATCCAAGTGGAAGAACGGCGGAATCGCCATAGAAAAATACTTGAATTTTAAGATACGTATATTGTATTTCATTCTCTTTTATTTGTCAAGCATTTTTTTGATTTGTTGACTGAGAATTTGTTGACGAATTTGTTGGCAGAAAAAATGGGAAGCTTTTAATTGGCAGATATCCTGAGTTTTACACCTGAACATTCAATATATGACCGGTAATCCTTGTGGTTACT